>NZ_ML064902.1:0-624501 GCF_003676355.1 Bacillus sp. L75
ATCAGGACTATCCGTTTGAAGAGCTAGTGGAGCGGCTCGGGGTGCAGCGGGACACAAGCCGCAATCCGCTGTTTGACGCCATGCTTGTCGTCCAGAATATAGAGCATGAGGAACTGCTGTTGGACGGTTTGCATATTCAGAATGCGGACGTGTCCCGTCCGGTTTCCAAATTTGATGTCACTTTGCAGGCTTCTGAAGGCGGGGGACAGATTCATTTTCTGTTTGAATATGCGGCGTCTTTATTCCGGAAAGAAACGATGCAGCGCTGGGCTTCCCACTTTATGACGATGCTTGAACACATTGTCCGTGAACCGGAAACTTCTTTACAAGCGATCAGCATGCTGACTGCTCCGGAACGGAACCGGATTCTTTCAGACTTTAACGGCATGACGGATCAACAGCTGCCTGAAAAAACAGTTCATGAACTGTTCATCACCCAGGCGCGAAAAACACCTGATGCCGCGGCCCTTATCAGCGGGGAAACATTGATCACATACAAAGAATTAGATGACTGGTCGAATAAAATCGCCAGAGCCCTGCAAAAACGGCAGATCGGACCTGATGCAGCCGTCGGCATTGTGATACCAAGATCGCCGGAACAAGTAGCGGCAGTCTTCGGGGTTTGGAAAGCCGGAGGAGCTTACGTCCCGATAGATCCTGAATATCCGGAGGAACGCAAGCAATATATCATCTCAGACAGCGGCACAGCGCTTCTCCTTACCGCACACGGTGCGATAGAACAAGTGCCTGATCGTTTTAACGGTGAAGTGCTCGCACTGGAGGATATTCAAGAACAGGATGCTTCGCCGGTCCAGTCATTATCAGCACCGGAAGATTTGGCTTACATCATTTATACATCGGGAACGACAGGCAGGCCGAAAGGGGTTATGGTCGAACATCGATCCGTCAGCCAAACCCTTCAATGGCGGAGCGGATTTTATGATCTGAATGAGAAAGATACGATTCTTCAGCTCTTTTCATTTTCATTTGACGGGTTTGTAACAAGCATGTTCACACCGCTGATTTCCGGTGCGAAAGCGGCCGTTTTAGCCGAAGATGAAGCAAGAGATATTCTTGCTATTAAACACTATCTTGCATCTTACCGCATCACTCACATGATCATTGTTCCCGTACTGTACCGTACACTGCTTGACGTACTGGAGCCGGGGGATGCAGAGTCTCTCAGAATTGTCACATTAGCGGGAGAAGCTGTCGACCAAAACATTATCAGCCGCAGTTTATCAGTTTGTCCACACACTGAGCTTGCCAATGAGTACGGCCCGACGGAAAACAGCGTCGCCACTACAGCGGCAAGACATATAGAACAAAGTAAGAACATCACGATCGGCCGTCCGATTGAGCATTCACACGTTTATATTTTAAACGGAGATCATCCGCAGCCGATCGGTGTAACGGGAGAACTTTGCATTTCGGGTTCCGGCCTTGCAAGAGGGTACCGCAATCTTCCTAAGCAAACGGCCCAAGCCTTTGTCCAAGACCCGTTCCAGAAGAACCGGCGCATGTACCGCACGGGCGACCTGGCAAAATGGCTGCCGGACGGCACGCTGCAGTATATCGGCCGAATGGACGAGCAAGTCAAAATCAGAGGCTACCGGGTGGAACTGAAAGAAATTGAATCCGCCTTAACAGGCATAAAAGGAGTCAAAGAAGCAGCCGTCACCGCTCTGCCCGCATCAGCAGGCCAAACGGAACTATGCGCTTATATCGTGACAGAAGAAGGAACAGAAAGTGAAACTGTGCAGCAAGCACTCAGAAATGAAATGCCCGCTTATATGGTGCCGGCGTTCTTTGAAACACTTGAAGCCCTGCCTGTCACACCGAACGGGAAGCTTGACCGCCGCGCGCTTCCTGAGCCGCGGAAAAAAGCGCACACCGGACGGGCATTTACCGAGCCTGAAAGCGACATGGAAAAAGAGCTGTCCGCGATTTGGAGCGAAGTGCTCGGAACTGAAAACATTGCCGCGGATCAATCATTTTTTGAACTGGGCGGCGATTCCATTAAAGCCCTGCAAGTATCAGCCCGATTACATCAGGCAGGAAAACAGATCGCCGTAAAAGATATTTTCAGCCGGCCGACAATTAGGGAGCTGGCGCCTTATGTCCGTACAGAGCGGCAGCCGGTCAGCCAAGCTCCTGCAGAAGGAGAAGTGAAGTGGTCGCCGATTCACAAATGGTTCTTCACACAAGACATGAAGGAAGCAAATCATTTTAACCAGTCCGTCATGCTGACGAGAGCAAATTCAATAGATGAAGAGGCTCTGAGGAAAACGCTAAAAGCCATTACCGTTCATCATGATGCCTTGCGCATTGTCTGCAAAAAAGACGAAGAGAAAGGTCTTCTCCTCTTCAACAGACCGGCTGACCTCGCAGATGAGCAGCTTTACAGCCTGACCATATTAGAAATGGAAGGCGATGAGCATGAGAAGGAACGTTTTGTAAAACGCCGCGTCGCAGAGCTTCAGAGAAACATGGATTTAGAGAACGGGCCGCTGGTACAGGCGGGGCTGTTCCGCTCTGAAGCAGAAGATTACTTGTTTCTGACGGTCCATCATCTCGCTGTCGACGGGATATCATGGCGGATTTTATTGGAAGACTTGGCTTCTGCTTATGAACAGGCCGTCTCTGGACAGGAAATCAAACTCCCTCCGAAAACCATGTCATTCAAAACATATACGGAGCAGCTGGCCGATTATGCCGAAAGTAAACAGCTTCTTCAGCAGGCGGAGTATTGGCGGGAGATTGAACACTATGAAACAGAAAGTCTTCCTTACGAACAGGCAGATTTATCTCAAACTCCTGCAAAAAAACGGAACACGGTATCCTTCACTCTGACAGAAAGTGAAACGGACGCCCTGTTGAAAGATGTGCACAGTGCCTACAATACGGATACGCAAGATGTGCTTTTGGCTTCCGCCGTGCTTGCCATTCAAAAGTGGTCGCCGCGGCACGCTTTGAAAATCGCCCTTGAAGGACACGGACGCCAATCAGAGCAGGCAGGTGCGGACATCAGCAGGACAGTGGGGTGGTTCACTTCCATTTACCCGGTGCTTTTCCGGAGCGGAGTTTATGAACCTCTTGAAGAATATGAAATTCGCACATTGAAATCCGTCAAAGACACATTGCGGCGCATTCCGGATAAAGGGAACGGATACGGCGTCCTCAAATATTTAACACCGCCGAAGCTTGCCGGGATGACTTTCGGGAAAGCACCGGAGATCAGCTTTAATTATCTCGGACAATTCGATGCGCCCGGCGGGAACCCGGCAGAAACGGAACAGCCTGACGCGTTTCAGTTTTCTCCTTTGGGAGGCGGAGATGATGTGACAGATACATGGAAACGGGAGCAGTCACTTGAAATCAGCGCGATTGCGGCAAAAGGCCGGATGACCGTCAGCATTTCCTATGAAACGGAGCGCTTCCGGCAAGATACGATCGAACGGCTGTCCGAAAGCTGCCGGTATTATCTCCTGAAACTGTCGGAACACTGCCTCAGCAAAACCGATACGGAGAAGACCGTCAGTGACTTTGATGATCGGGAGCTGACTGAGGAAGCATTGCAGGATATTGCCGACTTACTCAGCTTCCACTAAACCGAGCGGGAGGAACACATGGACAAAACAAAAAATATCCAAAATATTTATCCCCTCAGCCGAATGCAGGAAGGAATGCTTTTTCATTCCTTTCTGCAAAAGGAGGGGGCTGCATATATCGAGCAATCCGTCTTCACCATAAAAGGCCGGCTTCGTCCGGAATTGTTTGAGCAAAGCGTACAGTCTGTCATCAGCCGTCACGATATTTTCAGAACGGTTTTTTTACCTCATGTCGCTCAGCTGAACGGCCCCCGCCAAGTTGTGCTGCGTGAGCGGGAATTCCGGCTGCACCGCGAAGATCTTACACATTTGGACGAAGCGGAACAGAGCATCTATTTACAACGATTTAAGGAACGTGACCGCTTAAAAGGCTTTGACTTGCAAAAGGATATGCTGATGCGCGTTTCTTTGTTTAAAACGGCTGACGAAAAATATGTATGCGTCTGGAGTCACCATCACATCCTTATGGACGGCTGGTGCCTCGGCATCGTCCTTCAGGAATTCATGCATATGTACCGGGCGATTGAATCAGGCTCACCTGTCACACTGGCACCCGCAAAGCCTTACAGCACTTATATTACATGGCTGACTGCTCAGGACAAAGACGCGGCTTCTGAGTATTGGAAAGGATATTTAGCAGGCTGCGAGACACCCTCAGGACTCCCGAAAATATCGGCCCGTCCCCAGGAAAAAGGCTACCGCAAGGAAGAGCTGCTGTTTTCTATAGATCAAAACCTGACGGACAAGCTGAAAACCATCGCCAAAGAAGAGGGCGCTACGCTCGCAGTTCTTATGCAGACTGTATGGGGCCTGATGCTGCAGCGCTACAACCGGACGGACGATGCCGTATTCGGCGCCGTCGTATCAGGGCGGCCTTCCGTCATTGACGGCGTGGAAAGCATGATCGGGCTGTTTATCAATACCGTTCCGGTACGCATTAAAACGGGTGACGAAAGCTTTAGAGAACTGCTGGGCCGCTTGCAGAAAGAAATGCTTGACTCAGAGGCGTTCAGCTATCATCCGCTTGCTGACATCCAATCGCAGACTGAGCTGAAACAGGATTTAATCGACCATATTATCGTGTTTGAAAATTATCCGATTCAGCAGCAGATGAAAGACGCGGAAAAGGAATCGGATGCACCATTCCGGATCGGGAATGTCAACGTTTCGGAACAATCGGGCTACGATTTTAACCTCATCATAGCGCCTGGCGATGAGCTGCTCATCAAATTCAGCTACAATGCGAACGTTTATGACGAAGTATGGATAGAGAGCGTAAAAGGACACTTGGAAGAAGCTCTGCGCGGCGCCGCCTTCAATCCCGATGTTCCCGCTGATCGGCTTCCGATGCTCGGACAAAAGGAAAAATCAAGAATAATCGGCGAATTTAATGACACGAAAACAACTTATGAAAGAGATGAAAGCATCATCAGCCTGTTCAGCCGACAGGTGAAGAAAACCCCGGACCATCAGGCGCTTCACGCCGGCGGGCTGACGATGACGTACCGGGAGCTCGATGAACGGTCAACTGCATTCGCCCGCACCCTGCTGGAAAACGGTCTGGCGCCAAAGGGAATTGCCGGGATTCTGGCCGAACGCTCACCGGAATTTATCATCGCTGTTCTCGCTGTATTGAAAGCGGGAGGGACGTACCTTCCTCTTGATGCAGAACTGCCAACCGACAGGATCGCCGATATGCTCACTGAGAGCGGAGCACAGCTGTTAACGGTACAAAAAGGAATTGAGACTGACATTGACTTTTCTCACATCATCTCTATCCCGGCTGCAGCTGAAAAACAAACACCTGATGCGGGAAAACTGAATACCGATACAGCACCTGATGACCTTGCCTATATTATGTATACATCCGGTTCAACAGGAAAACCGAAGGGCGTGATGATTTCCAACCGAAACGTCGTATCGCTCGTGTCAAACAGCAATTACACGTCGGCTGGCATGTCGGACCGTCTCATTCTGACAGGGTCCATCGGTTTTGATGCAGTGACGTTCGAAATCTTCGGAGCGCTTTTGAACGGAGCATGTCTTCATGTGGTTGACCGCTCGACAATGCTTGCCCCTGAGAGGTTCGGCAATTATCTTTCTTCCAACCGTATTACGATTCTGTTTTTGACGACGGCGCTCTTTAACCAGTTCGCCCAGGCAGATCCGGAGATGTTTTCTGGGTTGCACACCTTATATGTCGGCGGAGAAGCATTGTCCCCGGCGCTCATCAATAAGGTCAGACACCGCTGTCCGAATCTCAGCCTTTATAACATATACGGACCGACAGAAAATACGACATTTTCTACCTTTTACGAAATCAGGCACGATTTTTCTCAGCCGATCCCAATCGGAAAACCGATCAGCAATTCAACCGCGTATATCATTGATAAAAATGGCGGACTTGCGCCGATCGGCGTGCCCGGTGAGCTTTGTGTCGGCGGTGACGGGGTTGCCAAAGGCTATTTAAACAGGCCTGACTTAACAAGTGAAGCGTTTGTCAGCCACCCGGTTCATCCTGAAGAAAAGATCTACAAAACAGGCGACTTGGCACACTGGCTGCCTGATGGAAGCATCGGATACATCAGCCGTATCGACCGCCAATTCAAGATTCGCGGGAAGCGGATTGAGCCGGCCGAAATCGAAGCGCGCTTGACTGAAATTGATGGAATCAGGGAAGCGGCAGTCATCGTGTCAGACGAAGGACAAGAAGCAATCCTTTGTGCGTATTATACAGGCGCACATGTTGAAGAAAGAGCCATTCGATCCCTGTTGGCCAGGTCGCTTCCCGACTATATGATTCCTCAGTATGTGATGAAGCTTGACCGTATGCCGCTTACCGCAAACGGCAAAGTGGACCGCCGCGGGCTGCCTGCGCCAGAACGGAAAAAAACGTCATCAAAAGCCGTTCCGCCACGAAACTGGGTAGAGCGTGAGCTGATCGACATTTGGACGCCGATCCTCGGCTGCAGGGAGATGGGCATACAGGATGACTTCTTTGAGCTGGGCGGCCATTCTTTGAAAGCATTGCAAGTGATTCATCAGCTGAAGACCAGGCAGCAGATGGATGTGCCGATTGAAATGATATTTGAATATCCGACAATTGAACAATTGGCTGAAAAGCTGTATTCAAACACACTGACAGAAGCTGCAGAGCAGCATATCAGCAGACTGAACCAGTCGAAAGGCCGCAATCTTTTCTGTTTTCCGCCTATCTCAGGTTTCGGCATTTTCTTTAAAGATCTTGCGGCGGCATTAAATGGACGGGCTGCTGTGTACGGTTTTAACTTTATTGAAGAAGACAGCAGAATGGAACAATACATTGATAAAATGCTGGAAATCCAGCCGGAAGGCCCTTATATACTCTTCGGATATTCGGCAGGCGGCAATACGGCATTCGAGGCGGCAAAAGCGATGGAAAAGCGCGGCTTAGAAATCAGCGACGTCATTATCGCAGACGCGTACAGAAAGCTTGACACATTGCCGCCGCAGCCAACAAACGCAACAGCCGAAAATGTCCCGGAAGCCGTCAGGGAAGCGGTCATCCGAAAAACAGAGCGCTATCAAACGTACTGGGCGGAACTGATAAATGACGGCCAAATCGCGGCAAACCTCCATTTTATCGAGGCCGGCATAAAGGAAGAGCACAGTGATAAGACCGAGCCGATGAAATGGGAAGGCGCCACAACGGGACTCTATCAGGAATATC
This sequence comes from Bacillus sp. L75, assembly GCF_003676355.1. NCBI lineage: Bacteria > Bacillati > Bacillota > Bacilli > Caryophanales > Bacillaceae > Bacillus > Bacillus sp. L75. The sequence goes on from NZ_ML064902.1 coordinate 7,321, forward strand.
AAGGCGGGGGCGCCCATAAAGATATGTTTGAACCCGCCTTTGCACAGCAGAATGCTGAGGTCATACTGGACATCATTGCAAACAGCGGAAGACGCTTGGCGCGGAATCTGTAACATCCGGCAGAATGGTTCAGTATGACAGAGGGCAAGATAGGGGAATCAAACCAGTTTTTTTGGAGGCTTTGACATGACGAACCTATCTTGGCTTACGTATGTAATGATCATTCTTGCCAGCTACCGGCTGACCCATTTGATCGTATTTGATAAGATTACGGAATTCATAAGAAAACCCTTTATAAAGCAAGAAAAAACCGTCGATCAAAACGGGCGCGCCGTCCAAAAAAAAGTCCCTTCCTCCGCATTCGGTTATATGCTGCAATGTTATTGGTGTGCGGGCGTCTGGTGCGCCATATTGATCGGCATCTGCTACTTGGTCTGGCCCCGCTATGCACATCCGGTTATTTTCATTTTGTCCATCGCCGGAGCGCAGGCCATTCTTGAAACGTGTGTCGGCGTCGGAACGAAGGTCATTGACGTGCTCGCCGCTATGAAACATAAAAAGTCCTGAAGCGTTTTGATTCGCTTTAGGACTTTTTTCTTTCCCTTTTAGGCTGAGAGGAGCAAAGCAGGCTTTCTGATTCACCGCCCGGAATGCTTCGGAATACCGTAAAGCAGAGAGGGGGAAAAACATGAAAAGCTGCCGTTTTAGCATGATATGGTTTTTGGCCGTTGTACTGACAGCCGGCATCTTTACATTCTCAGCATCCGCACAAGCAAGCGGCACTCAGCCGGAGAGAGAAATGAGAGCCGTATGGATCGCGTCTGTCACCAATATCGACTGGCCCTCTAAAAAAGGGCTGTCACCGGAAGAGCAAAAAAGAGAATACAGCAAGCTGCTGGATGACGTTCAGGAGATGGGAATGAACGCCGTTATCGTCCAAATTAAGCCTGCGGCTGATGCTTTTTATCCATCAGATTACGGGCCTTGGTCAGAGTATCTGACAGGAACACAAGGCAAAAATCCCGGCTACGATCCGCTTGCTTTTTTAGTTGAAGAGACACATAAACGGAATCTTGAATTTCACGCTTGGTTCAATCCTTACCGGATCACGATGAATCACACAAATTTGAATGCGCTTTCAGATGATCATCCCGCGCGTTCGCATCCGGACTGGGTCGCTGCATACGGAAAACAGCTGTACTACAATCCGGGCATTCCGGAAGTAAGACAATTTATAACGGATGGAATCAAAGAGGTGGTCAGCCGTTATGACATTGATGCGGTTCATATGGATGATTATTTTTATCCTTATAAAATTGCCGGACAGGAATTCCCCGATCAGGCGGAATACGAACGGTACGGAAAAGCTCACTTTGCATCAGTTGATGACTGGCGCAGGGATAACGTCAACCGGCTTGTAAAAGAAATCAACCAAACCATCAAACGAGAAAAACCTTATGTCAAATTCGGAATCAGCCCGTTCGGCGTATGGAGAAATGCCGCAGATGACCCGACAGGCTCCGAAACGGCCGCCGGGGTGCGGAACTATGATGATTTATATGCTGATACGAGAGAATGGATCCAAAAAGGATACATTGATTACATCGCACCGCAAATTTACTGGAGCATCGGATTTAAAGCGGCGGCATATGACGTCTTAGCGGATTGGTGGGGAAAAGAAGTGAACAATCGGCCGGTGCATTTATATATCGGGCAGGCAGCTTATAAAATCAACAACAACGCTGATCCGGCCTGGGCCGACCCGGGGGAATACGGAAGGCAGATTACTCTAAACAGGGGATCAGCATGGATAAAAGGCAGCATGCATTTCAGTTTAAAGGATTTAAACCGTAATCCGCTCGATGTGAAAAACCGTTTGATCAAAGACATGTACAGCCGGCCCGCATTAATTCCCGAGATGCCTTGGCTCGGACATTCCGCTTTAAAAAAACCGGCTGTCAAACGGGCGGAGAAGAACGCTTCAGGCCATACACTCTATATTGAAGATGCGAAATCCAACGGTAAAAAAACGGCTTATTACGCCATTTACCGCGCAGAAAAGGGAAAGCAGCCTTATTTAGTGGATACAGTCAGAAAAACATCGTCACGGACGCAGACATTTTCAGATACTGATATTCGGGCGAAAGAAGCCTGCACCTATTTCGTTACTTCCGTTGACAGGCTTCACCATGAGAGCCGTCCCTCCGCAAAACGGACAATTAAATAGCCATTATTAATAAAACTGACCGTTGCGGCGCTGTCAGTTTTTTTTGTAGCGGATGAGTCCGAATGTTCAGACTTTATTTGGATGGAATGAATAAAGACCCCCATTAATAAAATGTAGAAAGCAGCAGAAGGAGGAAGGTTAATGAATTTTCAACTGACAAAAGAACAGCAGATGGTGCGCGAAATGGTCAGAGATTTCGCCAAAAATGAAATTGCCCCGAAAGCCCATGAGGTTGATCAATCGGCCGTCTTCCCGATAGACACATTTAAAAAAATAGGCGAACTCGGGCTGCTCGGAATTCCGTTTCCGGAAGAATACGGCGGGGCGGGCGGTGATACCATTTCATATGCAGCAGCGGTCGAAGAAATCGGAAAAGCCTGCGGCAGCACGGGGCTGAGCTACGCGGCGGCCGTGTCACTCGGCGCAAGCCCATTATACTATTTCGGTACTGACCAACAAAAGCAAGAACATCTTATTCCGCTTGCTTCGGGAAAAGCGCTCGGATCATTCGGGCTGACAGAGCCGAATGCCGGTTCCGATGCCGGCGGAACCCAGACAAAAGCCGAGAAAAAGGGCGATGACTATGTGATAAACGGAGAGAAATGCTGGATCACAAACGCAAATTACGCCCGCACGGTCATTGTCACCGCCGTTACGGGAAAGAACTCCGCCGGAAAACCGATCATTTCAGCTCTCATCGTCCCGACAGACACACCGGGATTTACGATCACAAATCCGTACGACAAGATGGGTGTGAGAGGGTCGGATACGGCCGAACTTGTGCTGGAGGATGTCAGGGTGCCTGCCGATAACCTGCTCGGTGATCCTGAAAAAGGTTTTAAACAATTTTTATATACATTAGACGGCGGGCGGATCTCGATTGCGGCACTGGCTGTCGGTATCGCTCAAGGCGCACTGGAGGCATCGCTGTCATATGCGAAGGAACGCAAGCAGTTCGGCAGTCCGATATCGTCATTTCAAGCCATTCAATTTAAGCTGGCCGATATGGCGATGGAAATTGACCTTGCCAGACAGATGGTGCTTAAAGCGGCATGGCTGAAGGATCAAAACCTGCCATTTACGAAAGAAGCTGCATTCGCCAAGCTTTATGCTTCAGAAATGGCCGTCAGAACATGCCTTCAGGCCATCCAAATTCATGGCGGTTCCGGTTATATGAAGGAATGCGGCGTCGAACGTATGCTTCGTGACGCAAAGCTGATGGAGATTGGCGAAGGAACGTCAGAAATTCAAAGAATGGTCATCGCAAGACAGCTTTTGAAGTGAAATGAAAACGTTTACTAAGACAGGGATGGAAGGGGGGCAGGTCATATGGCTGAACTTATCCATTTAACAGCCGGAAAGCTGCTTGAGCGGACCGCGGAGCTTTTTCCGGATCGTGAAGCGGTTGTTTACCCTGAGCGCGGCCTTCGTTATACGTATGCCGAGTTTGACCGGTTATGCCGGCAAACCGCAAAAGGGCTGATGAAGCTGGGAGTTGAAAAAGGAGATCATGTTGCCATATGGGCATCCAACATTCCGGAATGGCTCGCGGCGCAATTTGCAACGGCGAAAATCGGCGCCGTTCTGGTCACCATTAATACCAATTTTCAAATCGCAGAGCTCGATTATCTGCTGGCGCATTCAGACGTCTCGGCCTTGATAATCATGGATTCCTACCGGCAGACATCTTATGTTGAGATGGTGAATAAGCTAATTCCGGAGCTGAAAACTTGTGAGCGCGGCAGGCTGCGTTCGAAACGTTATCCCTTTTTAAGGACGGTGTTATATATCGGTGATAAAAGCCTGCCCGGGATGCACCGTTGGGATTCATTGCTGGATAATGCCGAAGCTGTAACGGATGCAGCGCTTGACGGAAGGATGGACAGCCTGAAAAAGGATGATTGCATTCATATGCAATATACATCAGGTACGACCGGATTTCCGAAAGGCGTCATGCTCTCACATTTTAATATCGTAAATAACGCGGCCAATATCGCAGAATGCATGAAGCTTACTTCATGTGACCGTTTATGTATTCCCGTGCCGTTTTTCCACTGCTTTGGGTGCGTGCTCGGCGTGCTGGCATGTGTTTCCGCGGGTGCGGCGATGATTCCGATCGAACAGTTTTCTCCGCCGGCCGTTCTGAAAACGGTGGAGCAAGAAGCCTGCACGGCTCTGCACGGTGTACCGACGATGTTTATCGCCCTCCTAAATGACAGCCGTTTTTCTGAATATGATCTTTCCCACGTCCGAACCGGGATTATGGCAGGCTCGCCATGCCTGGCGGAAGTCATGAGAGAAGTGATCGGCAAAATGGGGATGACTGACATTACAATTGCCTACGGACAGACCGAAGCATCACCTGTCATTACGCAGACAAGAACAGATGATCCGTTTGAAAGAAGAGTGGAAACAGCGGGGCGCGCGCTTCCCCATATCGAAGTCAGAATCGTTCGGCCCGGAACATCCCAAGAAGCCGCCAGGGGCGAACAAGGAGAGCTCTGCACCCGCGGATATCATGTCATGAAAGGCTATTATAAAAATCAAGAAGCGACCGAAGAAGCGATAGACAAAGACGGCTGGCTGCATACCGGTGATTTGGCGGTCATGGACGAGGACGGATACTGCAAAATCACGGGCCGTCTGAAAGACATGCTGATCAGGGGCGGCGAAAATATCTATCCGCGCGAGATTGAGGAAATGTTATATCGGCATCCCGCAGTGGCGGACGTTCAGGTCGTCGGCGTGCCTGATCCGAAATACGGAGAAGAGGCCGCGGCGTGGATCAGGCTCAAAGACGGACAAACCGCTTCCGCAGAAGACATCAGAACCTTTTGCAAAGAACATATCGCCCGCTATAAAGTCCCCAGGTATGTTTTGTTTACAGATGAATATCCAATGACAGCCTCAGGAAAAATTCAGAAATTCAAGCTGCGGGAAAAAACGATTGAAGAGCTCAAGTTAACTTAATGAAAAGGGAGTGCTTCACATTTGTTTAAAAAAGTCCTGATTGCCAACAGAGGAGAAATCGCCTTACGAATTATCCGCACCTGCAAACGTCTCGGCATCCCCTCGGCAGCTGTGTATTCAGAAGCCGACCGGGACGCGCTGCATGTAAAAGCGGCTGATGAGGCCTATCCGATCGGTAAATCGAGAGTAAATGAAAGCTATTTACATATCGACAGAATCATAGAAGCCGCCAAATCCGCCGGAGCGGACGCCATTCATCCGGGCTACGGGCTTCTGTCAGAAAACAGCCTGTTCGCCGAACGCTGCCGGAAGGAACAAATCACATTTATCGGTCCGCCCGGTGATATCATCGCCAAGATGGGCAGCAAGATTGAAGCCCGAAAAACGATGCAAAAAGCAAAGGTCCCGATCGTTCCCGGTGTTTCAGAGCCATTGCCCGATGTTCACTCCGCCTTAGCCGAAGCCCGTGCCATCGGTTTTCCGGTCATGCTGAAAGCGTCCGCAGGAGGAGGCGGAATCGGCATGCAGATCGTACATTCAGAAGAAGAGCTGGCCAAAGCGTTCGAAGGAAATCAAAAGCGGGCCGCGTCCTTTTTTGGAGACGGCGCAATGTACATGGAAAAGGTCATTGAAAATGCCCGTCATATTGAAATTCAGATACTCGCAGATTCTTTCGGCAACACCGTTCATCTGTTTGAACGTGACTGTTCAGTCCAAAGGCGCCACCAAAAAGTGATAGAAGAAGCGCCGTCGCCGTTTGTTGACGATGAATTAAGACAAAGACTCGGTGAAACCGCCGTTAAAGCCGCAAAATCGATCGGCTACCAAAATGCAGGCACAATAGAATTTCTCGTCGACCAAAAGAAACAAATCTATTTTTTAGAGATGAACACCAGACTGCAGGTGGAGCATCCGGTGACAGAAGAAATTACAGGACTGGATCTTGTGGAAGAACAGCTGAAAATTGCCGCTGGGCAGGCGCTGCCTTTCTCGCAGAAAGATATCAACCACCGCGGTCATGCGATTGAAGTGCGGATCTATGCGGAAGATCCGGTCACCTTTTACCCGTCACCCGGTACCATCTCGTCTTTTTCCGTTTTAAGACACCCGTCAGTGCGACACGAATGCGCCGTCGAAAAGGGAAGCGTCATTTCTCCGTTTTACGATCCGATGATTGCCAAAATGATCGTCACGGCGAATACGAGAAAACAAGCCATTGAACAACTGAAAACCGCTCTTGGCGAATATCATGTAGAAGGGATTAAAACCAACATTCCGTTGCTTACAAAAATTGCCTATTCAGAAGTGTTTGAAAAGGGCGAGGCAACAACCGGTTTTTTACAAACAATGAACGAGGGGGCGTCCAAATGAGCGTCATAAAAATTCAAATGGCGGGAAACCTGTGGAAAATTCATGTGAAGCCGGGTGATGTCATTGAAGAAGGACAGGAAGTGGCCATCTTGGAATCTATGAAAATGGAAATTCCGATTATCGCTGATGCAGCGGGTACGGTGAAAGAAGTGAAAAAATCAGAAGGTGATTTCACTGATGAAGGAGAGGTCCTGATTGAACTTCAATAAAACGGGAGGTGCAGCATGAACTGTCCGAAACATGTCCGCATCAATGAAGTAGGACCGCGTGACGGCTTGCAGAATGAATCGGCGTGGGTGGATACAGAAGATAAGATTGAGTGGATCAATATGCTGTCAAAAACAGGCCTTCCCTATATCGAAGTGACATCATTCGTGCATCCGAGATGGATTCCGGCTCTTCGTGACAGCCTGGACGTCGCAAAAGGCATTGCCAGATCTGAACATACGGTCTACGCGGCTCTCGTTCCGAACCTCATCGGACTGGAGCATGCGGCAGAAGGCGGAATCGATCAGGCATGTGTATTTTTATCTGCAAGCGAAACCCATAACCAAAAAAACGTAAACAAACCGATTGACCGGACCGTTCAAGAGCTCAGGCGGGTTATTACTGAAGCAAAAGCTGAAAAAATGGCGACGAGAGCTTATCTGTCCACTGTGTTCGGCTGTCCGTACGAACAGAACGTGCCGGTCGAACAAGTCATCCGCCTGTCAGACACCCTGCTCGAAATGGGTGTTGATGAAATATCGCTCGGCGACACGATCGGCGCGGCAAACCCCTTGCAGGTCATAGCCGTGCTTGAAGCCCTTTTGCCGAGAATTCCCGCCTCAAAAATCGCACTCCATTTCCATGATACAAGAGGAACGGCTCTAGCGAATATCATTCCCGCTCTTGATATGGGCATCACATCCTTTGATACTTCCTCAGGCGGGCTTGGCGGCTGCCCGTACGCCCCTGGATCAGCAGGAAACGCTGCCACAGAAGACGTCATTTATATGCTCGAACAAATGGGGATTGATACCGGGACGGACATGAATAAACTTCTTTATGCCGCCGGCTGGATCGCGGATAAAATAGGCAAAGACCTGCCAAGCAGAAACCTGCAGGCATTCAGAACGAAATGAGAAAGGAGAAGCCATGGGAGATTGCGTCTTGTATTCCGTCTGTCAAGAAACGATCGGTCTGATCACGCTGAACCGCCCGCATGCGGCCAACTCGCTGTCTTCAGACATGATTGATCATTTACAGCGTGTGATTGAAGACATCAAAAACTCGCCATTCATTCGTTGTGTCATTCTCACCGGCACCGGGAACACATTTTGCGCCGGTGCTGATTTAAAAGAAAGAGCGGGGATGAATCATGAACAGGTTAAGCAAAGCGTCAGGCGTATCGGTGAAACGGCCGCATCCATTGAAGCTCTCCCGCAGCCGGTCATTGCAGCGCTGAACGGAACCGCTGTCGGAGGAGGCCTTGAACTCGCTCTCGCCTGCGATATCAGAACAGCCGTCAGCCAGGCGGGCCTCGGCCTTCCTGAGACAGGGCTTGCGATCATTCCCGGAGCAGGCGGAACGCAGAGACTGCCCCGGCTTATCGGTCCCGGCGCGGCAAAAGAATTGATCTATACCGGCCGAAGGCTTTCTGCCGAAGAGGGAAAAGACATGAAGCTGATCGAGCATGTTTGTGAAGCCGGTGAACTTATGGAAAAAGCAAAAGCACTGGCCGGCCGCATCGCCGCTAATGGGCCGATCGCCGTCAGACAAGCAAAATCCGCGATAAACAAGGGTCTGGAGACAGATCTCAATACAGGACTCGAAATCGAACGAAAAGCATATGAACAAGTCATCCCCACACTTGACAGAGAAGAGGGCCTGCGCGCTTTTAAAGAAAAAAGACCCCCTGAATACAAAGGAAAATAAAACATGGAGGGACTCGGATGGATTACGAAAAAGAACGGCAGACACGCAGCAAAACGATTGAAAAGGGAGGAGCCGCGAAATATCACGCAAGCAACGAAAAGAAGGGAAAACTTTTTGTAAGAGACAGGCTGAAGCTTTTATTCGATGACGGCATATCCGTTGAAGACGCTTTTTTCGCCGAGTGCATGTCAGACGGACTGCCGGCTGACGGGGTCGTTACCGGGATCGGAACCATCGGCGGCAGAACCGTTTGTGTGATGGCAAACGACTCAACCGTAAAGGCGGGCTCGTGGGGCGCGAAAACGGTGGAAAAAATCATCCGCATTCAGGAGGCGGCGGAAAAGCTTCAGTGTCCGCTCTTGTACTTAGTCGATTCCGCAGGTGCGAGAATTACGGATCAGGTCGACATGTTCCCGGGCAGAAGGGGAGCCGGCCGCATCTTTTATAATCAAGTAAAGCTGTCGGGCCGCATTCCGCAAATCTGTTTATTGTTCGGCCCTTCCGCTGCGGGCGGCGCTTACATTCCGGCCTTTTGCGACATTGTCATTATGGTTGAGGGCAATGCATCCATGTACTTAGGTTCCCCGCGTATGGCAGAAATGGTGATTGGCGAGAAAGTATCGCTTGAAGAAATGGGCGGCGCCCGTATGCATTGTTCCGTATCAGGCTGCGGTGATCTCCTCGCCCGGACGGAACAGGAAGCAATCATGATGGCGCAGACATATCTCAGCTACTTTCCGGCAAATTATACTGAAAAAGCGCCCGTCAACAAATCTAAGAACCCGAAAGCTTTTGAAAAACCGCTCTCAGATGTCATCCCGGCACATCAAAACGCACCGTTCAACATGATGGATTTAATTGAACGTGTCATTGATGAAGACTCATTTTTTGAGATTAAACCGTTATTTGCGCAGGAATTAATAACGGGGCTTGCGCGGATTCACGGACAGCCGGTCGGCATTATCGCCAATCAGCCGCGTGTCAAAGGCGGGGTTTTATTTCTCGATTCGGCGGATAAAGCCGCAAAATTTATCGCTTTGTGCGACGCATTCCATATTCCGCTTCTATTTTTAGCAGACATTCCCGGATTCATGATCGGAACGAAGGTTGAGCAGGCGGGCATCATCAGGCATGGCGCAAAAATGATCTCCGCAATGGCGGAAGCGACTGTTCCGAAGCTTTCCGTTATCGTCAGAAAAGCCTACGGTGCCGGATTATACGCGATGGCGGGGCCTGCTTTTGAACCGGACTGCTGTTTAGCGCTTCCGACTGCGCAAATTGCCGTTATGGGTCCTGAAGCAGCGGTGAATGCGGTCTACGCAAACAAAATCAGTGAGCTAGCCCCTGAAGAAAGGCCGGCTTTTATTCAAGAAAAGCGTGATGAATATAAGGAAGACATTAACCTTTACCGGCTTGCTTCTGAAATGGTGATTGACGGCATTGTTCCTGCTGATTCCTTGCGGGAAGAACTCAATAAACGCCTCACTGCTTACATGTCCAAACAACTGACATTCACACACCGGAAACACCCCGTATACCCGGTATAAATAAAAAAAGACTGCATAGATCCGGCTCGCAGCCGTTCTTATGCAGTCTTTTTTCATAGTCTTGATCTCATTTTCTTCACAACAAAATAAACAACAATAAATACGAGAGCCAATATAATGATCGGAGTTGTATACATTCCGGCATAGCTGTCTACGTCTTTCCACTGTCCCCCGAGCTGATACCCGAGATAAACGAAAATGACAGACCACGGAATAATGGCGAGTGTCGTCAATATGACAAACTTGGAAAGAGGCATTTTCGCAAGGCCGGCCGGGATGGAGATCGCATGTCTGACGACCGGGATAAACCGCGCCGAGAACACAACGCCGGCGCCGTAACGGCGAAACCAGTTTTCCGCAACATCAACATGATGCTTTTTCAGAAGTAAGTACTTGCCGTACTTGTCCAAAAACGGCCGTCCCCCATAACGGGCGATCCAGTAAATAAAGCACTGCGCGATCGTTCCCCCGATCACACCGGCGACAATGGCGCCGAAAAAGCTGATCGTGCCTTCTGACACCATGTAGCCTCCGTAAGCCAGAACGATTTCACTCGGAATGATTTCGATCATTAATCCGAGCGCAATCCCTAAATAGCCCATACTTGTCAGCCAGGATAATATTTCACTAATAAAATTGCCCACACTGTTCACAACCTCTTTATCTTTTTACCCAATTATATGACTGATTGACAAGCAAAATGGTTACAAATTATTTTTTAACGCACGATTTCTTCAGATTCTCTTTTTAACACCTCTTCTAAATAAGCTAAAAGTTTCGGTCTCATTTCTTCCCGCAGAAGCCCGATCTCCGTGCCGGCCTTAAAACAGCCGATTTTATCTCCTATATCAAACCGGCTTCCTTCAAGCTCCCGCGCGTAAATGCTTCGGGTGCGGCACACTTCGCGCAGCGCGTCTGTCAAATGGATTTCATTGCCCGCGCCTCTTCCGATCGTCTTCAGCGTTTTAAAAATAGCAGGGGTTAATATGTAGCGGCCCATCACGGCAATATGAGAGGGCGCCTTTTCAACAGCCGGCTTCTCAATCAGATCCTCAACCTGGTACACATGACCGCTCTGCCGCCCCGTCTGTATAATACCATATTTGCTGACATCAGCAGGATCGACGGGCTGTACGCCGACCGTTTCTGTGCCGTGTTGGTTATAGACGTCGATGAGCTGTGAAAGAGCGGGAGTATCAGATACCATAATATCATCACCTAATAGAACGGCAAAAGGCTCATCTCCGATAAAATGCTCCGCACACAGCACCGCATCTCCTAGTCCGAGCGGTTCTTACTGACGGATGTAATGAATATTGGCCAAATCGGCAATCCGCTGCATTTCCTTCAGCGTCTCCGTCTTGCCTTTTTCCTCAAGATTGAATTCCAACTCCGCCGACCGGTCAAAATGATCTTCAATCGAGCGTTTGTTTCTCCCTGTAATAATCAATATATCTTCAATTCCTGATGCTGCGGCCTCTTCGACAATATATTGGATGGCCGGTTTGTCGACAATCGGCAGCATTTCTTTCGGCTGCGCCTTTGTCGCCGGCAGAAATCTCGTTCCTAAACCTGCTGCGGGAATGACCGCTTTTCTCACTTTTTTTCTCATTCATCTTCACTCCTGATCCTGTATGTTTTTCAGCGAATCTCCAAATACCCAGATTCGGTTTCCGATAAAATTCATCATCATCCCGCCGATAGTGGCGGCGAACTTACTCACCAATAGCGAACAGCCGCCTTTTTGAAACGCGTAAAGCAGCAAAAAGGTGATTCCCGACGCGGCAAGATTAATCATGAGAAATCGCATGATCTCTTTCCCGTCAGCCTTGCGTTTTACACGAAACGTCCACTTCCGGTTCCATACATAGCTGTTGATGATCCCTGCCGAATAGGAGCAGATCTGCGCCGGAAGATAGGGGACATGACAAGCGGCGAGAAGAAAGAAGACACCAAAATCGATCAGCGTATTGCCGACGCCTACAGTGCAAAAACGGCCTGCTGTCTTTACTTTTTCTTTCAGCATAACGGTGACCTCCCCTCATAATAAGATGCGGTTCGCTGTCCTATTTGTTGATATGGATTACTTTAGCGGACAGTGTTGAATAAACAATTACTAAAATATGAACAAAACATGAAAACGTAATGAGACTTTGCAAAACTTATTAAGTTAACAGTTTGATAGTTTAGGTTGACATATTCCGCGAAGGGCACTAATATTCTGTATAAGTGTTAACCTTAAATTTATTTTGGTTAACATTAATTTTCAAAGTAAGAGAAAGGAGGGGAATATATGCGGGAAGAAACCTATTACAGCGTCAGAATGAGAGCTTCCCGAAACGCCCCCCATGAGCAGGGCGGAAAACACATTTCCGGCGGAGAACGGCTCATCACTTACAGCGGTTTACAGGAAGCGGTAGATGGCTTATTACATAAAGGCTTCTCGCACTCAAGAGGGATACCTGATTTTATGCAGATTCAGCTTGAAAGTATTAATGAACCGATCGAAACGATCCGCCCTTTGCCGGTTGCTTTCCATCAAACAGACACGCCGGAAAAAGGACAAGCAATCGCCCGCAAGCTTCTGCAAAAGGCGGGGATTCCCCCGCACATGATAGAGAAAGCGTACGAAAACATTGCGGAATATGCAGAAGCAAGAGGAGCGGTCCTGTTTGATATCCGGGCAGGAAAACGCATTGACGGCAGAGGAAATAGAGGTGTGCGGGTATCACGAGTGGATTGGCCGTCACATGATTTTCAAAAATGGGCTTTTACGCACAACATGCCGGAAAATTCACGAATAAAAGAAGCACATGCCATCGCGGCAAAAGTTTGCGCACATCCGGGGATTATTGCCGAATTGTGCTGGTCAGATGACCCTGATTACATAACAGGCTACGTTGCCGCAAAGAAGCTGGGATATCAGCGGATTGCCAAGATGAAGAATGCCGGAGATGAAAGCGGCTGCCGGATTTTCTTTACAGAAGGCTCAATAGATACAGAGAGCTGTATCCATTTTTTAGAGAAGCAGCCTGTATTCATTCAGCGGGAGGAGAACATATGAAACAATCAATGATTGAAAAAAGCAAACAGCATCTTTGGCTGCCCTTCACACAAATGAAAGATTACGATGAAGATCCGTTAATCATTGAAAGCGGAAACGGGATCATGCTGAAAGATATCAGCGGCAAAGAATATTATGACGGCTTTTCTTCAGTATGGCTTAATGTACACGGCCACCGCAAAAAAGAAATGGATGAAGCGATTCAAAAACAGCTTGAAAAAATCGCTCATTCGACTTTGCTGGGTATGACGAACGTTCCCGCAACAGAACTTGCCGAGATGCTGACAGGCATCACACCGGAAAAGCTGACACGCGTTTTTTATTCCGACAGCGGAGCGGAAGCAATGGAAATCGCTCTGAAAATGGCCTTTCAATACTGGAAAAACATAGGGAGACCCGAGAAACAGACGTTTATTTCTATGCAGAACGGCTATCACGGCGATACGATCGGAGCCGTCAGCGTCGGCTCCATTGAACTCTTCCACCATGTGTACGGCCCGCTGATGTTTGAAAGCTACAAAGCCCCGATTCCGTATGTATACAGATCTGAAAGCGGCGACCCCGTACAGTGCCGGGATGAATGCCTTCACGCGCTCGAACAGCTGCTTGCAAAGCACCACGAAGAGATTGCCGCACTTACGATTGAATCGATGGTGCAAGGCGCATCCGGCATGATCGTCATGCCTGAAGGCTTTCTGGCAGGCGTACGAGAGCTGTGTACGGCATATGATGTGTTAATGATCGTTGACGAAGTGGCGACGGGGTTCGGCCGCACCGGAAAAATGTTTGCCTGTGAGCATGAAAATGTCCAGCCGGACTTGATGGCGGCAGGGAAAGGCATTACGGGAGGCTATTTGCCGATCGCTGTGACGTTTGCCACAGAAGCCATTTATGAAGCCTTCTACGATGACTACGACAAAATGAAAACATTTTTCCACGGCCATTCCTATACAGGAAATCAGCTTGGCTGTGCCGCGGCAATTGAAAATCTGCGTTTATTCGAATCAGAGCGCATTGTTGAACAAGTCGCCGAAAAATCAAAAACGGCAGCGAAATTTCTTCATGATCTGAAGCAGCTTCCTCATGTCGGCGATGTCCGCCAGCTCGGTTTGATGTGCGGCATAGAGCTTGTGCGGGATAAAGAGACGAAACAGCCTTATCCGCCTGAAAAGCGGATGGGATACAAGGTTTCCTTGAAAATGAGAGAGCTGGGTATGCTGACACGGCCGCTCGGAGACGTCATCGCCTTTCTGCCGCCGCTTGCCAGCACAACCGATCAGTTACAAGCCATGATCTCCATTATGAAAGAAGCGATAGCCGAGGTGACCGGCCGTGGATTTTGACGGATGGCTCCTCGGAAGGCTCGATGCGGTGAAAAGAGACGGGCTGTATCGGATGCTGCGAACACAGGAAACCGCTCTTAAAACCAAGGGGCAAAAGCGGCAGACCTGGGCATCCAATGACTATTTAGGCCTGTCAAAAGATGAACGGCTGATCACAGCCGCGCAAACAGCGCTGAGCCGGTTCGGAGCGGGAAGCGGCGGCTCACGGTTAACGACAGGAAATACTGTGTGGCACGAAAAACTTGAACAAACAATCGCGGACTTTAAACAGACGGAAGCGGCTTTATTATTTTCAAGCGGTTACTTGGCGAATATCGGCGTGCTTGCCTCACTGCCTCAAAAAGGCGATGTCATTTTAAGCGATCAACTGAACCATGCGAGCATTGTTGACGGCTGCCGTTTATCAAAAGCGGAAACCATCGTGTACCGCCATATTGATATGGATGATCTTGAGAAAAAACTCGCCTCCGTCCAGACTCGGAAACTCCGCTTTATCGTCACGGACGGGGTCTTCAGCATGGACGGCACCATCGCGCCTCTTGACCGCATAATGGCGCTTGCAAAGCAGTACCAGGCATTTGTGATAGCAGATGACGCGCATGCAACCGGTGTACTCGGGGAAAACGGCGGAGGAACCAGTGACTATTTCGGTGTTTGTCCTGATGTTGTCATCGGCACATTAAGCAAAGCTGTAGGAACGGAAGGCGGTTTTGCCGCGGGATCAAACATTTTCATTGATTTTTTGCTGAATCAGGCGCGGACGTTTATTTTTCAGACGGCCCTCCCGCCGTCAATTTGTGCGGCTTCGCATACGGCATTTGACATCATTTCAGATATGCACGATAAGCGCCGGGAGCTGCAGTCGTCTGTCAAAAAGATAAAAACGCGTCTGGCCGATATGGGCTTTACCGTAAGAGGCGGAGATACACCGATTATCCCCGTTATCATCGGTGATGCAAAAACAGCGGTTTCAGCCGCTGCGCTGCTGGAGAAAAAGGGAATCTGCGCCCCGGCCATCCGCCCGCCCGCCGTTCCGGAAGGCGAAAGCAGAATCAGGCTGACCGTTACGGCGGATCGCAGCTTACAGGACATAGACGAGCTGACAGAAGCATTTGATTCCATTAGAAAAGAGCTGAATATAAACAAATGAGAAGTTTTTTTGTCACAGGAACAGATACCGGCGTCGGAAAAACCATCGTTTCTTGCGGTCTTGCCGCGGCATTCCGGCAGAAACAGGCGGATATCGGAGTGTTTAAGCCGTTTTTAAGCGGCGTGCCGCGGACTCATCAGGAAAGTGACACCTCGCTCTTGAAAGACATGTCACAAACCGCACTGTCTCATGAAGAAATCACGCCATTTGAATGGAAAGAGCCGCTTGCCCCGTACACGGCCGCCATGCTTGAGGGGAAATCCGTGAGCATGGCGGATGTCATGGCCCACTGGAGTAAGATCAAAAATCGTCATGAGTGTTTCATCGTTGAGGGGGCAGGCGGCATTTCCGTCCCGCTTGGTGAAAATTACTTAGTCAGTGATCTGATAAAAGCCATGGAATTGCCGGCGGTGATTGTCACCAGGCCTGATCTCGGAACCATCAACCACACATATTTAACCGTTGAATATGCGAAAAACATGGGGATAGAGGTTCTCGGCATTATTATCAACGGCGTAAGGAGCAGGCCGGGGCTGGACGAAAAGACAAACCCGAGCATGATTGAAATATTATGCAAAGTTCCGATTTTGGGAATCACACCGAAGCTGGATCACGTTTCATCGGAAAACATTCAACACATGATTGAGAAACATATAGATGTTTCCTCTTTCATGAATCTGACACAAATGGGGAGATAAACATGAATCAATGGATGGATCTTGCAGAGAGAGTGCTGGACGGGGCGGAAGTAACGAATCAAGAAGCGCTGGCCATTTTAAATTGTCCTGATGAGGATCTTTTATTGCTGATGCATGCCGCTTTTCATATCAGAAAACGATTTTACGGAAAAAAAGTAAAGCTGAATATGATTATGAATGCCAAATCAGGCCTGTGTCCGGAAAATTGCGGGTACTGTTCACAATCTTCAATATCAAAAGCGCCGATTGAGTCTTACCGGATGGTGGATAAGCATATATTGCTAAAGGGGGCAAAACGCGCCCACGACCTGAATATAGGGACATACTGTATCGTCGCCAGCGGGCGGGGACCGTCAAACAGAGAAGTAGATCAAGTTGTTGATGCTGTCAAAGAAATTAAAGAAACGTACGGTTTAAAAATCTGCGCATGTCTCGGTCTGCTGAAGCCGGAACAGGCAGAGCGGCTGAAACAGGCAGGAGTAGACCGGTACAATCATAACATCAATACATCACAGAGGAATCACTCAAACATTACGACCTCCCACACGTATGACGACAGGGTCAATACAGTGGAAACGGCGAAACAATCGGGGATGTCACCTTGTTCTGGTGTCATCGTCGGCATGAAAGAGACGAAACAGGACGTCATTGATATGGCGAACAGCTTAAAAGCGCTTGACGCCGACAGCATCCCGGTTAATTTTCTGCATGCGATTGACGGAACTCCGTTAGAAGGGGTAAGCGAATTACATCCGGTGTATTGCCTGAAAGTGCTCGCCTTGTTCCGTTTTATCAATCCGTCAAAAGAAATCCGTATCTCAGGAGGCCGGGAAGTCAACCTTCGTTCGCTACAGCCGCTGGGACTTTACGCCGCAAATTCGATTTTCGTCGGAGATTACTTAACGACAGCAGGGCAGCAAGAAACAGAGGATCATCAAATGCTCCATGATTTAGGTTTTGAAGTCGAATCCGTTGAAGAAATGAAAGCCGGCCTGCAATCCGCCTGCAATACGGAGGTATAAGATGACGGCGGACCTATCGATTGCACATCCGTCTCTCCATGCGGATTCGGATTTTTGGAATGACCCTTACCCGTTTTATGACAAACTGCGATCCATTGATCCTGTTTATAAAGGAACCGTATTAAAATATCCGGGCTGGTATGTCACCGGGTACAAAGAAGCGGCAGCGATTTTGAAAGACATTCGGTTTAAAAACCGCATTCCTCTTCCGGAAGCTTCAACGAAATATCAAAATCTATCGCATATCCAGCACGATATGCTGTTATTTAAAAATCAATCAGACCATAAGCGGATGCGGATGCTTATCGGTAAAGAATTTACCGCAAAGACGGCGGAATCACTTCGCCCTTGTATAAAAGAAACGGTTCATGACTTGTTGGATCAAGTCCAAATCAAAAAAACCGCGGACCTTGTTTCAGAGTTTGCCTTTCCATTGGCAAGCCTTATCATTGCGGAGATACTCGGAGTGCCGAAAGAGGAGAGATATCAATTCAGACAATGGACGGCAGACGTCATCCAGGCCATTGATCTTACCCGATCAAGAAAGACGTTAGTCAGAGCAAGCGACACCGCAGGCAGGCTGACGTCATATTTCAAAGATTTGATTCACAAGCGGAAAGCGCACCCTCAGCAAGACTTGATCAGCAGGTTTATTATGGAGGAACAGCTTTCAAAAGAGGAAGTGCTCGCGACATGTATCTTACTTGTCATAGCCGGACACGAGACGACGGTAAACCTCATAAGCAACGGTGTGTTTACTTTATTGAAACACCCTGAACAGCTTAGCGCACTGAGAGAAAACCCCTCGCTTATTGAAACTGCAGTTGAGGAATGTCTGCGCTACGACAGCCCCGCGCAGCTGACGGCACGCACCGCCTCAGAAGACTGCGAAATAAATGGGAAGACCATAAAAAAAGGAGAGCAGGTATATATCCTTTTAGGGGCAGCCAATCGCGATCCAAGCATATTCGATCAACCTCACAAAATGGATATCCAAAGAAAGCCGAACCCGCATCTTGCATTCGGAAAGAACGCCCATTTTTGCATAGGCTCCTCATTAGCGCGCATCGAAGCACAAATTGCAATTCTTACACTGTTTGAGCGGATGCCTAAGCTTCGGCTGGCTGCACACCGCCTTGAATACCGCAAGCTCATTGGTTTTAGGTCGCTCAAAGAGCTTCCGGTTGTCATTGGCTGAATGACCATGCAGGAGGGCCGGATTTTATCGGTTCCTCTTGCAGGAAATAAATGAAAGAAAAAAGAATACATATTTATAAAGCAAAAATCCTCTCTGATCCATCTCACTATCCCTAAAAAAACTCACTGCTCAGCCAATCAATCTAATACAGCAAGGGTCTCCTTTTCTTTCGCCAAAACGGAACATTCACCATGATGCACATTTTTTCAGCCTCAGAAACTGTGCAAAACCGGCATGTTTTTTGCTTTATTATCTCGATTTTTTGTAAGCGCTTACTAATATTGAGCAGAAAAGAGGGGGATTTGTGGACATTGTTATTATTTTATTGGCATTAGGCATGCTGATGTTTGCGGCTTACCGGGGCTTTTCAGTCATTTTATTCGCCCCGATTTGTGCGCTGTTTGCCGTGCTCCTGACAGATCCAAGCTTCGTACTTCCTTTCTTCTCGAATATATTTATGGAGAAGATGGTAGGATTTATTAAGCTGTATTTTCCCGTATTTCTTTTAGGGGCCGTTTTTGGCAAGGTTGTTGAAATATCCGGGCTCGCTGAGTCGATTGCAAAAACAATCGTCAAGCTTGTGGGAGCAAAAAGAGCCATTCTCGCCCTCGTCTTAATGGGTGCGATTTTAACGTACAGCGGCGTCAGTCTCTTCGTAGCGGTGTTTGCCATTTATCCGTTTGCTAAAAACCTATTTATTAAAGCTGATATTCCCAAGCGTCTGATACCCGGTACGATTGCATTGGGCGCCTTTACATTTACAATGGATGCGCTTCCCGGCACACCGCAAATTCAAAATGTCATTCCGACCGCTTTTTTTAAAACAAACATTTATGCCGCTCCCTGGCTCGGACTGATTGGTGCAGCATTTGTGCTTACGGCCGGAATGATTTATTTAGAATCCCGGCGCAAAAAAGCGGCCAATGCCGGAGAAGGCTATGCTGGATTTCAATCTGAAGTTTCCGCTGCAGAGGAATCCTCAAGTCTGGCTAATGAAACACATACGCCTGTTTTACCGCAACCCAGCCCCGCGCGGCAAGTGCTCGCCTTTGTTCCGCTTATCCTTGTGGGAGTCATGAACAAATGCTTCACGATGTGGCTCCCGCATTGGTACCCTGACGGATTTGATTTTGCGCCGCTCGGCTTAGAAGCGTTCGGGAAGATTGACCTTTCCTCCGTCACTGCGATCTGGTCAGTAGAACTCGCACTGTTCATCGGAATCATGACCACGATTTTGTTCGATTGGAAAAAAGTCCTCTTCAATTTGAAAGAAGGACTGAATGAGGGCATCGGGGGTGCCTTGCTGGCGTCGATGAATACAGGAGCCGAATACGGATTTGGCGGCATCATTGCGGCGCTTCCCGGCTTTAAAATGGTCAGCAGCGGCATATCGCAGACGTTTACAGATCCGCTCGTCAACGGAGCGGTGACGACCACTGCGCTTGCCGGGATTACAGGATCGGCATCAGGAGGAATGGGCATCGCTTTAAGCACGATGTCAGCAGCGTATACAGAAGCAATCAATACATTCCACATCCCGCCGGAGGTCATGCACCGGGTGATTTCGATGGCCTCCGGCGGGATGGACACTCTTCCGCATAATGGCGCCGTCATTACACTGCTCGCGGTCACCGGGTTGACCCACCGCCAATCCTACAGGGATATCTTTGCCATAACCGTCATTAAAACAGCCGCTGTGTTTGTCATCATCGCCATTTACAGTCTGACGGGCCTTGTGTAGCCAAAACAGAAAGGGGAAACGAATATGGGAAAAGTGATGGACTCTTATCAAGATGCTGCTGCACTGATCAAGGACGGAGACACCCTCATCGCAGGAGGCTTCGGCCTGTGCGGCATTCCGGAACAATTAATTCTCGCGATCAGGGACAGCGGCGTAAAAAACTTGACCGTTGTCAGTAATAACTGCGGCGTTGATGATTGGGGGTTAGGCCTCTTGCTTGCAAACCGGCAGATCAAAAAAATGGTCGCATCCTATGTGGGAGAAAACAAAACCTTTGAACGGCAGTTTTTAAGCGGAGAGCTGGAAGTCGAATTGGTGCCCCAAGGAACGCTCGCAGAAAGAATTCGCGCGGGAGGGGCGGGCATTCCGGCGTTTTACACACCTGCGGGCGTCGGAACATCAGTAGCCGAGGGAAAAGAACATAAGACATTTGACGGACGCACCTATCTTCTGGAGAAAGGGATTACAGGGAACGCCGCCATCGTAAAGGCCTGGAAAGCCGATCCTCTGGGCAACCTGATGTTCAGAAAGACGGCGAGAAATTTCAATCCGCTCGCTGCAATGGCAGGCAAAGTGACGATTGCAGAGGCTGAAGAAATCGTCGATGCCGGAGAGCTTGATCCGGATCAAATTCATACGCCGGGTATTTTTGTGCAGCACGTGCTGCTCGGCGGGATTCATGAAAAACGGATTGAACGCCGCACCGTCCGGCAAGCATGATAAAGGAGGCTGACAGAATGAGAGATAGCAGAAAACGAATGATCAAACGGGCTGTAAAGGAAATTAAGGACGGAATGAATGTGAACTTGGGGATAGGGATGCCGACGCTTGTAGCCAATGAGATACCGAATGATTATAACGTCCTGCTTCAGTCTGAAAACGGCTTGCTCGGGATCGGGCCTTATCCGGCGGAAGGAACGGAGGACCCCGATCTGATCAACGCGGGAAAAGAAACCATCACCGAAGTAAAGGGAGCCTCGTATTTTGACAGTGCCGAATCCTTTGCCATGATTCGCGGCGGCCACATTGATGTAGCGATCCTCGGCGGGATGGAAGTGTCCGAACGGGGAGATTTGGCGAACTGGATGATCCCAGGAAAAATGATCAAAGGAATGGGCGGCGCCATGGACTTGGTCCACGGAGCAAAACGGATTATTGTCATTATGGAGCACGTTAATAAATATGGGGAATCTAAAGTGAGAACGGAATGTACGCTGCCTTTAACCGGCAGGCAGGTGGTCGATCGGCTGATCACAGATTTGGCTGTATTCGATTTTCATGATGGCCGTATGACGCTCACCGAACTGCAGGAAGGTGTAACAATGGAGGAGGTCTTTGAGAAAACAGAAGGTCATTTTACTGTCAGCCAGTCGTTAAAAAACGGGGTCAGACCAAAATGAGGAGGTGCCGTCATGCATTCATTGCTTATTGAAAAAACAGCCGTTGTAACAGGAGCAGCCGGAGGAATCGGGCTTGAAATCGCAAAAGAATTCGCCCGTGAAGGAGCAGCCGTCATCATCTCTGATGTAAACGAACAAGCGGGGAAAGAAGCGGCGGCAAGACTGAAAGATGAAGGCTGTGAAGCAGTCAGCATCACATGCGATGTAACAAATGAAAAGCAAGTGGCCGATATGCTGCAGACGGTCGAGAAACAATTCGGACGTCTCGATATCCTTGTGAATAATGCGGGCATTCAGCATGTCGCGCCCATCGAGGAATTTCCCACCGAACAGTTTGAACGGCTCATTCGTCTCATGCTGACTGCGCCATTTATCGCAATGAAGCATGCATTTCCCATTATGAAAAAACAGCAATTCGGTCGAATCATTAATATGGCGTCTGTCAACGGACTGATCGGTTTTCACGGGAAAGCGGCATATAACAGCGCCAAGCACGGCGTCATTGGTTTAACGAAAGTCGGCGCACTTGAAGGCGCGGCTGACGGCATTACCGTCAATGCGCTTTGTCCGGGATATGTGGACACTCAGCTTGTCCGCAATCAGTTAAAGGACATTTCCGCAACAAGGAATGTACCGTACGAGCGGGTGCTTGAGGACGTCATCTTTCCGCTCGTTCCCCAAAAACGGCTGCTGTCAGTGAAGGAAATCGCTGATTACGCCGTATTTTTGGCCAGCGACAAAGCAAAAGGGGTCACAGGTCAGGCCGTAGTCATGGATGGCGGGTATACCGCTCAATAGTTCTTATACTTTTTAAAAAAACAGCCGCTCTGAACGGCTGTTTTTTTATGCCTGAAAACCTTGTTCACTCAATAGGCCGATTTACTGCGTCAATCGGTATCCGGGCAGGGTCATTCGCATGTTCTGCGGCGTATTTCGTCCTTGCGGATTTTCCCCATCCAGATCCATCTCTTGCACCACATTTATAATCAAGCGCAATCAGTTTACAATCTTTCACAGATATACAAATGATTTTTTACAATAAACAGAAAATATGTAATTTCTGACACAATAATGCCAATAGCCCTAAAACATATGAAACATGAAGAGCGCGTCCGAAGTGAAGAAGAGCCGGTAACAGGCTCCACCCCGGCTTTCATCATCTCTCTTTAAGACTGATTTTCGGTGAAATCCCCATGTTTTATTTTATGAATAAATATATCTAATTCGTTTGTGAAAACGAACAATAACTCCTCCGAAAGTATTCTATACACATTTGTTATAATCATGCTAGGATGTTAGATAAAGGGATATTTTGTAGGATATTGTATCCCCTGTTCAATATGATCGGAGGAATCTCATGAACAATCTTGCCTTTTTATTTCCTGGACAAGGGTCTCAATTTGTAGGAATGGGCAAACAATTTTGGAATGATTTTGTGCTCGCAAAGAGATTGTTTGAAGAAGCGAGCGATGCGATCTCCTTGGATGTAAAAAAACTGTGTTTTAACGGAGATATGAATGAATTGACAAAGACAATGAACGCGCAGCCCGCTATTTTAACGGTCAGTGTGATTGCTTTTCAAGTGTATATGCAGGAAATAGGGGTGAAGCCCCGCTTCCTGGCAGGCCATAGCTTAGGCGAATATTCAGCGCTTGTCTGTGCCGGCGCCCTTTCTTTTCAGGATGCCGTTACACTTGTAAGGGAGCGGGGAATTCTTATGCAAAATGCGGATCCCCATCAGCAGGGGACGATGGCCGCCGTGACACAGCTCTCTCTCCAAACCTTGCAGGAAATATGTTCGAAAGTATCGACGGAAGACTTTCCGGCAGGTGTAGCCTGCATGAATTCAGAACAGCAGCATGTGATTTCCGGACACCGGCAAGCTGTGGAACGTGTCATCAAGATGGCGGAGGAAAAGGGTGCGGCATACACTTATTTGAATGTCAGTGCGCCTTTTCACAGTTCGATGATACGATCAGCCTCCGAACAATTCCAGACTGTATTACACCGGTATTCCTTCCGGGATGCCGCATGGCCGATCATTTCAAATGTCACCGCGCGCCCTTACAGCAGCGGAAATTCGATCAGCGAACATCTCAAGCAGCACATGACGATGCCGGTTAGATGGACAGAATCGATGCATTACTTGCTTTTACATGGAGTCACAGAAGTCATCGAAATGGGTCCGAACAATGTCTTAGCCGGTCTGCTGAGAAAAACAACGAATCACATTGTACCTTATCCCTTAGGACAGACATCTGATGTTCCCCCGCTTTCCAATTCAACGGAAAGAAAGAAACATATTGTCCATTTACGCAAAAAACAACTGAATAAATTGATGATTCAATCCGTCATTGCGCGAAATTACAACAAGGATTCAGCGGCTTATTCCAATATGACGACGCCATTATTTACGCAAATCCAAGAGCTGAAAGAGAGAATGAAAAGGCATGAAGACGTGCTTTCAGAACAAGAACTCGAACATTCGATCCATTTATGCAAATTAATTTGTGAAGCTAAACAGCTTCCGGCTTGGGAAGAATTGCGGATTTTAAAATAAAGCGCCCAGGAGGGGACCTATGTATACCAGTCAATTCCAAACCTTAGTAGATGTCATTCGGGAAAGAAGCAGTATCTCTGATCGCGGGATCCGTTTTATCGAATCCGATAAAAACGAGACGGTTGTCTCTTACCGCCAATTGTTTGAAGAGGCGCAAGGGTATCTTGGCTATTTACAGCATCTCGGCATTAAGCCGAAGCAGGAAATTGTATTTCAAATCCAAGAAAACAAATCATTTGTCGTTGCTTTTTGGGCTTGTATATTAGGAGGAATGATCCCGGTTCCGGTCAGTATCGGAGAAGATGATGACCATAAGCTGAAGGTCTGGCGCATTTGGAATATATTAAATCATCCGTTTCTGATTGCCTCTGAAAAAGTATTGGACAAAATAAAGAAATACGCTGCAGAACACGATTTACAGGATTTCCATCATCAATTAAACGAAAAATCTGACATCATTCAAGATCAAACCTACGATTACCCCGCTTCATTTTATGAACCTGATGCGGATGAACTCGCCTTTATCCAATTTTCTTCCGGATCGACAGGAGATCCAAAAGGAGTCATGTTAACGCATCACAACTTAATACATAACACGTGCGCCATTGGGACTGCCCTAGCCATTCATTCGAAAGACTCTTTCTTATCATGGATGCCTTTAACGCATGATATGGGGCTCATCGCCTGCCACCTTGTTCCCTTCATAACCGGAATCAATCAAAATCTAATGCCTACAGAGTTATTTATTCGCAGACCTATTCTTTGGATGAAAAAAGCTCATGAACATAAAGCCAGTATTCTATCATCTCCTAATTTCGGGTACAACTACTTCCTTAAATTTCTGAAAAACGAACCAGACTGGGATTTATCCCACATCAAGGTCATCGCAAACGGTGCAGAACCGATATTGCCGGAGCTGTGTGACGAATTTTTGAAAAGATGCGCAGCATTCAATCTGAAAAGATCCGCCATTTTGAATGTTTACGGTTTAGCGGAAGCTTCGGTTGGCGCAGCGTTCTCTAAAATAGGTAAAGAATTCGTTCCCGTTTATTTGCATCGTGACTATTTAAATCTTGGTGAAAGAGCTGTAAAAGTCAGCAAAGAGGACCAAAATTGCGCTTCATTCGTTGAGGTGGGACAACCTATTGACTATTGTCAGCTTCGGATCTCCGATGAAACAAATGAAAGAGTAGAAGACGGAATCATCGGCCATATCCACATCAAAGGAGACAATGTGACCCAAGGGTATTATAACAACCCCGAGAGTACGGAAAAAGCGCTGACTTCTGACGGCTGGGTAAATACGGGGGACCTCGGATTCATTAGTGAAAGTGGTAACTTAGTCGTAACCGGAAGAGAAAAAGACATTATTTTCGTAAATGGAAAAAATATCTACCCGCACGATATTGAACGGGTCGCGATTGAAATGGAAGAGGTTGACTTAGGAAGAGTTGCCGCCTGCGGTGTATATGATCAAAAGACACAAAGCGGAGAAATCGTGCTCTTTGTTGTTTACAAAAAATCACCTGAAAAATTCGCACCGCTTGTCAAAGAGATAAAAAAGCATTTGCTCAAGCGGGGCGGCTGGAGCATAAAAGATGTCCTTCCGATCCGAAAACTCCCTAAAACAACCAGCGGAAAGGTTAAACGCTACGAACTTGCCAGACAGTATGAGGCAGGGAATTTTTCAACAGAGTCTGCCGCCATCAATGAATGTTTGGAGAGCAGCCCGGAAACATCCGGACAGACACCCATTCATGAGATAGAAACGGAATTGCTGTCTATCTTTTCCGAAGTGCTCAACGGGAAAAAGGTTCACCTCGCTGACAGTTATTTTGATATGGGAGCAAATTCATTACAGTTATCGCAGATTGCCGAGCGCATAGAACAGAAATTCGGACGCGAGCTTGCCGTTTCAGATCTCTTTACGTATCCTTCTATCACTGATTTAGCGGCATATCTGTCTGAAAGCCGGGCTGAAATCAAGCAGGACGCGGCCGCGAAACCAAGCCATGTGACACCGAAAGATATCGCCATTATCGGGATGTCGCTCAATGTCCCGGGAGCATCAACGAAAAGTGATTTTTGGAATCTGCTTGAAAAAGGTGAGCACAGCATTCGAGAATACCCCGAATCCCGGCTCAAAGATGCGGCGGATTATTTAAAATCTATCCAAAGCGAGTTCAATGAGAGTCAGTTTGTGAAGGGCGGCTATTTAGATGAAATCGACCGCTTTGATTATTCGTTCTTCGGTTTAGCTCCTAAAGCGGCTCAGTTTATGGACCCTAACCAAAGACTGTTTTTGCAGTCTGCATGGCATGCGATTGAAGATGCGGGTTATGCCGGCGGCAGCATGAACGGGAGCCGTGTCGGGGTATATGCGGGGTACTCGAAGGTGGGCTACGATTATGAACGTCTCCTTTCTGCGAATTATCCGGAGGAACTTCATCAATATATCGTGGGCAATCTCCCTTCCGTGCTAGCCAGCCGAATCGCTTATTTCTTAAATTTAAAAGGGCCGGCGGTCACAGTGGATACGGCATGCTCCTCATCGCTTGCCGCCGTTCATATGGCATGCAAATCTTTAATATCCGGCGATTGTGAAATGGCTCTTGCCGGAGGTATCCGGACATCGATCTTGCCGATCTGTATCGGGCTTGATATGGAATCTTCGGACGGATACACCAAAACGTTCAGCAAAGATTCAGACGGCACGGGCACAGGTGAAGGCGCGGCCGCAGTCCTGCTAAAACCTTTGCAGGATGCTGTTCGCGACGGAGACCATATTTACGGCGTAATCAAGGGAAGCGCGATGAATCAAGACGGAACAACCGCCGGGATTACAGCACCGAATCCGGCAGCTCAGACTGAGGTCATTGAGACGGCTTGGAAAGACGCGGGCATTGCCCCTGAAACACTGTCTTTCATCGAAGCGCATGGCACCGGAACGAAGCTCGGCGATCCGGTTGAATTTAACGGGCTTTGTAAAGCGTTTGAAAAGTACACGGCAAAAAAACAATTTTGTGCGATTGGTTCTGTTAAATCGAACATCGGTCATTTGTTTGAAGCGGCAGGCATCGTCGGGCTGATCAAATCTGTCCTCATGCTGAATCACAAGAAAAATCCGCCGTTAGCGCACTTTAATGAACCTAATCCGCTCATTCATTTTCACTCATCACCATTTTTTGTGAATCAGGAAGCTGCAGCGTTCACATCCGGTGATGAGCCGCTGCGAGGCGGAATCAGCTCGTTCGGTTTTAGCGGAACGAACGCTCATGTGGTATTGGAAGAATATATTTCTCAAAGTGAGTATGCACCCGAGGATGAACATGGGCCGCACCTATTTGTTTTATCCGCTCATACTGAAAAATCACTCTATGAACTCGCACAGCAGTACCGGCAATATGTATCGGATGACAGCCAAGCTTCATTAAAGTCCATTTGCTATACAGCAAGTACGGGCAGGGCTCATTTGGATCATGGCATTGCCATGATTGTATCCGGTAAACAAGAACTATCGGATAAGCTGACCCGCCTGATTCAGGGAGACAGAAACCTTCCCGGTGTATACATCGGTTACAAGAATATGAAGGAAATGCTGCCTGCTCATAAAGAAGAGCTGAATCAACAAGCAGCCGCTCTGATTAAGCAGCGTTTACGTACGCAAGATGAACGGATCACATGGCTGAATCGCGCAGCCGAATTATTTGTGCAAGGAGCCGTTATCGATTGGCGCGCGCTTTATTCCGGTGAAACTGTACAAAAGACGCCATTGCCACTGTATCCGTTTGAACGGAGCCGATGCTGGGCTGAAGCTGACCAATTGCGCTTAAACGAGGACGAAAAGAGAGGAGAAGCGGCATTGAATATCAACCAATCGAAGGCGCACATTGAATCCTTCCTGAAAACTGTAATCAGCAATGCTTCGGGGATCAGAGCGGAGGAACTCGATCTGAATGCTCATTTTATCGGGCTCGGAATGGATTCTATCATGCTGTCACAGGTCAAAAAAGCCATCGCGGACGAATTTGGGGCAGACATCCCGATGGATCGTTTTTTTGATACGATGAACAACCTTCAAAGTGTCATAGATTACTTGGCTGAGACCGTTCCATCGTCCTTTGCATCCGCTCCCCCTCAAGAGAATGTTCCGGCGCAGGAAATACAGGTCATTTCAGAAGCGCAGTCTGAATCGGATCGCAGAGAAGGTCATCAAGAGCATATGCTCGAAAAAATAATCTCTTCTCAGAATCAATTAATTCAGGATACCTTGCAAGCTCAATTAAATAGCTTTAATTTGTTGAGAAACAGCGGGCATCATTCCGATGAGAAAGAATACGCTAAGGCGCAAGAGAAATCAATTCCTTCTGTCAAGCAGGGGCCTCCGGCCGTCACTGCAGAAAAGAAAGCGGCTCAAGAAGCGAAACCCTATGTTCCTTTCCAGCCTCAGAACCTGCATGATCAGGGACACTATACCGCACGGCAAAAACAATACTTAGAAGACTTCATCAAGAAATACGCAGATAAAACGAAAGGTTCCAAACAATATACGGACAATACCCGATTTGCTCATGCAAACAACCGCAATTTGTCCAGCTTCCGTTCGTATTGGAAGGAAATCGTAT
Source organism: Bacillus sp. L75 (assembly GCF_003676355.1). Classification (NCBI taxonomy): domain Bacteria; kingdom Bacillati; phylum Bacillota; class Bacilli; order Caryophanales; family Bacillaceae; genus Bacillus; species Bacillus sp. L75. The sequence goes on from NZ_ML064902.1 coordinate 36,154, forward strand.
ACCCAATTATCGCCGAACGTTCTGACGGTTCTAAAATGTGGGATATTGACGGAAATGAATATATCGATATCACCATGGGATTCGGGGTTAACCTTTTCGGGCATCATCCTTCCTTTATTACACAGGTTATCGATGATTCAACCCGTTCATCATTGCCTCCGCTCGGCCCGATGTCAGATGTCGCCGGTGAAGTTGCCGACCGGATCCGCACATGTACCGGAGTGGAAAGGGTCGCTTTCTATAATTCAGGAACAGAGGCCGTCATGGTTGCCCTGCGTTTGGCGCGGGCGGCAACAGGAAGAAAGAAAGTCGTGGCGTTCTCCGGATCTTATCACGGCACGTTTGACGGCGTATTAGGGGTTGCCGGCACAAAAGGCGGGGCTGCGTCTGCGAATCCGCTGGCTCCGGGCATACTGCAGAGCTTTATGGATGATTTGATTATTTTACATTACAACAATCCCGATTCGCTGGACGTGATCCGCAGTCTTGGTGATGAATTGGCAGCCGTACTGGTGGAACCGGTACAAAGCCGCAGACCGGATTTGCAGCCGCAGGCATTTTTGAAAGAATTGCGGGCGATCACGCAGCAATCCGGAACAGCTCTGATTATGGATGAAATTATTACCGGATTTCGGATCGGTCTTGGCGGCGCACAGGAATGGTTCGGCATTCAGGCTGATTTAGTGACCTACGGAAAAATCATCGGCGGCGGACAGCCGTTAGGGGTAGTTGCCGGAAAAGCTGAGTTCATGAATGCGATCGACGGGGGTACTTGGCAGTATGGGGACGATTCCTACCCGCAAGACGAGGCGAAACGCACGTTTGTGGCCGGCACCTTCAATACTCACCCGCTTACCATGAGGATGTCATTAGCCGTCCTTCGCCATTTACAAACCGAAGGAGAACATCTGTATGAGCAGCTTAATCAAAAAACAGCCTACCTGGTCGATGAGCTGAATCGCTGCTTCGAACAAGCGCAAGTGCCTATCCGCATGGTTCGATTCGGTTCTTTATTCCGGTTTGTCTCATCGCTTGATAATGACTTGTTCTTTTACCATCTCAACTATAAAGGGGTCTATGTATGGGAGGGACGCAACTGCTTCTTGTCTGCGGCGCATACCGCGGATGATATCGAAAATATTATTCAAGCGGTGAAAGACACGGTGGAGGATCTTCGCCGAGGCGGATTTATTCCGGAAGGCCCGGATTCCCCTGATGGCGGAGGCCGTAAAAAGTCCGGGACGCGCGAGCTTTCACCTGAACAAAAGCAGTTGGTTATGGCATCCCATTACGGGAATGAAGCTTCCGCCGCTTTAAACCAGTCCATTATGCTGAAAGTGAAGGGCGAACTGCAGTATACATCATTAAAACAAGCCGTCCGGCATATCGTTGACCGTCATGAAGCTTTACGTACGGTGATTCATCCCGATGACGAGGTACAGCAAGTGCAGGAACGGATGAATATAGAAATACCTGTCATTGATTTTACCGGTCACCCGCATGAACATCGGGAGCCGGAAATCCAAAAATGGCTGACAGAAGATGCCAAGCGGCCGTTTCATTTCCATGAACAAAAACCTTTGTTTAGAATCCATGTGCTTACATCGGCTCACAATGAACATCTGATTGTGCTCACGTTCCATCATATCATTGCCGATGGATGGTCAATCGCCGTTTTTGTTCAAGAACTGGAGAGCAACTACGCGGCAATCGTACAAGGAAAACCGATTTCGCCGAAAGAGGCAGATGTTTCGTTTCGCCAATACTTAGACTGGCAGCAGGCACAGATTGACAGCGGCCATTATGAAGAAGGGGTCCGTTATTGGCGGCGTCATTTCTCTGAACCGATACAGCAGCCAATTCTGCCAAGCACAGATTCTGTCCGTTATCCGAACGGGTATGAGGGAGACCGGTGTACCGTCAGGCTTGGACGGCCATTGAGCGAGGCTTTAAGGTCATTAAGCATTCAGATGAAAAATAGCGTATTTGTGACGATGCTGGGTGCATTTCATCTTTTTCTGCACCGGCTTACCAAACAGTCAGGCCTTGTGATCGGGGTCCCCGCAGCAGGTCAATCGCATATGAAACAGCATGATCTGATTGGAAATTGCGTCAATATGATTCCGGTGAAGAACACGTCTTCTTCAGAAAGCACTTTATCCGGTTATCTTGGCAGTATGAAAGAAAGCGTGAATCTTGCAATGCGGCACCAAGCCGTCCCGATGACACTGGTGGCCAGAGAGCTTCCGCACGATCAAGTGCCGGATATGCGTATTATCTTTAATTTAGACAGGCCTTTTCGAAAGCTGCATTTCGGAAAGGCGGAGGCGGAGCCCGTTGCATACCCGGTAAAATGCACCCTATACGATTTATTTCTGAACATAACAGACGCGCATCAAGAATATGTTCTTGATTTCGACTTTAATACGAACGTCGTCAGTCCGGAAATCATGAAAAAGTGGGGAGCGGGTTTTACAAAATTGCTGCAAAAAATGGTTGAGGGAGATTCAATCCCTCTTGACGCCATGATGATGTTTTCCGATGAAGAACAGCATGATTTACAAGCACTTTACGCCGAACACCAGAAGCGGATCTCTTCAATAGGAAGCAATACGGCAAATTTTACTGAAGCCTATGAGGCGCCGGTAAATGAAACGGAACGGCAGCTGGCGCGGATTTGGGAGGAACTTTTCGGCCTTGAACGGGTTGGCAGATCAGATCGCTTCCTGGCTCTGGGGGGAAACTCACTTCAGGCAACGCTTATGCTTTCCAAAGTTCAGAAGACATTTCATCAAAAGGTTTCCATCGGACAATTTTTCAATCACCAGACTGTTAAGGAATTAGCACGTTTCATTCAGAACGAAACGAAAGTCGTGCACCTCCCAATGAAGGCTGCCGAGAAAAAAGCGTATTACCCGACATCGCCGGCACAGCAAAGAGTATATTTCCTGCACCAACTGGAACCGGATCAGCTGGCGCAAAATATGTTCGGCCACATATCAATAACAGGGAAGTACGATGAGCAAGCCCTGATCTCATCTCTTCAACAAGTGATGCAGCGGCACGAAGCGTTTCGCACGTATTTCGACATTATAGATGGCGATATCGTTCAGAAACTTGAAAACGAAGTTGATTTTAACGTTCATGTCCGGGCAATGAGCCGGGACGAATTTGATGCCTATTCAGACCGGTTTGTAAAACCGTTCCGCCTGGATCAAGCTCCGTTAGTTCGTGCGGAGCTGATCAAGATTGAAAACGAGCAGGCCGAACTGCTCATCGATATGCATCATATCATTTCGGACGGTTATTCCGTCAACATCCTTACAAATGAATTGCTGGCTTTATATCATCAGAAACCATTACCGGACATTGAATTTGAATATAAAGATTTCGCAGAATGGCAAAACCAACGGCTGAATGAGGATGCCATGAAGCGGCAGGAGACATATTGGCTGGAACAATTTCAAGACGAAATTCCCATTCTCGACCTGCCGACAGACGGTTCAATAGCGGCAGAACGGTCTTCTGAGGGACAGCGTGTGACATGCTCCTTACAGCCGGATGTCATCCGTTCGCTTCAAGATTTGGCGCAAAAGGCGGAAACGACTCTCTATACGGTGCTTCTGGCCGCCTATAATGTGCTGCTTCATAAATATACGGGACAAGAAGACATTGTCGTAGGCACGCCTGCTTCAGGAAGAAATCATCCGGATATCGAAAAGATCATCGGTATTTTCATACAAACCATTGGAATCCGGACGAAGCCGCACGCCAATAGAACGTTTACGGATTATCTGGAAGAAGTAAAGCGGCAGACGCTTGACGCTTTCGAAAACCAAGACTATCCATTCGACCGGCTTGTGGAGAAATTAAATGTACAGCGGGAAACAACCGGAAAGTCTCTGTTTAATACGATGTTTGTGTTTCAAAACATTGAATTTCATGAAATCCGGCACAATGAATGTACATTTAAAGTGAAAGAACGAAATCCAGGGGTCTCTTTATATGATTTGATGCTCACGATCGAAGATGCCGGTCAACAGATAGAGATGCATTTTGATTATAAACCGGGACGATTCACAAAAGACACCATTGAACAGATCACCAGACACTATACCGCCATTTTAAACAGCCTTGCTGAGCAGCCGGAGATGACATTGTCTTCCGTTCCTATGCTGTCTGAAACCGAACGGCATCAACTGCTGACGGAGTGTAATGGCACAAAGACGCCGTATCCGCATAAGGAAACGGTATATCGGTGGTTTGAAATGCAGGCGGAACAGAGTCCCGATCATGAAGCCGTTATTTTTGGCAATGAGCGGTATACGTACAGACAGCTCAATGAACGGGCGAACCGATTGGCGCGGACGTTACGGACAAAAGGCGTACAAGCGGATCAATTCGTTGCCATCATCAGCCCGCATCGGATCGAGCTGATTGTCGGAATTTTGGCTGTTCTGAAAGCCGGCGGCGCATACGTGCCCATTGATCCTGAATATCCGGAAGATCGGATCCAATATATGCTGAGAGATTCAAGAGCGGAGGTTGTGTTGACACAGCGCAGCCTGCTGGATCAATTACCGTATGATGGTGACATTGTGCTTTTGGATGAGGAAAACTCATACCATGAGGAGCACTCGAATCTTGAATCGGACAGCGATGCGCATGATTTGGCCTACATGATCTATACGTCAGGTTCGACGGGAAATCCAAAAGGTGTACTCATTGAGCATCAGGGGCTGGCTGATTATATTTGGTGGGCGAAAGAGGTTTATGTAAGAGGTGAGAAAACCAACTTTCCATTATACTCTTCCATCTCTTTCGATCTGACTGTGACCTCGATATTTACACCGCTGGTTACGGGAAATACCATCATTGTCTTTGACGGCGAAGACAAAAGCGCTGTGCTTTCTGAGATTATGCGGGACTCAAGAATAGACATGATCAAATTGACCCCGGCACATCTGCACGTCATCAAGGAGATGAATATCGCTGGCGGCACCGCCATACGGAAAATGATTGTCGGCGGAGAAAATTTAAGCACCCGTCTGGCCAAAAGTGTCAGCGAGCAGTTTAAAGGCCGGCTGGACATTTTCAATGAATACGGACCGACGGAAGCTGTCGTCGGATGTATGATTTATCACTTCGACGCAGAACGGGACAAGCGGGAATTTGTACCGATCGGCACTCCGGCTGCCAACACGGATATTTATGTGGCCGATGCAAGCAGAAACCTGGTTCCGATCGGGGTAATCGGCGAAATATATATCAGCGGACCGGGTGTTGCCAGAGGGTATTGGAACCGCCCGGATTTAACGGAAGAGAAATTTGTTGAAAACCCGTATGTCCCGGGAGCGAAAATGTACAAATCAGGGGATTTGGCTAAGCGATTGAAGGACGGAAATCTCGTATATATTGGGCGCGTTGATGAACAAGTCAAAATCAGGGGACACCGAATCGAGCTTGGTGAAATTGAAGCAGCGATGCATAACGCGGAAGCGGTGCAAAAAGCCGCGGTAACAGTGAAAGAAGAAGAAGACGGCTTAAAACAATTATGCGCGTATTACGTAAGCGACAAGCCTATAGCGGCTGCGCAGCTTAGGGAACATTTGTCATCCCAGCTTCCGGACTACATGGTTCCGTCCTATTTTGTCCGTCTGGAGCATATGCCGTTAACATCCAACGGGAAAATAAACCGTAAGGCGCTGCCTGCACCGGAAGCGAGTCTGCAGCAGACAGCTGAATATGTTCCGCCGGGTAATGAGACGGAGTCCAAACTGACAGATTTATGGAAGGAAGTGCTCGGAATAAGCCATGCGGGGATCAAACATAATTTCTTTGATCTCGGGGGCAACTCCATCCGAGCGGCAGCCTTAGCCGCCAGAATTCACAAAGAGCTGGATGTGAATCTGTCTCTCAAAGACATATTCAAGTTTCCTACCATTGAACAATTGGCTGACAAGGCGTTACACATGGACAAAAATCGATATGTACCGATTCCGGCTGCAAAGGAAATGCCATATTATCCGGTTTCTTCAGCTCAGAGGCGGATGTATTTATTAAGTCACACAGAAGGCGGCGAGCTGACTTACAATATGACGGGTGCCATGAATGTGGAAGGGGCGATCGATCCCGAACGGATAAACGCCGCTTTCCGAAAATTAATCGCGCGTCATGAAGCGTTGCGTACCAGCTTTGATTTATATGAAGGCGAGCCGGCACAGCGTATTCATCAGAACGTCGACTTTACGATAGAACGAATTCAAGCAAGCGAAGAAGAAGCGGAAGACCGTGTGCTTGATTTCATCAAAGCGTTTGACTTAGCCAAGCCGCCGCTGATGCGGGCCGGACTGATTGAAATTGAACCTGCGCGGCACTTGCTTGTGGTGGATATGCATCATATCATTTCTGACGGCGTGTCCGTCAATATTCTGATGAAAGATTTAAGCCGAATCTACGAGGGGAACGAACCGGACCCGCTCTCTATTCAATATAAAGACTTTGCAGTTTGGCAGCAATCGGACATTCAGAAACGGAACATCAAGAGCCAGGAAGCGTATTGGCTGGATCAGTTTCACGGTGATATTCCTGTACTGGATATTCCTGCGGATTATGAGCGACCTGCCATACGCGATTACGAAGGCGAATCATTTGAATTTCTTATACCCGAACACTTGAAACAGCGTTTAAGCCAAATGGAAGAAGACACAGGAGCAACACTGTATATGATTTTATTGGCAGCCTATACGATTCTTTTATCCAAATACAGCGGACAAGAAGATATTATCGTAGGAACGCCATCTGCCGGGCGGACTCATCTGGATGTAGAGCCGGTCGTGGGAATGTTCGTCAATACGTTAGTCATTCGCAATCACCCGGCGGGCCGTAAAACATTTGATGCCTACTTAAATGAAGTAAAAGAAAACATGCTGAACGCCTATAAAAATCAAGACTATCCGTTGGAAGAATTAATTCAGCATCTGCATCTTCCAAAAGATTCAAGCCGCAATCCTTTATTCGATACGATGTTTGTGCTGCAAAATCTTGATCATGCTGAATTGACTTTCGATTCCCTTCAACTCAAGCCGTATCCATTTCATCATCCGGTTGCCAAATTCGATTTGACCTTGTCGATTCAGGCGGACCGCGACAACTATCACGGACTGTTTGAATATTCGAAAAAACTGTTTAAGAAAAGCAGAATCGAGGTTTTATCAAACGACTACTTACACATCCTATCGGCGATTTTGGAACAGCCAAGCATTCTAATCGAACATATCGGATTGAGCGGCAGCAATGAGGAAGAAGAGAACGCGCTTGATTCTATTCAATTGAACTTTTAGGGAAAAGCATTATTTCTTTAAAATATATAAAATGAGGTGCTCCAATGTCGGTATTTAAAACTCAAGAAACGTACTGGGAAAACCTGTTTGATGAAGAAGACGGTCTAAGCGCATTCCCTTACTTTAAAGCAGCGGATAAAGCGTCGTTGGTCCGTACCGGCTACCAGGAAAAATGCATCTGCCGTTCCTTATCTCCGGAAGTATCTCAAAGAATCATGACAATGGCGAATCATTCCGATATGGCGGCCTATCTGATTTTATTGGCGGGTATTGAGTGCTTGTTATATAAATATACGGATCGAACGAGCCTGATTCTTGGCATTCCAACGGTATCGAAGCAAAAAGCCGGCCAGTCAGCCGTTAACAACATTGTCCTCTTAAAAAATACACTTTCAAACGAGAGCACATTTAAAACCGTATTCGGGCAGCTGAAAGAAGCCGTTAATGATTCTCTGAAAAATCAAAACCTGCCGTTCAGAAAAATGGCCCGGCATCTGAGCGTGCAATACAATGACGAGCATATGCCTTTGATTCATACCGTCGTTTCGCTTAACGAAATTCATTCCTTGCAATGTAAAGAAGATACTGCAACCGATACGCTGTTTCACTTTGATTTGGAGAACAACGGGATTCATTTGAAGCTTTTTTATAACGGCAATCTGTACGATGAGCGCTATATCAATCAAATTGTATCCCATTTGGATCAGCTGCTGTCTGTGATCCTGTTTCAGCCTCAAGCCGCGATCCATACGGCAGAGATCTTACCGGAAGCGCAAAAACAGAAGCTATTGTTTGATTTTAACGACACCGTCAGAGATTTCTCCGGGAGCAGAACAGTCTATCAATTATTTGAAGAGCAGGCAGAAAGAACGCCTGAGAATGCGGCCGTCAAATTTAAAAACGACCATTTGACGTACAGGGAACTGAATGAGAAGGCGAGCCGTTTGGCAAGAACATTGCGTAATTGCGGGGTTCAACCCGATACGTTAGTCGCCATTCTCGCTGATCGTTCATTAGAGATGATCGTATCCATTATAGCTGTTTGGAAGGCAGGGGGCGCTTATGTGCCCCTGGATCCTGAATATCCAAAAGAGCGGCTTCAATATTTGCTTCATGATGCGGATGCAGACGTTCTCCTTGTTCAGCATCATTTAAAAAACAGCCTCGCCTTTGACGGCCCGGTGATTGATTTGAATGATGAAGCATCATACCATGCCGATTGCTCATTGTTATCACCAGTAGCGGGACACAGCCATTTAGCCTATGTCATTTATACGTCGGGTACAACAGGAAAGCCGAAAGGGGTCATGGTTGAACACGGCGGCATTGTGAACTCGCTTCAGTGGAAGAAGGCGTTTTTCAAGCATTCTCCGGCGGATCGCGTGCTTGTCTTGTACCCGTATGTTTTTGATGCGTTCATTTTAAATTTCTTCGGCCCGCTCATCTCAGGAGCAACTTTGCACCTTCTGCCTAATGAAGAGAATAAAGAAACTTTCGCCATTCAAAATGCCATAAAACAAGAGAGAATTACCCATTTTTCAACTTCCCCCCGTCTTCTGAAAACGATGATTGAACAGATGAACAGAGAGGATTTCATCCATGTTCAGCATGTTGTTGTAGGCGGTGAGCAGCTGGAAACAGATACAGTTGAGAAGCTGCATTCTCTGCAGCCTCGCATTCGGATCAATAATGAATACGGACCGACAGAAAACAGCGTGGTATCTACATTTCACCCTGTTCAGTCCGCTGATGAACAGATCACAATCGGCAGCCCGGTGGCCAACCATCAAGCTTATATTTTAGGAGCGCACCATCAAATCCAGCCGATCGGCATACCGGGAGAGCTGTATGTCGGAGGAGCGGGAGTGGCCCGCGGCTACCTCAATCGGCCTGAATTGACGGAGGAAAAATTTGTGGAGCATCTGCATGTCCCTGGTCAAAAGATGTATAAAACGGGGGATCTCGCCAGATGGCTGCCGGATGGAAGAATCGAATATTTAGGGCGGATTGATCATCAAGTGAAAATTCGCGGCTACCGGATTGAGATCGGCGAGGTAGAGGCAGCCATGTTCAATCTGGAAAACGTTCGTGAAGCCGCAGTCGTCGCGCGGGAAGACGCAGACGGGGCCAAACAATTGTATGCCTATTATGTCGGCGAGCCTTCTTTGACCGCTGCGCAGTTCAGAGAAGAATTATCCCGGGAACTGCCGAATTATATGATTCCCTCCCGCTTTATCCCTTTGGAACGCATTCCGCTCACTTCCAATGGGAAGATTGATCTGAAAGCTTTGCCTGCTGCTGACGAAAATACGCGGGCGGAAAACGAATACATAGCCCCGCGGAACACAATAGAAGAACTGCTGGCGTCTATCTGGCAAGAAGTATTAGGGGCAGAACGTATAGGAATTTTGGATAATTTCTTTGATTTTGGCGGAGATTCGATTAAATCAATTCAGGTGTCATCCAGATTGTATCAAGCCGGATACAAGGTTGATATGAAGCATTTGTTTAAACACCCCTCGATTGCTGAACTTAGTCAGTTTGTAGCACCGGTCAGCAGGGTGGCTGATCAAGGAGAAGTGAATGGCGGAACCAAGCTGACCCCGATACAGCATTGGTTTTTTGAGCAAAAAATGCCGCATGCACACCATTACAATCAGGCCGTCATGTTATATTCGGCGGAAGGCTTTAAAGAGGGCCCGCTTCGCCGGACGATGGAACGGATCGCGTCGCATCACGATGCCTTGAGGATGATTTTTGAAAAAACGCCGGACGGATACGCTCCGCGAATTACAGGAACAGATGAAAGTGAACTATTCCATCTGGAAGTGATGAATTATAAAGGGGAAACCGATCCGGCTCAAGCGATTGCCGATAAAGCGAATGAGATTCAAAGCAGCATGGTATTAGACAAAGGGCCATTGGTGAAGCTCGGTTTGTTCCAATGTCCGGACGGGGATCATTTGCTGATTGCAATTCATCATTTGCTGATTGACGGTGTATCCTGGCGTATTTTGCTCGAAGATTTTGCAAGCGGTTATGAGCAGGCAGAACGCAGACAAACGATCCAGCTCCCGCAAAAAACAGACTCGTTTCCATTCTGGGCCGGTCAATTGTCCAAATATGCGGCGGAAACCGATATGGAAGAGGAGATTGCGTATTGGACTGAGCTTTCAAGTATAAAGCCTCAGCCATTGCCTAAGGACACTATCAGCGAAGGGTCGTTATTAAGAGACAGCGAAGAAGTGACGATTCAATGGACAAAAGAGGAAACGGAGCAATTATTAAAACAAGCGAACCGCGCCTACAACACGGATATCAACGATCTGCTGCTGACTTCGTTAGGGCTGGCTGTTCACAAGTGGACAGGCACGGAAGACATTGTCGTGAATTTGGAAGGCCACGGGAGAGAACCGATTATTCCGGATGCTGACATTTCCCGCACGATAGGATGGTTCACAAGCCAGTACCCTGTCGTCCTGAGGATGGAAGCCGGAAAAAACCTGTCGCAGCGGATCAAGATCGTAAAAGAAGGGCTGCGCCGTATCCCTGACAAAGGAATGAATTACAGCATCATCAAATATATATCCGGGCACTCGGAAGCCGACAGCCTGCAGCTGAATCCGGAGATATCGTTTAATTATTTGGGACAATTTGACCAAGACCTGAAGCATCAGGCTTTGCGCATCTCGCCTTTTTCCACAGGGTTGTCAATGAACGAAAACCAAGAGAGAACGGCCGTGCTTGATTTGAACGGAATGATTGCCGAAGGGACATTATCACTGACACTGAGCTACAGCAGCAAACAATACGAAAGATCTACTATGGCTCAATTTGCCCGGGGGTTGAAAGAAAGTCTGCAAGAAGTCATTGCGCATTGCGTAAGCCGGCAGCAGACTTCTCTCACACCAAGTGACATCCTGTTAAAAGACATCTCAATCGACGAACTGGAACAGCTTTTGGAGCAGACGCGTGAATTAGGCGAAGCGGAAAATATTTATCCATTAACGCCGATGCAGAAGGGCATGCTGTTTCACAGCTTATTTGATCCGAATTCTGGTGCTTATTTTCAGCAAACGATGTTTGATCTGCATGGAGATCTGGAAATTGATTCATTTTCAAAAAGCTTGGACGGCTTATCGCAAAAATATGATATTTTCCGCACGAATTTTTACAGAGGCTGGAAGGATCAGCCGCTCCAAATCATATTCAAAACGAAAAAAATCGGTTTTCAATTCAATGACTTACGAGAGATGAAGGAATCACAAAAAGAAGCGATGATTCAGCAGTATGCCAGAGAAGATAAGATGCGGGGGTTCGACTTAGAAAAAGGCGCGTTAATGCGGTTATTCATCCTTCGTACGGATGAAAAAACATACCGTTTTATCTGGAGTTTCCACCATATTTTGATGGACGGCTGGTGTCTGCCGCTGATTACAAAAGAAATTTTCGAGAATTACTTTGCTTTGCTTCAGCAAAAGCAGCCTGAACAATCGTCAATTACTCCGTACAGTCAATATATTGAATGGCTCGGCCGGCAAGATGCGAAAGAGGCCGCGGCTTATTGGGATCAGTACTTGGAGGGATATGAGGAGCAAACCGGCCTTCCTAAGGATCACCATGCAGCGGAGGACGGACGATACGTTCCTGAAAAAGTGACGTGTGACATAAGCTCCGATCTCACTTCGAAAATGAAGCGGACGGCAGGCAAGCATCATGTCACGCTGAACACGCTGCTGCAGACGGCATGGGCGGTTTTGCTGCAGAAATATAACCGTAGCCGGGACGTTGTGTTTGGAAGTGTTGTATCCGGAAGACCCGCTGGAATTCCAAACGTGGAAACCATGATCGGCTTATTCATTAACACCATTCCCGTCCGGTTCCGATGTGAAGCCGGGACAACGTTTGCTGAGCTTATGAAAGAGGCGCAGGAAAGGGCTGTAGCGTCCCAAAAATTTGAGACGCACCCACTGTACGATATTCAAGCGCGTACAACGCAAAAGCAAGATTTAATTACACATTTAATGATATTCGAAAATTATCCGGTTGATCAGTATATGGAAAGTATAGGCCGCCAAAACGGAACATCCATCACGATTTCCAACGTACAAATGGAAGAACAGACCAACTACGATTTTAATTTGACCGTTATACCGGGCGACGAGATGAACATCTCTTTTGAATACAATGCAAATGTGTATGAGCGGGCAAGCATAGAGCGGGTTCGGGAACATTTCATGCAAATCCTGCATCAAGTCGTGACAGATGCGGATATCCGGGTGGATCAAGCGGAATTGTTAACGGAAGGCGAAAGAAGAACCCTTCTGCAGACGCTGAACGACACGGCTGCGCCGTTCCCGCAGACGCCGGTTCATCAATTATTTGAAGAGCAATCGCAGCGTACGCCCGATCAAGCAGCCGTCATTGATAAGGACAGGCAGCTCACGTACGGAGAGCTCAATAAGCGGGCCAACCGCCTGGCGCGAACGTTAAGAGCGAAAGGAGTGCAGACGGATCAGCCTGTAGCCATCATCACAAGAAACAGCATCGAATCGGTGGTCGGAATCCTTGCCGTTTTAAAATCAGGCGGAGCCTATGTACCTATAGATCCGGAATATCCGCAAGACCGCATCCGGTATATGCTGGATGACTCCCAAGCCGGAATCGTTTTAATGCAGCGGGACGTCAGGAAACAGCTTGCCTATGAAGGCGTCACGGTTTTACTTGATGATGAAAGTTCTTATCACCAAGATGGCTCTGACCTTGCTCCGATAAGTGATGTGAGCCATTTGGCATATGTCATTTATACGTCAGGTTCCACAGGCCGGCCAAAAGGCGTACTAATCGAGCACGGAGGCTTGACCAATTATATTTGGTGGGCGAAAGAAGTTTATGTAAAAGGCGAGAAAGCCAACTTCCCATTGTATTCGTCAATTTCTTTTGATCTGACGGTGACTTCTATTTTCACGCCGCTTGTCACAGGCAATGCAATCATCGTCTATGACGGAGAGGATAAAACAGCTCTGCTTGAATCAATTGTGCGGGACCCGAGGGTGGATATCATTAAATTGACCCCGGCCCATTTGCAGGTCTTGAAAGAAATGAACATTGCCGATCAAACGGCTGTCCGAAGAATGATTGTGGGCGGGGAAAACTTAAGCACCCGGTTAGCCCGCAGCATTCATGAACAGTTCGAAGGCCGGATTGAAATATGCAATGAGTACGGACCGACGGAAACCGTTGTCGGCTGCATGATTTACCGTTATGATGCCGCAAAGGACAGGCGGGAATCAGTACCGATCGGAACCGCTGCGGCAAATACGAGCATTTACGTTCTTGATGAGAATATGAAACCCGCGCCGATCGGTGTCCCGGGAGAGATCTATATCAGCGGCGCCGGTGTGGCAAGAGGATATTTGAACCGTCCCGAATTAACGGCAGAGAAATTTGTCGATGACCCGTTTGAACCCGGAGCGAAGATGTATAAGACCGGAGATTTGGCGAAGTGGCTGGCGGACGGAAACATTGAATATGCGGGCAGAATAGATGAACAAGTGAAAATCAGAGGCTATCGTATCGAATTAGGCGAGATCGAGGCGGCACTGCTTCAAGAAGAAGTGATTAAGGAAGCTGTCGTTACAGCCAGAGAGGACGTCCACGGGTTTAAACAATTGTGTGCATATTACGTGAGCGGCGGGCAAACAACGGCAGCCCGGCTCCGGAAACAATTGTCTCAAACCCTTGCAAGTTATATGGTTCCGGCTTATTTTATCGAGCTTGATGAAATGCCTTTAACTTCTAACGGAAAAATAAACAAAAAAGGGCTGCCGGCTCCGGATTTCGAACTGCAGGACAGAGCAGAGTATAAAGCTCCCCGAACAAAAGCTGAAGAAATATTAGTTTCTGCCTGGGAATCGGTATTAGGCGCTGAAAACGTCAGTATTCTTGATAATTTCTTCGATCTTGGCGGAGATTCCATTAAATCCATTCAAGTATCCTCCAGATTAAATCAGCAAGGATACAAAATGGAAATCAAAGACTTGTTTCAATATGCAACAATTGCAGAATTGAGTCCGCATATCAAGCAGAATCTGCGTATAGCCGATCAAGGTGAGGTCAAAGGAAAAGTCAGCCTGACTCCTATTCAGCATTGGTTTTTCGAACAAACAACAACAGATCAGCATTATTACAATCAAGCCGTCATGCTGCATGCGCCGGAAGGTTTTCAGGAAACGCAGCTTCGTCAAACCCTGCAAAAGCTTGCTGAACATCACGATGCGCTCCGCATGACGTTCCGGACTACGGAAAATGGCTGTGAGGCACAGAATGAAGAAATCACCCAAAGCGGACTGTACCGCTTAGAAGTCATGAATCTGAAAGAAGATCCCGATCCGGGACGTACAATTGAAGCCAAAGCTGATGAGATACAAAGCAGTATGCATTTAAGTGATGGGCCGTTAATGAAAGCCGGGTTGTTTCAATGCGCAGATGGAGATCATTTGCTCATTGCCATCCATCATTTGATTATAGACGGGATTTCATGGCGCATACTACTGGAAGATATCGTTAGCGGCTACAAGCAAGCCGAGAACGGGCGAGTGATTCAACTGCCGCAAAAAACAGACTCTTTCCAATTATGGGCTAAGAGACTGTCAGAATATGCGCAAAGTGAAACCATAAAACAAGAACAGGAATATTGGACAAAAATCGAACAAACCGAAGTCAAACCGCTGCCTAAAGATTTTCATGAAACCCATACAACTGCAAAAGACAGCGAAACAGCAACTGTGGAATGGACGAAAGAGGAAACGGAGCTCTTATTAAAACAAGCGAATCGCGCTTATCACACGGAAATAAACGATTTGCTTTTAACTTCTCTGGGTCTTTCCATATCGCATTGGTCAGGACTGGAACAAATTCCGATTCATTTAGAGGGACACGGCCGAGAACAGATTATACAAGATATAGATATCTCCCGCACGGTCGGGTGGTTTACAAGTCTGTATCCGGTTGTGCTGCACGCGCAGCCGGGCAAAGAAATCTCTGATTATATCAAGACGACCAAAGAAGGATTGCGCCAAATTCCGTATAAAGGGATCGGATATGGAATAGCAAGGTACTTAAGCGGCGGAATGCCATCGAAACTCAATCCTGAGATCAGCTTTAACTACCTGGGACAGTTTGACCAAGATTTACAGCAGCATGGGGTTCAGTTATCTTCTTATTCTTGCGGTTCAGACTCAAGCGGAAATCAAGAAAGACCGTATGTATTGAATATAAACGGAATGATCACCGAGGGCCGGCTGAAGCTTACGATCAGCTACAGCAGCAAACAGTACGCAAAAGAAACGATCATGCGGTTATCGGAAACGATTCAAAGCCGCCTGCGGACAATCATTACGCATTGCGTTCATAAAGAACAATCGGAACTGACGCCAAGCGATATTTTGTTAAAAGGCATATCCATTGACGAATTGGATCAGCTCCTCATTCAACTGCCGCATGCAGGTGAGGTTGAAAACGTGTATCCGCTCACTCCGATGCAGAAAGGAATGCTCTTTCACAGCCTGCTGGACGAGGCCTCAAGTTCTTATTTTGAACAAGCATCGTTCGATTTGCAGGGAGAGTTAAAGATTGATTGGTTTAAAGCAAGCCTTGAACGATTATTTGAAACATACGCCGTGCTCAGAACCCGTTTTTACAGCGGCTGGAACGATACTCCTTTACAAATTGTCTATAAAACGCAAACACCGCAAATTCATTTTGCAGATTTGCGTGATATAGAGGAGCACCTGAGAGAGGATACAATCGCAGCCTATCAAAGAGAAGACAAGGCAAAAGGATTTGACTTGGCTCGGGATCCGCTGATGCGCATAGCGATTTTCCGTATGGAAGACCGCAAATATCATTTGATTTGGAGCTTCCATCATATTGTGATGGATGGCTGGTGCCTGTCTCTTATCACGAAGGAAGTGTTTGATCATTATAGCGCCTTACAGGAAGGCAGGGAACCAGAACCGCCATCGGCAGTTCCTTACAGCGACTATATCGAGTGGCTTGACCGCCAAGATCAGGGAGCGGCAAAGCGGTACTGGAGCGGGTATCTTGAAGGATATAAAGGTGAAACCACGCTTCTTCATAAAATAGCGCAGCATGAACAAAAAGAATACGCTTATGCCAATGCGATCTGCCGATTTGATCACGAACAGACAAAACAATTACAGCAGATCGCAAATCAGCATCAGGTTACGTTAAATACGTTGATCCAAACGTTATGGGGGATTTTGTTACAGAAATACAGCGGGTCCGCAGACGTTGTCTTCGGCAGTGTCGTGTCGGGAAGGCCGGCGGAAATTCCTGATGTGGAACAGATGATCGGCCTGTTCATCAATACCATTCCGGTTCGCATCCGCTGCGATGAGGACAGCACTTTTGCTGATACGATGCAAATGGTTCAACAAAACGCGCTGGCTTCCCAATCGTACGATACCTATCCTTTATACGAAATTCAGGCCCAAACGGAACAAAAGCAAAACTTAATTGATCATATCATGATCTTTGAAAATTATCCGATAGGGCAGCAAGTTGAAGAGGGCCATGATGCTGCGGATTTAAATATCGTGAATTTCCATATAGAAGAACACACCCATTACGATTTTAATGTAGTTGTCATCCCTGGCGAACAACTCACCGTTCATTTTAGTTTTAACCGAAATGAATATGAACAATCAGAGGCAGAGCGGATTCGCGGACATTTTGAACAGCTTATGCAGCAAGTATTGCAGCTGCCGTCTGTCAAAGTAGAAGAAATGGAACTTCTGACGCAGCAAGAAAAAGAACAGCTGCACAGCCGTTTTCAGTCTAACGAAATGCATTACCCACGTGAACAAACGATTCATCAGCTGTTCGAGGAACAAGCACTCCGGACGCCGGACCATGAGGCGGTTATATTCGAGGAGCAGCGTATGACTTACCTTGAGTTAAATGAACGGGCCAATCAACTAGCACGCACTTTACGAGCTGAAGGCCTACAGGCCGACCAGCTTGTTGCGATCATGGCTGAGCGTTCTCTAGAAATGATGGTCGGGATTTATGCAATCCTGAAAGCGGGAGGCGCTTATGTGCCAATCGACCCGGATTACCCGGAGGAACGCATACGCTACATCCTTGAAGATTCAGGAGCGACCCTGCTGCTGTCACAGCGTCACGTGAAAGAACGGGTTGCTTTTGCAGGAACGGTCATCGATCTCGATGATACTTCCGTTTACGATGATGACGTTTCTAACTTGGAGCCGCTGTCCGGTGCGGGCGATAGGGCATATGTAATCTACACGTCCGGATCGACCGGCAAGCCCAAGGGGGTTATGGTTGAACATCGTCCGGTTATAAACCGGTTGATGTGGATGCAAAAGGCTTATCCGATCGGCAGCGGCGATACGATTTTACAAAAGACAGCGATCACCTTCGACGTCTCGGTATGGGAGCTGTTCTGGTGGGCTTTGACCGGTGCGAAGGTGTGCCTGCTTCCGCTCGGCGGAGAGAAAGACCCTGAAGTGATTTGGAACACAATAGAAGAGCAAAGTATCACGACAATGCATTTCGTCCCGGCGATGCTGCACGCCTTCCTGAAGTTTGCGGAAACACAGACGGCGAGCGGACAGACAAGCAAGCTGCGTACGTTGCGGCAAGTGTTTGCAAGCGGTGAGGCATTAATGCCGGCACATACGGCAAGATTTCATCGCCTTATTACGCCTGTGAACGGCGCCCAACTGATCAACCTGTACGGCCCGACGGAAGCAACGGTCGATGTGTCGTACTTCAACTGCGAAGCAAACCAAGCGTATGCATCAGTACCGATCGGCAAGCCGATCTCGAATATACAGCTGTATATGATGGCACCGGGATCAATGCGTCTACAGCCAGTCGGAGTACCGGGAGAGCTTTGTATCGCAGGCGACGGGCTGGCGAGGGGGTACCTGAACCGTCCGGAGCTGACTGCGGAGAAGTTCGTGGATCATCCGTTCGAGCCCGGCAAACGGATGTACCGGACGGGAGATCTGGCGAGATGGCTGCCGGACGGTAACATCGAATATTTGGGCCGGATCGATCATCAGGTGAAAATTCGAGGATACAGGATCGAACTCGGCGAGGTGGAAGCTCAGCTCTTAAAGATAGAATCGGTACAGGAAGCAGTAGTCACCGCTCTTGAAGACGGAGCCGGAGAAAAGCAGCTATGCGCATACTTTTCAGCGAACACCGAGCTGATGGTAAGCGAGCTGCGAATAGCGCTGTCGCAGGAACTGCCGGGGTATATGATCCCGTCGTACTTTATCCAACTGGAGCGTTTGCCGTTAACGGCAAACGGAAAAATCGACCGCAAAGCATTACCAGCACCAGAAGAAGGCGTGCAAACAGGGATCGAATATGTTGCTCCCCGTACAGCGGCGGAAGCGCAGCTGGCGCATATCTGGCAAGAGGTGCTTGGACTTCCGCGTATCGGCGTGAAAGACAATTTCTTCGACATCGGCGGTCACTCGCTGCGGGCAACGACGCTGATGGCGAAGCTGCACAAAGAGATGGGGGTCAGCCTGCCGCTGCGGGAAGTGTTCCGATCGCCAACAATTGAAGAAATGGCAGAAACGATTACCGGAATGAAACACACAGCATATACATCTATCCCGACCGTTGAAGCAAAAGAATACTATGCCGTCTCCTCGGCGCAGAAACGGCTGTACATTTTGAATCAGCTGAAAGGCGGAGAGCTGAGCTACAACATGCCGAGTGTCATGAGAGCCGATGGAGCTTTGGATCGGGAACTTGTCGAGAAGGCGATCCGCAAGCTGATTCAGCGCCATGAAACGCTGCGTACCGGCTTTGAACTGATAGACGGAGAACCGGTGCAGCGGATCTATGACGACGTCCAATTTGCAGTGGAATTCACTCAAGCGAAAGAAGAACAGGCGGAAGCCCTCGTTCATGGTTTTGTGCGTGCATTTGACTTGGAGAAAGCACCGCTGCTGCGGGTAGGATTGATCGAGCTTGCAAAAGACCGCCATTTGCTGCTGTTTGACATGCATCATATCATTTCCGATGGCGTATCTATCAAGAATTTGATTGAAGAGTTCGTTTCATTATATGAAGGAAAAGAATTCCCGCCATTGCGGGTTCAGTATAAAGATTATGCGGCGTGGCAGCTGTCGGATATGCAAAGCGAACGGATGAAGAAACAGGAAGCGTACTGGCTGGATGTGTTCAGCGGAGAGGTTCCGGTGCTGGATATGCCAACCGACTACGGAAGACCGGCTGCGCGGAGCTTTGATGGAGGACAAATCGAGTTTGTCATCGGACCGGAGTTGACGGAACAGCTGAAAGGCTTGGCGCTGAAGAGCGAAAGCACGCTGTACATGGTCCTGCTGGCTGCTTATACGACCATGCTTGCCAAATACAGCGGGCAAGAAGACATCGTAGTAGGCAGCCCGATTGCCGGAAGAACCCATTCGGATTTGGAAAGCTTAATCGGCATGTTTGTGGGCACACTCGCGATACGAACGAATCCGGTCGGGGAAAAAACATTCCGAGAATACGTGCAGGAAGTCAAAGAGCATACATTAAAAGCGTACGAAAACCAGGAGTATCCATTCGACGAACTGGTGGACAAGCTGAATGTGTCCCGGGATTTCAGCCGCCATCCGCTATTTGACACGATGTTCATATGGCAAAACACAGAACAGGGAGAATTGAGCCTCGATGATGTGCGTTTTACCCCTTATCCGGACAACCATGCGATGGCGAAGTTCGACCTGACGTTCCAAGCGGCAGAAAATGAAGACGGAATTACAGGTATGATCAGTTACGCGGCAGCGCTGTACAAGCAGGAAACTGCGGAACGCATGGCAAAGCACTTTATCCAATTGATCGAGGCGATTGCGAATGATCCGCAGGCGCCGCTTTCATCGCTGGAGATGATCACCGCGCAGGAGAAAGAGCAGATTGTGGAAAGATGGGGTCAACCGGCGATAGACTGCCCAAGGGACAAAACAATTCACCAATTGTTCGAGGAGCAGGCGGAGCGCACGCCGGAACATACGGCCGCAGTTTACGAGAAAAGCCGATTCACATACCGTGAGCTGAATGAGCGGGCCAACCGCCTGGCGCGGATTTTAAGAAGCGAAGGCGTGCAGCCTGACCAGCCTGTGGGTATTCTGGCAGAACGTTCTCTGGAAATGATCGTGGGGATTATGGCGATCCTGAAAGCCGGGGGCGCGTATGTGCCGATGGATCCGGACAGTCCGCAGGAACGCCTCCGCTATATTCTGGAGGATTCAGGAGCAAAGGTTCTGCTGGCACAGCCCCATTTACAAGATCGTGTATCCTTTGCCGGAGAGATTTTACTGCTGAATGACGAACGAATGAACAGCGGGGATGGCTCGAATCTGGTGACGGCAGCCGGACCGGATCACTTGGCGTATGTGATTTACACATCAGGCACAACCGGCAAGCCAAAAGGCACGCTGATCGAGCATCGCCAGGTCCTTCATTTGATGGAGGGGATCCGCGGACAAGTGTACGGTGCTTATGATTCGGGATTGCGTGTGTCTCTGTTGGCACCGTACTATTTCGACGCATCGGTCAAGCAAATTTTCGCGGCACTGTTAGGGGGACATGCACTGTATATCGTCCCTAAAGCATCAGTATCAGACGGTTATGCCTTGTCAAACTATTATCGCACCCACCGCATTGACGTAACAGACGGAACACCGTCACATTTGCAATTGCTTATCGCTGCAGACAGCCTTCATGGGGTAACGATCCGGCACATGCTTATTGGAGGAGAGGCGCTCCCGCAGGCGACGGTGGCGCAATTGCTTGAATTGTTCGCTTCGAACGGGTCATCAATGCCGCTCATAACCAATGTATACGGTCCGACGGAAACCTGCGTGGATGCATCGGTCTTTCACATCGTACCGGAGACATTGGCATCCGCTGACGACGGCGGTTACGTGCCGATCGGCAAACCGCTGGGCAACAACCGTGTGTATATTGTTGATTCCCATGATCGGATGCTGCCTATAGGTGTAAAAGGTGAGCTGTGCATCGCCGGAGACGGAGTAGGACGGGGGTATCTGAACTTGCCTGAATTAACGGGCGAAAAGTTTGTGGCCGATCCGTTTGTAATCGGAGAGCGGATGTATAAAACAGGCGACCTTGCCCGTTACCTGCCGGATGGAAACATTGAATATGCCGGAAGAAAGGATCACCAGGTCAAAATTCGCGGTTACCGGATCGAACTTGGCGAGGTGGAAGCCGCTCTTCTCAACATCGAGCATGTACAAGAAGCGGTGATCGTGGCCAGAGAAAATGCAGAGGGGCAAAGCGATTTGTATGCCTATTTTACAGGGGAGAAGTCACTGCCGATCAATCAGCTTAAAGAAAAACTCTCCGATCAAATACCAGGCTATATGGTTCCTTCATACTTGATGCAACTGGAGCAAATGCCGTTAACCTCCAATGGAAAAGTGAATCGCAGCGCGTTACCGCTGCCTGAAGCAGGCTTGCAGACCGGGATTGACTATGTTGCTCCAAGGACAAGACCGGAAGAGCAGCTGGTTCACATCT
Source organism: Bacillus sp. L75 (assembly GCF_003676355.1). Taxonomy (NCBI): domain Bacteria; kingdom Bacillati; phylum Bacillota; class Bacilli; order Caryophanales; family Bacillaceae; genus Bacillus; species Bacillus sp. L75. The sequence goes on from NZ_ML064902.1 coordinate 58,113, forward strand.
GGAAAGAAGTATTGAAGGTAGAACAAGTCGGCGTGAAAGATAACTTTTTCGATCTCGGCGGGCATTCGTTACGGGGGATGACGCTCGTTACCAAGATCCATAAGCAATTCGACAAAAGCATTTCATTGAGAGAAGTGTTTCAATACCCGACGATTGAAGAAATGGCGAGGGTCATTGCAGGCGCGGAAACCAGCGGTCCGGATGAAATCCCTGTTGCAGAAGCCAAAGATGTTTATCCTGTATCTTCTGTGCAAAAGATGGTTTACCTGTCTACACAAATTGAAGGCGGAGAACTAAGTTACAACATGCCGGGGATTTTGACATTGGAAGGCAGGATCGACATGAATCGTTTACAATCTGCGTTCCAAAGTCTGATCCAGCGCCATGAATCGCTACGAACCGGATTTGAAATGGTCCGCGGAGAGCTGGTGCAGGTGATCAAGCCGCAGGCGGATTTCTCTATAGAAAGGTACAAAGCAGCTGATGAAGAGGTCGAGGAGCTGTTCCGCAATTTCGTGCGGCCTTTCGATCTCAGTCAGGCTCCATTGCTTCGGGCCGGACTCATCGAATTAGAACAGGACAGACATGTTTTCATGTTTGACATGCATCATATCGTTTCAGACGGCGCTTCTATGAATATTTTTGTTGAAGAACTGATTCAATTGTATGACGGCAAAGAATTAACCCCGCTCCGGATTCAATACAAAGATTACACTGTATGGCAGCAGCAGGCGGAGCAGAGGGAACGAATCAAAAGGCAGGAGAGCTATTGGCTGAATGTATTTCATGAGGAACTCCCGCCATTTGAGCTGCCGAAAGATTTTGCCAGACCGCGAATTCGAAGCTTTGAAGGCAAGCGATACAATTTCGCCCTCGATGAGACTGTGATCCAGGGGATAAAACAGATGGAAGAATTGACCGGATCGACCGCTTACATGATCTTGCTGTCAGCCTATAACATACTGCTGGCCAAATACAGCGGTCAGGAAGATATCGTCGTCGGTACGCCTATTGCGGGAAGAATGCATGAAGATTTACAGCATATTATCGGGATGTTTGTGAATACGCTGGCCATCCGTACGGCCCCGGCTGGAGAAAAAACCTTTATGGACTATGTAACGGAAACAAAAGAAACGATGCTGAAAGCTTATGAAAATCAAGAGTACCCTTTTGAAGAATTAGTCGAGAAACTGGGAGTGAAACGGGACTTAAGCCGTAATCCGTTATTCGATACGATGTTTGTTCTGCAAAATACGGAACAAACGGATATCGAATTGGACTCTCTCGCGGTCAGACCATATGAACAAACGAATACGGCGGCCAAATTTGATTTGCAGCTGACCTTCGTGATGAATCCGCACGAGATTCAAGGAAGCTTTGAGTATTGCACGAAGCTGTTTAAACAGAAAACCATCGCTACGCTGAGCAAGGATTACGCCATGATTCTGTCGGCGATCATAAAAGACCCATCGATTCCTTTAAAAGAAATTCAATTAAGTGAGAAAGTAAACAAAAGTGAACACTTTGCAAGCGAAATCGAATTGAATTTCTAAAAACGGCCGAAACCGGCTGTCCCCGGCATGATGTTTTTACGGGGACAGCGGTCAGCCGGCTAAAACTTACTGGAGGGATATTAATGTCAGAATTTAAGCAACAGGAGTTGTTCTGGAGCAGCATGTTCGATGCGGAAGATCGTCCCAGTGCAATCCCTTCGTTTCAAATGTCGGACTCAGCAATAGAGCATGATGCGTCGAGTGCACCCAACCGTATTCACAGTTCATTGAGCCCCGATGTATCCCTGCGCATCATGAAGATGACGAATAAATCGCCAATGGCCGTTTATATGGTTCTCCTGGTTGGAATCGAGTGTCTTTTGTACAAATATACGGGGGAAGAGGGCGTTATTGTAGGTGTACCGACCTTTGAAGACGAAACCGATGAAGACCTTCGTTTAGACCAAGTCATGTTAATCAAACAAAACATAAATGCGGACAGCACGTTTAAATCCATTTTTAATGAATTCAAGCATACGCTGAACGGAGCCATCTTACATCAGCACGTTCCTTTCGATAAAATGGCCGGTCCATTAAATCTGAACTACGATTCAAATCATTTGCCAATGATCCACACGATTGTATCACTAGATCAGCTTCACCCCATTCGTTTTAGAGAAACGGCTGCTTCTGATACGTTATTTCAGTTTTCCATAGAAAATGATTCGATTCATTTAAAGTTAACTTATAATGAACAAGCTTATGATCGCCAGTATATGATGCAAGTGATCGAACATGTAAACCGGATTTTTTCGATTTTGTTATTCCAACCCGACCTTATGATCCGCCAGCTTAATATTCTGTCAGACTCAGAGACAAATCAACTCATCGCCTATAATCAAACGGCTGCAGAGTATCCAAGAGAAAAAACGATTCATCAATTTTTGGAGGAACAAGCGGAACGTACCCCTGATCAAACGGCTGTTGTCTACGAGGATAGCCGTCTGACGTACCGTGAATTGAATGAAAGGGCGAATCAACTCGCTCGGACACTGCAATCTGAGGGCGTACAGCCGGATCAGCCGGTCGGGATTATGGCCGAACGCGCCCTGGATATGATTGTAGGGATCTTCGGGATCTTGAAAGCCGGCGGGGCGTATGTACCGATTGACCCGGGCTATCCCGAGGAACGGGTTCGATACATATTGGAGGATTCGGATACGAAGTTGTTACTCGTGCAGAATCAATCGCAAGAGAGAGTACCTTTTACGGGAAAAGTGCTGGATATGAAAGATCCGCAAAACTTTTGTGAAGACGGGTCGAATGTAGAGCCGGCTGCTGGTCCGGATCATCTGGCCTATGTTATTTATACATCGGGTTCAACGGGCAAGCCGAAAGGGGTTATGGTTGAGCATCGGTCGGTCATCAATCGGCTGGTGTGGATGCAGGAAAAATACCCTCTCGATGAGCGGGATGCGATTCTGCAAAAAACTGCGATCACCTTTGATGTATCAGTGTGGGAACTGTTCTGGTGGACGATATCAGGTTCCAGATTGGTTCTGTTGCCAAACGGAGGAGAAAAGAATCCCGAGCTGATTTTAGATACAATTGCACAAAAAGGTGTCAGCACAATGCATTTTGTACCGGCGATGCTGCATGCCTTCCTGGAATCCATGGATCAGAAGCCAAGCGGGATGTTGAAACAAAAATTAGCGTCATTAAGACATGTGTTTGCAAGCGGTGAGGCTTTGAAGCCTGTACATGTCGCAGGCTTTAAACACATCATCACATCGGTGAGCCAGGCTCAAATCATCAACTTGTACGGACCGACTGAGGCAACAATTGATGTATCATACTTTGATTGCCAGACGGAAGAAACATATGCATCGATTCCGATAGGCAAACCGATTTCCAACATTCAATTGTATATATTACATGCTGATTTGGAACATATGCAGCCGATCGGTGTGGCGGGAGAACTGTGCATTGCGGGCGATGGGCTTGCAAGGGGCTACTTGAATCGTCCCGAACTGACGGCCGAGAAGTTTGTAAACCATCCGATTGCATCAGGAGAACGGATATACCGGACGGGAGACTTGGCAAGATGGCTGCCTGACGGCAATATCGAGTATTTGGGCCGGATTGATCACCAGGTGAAAATCCGCGGTTACCGCATTGAAATCGGCGAAGTCGAAGGCGCTTTTTTTCAGCTGCCGGCGATCAAAGAAGCCATCGTTATCGCCCGGGAAATCGAGGGGGAAACATCCTTGTGCGCCTATTATACCGCACAACATGCTTTAACTGCAGGCGAGCTCCGTGAAGAGCTGTCCCGCCAGCTTCCATCCTATATGATACCTGCGTATTTCGTTCAGCTGGAAGAGATGCCGCTTACTTTCAACGGGAAAATAGACCGTAAATCCCTTCCTTCTCCAAGAGAGAATCTTACAGGCATGAACTATGAAGCTCCTCGAACAGAACTGGAAAAAATACTGGCCGCGGTGTGGGAGTCGGTCTTAGGCTTAGAACGGGTCGGAATCTCAGATCATTTTTTCGAATTGGGGGGCGATTCCATTAAGTCGATTCAAGTGTCCTCAAGATTATACCAAGCCGGGTATAAGTTTGAAATCAAACACTTGTTTAAATACCCAACGATCTCTGAGCTTGTTCCATACGTAGAGCCGGTAACCCGAATCGCAGAACAAGGGGAAATTAAAGGCCGGGCGCTGCTGACACCGATTCAGCATTGGTTTTTTGACCAGAAATACCCGGAATTACACCATTACAATCAAGCGGTTATGCTTTATTGGAAAGAGGGACTGGATGAATCAAAGCTTCGGGACGTCATGAAGAAGATCACAGAGCATCACGATGCTTTGCGCATGGTCTATGTTCCGACAGAAGATGGATATGAAGCCCGAAATCGCGGGATCGATGAAGGTGATCTGTTCAGCCTTGAAGTGATCTCACTACGCGAAGAAAAAAATGTGTCCCAGACGATAGAAACCATTTCCAATGAGATTCAGCAATCCATTCATTTAGCCGAAGGACCGCTCATGAAACTGGGATTGTTCCGGTGTCAAGAGGGAGATCATTTGCTGATTGCGGTTCATCATCTGGTCATCGACGGCGTATCGTGGAGGATTTTACTTGAGGATATAGCAGCAGCTTATGAGCAGCTTCAAAACGGCGAAGCGATCCGGCTTCCGAAGAAAACGGACTCTTACCTGTTATGGGCTGAACAGTTGAATCGTTATGCAGAAAGTCAGGAATTCGAAGCGGAAAATCAATACTGGTTCAGACAGAAACATAATCCGCAACTTACATTGCCAAAGGACAATGAACAGGAGACCGGTCTGGCCAAAGACAAGGAAACGGTCATCGTTCAATGGACCGTTGAGGAAACCGAACGTTTATTAAAAAACGCTCACCGGGCTTATTCGACCGATATGAACGATTTATTACTGACCGGTCTGGGAACTGCTATTCATCGTTGGACCGGATATGAAGACATTCTCATTGATCTTGAAGGACACGGCAGAGAGTCTATCATTCCGGATCTCGATATTTCGCGTACGGTGGGATGGTTCACAAGTCTATATCCGGTTTCGCTTCAAATCAAAGCTGATCAGGATATCCCGCAGCGGATTAAAACAGTGAAAGAAAATTTGCGTCAGATCCCCCAAAAAGGAATAGGTTACGGCCTGATCAAATATTTGTCCGATCACCCGAAGGCACATGAATGGACCGGACATCCGGAAATACGTTTCAATTATTTGGGTCAATTTGATCAAGATGTCCGGAACGGCAGGATGGAGATATCCCCTTACTCAAGCGGGAAAACAGCCAGTGACAATCGTCCCATGACCTATACACTTGATATCAACGGCATGATTTCAGACGGCCGATTGTCGCTGGCCATCAGCTATTGCGGTAAACAATATCAAAGAGAAACAATGGAAGCCTGTGCCGATCTCTTAAAAAGCAGCCTGCAGCAAGTCATCGCACATTGTGATGCTCAAGATCAAATTCACCTGACGCCAAGCGATATTTCGTTAAAAGGTATAACGATCGGTGAATTAGATCAATTTGTGCAGCAAACGAGTCATCTCGGTGACATTGAAAATATATACCCATTAACCCCGATGCAGAAAGGAATGTTGTTCCACAGCTTGATCGATTCGGCTTCCGAAGCTTACTTTGAACAAGCCGCTTTTGATCTGAAAGGTTTCTTGGATATCGATGCATTCAGGATGAGTTTGGCGCATCTGGCCGAAAAATATGACATTCTTCGGACTCTTTTTTATACAGAATGGAAAGATCAGCCTTTGCAGATTGTATTCCGGCAAAAGCCGATTGAAACGGCCGTTGAAGATATTCGCAGCATGAACAGTCATCAGCGCAGCGAGTTTATTGCCGATTTTGCAAGAAGAGATAAGGCGCGGGGATTCAATCTCACCCGGGATGCTTTAATGCGCGTATCGATCCTGCGGACAGAAGAAGACCAAGCGCGATTGATATGGAGCTTTCATCATATTTTAATGGATGGCTGGTGTTTGCCTCTTGTTACGAAAGAAGTGTTTGAAACCTATTATGCGATACTCGAGCAAAGGCAGCCGAAGCGGGGAGCCGTCACTCCATACAGCCGATATATCGAATGGCTGGATCAACAAGATCACAAGCAGGCGTCAGCCTATTGGCGTAACTATTTAGAAGGTTATGAAGGGCAGACTGTTTTGTTACAAGAACAAACTTCCGACCGGGCGAAAGGATACGAAAAAGGTGAGCATGAGTTTCGTTTAGGAAAGCGGCTCACAGACGAAATCAAACGGGCCGCAAGCCGCCAGCAAGTCACCGTCAATACATGGATACAAACCGCATGGGGCTTATTGCTGCAAAGATACAACGGGAGTCAGGATGTCGTCTTCGGCACTGTCGTATCCGGCAGACCGGCAGAAATTCCGGGAATTGAAACCATGGTCGGTTTATTTATCAATACCATTCCCGTACGTATTCATACGCAGCCTGAAATGACAGCTGCACAAGTATTGAAAATGAACCAGGAGCGGGCACTGGCTTCTCAAAAATATGATACATTTCCGTTGTATGACATTCAGGCTCAAACTGAGCAAAAGCAGCAGTTGATCAATCATATTATGGTATTTGAAAATTACCCGGTTGAGAAACAAATAGAACATATGAAGCAGGATGACAACGCATTAGACATTCTCGATTTTCATATGGAAGAACACACTCATTACGACTTTACTTTTATAGTGATGCCGGATGGAGAAATTGACATTCGTTTTGTATACAATCGCGATGTTTATGACCAAGCAAGCGTCGAACGGATGCAGACGCATTTCATGCAAATCATGAAGCAAATGGCGGACGATCAGGAAATTCGCGTTCAAGACCTTGATATCGTAACAGCGGATGAGCGATCGCTCCTGATAGATAAGTTCAACGATACGGCGGCTGAGTATCCAAAGGAAAAGACGATTCATCAATTGTTTGAAGAACAAGCGGAGCGAACGCCGGAGCAAGCGGCGATTGTTTTTGAAGATAAGAAGCTGACGTATCGGGTAGTAAATGAACGCGCCAATCAGCTGGCCCGAACCTTGGTTGCCAAAGGACTTCAGGCCGAGGAGCTTGTCGGCATTATGGCGGAACGTTCACCGGAGATGGTGATAGGCATCCTTGCTATTTTGAAAGCCGGGGGCGTTTACGTACCGATCGATCCGGATTATCCGAAAGAACGCATCCATTATATGCTTGAGGATTCTAACGTCTCTATCTTATTATTGCAACATCATCTTCTGGAAGGTACCGATTATCAAAGTCATACTATCTTCCTTGACGATCCGTCATCATACGGCGCCGAAGCATCTAATCTCAATCTGAACGTGATGCCAAATCAATTAGCCTACATTATTTATACATCAGGAACAACGGGGAATCCGAAAGGCACGCTCATTGAACATAAAAACGTGGTTCGTCTGTTATTTAATAATAAAAATGTTTTTGATTTTAATGCATCGGACACATGGACTTTGTTTCATTCCTTCTGCTTTGACTTTTCAGTATGGGAAATGTACGGAGCGCTGCTGTATGGGGGCAAATTAGTGATTGTTCCGAAACAAATAGCAAAAAACCCGGAAAGGTATTTGCAATTGTTAAAATCGGAAGCTGTGACCATTTTAAATCAAACGCCAAGTTATTTCTATCAACTGATGCAGGAAGAGAGAGCAGATCCCGAATCCAATTTAAACATCCGAAAAATCATATTTGGCGGAGAGGCGTTAAATCCATCCTTCTTGAAAGACTGGAAGCTTAAATATCCTTTAACACAATTAATCAATATGTACGGCATCACCGAAACTACCGTTCATGTCACATATAAAGAAATCACGGAACGGGAAATCGACGAGGGCAGAAGCAACATCGGACAACCTATTCCTACTCTGCAAGCGTATATTTTGGACGAATATCAGCGCATTCAGGTAATGGGCATACCGGGCGAACTCTATGTGGCAGGAGAGGGACTGGCCAGAGGATATTTGAACCGCCCGGAATTAACGGCTGAGAAATTTGTTGAACACCCGTTTGCCGCAGGCGAAAAAATGTACAAAACGGGAGATGTCGCCCGGTGGCTGCCTGACGGCAATATCGAGTATTTGGGAAGAATTGATCATCAGGTGAAAATCCGAGGCTACCGGATTGAAATTGGCGAGGTCGAAGCGGCTTTATTGCAATCGGAATCTGTCAAAGAAGCGGTCGTCATCGCAATTGAAGAAGAGGGCTCAAAGCAGCTGTGCGCCTACTTGTCAGGAGACGATTCATTAAATACGGCGCAGCTGAAGAGCCATTTGCTGAATAAACTGCCCGCTTATATGATACCGGCTTACTTTGTCCAAATGGAGAAGATGCCGATAACCGCAAATGGAAAAATCGATCGAAAAGCTTTGCCGGCTCCTGAGGGAAATAGGCTCACCGGAACCGAATACGAAGCGCCCGGAACGTTAATTGAAAAGCAGCTGGCCGAGATATGGAAGAACATTTTAGCTCTCAGCGACCCGGGAATTAAAGATAACTTCTTTGACGTTGGCGGCCATTCGCTCAAAGTATTGCAAGTAATTCATCAAATCAACGACCGTATGGGAATCAAAATGCATTATCAAGCCGTATACGATTTTCCTACCATCGAAACAATGGCACGCGCCATTCAAGCGGCAGTTTTCGAGTCCAAGACGGATAACGTATTCGTCAAGATGAATCAGAACGGTTTAATCCCTGTGTTCTGTTTCCCGCCTTTAATCGGATACGGGCTGGTCTATAATGAAATGGCGAAAAGACTTGACGGCCGCTGCACCGTCTATGCCGCTGATTTCCTAGAAGAGCCGTCTTACGAGCAAGAGATCGTTGACCGGTATGCAGAAAGCATGATAGGCATTCAGGAACAAGGGCCCTTTGTTTTACTTGGTTACTCCTCGGGGTCGAATTTGGCTTTTGAGGTTACCAAAGCCTTAGAGAAGCGCGGACGCATCGTATCGGACATTATGATGCTTGATTCTAAAAGAGCCGTTTCGGTGAATTATTTTTCGGAAGAGGAAACCGAAGAGATCATTCATCGGAATCTGGATATCATTCCGGATTATTATAGAGAATTATTAACCATTCCTTCGATTAAGGAAAAAATCAGAAGCTATCTCACATATCACAATAAACTGATCAATTCCGGCGCGGTGAACGCCAACATTCATCATTTTCTATGCGGCGAGTTGACCGATAGAGGATGGAAGCAATCAACCGCACAGCATTACCTTGAGTACAAATTAAAAGGAGACCATGTGACGATCTTTGACCCTCACAATATTGAAGAAAATACGGATACAATTCGATCTATTATTAAAAGGATTGAAGAGCGGCATCATCACGGACTTGTTCTTGAAGAACAACTGTCAATGGGATCGTTTGCTGGCGACACGAAGTTTGACAAAATGTAAGTGATTCAGGGCAAAATGCCGCTGACTGTAACCGGCGGCATTTTTCATAAAAGAGGGTCAGATATTTGCAACGTTTTCACTCTAAAAATCATTCATTTTACGCATTCTTCATGACCTGTTGTTATCATATTTTTTAAAAACCTAATATGCGGAAACAGGAGGATGTTAAGCTGATGAAAAAGTGCAGCGTATGTTTATTGATTCTTGCTTTATTATTGAGCTGTTTACCTGGGGAATATGCGAATGCGGTAAGCACTCCAATTGCAAAACATGTTGGGAATTCAAATCCGCTTATCGACCATCATCTGGGCGCAGATCCGTTTGCGCTGACCTATAACGGAAGAGTCTACATCTATATGTCAAGCGATGACTATGAATATAATAGCGACGGCACGATTAAGGATAATTCATTTGCCAATTTGAATAAAATATCCGTCATATCTTCAGCGGATATGGTGAACTGGACAGATCACGGAACGATTCCCGCAGCGGGTGCCAATGGGCTGAATGGCGGCCGGGGGATTGCCAAATGGGCAGGAGCATCATGGGCCCCGTCAGCCGCGGTGAAAAAGATCAACGGTAAGGATAAATTTTTCCTTTATTTCGCAAACGGCGGCGGAGGTATCGGGGTTCTCACCGCAGACAGCCCGACCGGCCCATGGACAGATCCCATCGGAAAAGCGCTGGTAACGCCAAATACGCCAGGAATGTCCGGTGTTGTATGGCTTTTTGATCCTGCAGTATTCGTAGATGATGACGGTACCGGTTACCTATATGCCGGCGGAGGCGTTCCGGGCGGTTCAAATCCAACGCAGGGGCAATGGGCCAATCCTAAAACAGCAAGAGTCATGAAATTAGGTCCTGATATGACCAGTGTTGCCGGAAGTGCGTCTACGATTGATGCGCCTTTTATGTTTGAAGATTCGGGAATGCATAAGTATAACGGAAAATATTACTATTCCTATTGTATCAATTTCGGGGGCGCGCACCCGGCCGATAAACCTCCAGGTGAGATCGGCTATATGACCAGCTCAAGTCCTATGGATTCTTTTTCGTATAGAGGGCACTTTCTGAAAAATCCGGGAGCATTTTTCGGAGGCGGCGGGAACAATCATCATGCTGTTTTCAATTTTAAAAACGAGTGGTATGTGGTGTATCATACTCAAACTGTCAGCTCCGCTCTTTACGGGGCCGGCAAAGGTTACCGTTCTCCCCATATTAATAAGCTTGTGCATAATCCAGATGGCTCCCTGCAAGAGGTAGCGGCAAATTTTGCAGGTGTCAAACAGCTATCCAATTTGAATCCATATCACCGCGTAGAAGCGGAAACGTTTGCCTGGAACGGACGGATTTTGACAGAGGCATCCTCAGCACCCGGCGGCCCGGTCAATAATCAACATGTCACAAACATTCATAACGGAGACTGGATTGCTGTTGGAAATGCAGATTTCGGGTCAGGCGGTGCCAGGACGTTTAAAGCAAATGTAGCGTCCGCTCTTGGCGGGAAAATAGAAGTGCGGCTAGATACTGCAAACGGTAAGCTTGTCGGAACCTTGAATGTCCCTTCCACAGGCGGAACGCAATCTTGGAGAGAAATAGAAACTGCGGTAAGCGGCGCATCCGGTGTTCACAACGTATTCTTTGTATTTACCGGAACTGGTACAGGAAACTTGTTTAATTTCGATTACTGGCAGTTTACACAAAGATAAGCAAAGGGAGACAAAGGTACGTTTTCTAAGTCCATAAACGACATATGAAGGAGAGGAAAAAATGATATCGAGCGTAAAAAAAACAATTTGTGTATTATTGGTATGTTTCACAATGCTGTCCGTCATGCTCTTAGGACCGGGAGTTACTGAAGTTTCAGCAGCAAGTGATGCAACAGTTAATATATCTGCAGAAAGACAAGTGATTCGCGGTTTTGGAGGAATGAACCACCCGGCTTGGATTGGAGACTTGACTGCGGCTCAACGGGAGACCGCTTTTGGCAATGGACAGAATCAGTTAGGTTTTTCGGTCTTAAGAATTCATGTAGATGAAAATAGAAATAATTGGTACAAGGAAGTGGAGACTGCAAAGAGTGCGATCAAACATGGAGCAATCGTTTTTGCTTCCCCTTGGAATCCGCCAAACGATATGGTTGAGACTTTCAATCATAATGGTGACACAACAGCTAAGCGGCTGAGATACGATAAGTACGCCGCATACGCGCAGCATCTTAACGATTTCGTTAATTTCATGAAGAGTAATGGTGTGAATCTGTATGCGATTTCTATGCAAAACGAGCCTGATTACGCTCACGAATGGACATGGTGGACGCCCCAAGAAATCCTGCGTTTCATGAGAGAGAATGCCGGTTCCATTAATGCCCGCGTGATTGCGCCGGAATCATTTCAATACCTGAAAAATATATCGGACCCCATTTTAAACGATCCGCAGGCGCTTAGGAATATGGATATCCTCGGAACCCACCTGTACGGCACTCAGGTCAGTCAGTTTCCTTATCCTCTTTTCAAACAAAAAGGAGGAGGGAAAGAGCTATGGATGACGGAGGTATACTATCCGAATAGTGACAACAATTCAGCGGATCGCTGGCCTGAGGCTTTAGGTGTTTCAGAGCATATTCATCATTCAATGGTAGAGGGAGATTTTCAAGCTTATGTGTGGTGGTACATCCGCAGATCATACGGCCCTATGAAAGAAGATGGGATGATCAGCAAACGCGGATACAATATGGCTCATTTCTCAAAATTTGTGCGCCCAGGCTATGTAAGGATTGATGCAACGAAAAATCCTGAACCGAATGTTTACGTGTCAGCCTATAAAGGAGACAATAAAGTCGTGATTGTTGCCATTAATAAAAATAACACAGGGGTCAACCAAAACTTCGTGTTGCAGAATGGAACTGCTTCGCAAGTATCCAGATGGATCACGAGCAGCAGCAGCAATCTTCAACCTGGAACGGATCTCAAAGTAACGGACAATCATTTTTGGGCCCATCTTCCGGCTCAAAGCGTGACAACATTTGTTGTAAAGCGTTAAAGGCATCAGCATCGCAATAAGCCAATTTTCTTACTCAAAAAAGAAAATTGGCTTATTTTCTGTGGGAGAGAAGTGTTGATTTTTTTAACGATACACAGACATTGGGTATAATAATGACAATGACTTCAAGGAGTGATCAATATATGTCACGGCTTCACAGCAAAGTATTAATCATAGACGACGAAAAAGAAATTTTGGAACTGATCAAAACCGTATTAATAAGAGAAGGCATTGATCGCGTAGTGACAGCTTCGACTGCCCGTGACGGATTGGCTCAATTTCATCAAGAAAATCCCGATCTGGTGATATTGGATATCATGCTGCCAGACGGTGAAGGCTATGATATCTGCAAGCAAATAAGAGACATTTCACACGTTCCTATTATCTTTTTGTCTGCAAAGGGGGAGGAAACGGATAAAATTGTAGGACTTGCCATCGGCGGGGACGACTACATTACAAAACCCTTCAGCCCTAAGGAAGTTGCATATCGAGTCAAAGCGCAGCTGAGACGGGTCTCTTACTTACAGCCTTCTCAAACCGGAACCGTGATAAAAAAAGGACCATTTGAATTAAACCAACAACAAGCCGAGCTCACCAAAAATGAAGCGGCTATTGAGTTAACACCTAAAGAACTTATGCTTATGACCTATTTTCTGCAGCATCCCAATCGGGTGATCAGTAAAGAAACACTTTATCAAGCTGTATGGGGAGAAGATTTCTTCGGTTCTGACAATACGGTGATGGTTCATATACGCAGGCTCCGTGAGAAAATAGAAACTGTCCCATCAAAACCAGACTTTCTCGTCACTGTGAAAGGGTTAGGCTACAAATTTGTTGTAAAGGATGCGTAAGGATGAATTGGCGATTAACAGGCAGATACATGGTATCTGTCATCATAGTGACCATCATTACAGTCTTCATTAATTTATTTATTTTTATGTTTTGGCTCGTTTTCCAGGCGAACAGCCAACATGACGAAGAAAGTACACCGGAAACTTTCACAAGATCATTCCGACAATATGTCACGTTATCGAACAATGGTATCACAGTAAACAAAGAGGGCCAAAAAGCTTTAAAAGAGCAGAATGCATGGATTCAAATATTAGATGAAAACGGACAGGATGTTTATCATGATAGAGAACCTAAAGGACTGAAGAAAAAATATACGCCTATTGAAATTGTAAATTTACATAAATATAAGGATGAACAATTATTATCAACCATTTACGCTGGCGGGAAAAAAGTAAATGGCAAGGAGTACAGTTACTTTATAGGGTTTAAAAATCCCTCTCTCGGAAAATTTGTCCTCTCATATGATACCAAGGAATTTGTGACGAAGTTCAATGCAGGAACCATCATATTATTATCAATAGATGCATTGATCGCGTTACTCATTGGCTATCTATTCAGCCGGCAGCTCACAAAACCGCTCGGCCGTGTCATTCAAGGAATTCAGCGGTTAGCTAATGGAGATTATACGATCAAAATGAAATCCAAAGGCATTTATAAAGATGTCTTCTATAATGTCAATCATTTATCGGAACAACTATCTTCAAGCACAAAAGAAAAAGATAAATTAGAGCAAATGCGTGAAGAGTGGATCAGTCATATTTCTCATGACATTAAAACACCATTAGCATCTATTCAAGGCTATGCAGAAATCATCCAAGATCCAAATTACCATCTCACAGCCGAACAGGTCAGAGAGTACGCCCAGATCATTGAGAGTAAATCCCTCTATATGAAAGATGTGATGGAAGATTTAAATTTAACGACAAGGCTGAAAAACAACGATGTGATGTTACATACAGAACGGGTAAACCTTGTATCGCTGCTGCGGGAAACGTTAATTGATATGTTAAACGATTCTAGATATACGGATAAGTCCATTGAACTCCAAACGAACGTGGAAAAGCTGATGCTGAACCTTGATGCGATATTGATTAGGAGAGCGGTCACGAATCTCATTTTAAATGCCCTCGTTCACAATGATCCTGATGTGAAGATCGTTGTACAGCTTGAACAAAAAGAACGGACTCATGTGACAATTAAGGACAACGGCAAAGGGATAGAAGAAGAGGAGCTGGAAAAAGTGTTTGATCGCTATTACAGGGGCACAAATACAGGAACGACGCATGCAGGCTCTGGTCTTGGAATGGCCATAGCAAAGGATATTATCCAAAAGCACGGAGGGGACATCACCATTCACAGCACCGCGGGAGAAGGGACAACGATAGATATACAATTATCATAATGGCTATACAAAAAAACGGTTCTGTTGATTAATAACAGAACCGTTTTTTCCTATTGTTCCGAAAACAATTTGATTCCTTTGACAATGTTCCAAATGAAAAAATAGATCGCCACAAGGAATGTAACAGCATACGTCGCAAGCAGGAAAGGCCCGGCGTGCCTGATGTCATTCATACCAAGTAAACCTGAAGCGATGATGCCAATCCCAAAAATCAAATAAGGAATCAGATGCGTCCACAAAGATTTTTTCGCATGATATTTCACATCGTCCTGGCCTAAGAAATAGACGATAATCGGAAACAGAAACGGCGCAAAAAATATACTGAAGTAACATAATGAAGACAACATTTTATTTTCTCTCAAACCTTTTCACCTCTATGATTTATTGAAGGGGGAATTCTTCTGGCTGAATCCCTCACTGAAGTACAATCTTATTGTACAACTCCAACCTTAACCCGTATTAATCCGAACCTTACATCAACCTTAAATTAACAAGGACGGGCAAGGACTCGTCTTCTTACAGCAATCATAAGATTCAATGCCATATTGAGACTCATCACATTCAGCGTGTCTACGTTGGAAATACATTTAATTTTTCGATTCGATTGAAAAATGACGTGTAAAGTCCCGATTCAGTCCGGTTTTCTTTGTTCTATATGTGTCAGGTGTGTCTTATTCAATAGAGATAGAGCAAATTGACAGGCTTTTACACCTCCCAAAAACAAGAAAATAGATTGATAGACAATCATGAGAAAGATTTTTACAATGAGTTCGAGCTCATAAGAAAGAGCCAAAATGATGCGAAGGAGGAAAAGATCAGATATGAAACGGGCAATTTCTATTTTTATTACGTGTTTATTGATTGCGGTATTGACAATGGGCGGCTTGCTGCCTTCGCCGGCATCAGCAGCAGAGACAAAAACGCCAGTAGCCAAGAATGGTCAGCTTAGCATAAAAGGTACACAACTTGTAAACCGAGACGGCAAAGCGGTACAACTGAAAGGGATCAGTTCACATGGATTGCAATGGTATGGCGATTTCGTCAATAAAGACAGCTTAAAATGGCTGAGAGACGATTGGGGCATAACCGTTTTCCGCGCGGCGATGTATACGGCAGATGGCGGTTATATTGACAACCCGTCCGTGAAAAATAAAGTAAAAGAAGCGGTTGAAGCGGCAAAAGAACTTGGGATATATGTCATCATTGACTGGCATATTTTAAATGACGGCAACCCAAACCAAAATAAAGAGAAGGCAAAAGAATTTTTCAAGGAGATGTCAAGTCTTTACGGAAACACGCCAAACGTCATTTATGAAATTGCAAACGAACCAAACGGTGACGTGAACTGGAAGCGTGATATTAAACCGTATGCGGAAGAAGTGATTTCCGTTATCCGCAAAAATGATCCAGACAACATCATCATTGTCGGCACCGGTACATGGAGCCAAGATGTGAATGATGCAGCCGATGATCAGCTAAAAGATGCAAACGTCATGTACGCGCTTCATTTTTATGCCGGCACACATGGCCAATCTTTACGGGATAAAGCAAACTATGCACTCAGTAAAGGAGCGCCTATTTTCGTGACGGAATGGGGAACAAGCGACGCGTCTGGAAATGGCGGTGTATTCCTTGACCAGTCGCGGGAATGGCTGAATTATCTCGACAGTAAGAACATCAGCTGGGTGAACTGGAATCTTTCTGATAAGCAGGAATCATCTTCGGCTTTAAAGCCGGGAGCATCTAAAACAGGCGGCTGGCCGCTTACAGATTTAACTGCTTCAGGAACATTCGTAAGAGAAAACATTCGCGGCACTAAAGATTCGACGAAGGACGTCCCTGAAACGCCAGCACAAGATAACCCCGCACAGGAAAAAGGCGTTTCTGTACAATACAAAGCAGGGGATGGGCGTGTGAACAGCAATCAAATCCGCCCGCAGCTTCACATAAAAAATAACGGCAATGCGACGGTTGATTTAAAAGATGTCACTGCCCGTTACTGGTATAACGTGAAAAACAAAGGCCAAAACTTTGACTGTGACTACGCGCAGATGGGATGCGGCAATCTGACCCACAAGTTTGTGACGCTGCATAAACCTAAGCAAGGTGCAGATACCTATCTGGAACTGGGGTTTAAAACAGGAACGCTGTCACCGGGAGCAAGCACAGGGAATATTCAGCTTCGTCTTCACAATGATGACTGGAGCAATTATGCACAAAGCGGCGATTATTCCTTTTTCCAATCAAATACGTTTAAAACAACGAAAAAAATCACATTATATCATCAAGGAAAACTGATTTGGGGAACAGAACCCAATTAGTTAAGCTTTAGGCGGACATCAGCAACGATGTCCGCTTTTGTCATCTTAAACAGCAATACAAGGAGGTTTACGTAGCGGATGAAACTCTGAAACAGTATTTGGGCCTGTACAAATGTTGTTAGCAATCTCAAGAAAGCCAAGGAGTAGCTATGATTCACTGAACATATGATGTAATCGTTTCACAGTTTTGAAAAGCGTTTATAGCGCAATGTGTGTATTTCACATCCGCCACTTTTATTACGTAAGGGGGAACAAGAGAATGAAAAAGTATGACGCATTTCCAGAGCCAATTGGCGGCTATACTGTCGGCCGAACCCAGATGGATTTTGAGTACACGGCATCAGATCATACAAAAAGAGAACTGACGGCGTTTGTGTACTATCCGTCCGACAGCAGCGAAGGGAAGACTACATCAGCGTACATGTTTCCTGAAGTCTGCGAAATGCTTGATGAGCAGCCGCTTCTCACTGCGTTGAAGGATGCTTACTCTATAGATATCAAGACCCAATGTTACGACGACCTTGCTCTCTCCGGGAAGGAAAAACGCTATCCGGTGTTATTCTATGTTTGCGGCGGGGGCGGTTCTCCAGAATGGGGTACAGTGATCTGTACAGACTTGGCAAGCATGGGATATGTTGTAGTAAGCATCGGCCATCAAAATAGCACGATGTATAAGCGTAAAGATGGGCGCCTGTTTAATGTATCAAAGGATTTTTCGGATGTCATTATGGCGTTTTCTGAAGATCCGGAGATGCTGGCTTTGGCTGGTAAGATGGAGATACGGCCCGACGATGAAACTGCCATTGAGATGTGCCAAAACGTGCTTACACTGCCGATACTTGACAAGTTAACAGAGTATAGTGAATTACAGGCAGAAGATGTAAGGTATGTAGCCGATTATCTTGTCAAATTGGATTCTGGAGAGCTGAATTCCATCTTTAAGGGCAGATTGTTGCTTGATATCGGCATGGGCATAGTCGGACATTCTTATGGAGGGCCTACGACGGCGATTGTTTGCCGGGACGACGAACGGTTCGCCTGCGGGATTGGCTTGGATAGCGGAGCGTTCGGCCTTCAGGGCAGCGACATTAAGAAACCCTTTTTGCTGCTGTTTTCTGAACCGAACTATAACATGAATGCGATCATTGGCGCTAACAATAGCATGGATACCTATTATTTCTCTGTTGATCGTGCTGCGCATTTAGATTACTGCGACATCGTGTTTACCAGTGTGAATAAGGAACTTAGAGGCGAACGGGATGCCATGGAGATGCGAAATCTTGTTACAGACTATACGAAGAACTTTTTTGATCATTACATACTGCAGAAGGCTGCAAGTATGGAAAGTCTGGCATACGATGGCGTGGACTTGATTAAGAAGACCAGCAACAAGTGACATAACCGATTAAAATACTCAAACTGAAAAACCTTTATGACCAATTTAATTTATTAAGGACGTAGAGGTTTTTTAATATTACCTTACAAAAAGGGGATGTTCTTAGAATATGGATCCACTTTTATATTCTCTACATAATTTCTAGTTTACATAATATATATTCTAGGAAGTAAAATCTTCAATGAAAATTCTGTCTCGTTATCTTAAGTATACTTAGTTGGTGAGACAGAATTAAAAAAATCAGATGTATTACGATTTATAATTAACCTTGAACATAACACCATCTTTAATAATCACCTCGCACTTTACTTCGTCTACATCAGTTTTGCCATTGGATAATCTTGTGTACACATAAACCCAATTTTCACCGTCTCTTTTGAAGTAATCAAAATCGTAAGCATTCGGATATTTATCTCTTACCCAAATTAATCCTGGCAGAGTCTCCGCCATTGCTGGTGATCCAGATACTAGCAAGGACCCACCAGTGCTGTAGCTCCTGCTATCTTCTTGAATTTACTTTTTAACATTTTTATTGCCCCCTTTTGATTTGTTGCCTGCTGCTTACTCACTTAGCAGGCAATCTGATTTTATCACCTTGCAAGAGGGAAATTTGTCATATTTTGTAGATAAGAGTATTACTTTCGGAAAAAATACAAAATTATGTCAATTATTTTCCATTCTTGAATTCTGAAACTTTTCGGAGGGCTTCTGATAGCGATCCTCTTTGCAAATGTGCTTACATAAAAAAAACCGGCGTGTTGGCCGGTCCTTTCTTCTAGACAACATGTACCCTTCTTGATTACTCGTGAGGAAGCATTAAAGCCTTTATTAAGCCTCGTAATTTCTGCTGTTTGAACCTAAATTCCTAAAGAGTAAAGAAGAAAGCAGAGCTAACACAAAATAAACAACAACGAATCCACCCCAAAAGAAGATAGCCTGATCAAATGGGAAGCCAAACACTCTAAAAATTATTCTGTGTACCACTCCGGCAATAATGACCAGGATGCTTGCTGATAACGCAAAAGTAATGTGTTTCAATTTAAACCTCTCCTTATGAAAGATTAATAACTCTGTCAGACCCATTGGCGATTTCTTGATCGTGAGTAACACAAATAATTGTTTTCCCCATATCTTTTAACTGATGGAATAAAGACAAGATAATGTTTTTGTTATATTCGTCTAAGTTTCCTGTCGGTTCATCAGCCAGGATAATATCACAAGGCTTCAAAATAATTCTTGCAATGGCCACACGTTGTTGCTCTCCGCCACTCAGTTGATAAACCTTTTTCTTTAAAAAGCTTTTATCCAGACCAACCATTTCTAAAGCTTCTGTCAACTTTTCTTTCTTAAAGTCTTTTGCATAAGCCGTCGAAAGCAGTAAGTTTGTTAATACTGTTTCATTGTCCATAAGCACGTAATTTTGAAAGATATACCCTAAGTTCTCTCTCCGCAGTTTCATCACGTCGTTAGATTTAGGATTTCGAAAACCTAAAATTTCAATATCTCCTGAGTGTGGAGTATCAAGAAGGCCTATTATATTTAGAAGGGTTGTCTTCCCTGAACCGCTCTTACCAACAATTGAAACAAATTCATTTTCTTTTATCTGAAGAGAGAAATTCGACAGAACAGGTTTTTCATTAAACGTCTTTGATATGTTGTTGAGTGTAATCATATTCTATCTCCTTTTAAGATCTTATGCATGTTTTTCTTGTTTAAATAGACACTCAGGAAATAAAGAATAAGCAGCTCGATTACAATAAACAGCCCAACAAAAATTGTTAATTCAAAGATTCTATAATATATACTGATACCTAAACCAATAAGGCAATTGGATAGAAGAGAAAAGATGATTAAATTTTTATTTCTGGCCCAATATGAATATCCAAAAAGCTCTTTAAGGTACAGCCGATATGCATTCGCGCTGTAATACGACCAAATATAAGCAACAAGAAAGGCGATGGAGAGGATAACTGTTATTGTTAGTCCAATTAAATTCTGCAAGAATTGATTCTGAATTCTTGCTATACCGTCGCTTAGTTCTTGATAAACCGAAATTGATGAATCAATTAGATCTCTCGTATTGGTCTTCTCCAAATAAGGAACTATGCGGTCATACGCCATGCCTTTTGAAGAATCTGAAAAGAATAAACTTGAGGTTGAGTAAGCACCTATAACAGATGGATCAACGTTGTCCGTGAAAATTGCAGCTATTGGATCAACAATGTTATTTTTATTGCCGGCATCCCCAAACTCACTATTAAAGGTGAAATACTCCTGCCTATTTTTAGTATAAATGATGTTGATTTTCAATTCATCTTTTTTAAGGGTGTTTAAAGGTTGATTCATCTCCTTGTTATACATATTATCTAATTCAACTTTGTCAAAGAAAAACTGATCCCTGTATGTAGCTATTATTTTTTCTTTAAATTTTCATACTTTTGTGGAACAAGCAGGTTCAATGTATTTGAATCAACCCTTAATTGCTTTTGGCTTATGGCTTCCCCATTAGCGCCGATAATGGGATTCACCTTTAAATAATTAGGGCTGATTGTAATACTTCGTCCAGAAGGAGAGTAAATTTCATTTTTCTTTGTCGTATTTAAGGTGTAAAAATAAACAGGTTTTTTTCCGTCTTTCCTTAGTACAGCATAGTTATGTGCATCAATGACGAACGCATTTTTATGCTTCTCTAATTGATGATACAACGCGCGAACTCTAACATTTTTCTCCCTGTCTAATTTTAAATCACTATAGTCTATCCCGGTATTTGCAAAGCTTGTCTTATAAGTGTTTTGTGTCTTTTTCCAGTACGATTGATTATCAAGCTGCTGTTTGAGATCGAATACGTTAGAAAGTGAAAACGCAACAATATTGAAGAGCAATATCGTGACAACAATTTTAAAGCCTACAGATAACCATTGGAATTTTTTAATCGGTGTGCTGCCTTTGATCGAGCCACTAATGTCGCTGTTGTTATACAAGACGAGGGTAACCATGATGGTGTATACCATCATGATAAGCGCACCAATCACCGCGTTTCTAATATAAATTCTAAGATATGCAGCCAGCCAGTCATTTAAATTGAAAGAAAAAGCTAGTAAAGCTACAATAATTGCACCGCAAAATATGATTATAATTAGAGGCTTCAAAAACATTGCTGGGTAAGAAAGCAGTGTTTTAACTTTGGAATACCCCCATAACTTTTGCAGCAGAAGCCGTTTGCGATTTTTAATTACAAAATAAAGGACACCAATAAACAAAATCAGCATAGAAAGCAACACTAGCATAAGCAAAGTTTTGTTAAACATAAAAGCAGTATTCTCAGTGATGTTTTCAAAACTTACTTCACCATAGTCAGCAAAAAAGGTTTTGTGCTTTCTCCAATACCTTGTCATCGTTAGATGAAATATAAAATTTGCTTCCTATGCCTATATTCTTTATTTGGTTAAAATCAAAATATCTGATTTTCCATGTCGAGAGTGGAAAAGAAATGCTGCCGATCATCTTCTGATTTGAATGATCTCTTAGAAAATTTGACACAAGCTTATTGCCGTTATATATTGATGGTTCATTTTTAGGATTTGTAGAATAGATGTTTAAGCTCTTCTCATCTAAGAAATTGTATTGAGAAATGTTCACTTTGTTTTCTTTGGAGAAGGCGACCAATCTCTTTACAAAGTCCTCACTTTTAAATTCTGAAGTATAATTGATTATCAATGCTTCTTTATTTGAGAATAAAGTGTAATAGATTTGTTTGTTAAGAGTGTAATGATAGCTTGACATATTCATTGAGAGCAAAACCAGAATGAACAATATGTAGATTGTTTTCTTCATTGGACAGCCTCCATAAAAAGAAATCCGGTGCTGTCTTGTATTCAAGTTTGACCACACCGGAAGAAAAATTTAAAAATCACTTTGCTATCGTTTTCTTTATTTTGTATCCCAAAAAGCCTTGTTTCCAAAAAGGGTTTGATACACGGAAGCGTAGGTATACCCTTCATCTTTTTTCTTCCATTCGGTTACCTGCGGAAGCATGAGTGATCCGATAATGCACAGTTAAAAATTTCAGTCCGAACAGCCACATATGATGAACGGCCTTCAGGCTTGTTTCGCTCTGGGCTGAAATAAGAAATGTCTCTGCCAGCGGAAGATGACACGTCCCCCATTTCGTCTGCAGATAAATCCCTTCATCACCCGCTCCGCTTTTTCGCCGTCTGCTTGTCAAAAGAAGATTCTGCTTACGCGCATAAGGCTTTAAAATGCCCGTCATTTGGCCGTACGGCAGCGGAAGAGAGATATTCATGTATCCTTCCCCTTTTGCCCTGTACGCTGAATACAGCGCAGTAAAAACGGTTTCCTGCTTTTCATTTGTTCTGATCCACGCACGGACATTTTTTCTGCCGTCTTTATCAGAGTCAACTCCTATAATATCACTGTGCATGATATACCAATCCGGATTCATGGACAGGTGAATCTGCCCCGCTCTTCTGCTGAACGGCTCGTACACGCGCGCGAACGGACGAAACCATCCGCTCCACGTCACTTTTGCCATGATGTCATAATCAATTGTTTTTTCATAAAAGGAAATAACGGCCGGCGCCAGTTTTTTAGTTGAAAAGTCTTCAGAATGCAGTTCTCTCATCTGATCCAGAAGGCCGGTATAATGGATGTCATTTGCTGCATGAATATCAGTCAAAAAGTCTTTGCCTATCGTTCTCTTCCCGTAAATACGGCTGAACGTTCTTTCGCTGCCCTCATCAAACGGTCTCGGATTTTCCAACCTCCACCCCGCCAAAGCCGGCAGGATAACGCCGAATGCATTGACGGCCCCGTGAATCCAAATCATCTGGCTGATCGTGAGCGTTGCCTCCTCGCGGTAGACACCGTACGAATATATCAAAGAAAAAGCAATTGTGATCATTAACACAGCCGAAGAACTCCTGATCAAGATCCTGCCTGTTTTCGTAACAAACGGCGCCGTAAAGACGAGATATGCATTTACATACAGACCCGCCAGATACAGAGCGACAGCAATCACATCAAGTGTCTTTGAAAATGTAATCCCCAAGGCAATAAGGATCGGCGAAATCAAAATAATGACCGTGCTCCATCTGTAAAGAACCCGTTTCTCCCGTATGATCCTGCCGAGCAATCCGTTAAAGATCGGAATGAGAAAAGCGGAATAGTGAAAGTGCACCGCCGTCAGCAGAACGATAAGCGGGCCGAAATTCATGACGGGAATCTCAAGGACATATGCGAAGAACCAGAATCCGCCCCCGGCCAAATAAATGAAACCCGCCATAACAGACATCTCTTCTGTTCTGTGAATATTTGTTTTCATCAGCCGCCGGACAGCATACAGTGCCAGCCCAACCGTATAAATGAGCCACACAACGGCAAAAAAACTGAAGTCTGTGACAAGCGCAAGCACCGCACATAAAGCGGCAACAGGATAACTCCGTAATAACACATTCTCTAAGGTCTTTGACGGTCGAAAAGCAAAATCGAATACAGCGGGAACGAAAAAAAGTACGGAAAATAAAACAAACATCTCAGCAGCTGATATATACGGAGCTTCAGCCGCCGCAAATCCCAAAAAGCAAATCACGCTTACCATGAGATGACGCTTCAGCATGTTTCTCCCTCTGTTTCCCGGAAAGTCCCCCGGTAAGAGAAAAGCGTGCCGAGTATCCGGTTTTTTACATGAACCTTTATGCTGAAGCAATTCATTTCCTCATCATAAGCCTCATAAACGGTTGAACTGCCGCACAGCCATGCCGGAAGCGGGATTTTCTTTCCGACTATCAGGAGCCACTGCCTTCCGGATGTAATAACAAGCCCTCCGTCTGAAGACGCTTCTAAATGCAGTTCAGACAGTAGGATGCGGGGTTTGCCGAAGTAATCAAGAATTCTGTTTTCCCGCTCATCATACTCCATGACCGCATCAAAAAAACGCGGTTTGCTTTTAAAGAAAAAGGTACGATTCCATTCCACGCCATTTTGCCTGTTTTTGTTTTCGATAGTGAAAGGGATATCGTTTCCCCTCTCTGAGAAAAAACATCTGAAAAAAACACCTGTCTTTAAAAGCATTCTGACAAGAAAAGAACCTCCCTTTATTTCTGACATAACGCCTTCTCCGCAAAACGTGCGTGATCCGTCAAATCTGTACCGTTTCTGCAGCATCGGGTGCAGTGATTGATAATGAGTAATCGCTTTTTCATACATTGAATCCGTCATTTCACTTCTCTCTTTCGTTTTGTATGCCAGGCGCTCGGCAGCTTGAGCTTAAGAATCATTGCGGCTATCGTAAGCATTCCTAATGAGATCACGAATCCGCCGCCCGAATATAGCAGTGCCGTTACACAAAAGAAGACTGACTGCCCGGTGTGAATCAGCCACTTTCTCCGCATGGGAAGCAGCCATAATACCCCTAACCCTGTCTCCAGCGCTCCCCTCACGATCTCTGCATCGGCACAGCCATCATGAAAGCCTTGAAAAAACCAATACAGACTGAATACGAGACACATAAAGACATAGACAAACCCGAAACGGACTGATATCTTCGGATGTCTGTTTTGTTCTATCCAAAGCCGCAACGCATCAAAGCTCCATGCGGTAGCCCAGCTTAGCAGAGGACGAAATAAAAACCGGTCTATCCAACTTCCCGGCAGACCGCGGGCCGTTTCATATTGATATTGAGTCAAAAATGCGGTTTGTCCGTTATCCCGCTCTATATACTTCCAGTAGCCCCTGCCTTCTTTTATAAGTGACAGCGGATGATCAGAGGCAAAAGCGAGCGAAGACACTCTTTCTGACGAGCGAGACCTTATGTCACCTATTGATTCGCCCGTGCCGGATACCTTCAGCCCAAAACCGATTCGTGTTTCATATAGAAATCTCTGCGGTTCATCTGGCAGCCTATGAAGATATGTAATGTCAGAAAAACGCAGATCCCATTCTTTATGAAGATGCGGGTTTTGCGTATATTCCCAAAGCGTTTCTATATCAGATGCAATATTGATTTCGACATATATCGGCTTCTGTTTCATGCCCCCTCCTCTTCCCTTCTTTTGTAAACAATTCCTATATTATCATAGGAACAGATCAAGCGGCAGAACGAAAAGGCCATCCCGTTATCGGCAGGACAGCCTCAGTGGCTTTGATGACTTATGAATAAGGTATCGTGTCTTTTTTATCTTCAGAAGCGGTTTGAATGATAATCGGGCGCACAAAACGGATTACCGCAGCCGAGGCCAAAGCGGCTAATCCGCCTGCAAGCAAAAACGCCCCGGAGAATGATCCGCTTTTGTCCGCGATAAAGCCGGTTAAAGCAGGCCCGATAATACCGGCCGTGTTTGCAAGAAAATGCATAAAGCCGCCGACTGATCCGACATTCCTTTGATCAACCACATCATGAATCACCGCCCAATAGATAGAGCCCGTTATATATAAAAAGAAGACTGATAAAGCAACGAGAATAACGGCACTTACGGTAGTGGTAACAAGTCCGGCAAATCCGATCAGTACAGCGGAAGCGAACAAACAAGTGACAAGAATGACTTTCCGTGAGAACAAAACCCCTTTTCCGGCGGTTTTTTTGAATACATAATCAGAAATCATTCCGCCTGCCGCCAAACCGATAAATCCAAGAATCCAGGGAATAACAGTCACCACGCTCATAAATTCAACACTTAAACCGCGTTCTTTCACCAGATAGCTCGGAAACCATGTTAAGAAGAAAAATAAGATGTAATTGTAGGCGAAAAAGGCAAAAGCTGTGAAGAGAACCGTTTTTTGTTTCAAATAAAAGGTCATCGGGATATGCTGCTCATGCGGTTGAATCTCCGCTTTCATTGCCGGGGCGTCTTCCGTCGGCGCCGGCCGTTCTTTGACAAATTTAAACCAGATGACCGCCCAGACTAAACCGATGATCATGATCAGGACAAAGGAAACTTTCCAGCTGAACGCCACAGCAATCATCCCGACAATCGGGCCGGAAATCGCCCCGCCGAGCGGCGTTCCGCTGTTTGTCAGGCCGATGACCGTGGCGCGCTGAGACGGAGGAAACCAATTGTTGACCATTTTGCTTATGGCAGCCGACAGCGGCCCCTCTCCCATACCGAATAAAACACGGATAATCAAAAGACTTACAAATCCGAAAGCAAGCGCAACCGCTCCGCTGAAAAGAGACCAAACGATCATCGCCGTACACAATGTCAATTTAGCCCCGTACCGGTCAGATGCAACACCGCCGAGAAAGTTAAACACAGCGTATCCGACAGAAAAACTGCTGAAAATCAGCCCCATTTGGGTTGCCGACAATGTGAGATCCTGCTGTATGAACGGCGCTGCAATAGACAGCGCTGAGCGGTCTAAATAGTTAATCACCCCGGCTGAAAATAAAAGAAGAAGAATAGGGAATCTATCTTTTGAGAACATAAAAAAATCCCCCTCTCATTTCGCAATATTCAGACATTTAAATTGCCGGAGTAAACCGGTTTATGCAATGAAACCGGTTATCCGGATTGCCTTGCGAGCAACGCCGGTTTATAGCGGTAAATCCGTTTTTCACCGCCATCTTTTTCTTGTATCTGGCGAAGAAGAAGGCTTCCCGCTTTTCGTGCCATTTCTGCCGCAGGCTGGACGATCGTCGTAATTGGAGGAGTAAAAAAACCCGCAAAAGGAACTTCATCAATTCCGATGACGGCTGCCTTATCCGGAATTGTCATATCATGCTCCTTCATATACTTCAGCACCTCAACAAGAACGATATCGTTTGCCGCCAATATCGCTTTCGGAGGCTCCTCAAGTGAGAACAGCTCTGACAAAACATTGGAAATATCAGCTGCATCGGCTGTTTTGATATATTCGTCCCGCACCATCATTCCGTGGCGGTCAAGCGCCTTCTTATACCCTTCAATCCTTTCTACCCTCGGACTGATTTCCCGAATAATAGACGTCGTAATAATCGCAATTCTCTTAATGCCGCTTTCGATAAACCGGTCAACGGCAAGACCGGCTGCATGATGGTTATCAAGCATCACTGTCGGAATCCCGAGTTCTTCAATGGTTCTGTCCATAAACACGACCGGAAACGTATCACGTTTCATCTTTTCATATAAAGAGAGATTTTCGCCCGTCGGAAAAATAATAATTCCGTCCACCTGCTTAGCCCGCAGCATTTCAATATATTTCTTTTCTTTTTCCGGTTCATCATCCGCATTGCAGACAATAATATGAAATCCTTGTTCATGAAAATAGTCTTCCACCGCCCTGATGACCTGAGTGGAAAAAGTGTGAAGAATATTAGCCACCACCACACCTACTGTAAATGTTGATTTCTGTTTTAAGCTGCGGGCGACGAAATTCGGCTGATAGTTCAGCTCTTGAATGGCCGCTTCTATTTTTTGTTTCGTTTTCTCGCTCATATAGTCATAGCGCTGATTTAAAAATTGAGATACGGTGCTTTTAGATACGTTTGCATATTTCGCCACATCAGAAATTGTAATGGTTTTCATAGACTCATCCCCGTCTGTCTTCATTTTTCACTAGTATAAGTCAGAAGTAAATGGTTTACAATCTGACAGGGACATGGATTCTGTCACACTCCGGAATAAGCCATAAAACCTCCGTCGACGGGAACGGTGACCCCGGTGACGAAGCCTGAGCATGAATCATCCGAAAACCACAGGAGCGTTCCCAGAAGGTCTTCCGGTTTCCCGAAACGTTTCATCGGTGTATGTGCCATAATCTTATTGGATCGGTCTGTCAGACTTCCATCTTCCTGTAATAACAACCCACGGTTTTGCGCTGTCAAAAAGAAACCCGGAGCGATGGCATTCACCCGCAGCCCTTTTTTTGCGAAATGAACAGCCATCCACATCGTAAAATTCTGAATCGCCGCCTTGGCCGCGCTGTAGGCGGGCACCTTTGTCATCGGTGTATACGCACTCATAGAAGAAATATTAATAATCGCGGGACATTCCGCCTTCAAAAGGTCTTTTCCAAACACTTGCGATGCCAGAAATGCACCGGTAAAGTTGGTTGAAAATACGCTGGAAAACCCCGTTTCGTCCATATCAAAAAATGATGTGCCCTGCTCATCCTCTTCATACGTCTCGCTGGCAGTGATCGCATCAGGGTGGTTTCCCCCGGCTCCGTTAATTAAAAGATTGACAGAACCGAACCGGCTGATAATCTCGTCTTTTGCCTTTTCGAGCGAATCACGGGCTGAAACATCAGCCGGTACAGAAATCGCGGTTCCTCCAGCGTCAGCAATCTCGCCCGCCGCACGCTCTGCTTTATCAGCATTCCGGCTGACGATCGCAATTTTCATCCCCTGCCGTGAAAGCTCCTTTGCCATTGCTGAACAGAGAACACCGCTCCCGCCTGTTATGACAGCGGTTCTTCCTGATAAACGTTCATGAATCGGTCTCATCCCTTCACCTCTTTCTCATGAGACGAGAACGCATCCCACAGTCCGTTCAAGTACATAATTCCTAAGGCACGATCATATAAACCATAACCCGGCCGGCATTGTTCGCCCCAGATATGACGGCCGTGATCAGGCCGTACATATCCTTTATAGCCTTGGCCGTGCAATTCTTTTACCACACCGGTAATATCAATGGACCCATCACTGGTAAGATGCGAAGTTTCCGTAAAATCACCGTTATCGCAGATTTTCACATTTCGTATATGGGCAAACGGCGCAGCTCCCGCATAGTGTTTGGCGATCTTCACCATATCATTGGCGGGATTCGCTCCCATCGAACCCGTGCACAACGTAATACAATTGGCGGGTGAATCTGAAATCTCTCGCAGCTTTTCATAACTTTTCTCACCGGTAATAATACGGGGCAGGCCAAAAATTGACCAGGGCGGATCATCCGGATGAATGGCCATTTGAATGCCGTGTTCCTCCGCTACAGGAAGGATTTCATGTAAAAAGAACTCAAGATTGGCCCAAAGCTGTTTTTCATCAACCGTTTGATAGGCCTCAAACAGTTCCTTGATCCGGGCCATTTTCTCCGGCTCCCACCCGGGAAGCGTCAAATCAGAAGATTCTTCAACCGTGCGGATGAGTTCCTCCGGAGGGAGACTTTCCACTTTCGCTTTTTCAAAAAACAAAGCGGTTGACCCATCCTCCAGCGCGCGGAACATATCGGTACGCGTCCAGTCAAATATCGGCATGAAATTGTAACAGATGACTTTCACGCCGAATTCGGACAGATTGCGAATGGTCTGTTTATAGTGCTCAATATATTGTCCGCGTTCTTCATGACCGAGTTTAATGGCTTCATGAACATTCACGCTTTCCACGATCTCTGCATGAAACCCATAGGATTGAATGTTTCTGACTTCCGCTTCAATGTCCTCCTTTTCCCATACTTCGCCCGCGGGCTTCTGGTGAAGAGCCCAGACGATGCCTTTGACCCCGGGAATTTGTCTGACATGTTCAAGAGTCACCGTATCATTACCTTGGCCGTACCAGCGAAACGTGATATTCATGTTACACCCCCGTATATTCGTTTTTTCGGCAGACGTATTCTTTGCTGAGGGATACGGCAGCTTCATAGCCGCCCTTTTGATATGCTTTTGTCAAGTCGCTTCCCACACCGACCGCGACCGCTCCGGCAGAGAGCCAGTCATTCATGCTGTTTAATGAGATACCCCCGGTCGGCATAATGCGGACATTCGGCAGAGGACCGTTGACCGACTTGATAAATGAAGGGTCAAACGAATTAGCGGGGAACAGCTTTACCACATCACATCCGGCTTCAAGGGCCAAAGCCATATCAGACACACTCATGCATCCCGGAAGATACGGTACGCTGTACTGGTTGCATAGAGATGCTATCTCTTTTACAAAATGAGAGCTGACGATAAATGAGGCGCCTGATAAAATGGCGTGTCTCGCCGTTTCTGTATCCATTACAGAACCGGCTCCAAGAAGAATATCTTGATGCCGGAGTTCCTTAAAGACATCTTCCACTTCAGGAGTTGTGTATGTAAGCTCAATGGCGCTGATACCTCCTGAAATGGCCGCTTTTGAAACTTCAAGCGCCTCTTGGCTGTTTTGTCCCCTTATGACAGCCACCACTTGTGCATGCAGAAGTTTTTCGTAAATGGCGTACTTAGGCAGCATTCTCGCTCCTCCTTTAATCAAACGTAATGATTGCTTTTCCCACCTTGTCCGGGTGCTGTTCGATCAACTGAAATGCTTGATGGACGTCATCTGCTGAAAATGTATGTGTAATAAGACCGCCGTGCGTTAACAGGCCTTTATTCAGTAAGTCTGTAATGTACGGAAACTGATTCGTCTGCAATCTTGAACCGGTTATCGTGACTTCCTTTTTTGTGATCGGAAGCTGAGAAATGCCGGCAGTCCTCTCATCAAAACCAAGCACAACCACATGACCGGCCGGAGACACCGCGTCAATGGACGTTTCAAACGTTGAGGGGAGACAGACGGCATCAATGACGACATTGGCGCCTTCTTTTTTTGTCCATTCGTTCACCCGCAAAACGGGATCTTCTTTTTGCGCGTTGACGGTAACGTCCGCACCGTTTTTTTCAGCGAATGCCAAGCGTTCATCATTCAAGTCGGTTATCATGACAGTAGCGCCTTTGAACTTTGCCATTTTTAATATGCAGATTCCGATCGGTCCCGCTCCCTGAATCAAAACGGTATCTTCCTTCTCGACACGGCCTCTCCAAACGGCCTGGGCGCCGATCGTATATGGTTCTGCCATGACCGCTTCCTCCCAGGCCAGATCGGGGGAAACGGCATGCAGCTGCTTTTCCGGAACCACGATATATTCCCGCATCCCGCCATCTTCATGAACGCCGAACACCGAAAGCGCTTTGCAGACGTTCGGACGTCCTTTCCGGCAGGCATAGCATGTTCCGCAATAAGATATCGGTTCAACCACTACGCGGTCACCCGGCTTGAAACGCCGGACATGAGAACCGGTATTTGCGACTTCCCCTGTAACTTCATGTCCGATTACTCTCGGCAGGGACGCTAACGGATTTGTCCCATGATAAATATGCAAATCTGATCCGCAAATTCCGACCCGCTTCACCTTGACAAGAACATCATCCGCGTGGACAACAGACGGTTTCTCACATTCCGTCACCACCAGATCAAATGCTTTCCGTACTAGAACCGCTTTCATTTTCTCACCCGCTTTTTAAGTTGTGCTTGCTACCGTTCAATCACAGTCTCTTTGTTTACAAATGACAGAACCTCTTCTAGATAGGGAAGCCCTTCATTGTCACCGGAAACTGTGGTGACGAGCGCACCGACCGCATTGGCAAACTCCAGACGTTTTTCCGGTTCAAAACCATGCAGATAACTGTACAGGTAGCCGGCATTAAAGCCGTCACCCGCTCCTACCGTGTCAACAGGCGCAACCGGGAAAGCCTCTTTGTGAATCCACTTATGATCATGATACAGCGCAGAACCTGCTTCACCGTCTTTTATGACAAGCTGACTGATTGAATAGGTCTCTGCAAACCGGGCTAATGCTTCATTTTCCCCTATACCTGTCAGCTGT
Organism: Bacillus sp. L75; assembly: GCF_003676355.1. Lineage (NCBI taxonomy): Bacteria > Bacillati > Bacillota > Bacilli > Caryophanales > Bacillaceae > Bacillus > Bacillus sp. L75. The sequence goes on from NZ_ML064902.1 coordinate 90,184, forward strand.
TTCATTTCGTCCCGGCCCGCCAGAAGAATATCAGTATGCGGAAAGATTTGATGAAATGCCGCACGCGCCTCCTCGATCGTCCACAGCTTCAGCCTGATATTCGGATCAAAAGATACGGGAATCCCTCTTGCTTTGGCGATGGAAAGCACCCTTTCAGCAATTTCAAGATTTTTCTTATCAAGCGCGAGGAACACACCGGTAAGATGAACAATGTGAATGCCGGCAAACATATTCTCTGTTATATCTTCCGGTGCAAGAGTCAGAATTGGTGAATTGAAACGATAATAAAACGTCTTGCCTGAACCGTCATTTCTGATCTCTTTGACATTTAAAGATGTAGGAAAGCCTTCAACATAGGAGACGTCAGTCACATCAATTCCTTCTCCTTTGGCAAACTGATAAATCACTCTGCCGAACTCATCCTTCCCCAGTCTGCTGACCCACTTTGAGTGCAGATTCAATCTGGCGCATGCAATCGCAAAATTCAGTTCAGCTCCTCCTGCTTTTCGTTCAAAATGGGTAACAAAACGCAAAGGTCCTGTGCTTGCGGGATTTAAGGTGATCATCGCATCACCGATCGTAAAAATGCCATAATCAGAAGCCACATCAATACTCCTTTCTTTTAAGACTAAATCGGTTTGGTAAACCGGTTTAGTCAAACTTTATATGAAAACCCTTACACACGCAAGAGAAAAATACAATAAATTCAAAAAACTGTTTTCGGTAAAAATAACCCGGTTTTTCACATGAAAAAACCCTCACAACAAAATGTAAGGGGTTTTTGAAAATTGTATGCATGTTTCCTTAGTTAGCAGTCTTACGTTCGGGGCTTGTACCTTCTTCTTCCGCCCATGTTTCAATATGCTTGAGCTCCGGGGTATTCTCGGCTTTGAATACGGGATCAAGACCTTTTTTGCGCTGAGCGGCATAATCCTTATAGATCTTGTAGGCTACATTACTCAGCAGTAAAATTGCCACTAAGTTAATGAGAGCCAAGAGTCCCATAAACAAGTTTGCCATGTCCCAGACGATCTGGAAGTCAGCCAAACATCCGTATACCACCATCACTACGACGAATACGCGGTAAATATTAAGCCATGTTTTGCTTGTTTTAATAAATTCAATATTCGTTTCACCATAGTAATAGTTGCCGACCACAGAGCTGAATGCGAATAAAAACATCGCAATCGCAATAAATGTCGGGGCCCAGCCGCCGAGGTGGTGCTGCAATGCGGCTTGTGTCACTTGGATGCCGTCGCCTTTAGGCGTAAAGCTGTACAATAAAATGATAAAGGCAGTCGATGTACAAACAATAAATGTATCAAAAAACACGCCGAGCGTCTGAATTAATCCCTGCTTAGCCGGATGCGACACATGTGCAGCCGCTGCGGCATTCGGCGCGCTTCCCATACCCGCTTCGTTTGAAAACAGGCCGCGCTGCGCACCGATAATAATGATGCTTCCTAAGCTTCCGCCGACGATCTGTTCAAGACCGAACGCATTTTTCACAATCGTAACAAACAGCTCAGGTACCGCTGTAATATTTACAATCACGACATACAGCGCGATCAGAATATACATGCCCGCCATGACCGGAACGATTAATTGCGAAACGGAAACAACACGTTTCAGACCGCCGAATATAATGAAAGCCGTTAATACAGCTAAAATGATTGCGATAACTGTTTTATTCACATGGAATGCTTCGTCAAACGCCACAGAAATCGTATTTGACTGCACGGCGTTAAAGATAAGTCCGAAAGAAACGGTAATCAATACGGCGAATAAAATACCGAGCCAGCGGGCGCCCAGTCCCTTAGCCATGTAATATGCCGGACCGCCGCGGAATTCGTCACCGGAACGCACTTTATACAGCTGCGCCAAGGTGCTTTCCACAAAGCTGGAAGCCATACCGACAATCGCTACGATCCACATCCAAAATACTGCGCCGGGACCGCCTGTTGCAATCGCCAGCGCGACGCCGGTCAAGTTTCCGGTTCCGACACGAGAAGCGGCTGAGATAAAGAATGCCTGCATTGAAGACACTCCTTTATTCCCTTGCGGCTTCTCCCCGACGATTCTGAACATTTCAATAAAGTATTGGAATTGAATAAAGCGAAAACGGAACGTAAAGTACAATCCGATCCCGACTAAAATATAAACAAGATACTTCCAAATAAAATCATTTGGAACATTTATGATTTCACTGATGAAAGCCTCCATGTTTAACCTCCCTTTTACATATCTTTTACTGTCATTTTTGCTGCATATGTTAGATCTTTTAACACAACGAGTATTATTATATCACAACAACAGTGGTTGAGAAGTTTTTTTAAGAAAATGTTTCGGTTTCTTCATCACGTCTTTTGCTGTCATGCCCCGTTTTTTATCTTACAGCCTGAAAAATGTTGTCACGTCATAAGGAATGCGTGCATATCATAACAAATAGGTCTTTAAGAAAAAAGAGATGAAAAGATGGATGGAATGGTATATACTTAACCAGGATAATAATTTTTTAAATTTAATAAATATGTTTACTTTACATTTAAATTAGGGTATTATAATAAAAATATTCAGACTTATGAAGGGGGGAGAACATTTGAAAAAAATCTTGTTTTTAAAAGCTTCTATTTTATTTTTAGCGATTGCAAGCTTTCATTTGCTCTCCATTCCCCATGCGTTTGATACTGCTCATCATTTTAAAGCGGTAGCCGACCAGCAGGAAATGCACGAAATGAAGGCCGGCCAAAATGCTGATGATGAGAAAAAATCGCTGACGGGCTCATATATCTTGACGGCGCTTTTTGCCGCTTCTGTCTCACTGATCGTGATATCAGACAGGAGACGCCCCGCTTCCCGGAGAAGACAGCGAAAGAAAAGCTTTTTAATCGCTAAATTTTATCAGTCCTCGTATTTCGATGAGCTTCATGTTCAACATCGCCTATCTATGTAACATAAAATGAGGAGGTTGTTAAACATGTTGTTTATCTTACGAATGGTGATTTTAGGGTTGTTTTCATTCACTGCATTGAATTTATTTGTATGGCAGGGAATCGAAGTCATTCACGCTATCACTGACTTATTCGGCAGCCATGAAAGCTAAATAGTAAAACCTCCGCTCAATGAGCGGAGGTTTTTTTATTTTATTTTTACTCTTAAACATCAGACGCGGGGATACGCCATACATCTGTTACCGGCCCTGTCTCATCTTCATCGGTAAAGAAGGAGCCGTTGCTGTATCGGTCATTCGCCCGCAAGGACTTCACGGCGATTTCAATTCTCTCGCCTTTTTCTGTTTCCGCAGCGATCATGTCGGCTAAAGCGCACGCGAATACGCCGACTGCGCGATGCGGGTTCTTTTTAAGCTCACGCAGCATGATGACACCGCGCTTCGCCCTGGATGTTTTTTCGAATTCAGATAGGTTCATCCGCTTGATTGCTCCCCGCTGTGTGACAAGGACAAGCGAATCTGTCTCATGCAGGATTTGTCCTGATACGACGGTATCACCGTCTTTTACATTTATGCCCTTTACGCCGGCCGCACGGGCACCGACTACATTTACTTCATCTTCACCGAACCATAAACCGTACCCGAGGCGGGTGGCGATAAACAGCTGGCTGCCGCCGTCTGTGACATGAACATCAATCAGCTCGTCGTCCCCTTTAAGGTTAAGGGCAACAAGCGCTTTCGAGTAACGCTGCGCTTTGTAATGCGTCATTTCAGTTCTCTTCACCATGCCGTTTTTCGTCATAAACAATAAATATGAAGATGGATCAAATTCTTTTACCGGTATAGCTTTCACGATGGTTTCATCACGGTCAATCGTGATGATGTTCGTTACGTGCTGCCCCATGTCTTTCCACCTGATATCGGGAAGCTGGTGAACCGGACAATAAACATAGCTTCCCTTATTGGTAAAGAGCAGGAGAACATCCGTTGTATTCATTTCAAATTGGTGAATCAGCCTGTCAGTATCCTTCATACCGAAATCCTGGCCGTTAGAAGCGGCAAATGACCGCTGACTTGTTCGTTTTACATAGCCGTCTTTTGTGACTGTCACATATACGTCCTCAGAGGCTACCATGACTTCAAGATTGATTTTAATTTCCTCAATCTTTTCTTCAATGACAGACCGTCTGCTGTCAGCATAGGTCTTTTTCAATTTTTTCAGGCTGCTTGTAATGACTTTTAACAGCTTTTTATCATGACTTAAAATGGCTTCGAGCTCCTGAATTTTCTTGCTGAGCTCTTCCGCTTCCTCTTTTAGCGCCGTAATATCCGTGTTTGTCAGACGATACAGCTGCAAGGATACGATCGCTTCGGCCTGCGGCTCCGTAAATGTGAATTTAGACATTACGTTTTGTTTCGCATCTTTCTTGTCGCTGCTTGCCCGGATGACGGCTATGACCTCATCTAACACAGACAGTGCCTTCATCAGTCCTTCAACGATGTGGTGCCGCTCTTTTGCTTTTTGCAATTCAAAGACGGAGCGGTTTGTCACCACTTCCTTCTGGTGGGAAATATACGCATCCAGGATGGCCGTAAGACTCATCAGCATCGGCCGGCGGTTATGTATGGCGACCATATTAAAGTTATAAGTTGTCTGCAGATCAGTGTTTTTATATAAGAAATTCAAAATGCCTTTTGCATCGGCTTCTTTCTTTAACTCAACGACCACCCGAAGCCCCGTGCGGTCAGTTTCATCCCGGACTTCAGAAATGCCTTCGACTTTTTTGTCTATGCGGTATTCATCCATTTTCTTTACGAGATTGGCTTTGTTTACTTCAAACGGAATTTCTGTAATGACGATCTGCTCCCGTCCGCCTCTTACGGATTCCACTTCAGCCTTGCCGCGGATAATAATTTTGCCTTTCCCGGTTTCATAAGCCTTCCGAATGCCGTCGACTCCTTGAATAATGCCTCCTGTCGGAAAGTCAGGCCCTTTAATCACCTGCATCAAGTCATCGACGGTGCAATCCGGAGATTCAATCCGTTTAATGACGGCATCAATGACCTCACCCAGATGATGAGGGGGAATATCAGTCGCATAGCCCGCTGAAATCCCGGTTGATCCGTTGACAAGCAAGTTAGGGAACATGGCGGGCAAAACAACCGGTTCTTTACTAGTGTCATCAAAGTTCGGAACGAATTCAACCGTATTTTTATCAATGTCACGCAAAAGCTCTGATGCGATAGAAGATAATCTCGCTTCCGTATAACGCATGGCAGCCGGCGGATCACCGTCAATGCTTCCATTGTTGCCGTGCATCTCAATCAGGACATTCCGCACTTTCCAATCCTGGCTCATCCGCACCATCGCTTCATAAACGGAGCTGTCACCGTGCGGATGATAATTACCGATAACGTTTCCGACCGTTTTCGCCGCTTTACGGAAATTTTTATCGAAAGTATTTCCGTCTGCGTGCATGGCGTATAAAATTCTCCGCTGCACCGGCTTTAAACCGTCACGAGCATCAGGCAGCGCCCTGTCTTGAATAATGTATTTACTATAGCGTCCGAAACGGTCGCCGATTACTTCTTCTAACGGTAAATCATGAAATAATTCTGGCTGTGCCACTATTAAACCTCCTCAGCGACCGACAAGTTTTCATTTTCTAAAATATTGCTTTCCTCATCTAATCCGAAGGCAACATTTTTTTCAATCCATTTTCTTCTCGGTTCTACTTTGTCTCCCATTAATGTCGTTACACGGCGCTCTACCCGTGCCGCATCGTCGATCTTGACTCTGACGAGCGTTCGCGATTCGGGATTCATCGTCGTTTCCCAGAGCTGGTCTGCGTTCATTTCTCCCAGACCTTTATAGCGCTGGATGGTATACCCTTTGCCGACTTTCTTTAAAACGCCGTCCATTTCTTCGTCGGACCAAGCATATTCAATAATCTCTTTCTTACCGCTTCCTTTGCTCACTTTGTAAAGAGGCGGAAGGGCGATGAAGACTTTTCCGTGCTCGATTAAAGGTTTCATATAGCGGTAGAAAAACGTTAACAGCAAGACTTGAATGTGCGCGCCGTCGGTATCCGCGTCCGTCATGATGATGATCTTGTCATAATTGATGTCGTCTATCTCAAAATCTGCGCCGACACCGCCTCCGATCGCATGAATAATCGTATTGATTTCTTCATTTTTGAAGATGTCTGCAAGCTTTGCTTTCTCTGTGTTGATGACCTTTCCGCGAAGGGGCAGCACGGCTTGGAATTTCCGGTCTCTTCCCTGTTTTGCAGAACCTCCCGCAGAGTCTCCCTCCACAAGATACAATTCATTCTTCGCCGGATTTCTGGAACCGGCCGGTGTGAGTTTTCCGCTCAGCGTCGCTTCTGATTTTTTGCGCTTTTTGCCGCTTCTCGCTTCTTCTCTCGCTTTACGGGCCGCTTCACGGGCCTGGCTTGCTTTAATCGCTTTTTTGACAAGCAGGGTTGCTGTATCGCGGTTTTCTTCCAGGAAATAAGCAAGATTCTCGGAAATGACGGCATCCGCGGCGGATCTCGCCTCACTTGTTCCAAGCTTCCCTTTCGTCTGGCCTTCAAATTGCAGCAGTTCCTCCGGGATACGCACGGAAATGATTGCGGACAAACCTTCCCTGATATCGGCGCCTTCAAGGTTCTTGTCTTTCTCTTTTAAAAGGGCTACCTTTCGCGCATACTCGTTAAACGCTCTTGTCATTGCCGTTTTGGCTCCTGATTCGTGGGTGCCGCCGTCCTTTGTTCTGACGTTATTAACGAATGACAGCATATTTTCTGAATACCCGTCATTAAACTGAAACGCGAAATCGACTTCAATGTCATGATGCTCGCCTTCAAAGGAAACCACTTCGCATAAAGCGTCTTTTTCCTCGTTTAGATAAGCGACAAATGCTTCAATTCCGTTCTCATAATAAAATACTTCTTTTACGCCGTTCCGTTCATCAATTAATTCTATTTTCAAGCCTTTTAACAAGAAAGCCGATTCGCGCAGACGTTCTGACAGCGTGTCAAAATTATAAACCGTTGCGCTGAACATTGACGGATCAGGTTTAAAATGGGTAAGCGTTCCCGTTTTTTTGGTCGTTCCGATTTTTTCAAGTGAAGTCACGGGCTTGCCGCCGTTTTCAAACCGCTGTTTATAAACATATCCGTCACGCTCAATAGTAACTGTCAGCCACTCCGATAATGCGTTTACGACAGATGCGCCGACACCATGCAGACCGCCGCTTGTTTTATAGCCGCCCTGTCCGAATTTCCCCCCGGCATGCAGCACGGTGAAAATAACTTCCGGCGTCGGCTTTCCGAGCTTATGCATCCCGGTCGGCATTCCGCGTCCTCTGTCTTGTACGGAGATGCTGTTGTCCTTATGTATCGTTACGATAATATGATCTCCGTAGCCGGCAAGAACTTCATCGACGGAATTGTCGACGATCTCATATACCAGATGGTGCAGGCCGCGTGCGTCCGTCGAACCAATGTACATTCCCGGTCGTTTTCTGACGGCTTCCAGGCCTTCAAGCACCTGTATGGCATCTTCGTTGTAATCAAATTGCTGTTTTCTAGCCAAACGTACAAACCCCTTTCAAAAAACCTGCTCTTAATCATTCTCTTTTTTAAATGTTTTCATGTCTTTGTTTTTCAGTATGCGCAAGCTTCGGTCCAATTCTCCTCGGACTCACAATTATAACCAATATGCTTGATTTCGCAACATATTTAAGCGAATGGCTCGTTTTTTAGGCCGCAAGACATACATTCGAACGGCTTTTCATCTTTTTGGTGCCCTTTTTGGCGAATAAGAACATGAGTTCGCTTTCTATTATATAGCTTTATGCGGGCCATCGCAAACAGACTGTAAACCCCTGTATAAAGGGGTTTCTAAAAAAGCTGTTCATGCTTTATTGTATCTGTTTCATCATCATACGCAAAGAGTATTCTTTCAATAAAAAAGCAAAAACCCCTGATTTGCCAAGGATTTTTGCCTTTTTTGTTCCTATTTTATAACAGCGCGGGCGACTTTTATACATAAATCCATAACAGCCGTCCGTCCTTTGTCTGTAATCATGCGATACGCTTCTTCATTTGCAAGGCCCTGCTGCGCCCAAAAAACGGGAGCGTCCGTCTGTAAAAATTCTTCAGCGACGCCGGGAAGCTGCTCAGAGCGTCTGAACACATTCACGATATCAATCGGTCCCTCCACGTCTTTTAATGAAGCGACGGCTTTAACGCCAAGCGCCTCATCAATCGTTGGATTGACGGGAATAATTTCATACCCTTCATTCTGCATCGCTTTGGAAACCATGTAAGAAGTCCGGTCGGGACGGTCTGACAGCCCGACGACTGCGATCCGTTTGCTCCGGTCCAGAATTTCTTTAATCTCTGATTTTGAAGGATTTTGCATCTTTACCATCTCCTTTTGATATATTGTACATGACCGCTTCGCCGGAATCAAAAAAAGCGCTTTGTCAGCTTAATTCTCAAAAAACTTGTCATCAGACGGTAACAACTCGTGTTAAAATAGAGTGAAGGGACATTGAAAAGGAGAAATGTAGATGTTGATTGCTTTATTGATTATTTTGGCCTATGTAATAGGCAGCATCCCGTCAGGTTTAATCGTAGGCAAACTTGCGAAAGGGATCGATATTAGAGAACACGGAAGCGGCAATTTGGGCGCTACAAATGCTTTTCGCACGCTTGGCGTTAAAGCGGGATCTGTTGTCATCGCAGCCGATATTTTAAAAGGCACCTTGGCCGCGGCGCTCCCATATTTACTGCACGTCCCCATTCATCCTCTTCTCGCAGGGGTGGCAGCAGTAATCGGCCATGTATTCCCCGTGTTCGCAAAGTTTAAGGGAGGCAAAGCCGTAGCCACATCAGGGGGCGTCCTGTTGTTTTATGCTCCGCTGTTATTCGTTACGATGGTTGTAGTATTTTTCGTATTTTTATTCCTTACGAAATTTGTTTCTCTGTCTTCAATGTTAACAGGGATTTATACGATTATTTACTGTCTGTTTGTAAAAGACCCTTATTTATTAGTCGTAGTGACGCTCTTGACCGCGTTTGTTATCTACAGACACAGGGCAAACATCAAACGGATTATAAACAAAACAGAACCGAAGATCAAATGGTTTTGATGAAACTTCAATTTTGACATCAAAATGCCATATGCGTTTATAATAGAGATAATTTCTTTATATGAGAAACAAAAAGGGAGTGTTCCGGATGAACATGAAAGTAACGAAAGGCGCGCTGGATTGGTACAAAGAAGAGCTCGATCTGGAAACAGGCGACCATGTCCGTTTCTTTGTCCGTTACGGGGGATGCAGCAACGTTCAGAAAGGCTTTTCTCTCGGCATTTTAAAAGACCGGCCGATGAACATCGGCACCAGCACGGAAGTTGAAGGCATTACCTTTTTTATTGAAGAAAGCGACTTATGGTACTTTGATAATCACGATTTGTCAGTCACATATTCAGATCAGGCAGAAGAGCCGGTATTTGATTACGTGTAAGAAAAAAAGAACGCAGCGGATGCGTTCTTTTTTTTTACAGCCTGAACCTTTTGAGATGATCAGTGAGATGTTCTTTTTCTAATATGCTTCTTTGCGTATCACCGAGCAGGTCAAAGTGGGGAAATTCATTTTTATGGTGAATCCACTCCGGCTTCAGCCCGTACTCCGCTCCCCATCTGATCAGTTTATTGAGATCGCTTGAACCGGCCTTCGTCACGGTCTTAGCCTCCGGAAAGCGGTCGTCCAGCCAGTAATGCGTTAAAAAAGCGATTTTCCCTTCCGATACATCCCGCTTCCATCTTTCCAGTTCCTTACGCGTAATTCCAAATGCCATAACTGCAGCCGCTCCTTATTTTTTTGCCTTTTCGTAAGCGGCATGCCAATCAGGAAAAGCCTTGCGAAACTGAATCGGTTTGAAGCTCTCTTTATCAACGCATATATGAGAGGATGTCGCTTTGATGGCAAGTTCTTGATCCGGATTATAGATGTGGTAGCCGTAAACGGTTTTAAATCCGTTATATTCTTCAATCCAAGTATGTACGACAGCCGTTTCTCCGTAGCGGAGCGGCTTTTTATAAGAAATGCTGATATCCAATACAGGGGACAGCACTCCTCTGTCTTCCATATCCTTGTAAAGGAATCCGAGTTCCTTAATCAGCGCCGTTCTGCCGACCTCCATCCAGACTAAGTAATTGGCATGATAGACGATGCCCATTTGATCTGTTTCCGCATAACGCACTTCTATTTCTTTTTTTGACACATGCAACGTTCTCTGCTCCCTTATTATCAGATTAGCCCCATTTTATCACAACGAGCCGGAAAGAGAAAAAAACCAGGTTTCCCTGGTTTTTATTATGATTGATAGCCGTTTTCTCTTGCAGCCGATTCATCCTGGATTTCACTGCGGAACGATTCAATGCTTTCATTGCGTCTGGCATTCTTCTCTTGAATGCGCTGTTTTTCCTCATCTGTCGCAAATTCCATTGATTCTTTGGCTTCTTCTATATTTTCAATTGTATTCTGCACCATATCCTGCAGCTTTTCAACGTTATCGGAACGGTCATCCGGATTCGGTTTTTGATAATTGTTTGTCATAATGTCTGCTCTCCTTTGATGATGTTATTCGCCTTTCGTCTGCATGACAATCGGATGTCCGTTTGACTTGTCATGAAACTTTTCCCCTTTGTTGCGTTTATATTTAACGGGTTTTGTCCCTAAGTGGCTCGGAGCGTATTGCGGCTGGCCGTCTTTCTTGTTTATGCCCATGTTCATCCCTCCTTAAGAGTATATTTTGCAAAAGGAGGTGCAAACATGACTGCAAATTAAAGGTTATTTTTGTTTGAACCGCTGCTCCAGCTTTTCTTCAAGCTGATTCAAATATTCCGTATTGGTCATCAGCTCACGTTTATTTTCCATAACCAATTCATGAAAAGAACGTTTTCGCATTTTTTTCAATCTTCTCACCTCCGTGTTTTCATTCATTTTTTCCAATTTTTCAAAACCTAAGCCCTCCACAAATAAAAAAACTGAACCTCTATTTGAGATCCAGTTTTTCTTTCATTTCTTTTTTTGTCATCGTGCCTACGCGAATATGCTGAATGGTTCCTTCTTCGTCTAATATGTATGTTGTCGGATAAGAAAGCACGTTGAAATCTCCGTTAATTCCGCTTTTGTCAATCAGAATAGGAAAGGTCAGCTGATAATGATCAGCAAATGATTTCACAGCCTGTATATTTTTTTCAGAGGACGTAAAATTAACGGCTGCTACCGCAATATCAGGATATTCTTTCTGCAGCTCCTGCATATCGGGCATTTCCATTCGGCACGGCTTGCACCACGTCGCCCAGAAATTGAGGAGCACTTTTTTTCCTTTATAATCAGAAAGGGAGATGCTTTTTCCTGACAATGTATCAAGTGTAAAGTCAGGGGCTTTCATCCCTTCTTCTGTCCCTTCTTTCGGACTTTTTTGTACAGAATAAATGTTCCAGCCCGCATATACTAACAACCCGATAAGTAACATTCCGCCCAGCCATTTCGCAAGCATCTTAAGGCCTCCCGCATAAAAAGAGAGAAAGCAGACTGCTTTCTCTCCTTTGTTCATTCTGCTACTGTTTCATTTTATCGCGAAGCACCATTTGTAAAATGCCGCCGTGGCGATAGTAATCAATTTCCACTTCACTGTCAAAACGGACAACAACTTCAAATGTTTTTACCGTACCGTCTTCACTGATTGCTCTGACATTCAGCAAGTCGCGCGGACGTACAGATTCATCAACATCCACCTCGATGACTTCCTTACCGGTTAAGCCGAGTGTATCCGCGTTTTCACCCTGTTTGAACTGAAGCGGCAGCACACCCATGAAGACGAGGTTGCTTCTGTGAATTCTTTCAAAGCTTTCGGCAATGACTGTTCTGATGCCGAGCAGGTTTGTTCCTTTTGCAGCCCAGTCACGTGAAGAGCCCATTCCGTAATCTTTTCCGGCCAGGACGACAAGACCCGTTTTATCATCTTTATACCGCATGCAGGCATCATAAATAGATGTCACTTCCCCGGTAGGCCAATGTGTTGTGTATCCGCCTTCTGTACCCGGTGCGATTTGGTTTTTAATGCGGATATTGGCGAATGTTCCTCTCATCATGACTTCATGGTTTCCGCGGCGTGAGCCGTAAGAGTTAAAGTCGCGAGGAGAAACACCTTTTTCCTGCAGGTATTTGCCCGCCGGTGTGTCTTTTCCGATCGCTCCGGCCGGAGAAATGTGGTCAGTCGTCACAGAATCGCCGAATTTGCCGACAACACGAAGTCCTCTTAAAGGCTCAACTTTTCCCGGCTCTACAGACATTTCCTCAAAGAACGGCGGGTTTTGAATGTAAGTGGAATCCTGATCCCACTTGTACAGCGCTTCATCCGTCGTTTCGATTTCGTTCCAGCGCTGGTTGTCGTCAAATACCGTTTCATACTCTTTGCGGAATAATTCCGGCGTAACAGTCTGTTTGACGAGAGAATTGATTTCATCCATGGACGGCCAGATGTCATCGAAATAAACATTTTGTCCGTCATTTCCGACACCGATCGGATCCGTTTTCAGGTTGATATTCACAGTGCCTGCTAATGCGTATGCGACAACAAGCGGAGGTGACGCAAGGTAGTTTCCTTTGACAAGCGGATGGATCCGGCCTTCAAAGTTTCTGTTACCCGACAAGACAGAAGTGATCAAGAGATCATTTTTAGCAACCGCTTCTTCAATCTCTGGAGAAAGCGGGCCGGAGTTCCCGATACATGTCGTACAGCCATACCCTACGAGGTTAAAGCCGAGCTCCTTCATGTAAGGAAGCAGGCCTGAGTTGACTAAGTATCCAGTAACAACCTTAGACCCCGGTGCAAGTGATGTTTTAACATAATTCGGCACTTTCAAGCCTAATTCTACCGCTTTTTTGGCTACCAATCCGGCACCGATTAATACATAAGGGTTTGATGTATTCGTACAGCTTGTAATAGCGGCGATTGCAATCGCCCCCGTTTTCATAACCGCATCTTCGCCGCTGTTAAGTTTAAATGAAATTTCTTTGTTCTCTTCAGCAGCATCCGCTCCGAATCCTTGGTTGCCGGCCGGGCTGACAAGATGTTTTTTAAACGTTTCCTGCATAACGGAAAGCGGGATTAAATCCTGCGGACGTTTCGGTCCTGAAAGGTTCGCTTCGATTTTTGACAGATCAATTTCCACAACGTCTGTAAAAATCGGCTCTTCCGCGTCAGGCGTATAGAATAAACCGTTGTTGCGGCAGTATGCTTCCACAATATCGATCTGCTCTTCTTCACGGCCGGTCAGACGCAGGTAAGAAAGTGCTTCCTCGTCAACAGGGAAGAATCCGCAAGTCGCTCCGTATTCCGGCGCCATATTGGCAATAGTCGCACGATCCGCAAGCGGAAGCTCAGCAACACCAGGACCGAAGAATTCAACAAATTTATTGACTACGCCTTTTTCGCGCAGCACTTGAGTGACTTTCAGCGCCAAGTCAGTCGCCGTCGTTCCGTTAGGCAATTTTCCGACAAGTTTCGCGCCGATGACCTCAGGAACAGGGAAATATGAAGGCTGGCCGAGCATTCCCGCTTCCGCCTCAATACCGCCGACACCCCAGCCGAGGACGCCGATTCCGTTAATCATTGTTGTATGGGAATCTGTTCCCACCAATGTATCAGGATATGTCACAAGTTCTCCGTCTTCCTCTTTCGTATGAACGACACTTGCCAAAAACTCAAGGTTTACCTGGTGAACGATACCTGTTGCAGGCGGAACGGCCTGATAATTGTTAAACGCTTTCTTTGCCCAGCTTAAAAATTTATAACGTTCTGCATTTCTTTCGAATTCTAAGTCCATATTAATGGCTAACGCGTCTTCCGTACCGGCTTTGTCGACTTGAACGGAGTGGTCAATGACCAGGTCAACCGGAATTTCAGGATTGATTTTATCAGGGTCTCCGCCGACAGAGGCCATGGCTTTTCTTAAAGATGCCAGGTCAACTACGGCCGGAACGCCGGTAAAGTCCTGTAGAATAACCCTTGACGGTTTAAACGGCACATCGATATCTTTTAATTCAGCAGTACCCCATCTTGCTAAATTTTCAACATGTTCTTTTGTAATGACGCGTCCGTCTACCTGACGCAAAACGGATTCCAAAAGAACCTTAATAGAATAAGGAAGTTTTGAAACATTGCCGACCCCTGCGTCTTCCAATGCTTTTAATGAATAGTAGTTGTATGTTTTCCCATTTGAAGAAAATGTTTTTCTTGCTTGGAAAACGTCTTGTGTTGCGACTTTTTGCTGATTTGTCATTTCCCAAAATCCCCCTTCAATGATCAAGATCGTCCTTTAGATGAATGTTCACATTCCATCACAATTTTCTCACAATTTCATCTTAGTATAAAATCATACATAAGTAAATATCAATGTTTTTATTAAATACAATAAGATCGTCTTATCAGCATGATTTTCGGTAAATTTTGTCCGATTTTCCGCCTCATACAACGGGCTGTAAAGAGCCATATTAATGTTGAGGTGATGATCATGGTAAAACGGAAAGCCAATCATGTCATTAACGGCATGAATGATGCGAAAAGCCAAGGCAAAGGCGCGGGTTATATAGAAAATGACCAGCTCGTCCTGACAGAAGAAGAACGGCAGAACAATAAAAAAAGAAAAACAAACCAATAGCCGGAACACCTTAAAAAGGAGGCTTTAACATGACAAATAAAAATACGAGTAAAGATATGCATAAAAATGCTCCGAAGGGCCATAACCCCGGCCAGCCGGAACCGCTGAGCGGAAGCAAAAAAGTGAAAAACCGCAACCATACAAGACAAAAACATAATACAAGCCACGATATGTAAAACAGACCCCGTGTCTGTTTTTTTGTGCCATTCACCCATTCAAAGCTTCTGCATACGTTATAGCAAGGCTTTTTAATATGGAGGAATGCTTCCATGAATCACTCAAAAAACGCTGAAGAATTTGATGATACGGAAGAATGGCTGCGGCAGTTTTACGAGGACCCGTATGCTTGGTATGACGAGACGCTGCCGATCGATCTATATGAAACAAGCCGTCAATATATCATTGAAGCCGACCTGACGGCGCTGAAGCAGGTGCAAGCGATAACCGTCACTCTTTCGGGGAATGAGTTTATGCTCTCTGTTAAAACGCTTGAACGGACGTTAAACAAACAAATGATGCTTCCTTTTTATCTGAATGACAAACATATTTTCACTGATTTCACCAACCATATTCTGACCGTCTCCATGAACAAGGAGCCAAATGAGACTCCTGCCTCTTTTTCCTTTCAATTTCCTCTATAACATAAAAAAGCCGCTTTCATCCCTCAATGGAAGCGGCTTTTTTGTCCGGTCATATCAGTCATATACCCTCAAAGTGAAACTCCCATGGCCAAATAGCAGAATCACTATACGATAGAATATGTTCTACCAACCGGAATGACTGGACATCTATCATTTTTTCTATTCTTTTTTTCATGTGTTCTTCTATTCTGTCTTCGTTTACAATATGGTTAAAGTAAGGAGGAGATAGAACAATGCTGGAAGGCTGGTTTATGTGGTTTATTTTATTTTGGGTCATCGTGATGATCGGATTGCTGTCTATCGGCGGGTTTTTTATGTTTCGAAAATTTTTAAAACGCTTACCGAAAGAAGACGGCCGGTCAGAACTGGATTGGCAGGACTATTATATTGAAAAAAGCAGGCACTTATGGAATGAGGGTGACAAGGCGTTTTTGGATGAATTGGTCGCCCCCGTGCCGGAGCTCTTTCGGGATGTAGCCAAAGCGAAAATCGCCGGAAAAATCGGTGAACTTTCCTTAGCGGAGGAAGCTGAACAAATAAACCGTGATTTAATCATCAGGGGTTACATACTGGCCACTCCTAAGCGTGATCATCAATTTTTAAAAAAGCATCTCCGTGAAAAACAGATTGATCTTACTCCTTATCAAGCTCTGCTCAAATAAAAAACCTTTCCGGCGGACGGAAAGGTTTTAATTCATCTGAATATCAGCGGTCTTCAGTTCATTCGAAAGTTTGCGGTAAGACAAAAACATCGCGATGCGCCACGGGACAATCATTCCGAAAGCCAGAATCCAAAACATTCCGCTTAAAGCTCCGTAATCAATCGTCGTGCTCAAAATGGATTTCATAGCGATTCTGATAACCAAGAGACCAATCAGGATAAACACAAACGCTTTTGACCGTTTTAAATAGATTTCATTATTTTTAATCTCAAATTTAGATGTTTTAATCAGAAAAATAGAGAAGATCACGCCCAGCGTAATGGCCTCCAAAAATTCTTCGCCCGTCACTCTGAAAATCGGAAAAAGGAACATAAGCGCTCCCGTACTCATGAAAATCGGCGGGAGAATTATTTTTTTAGGTGAAGCGGGCTTGTCGGAGGATTTAATCCTGACGATCATCACGGAAATTGCCATGGCCGCTGCAATAACGGATGAAATTATAATCATCATCTTTATCATTCCTTTGCTTGCACGGAGTTTGATACTATATACTATACTCCAAAAACATAAAAAAAACCAATTTGAAAAGAGAACACGTTTACGTTCCCGTTACCCGGCCTACGGCCTCCAGCACTTTAGATGCTTCAAACGGTTTAACGATAAAGTCTTTAGCGCCTAATTCAATCGCTTCCAGAACGATCCGCTGCTGCCGCATGGCGGTGCACATGATGATCCGGGCTTTCGGGTCAAAAGCTAAAATATCCTGCAGGGCCTGTATACCGTTTTTGACCGGCATGGTAATATCCATTGTCACCAGGTCGGGACGGATTTTTTGATATACTGCCAGAGCTTCCTCACCGTCAGCCGCTTCCCCGGCCACTGTGTAATTCGCCGATTCCAGAATCTCTCTGATTTTCACCCTCATGAACTTGGCGTCATCTACAACTAAAACTCGTGTCATATTCCCCTCCACATATTTAACATTAACTAGTCTTATTGTACCAAAAACAAAAGGGTATATAATAGTTCAAAAGTTATTAATCCGTTACAGACCCGTAAATCCTCCGAAAAGATTTGACAGAACGATCAGAATGTAGCTCATCCAGTTAAAAAACAGCATAACTCCGATCAGAATCATAAGAATGCCGCCGATTTTCATGATAAGCAGCTGATGCTTGCGAATCCAATTCATTCTGGTAATAAAAAATGAAAGAACAAGAAAAGGAATCGCAAATCCGAGAACATATAAAAACATATACGGCACTGCTGAAGAAGGATTTGTATTGGCCAGCGAAAACACGGCTCCTAAAATAGGCCCGCTGCACGGCGACCAGCCGGCTGCAAACGCAAGACCGATCAGAACCGAACCGATAAACCCCTCCGGACGGCGCTTAAAGTGAATGCGCCGCTCTTTCATCATGAATTTCGGCTGAAACACACCGGCAGTAATCAGCCCGAAAAGGATCAGCATGATAGCGCCAAACTGGCGGATCGCTTCATGATATTGGGTAAAAAAACTGCCGATAAACGAAGTTCCATATCCCAATGCGATAAAAATCACGGAGAAACCAAGCAAAAAACAAAGTGTATGCACGAGGCCGCGCTTTTGCAGCATCACCTTTTCTGTTTTCACCTCGTCCATACTGACACCAGTTATGTAAGATAAAAAGGCGGGGTACAACGGCAGACAGCATGGAGAAATGAAAGACAAAAATCCGGCCCCAAACGTCAGAAAGTAATTAAAACTCACGATGACACACTCCCTTCGAGTTATGACAAAATCATTTCATTTTTTTAACACTTTCCCGAGAAGGATTACTTTTTATAGAAAAAGCTTATATAATTTAATTTGACATCGAGATATTATACTCCTTCTTATTTGAAAAACAGTATAAATGTGGATATAATAATAGCGACTCAGGTGAAAGATTTATGTATGAAAGGATATATCCCTGTGATTAGAGAGCATCTATTAAATGAAATTGAAAAAAAACGGGCAGAGCTGCTTAAAATCGTCATGACAAACGGAATGACATCAAACATTACGATAGAACTCAGCCAGGAGCTTGACCACCTTCTCATACAATATCAAAAAGAACTGCACACCGGCAGTTGGGGTGAAACATGACGCCAAAATAAAAAACCCTCTCCGGGTTTTTTATTTTTATAACCATGTATATCTATATCATAATCTGTACGTATTATTTCGCTTGATTATTCATGGCTTTCATCATTTGATTAATTTTCTTTTGAGAAGGTTTCATTCCCATTTGCATCATCATCATGCGTAACATTTGTTCATTAATAGGCGGATTCTTTTTCAAATAGCTCATCATATATTTACGAGCAATAAAAAACCCGAGTGCAACACCTATGAGCAATGCGACAACGCCCACTAGGATGCCAACCCATAAAGTCATTTTATTTCCTCCTTCATGTTGTCTAGTTTAAAGTGTACTAAACCAAAGGCTATTATACAACATTTACATCTCTTTTTCCTCGTTTTTAGACAAAATTTCTTTCTCTGACCGGATTTAACCACCCGTAGCGCCGTGTCTTGAAATCCATTGCAAGAAAACAGGGGCTGATTTTACGCAGAATCTCAAAGAAAATCGTTTCCGCCTCATAATCTCCCGAAGCCGCAATCTCAATTAAACTGTCTTTCATCATGAAGGTGGCGCGGCCCTTTTCTCCGGGAAGTGTAAGCCGGTAAATGGAATCCAAACGGCTGTAACTCATTCGGTTTAAATGCAGCTGGAGACGCTGATGCATATGTATCACCGGAATCGGTTCCGTTATATATTGAACTTGCTTTTCTGTCATTTGATATTCCTGGAGTGTCAGATCTGTCCAATGATAGTCTCGAAACAACTCAAACATAGCCGTTTCCCGCCCGAAGTAGTGGTTCGCAAACTCATCCTTTATCAGGTGCGTATAGTAATGACGTTCCATTTCCTCATCCCCTTTTACAGCGCTTCGTTATTGCTTTCTATTATACAAAAGGAGAAAAGAAAGAATTGTCTATTACTGTTACGCCGCTCCTTCTATTTTTGTCGCATAAACAGGAAAAAGAGGATGATTTGACTCATCCTCTTTTGTCTCGTTATTTGTTTAGAAGTTTTTTCACGCGGTCAACCACGTTTTCTGCAGTAAACCCGTATTCTTTCATAATTGTTTCTCCCGGAGCTGAAGCACCGAAACGGTCAATTGCGAGAACGTCTCCTTCAAGACCGGTAAATTTACCCCATCCGAAGCTTGAACCCATTTCGATCGCAAGACGTTTCGTCACATTCGGAGGAAGCACGCTGTTTTTGTACTCGGCCGATTGTTTTTCAAAGCGGTCCCAGCTCGGCATGCTGACTACAGATACGTGAATGTTTTCTTCAGCCAGTTTCGCTTGAGCTTCGATCGCAAGTCCGACTTCAGAACCTGTCGCTAAAAGAAGAGCGGCCGGTGATTCCGTTTGGGCTTTTGAAACGATATAAGCCCCTTTTTCCACGCCCGCATACGCTTCTTCAGCCTGCTGATCAATCGTCGGCAGGTTTTGGCGTGTCAATACAAGAGCTGTCGGATGATCTTGGCTTTGAACGGCAACCTTCCATGCAGCTGCGGTTTCATTTCCGTCAGCAGGTCTGATCACAGAAAGGTTAGGAAGTGCGCGTAAAGAAGCAAGCTGCTCAATCGGTTCGTGAGTCGGCCCGTCCTCTCCTACGGCAATACTGTCATGCGTGAATACATAAGTGACGGGAAGACCCATCAATGACGCCAGACGAATGGCAGGTCTTAAATAATCAGAGAACACAAAGAATGTGCCGCCGAATACGCGGAGGCCGCCGTGAAGCGCCATTCCGTTTAATGCAGCGCCCATCGCAAATTCACGGACACCGAACCAGAAGTTTTTCCCGGCGTAGTCTTTGGCCGTGAAGTCTCCTCCATTTTTGATTGTCGTTTTATTTGAACCCGCAAGGTCAGCAGATCCCCCCACAAAGAAAGGAATTTTCTTGGCGATCCCGTTCAGCACCTCACCTGAAGATGCGCGGGAAGCAAGGCTGCTGCCTTTTTCATAAACGGGAACTTCCTGATCCCAGTCTTTAGGAAGCTCGCCTTTCATTCCGAGTGACAGCTGTTCAGCAAGCTCAGGATATTTTTCTTTATAAGCCGCGAACAGCTCATTCCATTCCTGTTCTTTTTTCGAGCCTGCTTCTTTTACAGCTTGATTGAAATGCCCGTATACTTCTTCCGGAACATAAAAATCTTCTTCAAACGTCCAAGCATACGCTTCTTTTGTCAGCTTGCTCTCTTCTTGTCCTAACGGAGCGCCGTGAACGCCGGATGTGCCCGCGCGGTTTGGAGAACCGAAACCGATGGTGGTTTTCACTTCGATCAATGTCGGTTTTTTATCATTCTGGCGCGCTTTTTCAATTGCAGCCGTCAATTCAGCGATGTTGTTTCCATCCTCAACATAAAGAACTTCCCAGTTCATTGCTTCAAAACGCTGCTTTACATTTTCAGAGAAAGAACGGTCTAAATCGCCGTCTAAAGAAATGTCATTAGAATCGTATAATACGATCAGGCGGCCTAATTCAAGATGGCCTGCAAGAGAAGCTGCTTCGGAAGAAATGCCTTCCATTAAATCGCCGTCTCCGCAAATACTGTATGTATAATGATCAACTACGTTGAATGAATCACGGTTATATGTCTCAGCCAGATGGCGTTCTGCAATTGCCATTCCCACTGCCATTGCAATACCCTGTCCAAGCGGCCCGGTAGTTGCGTCTACTCCGGCTGTATGCCCGAACTCCGGATGTCCCGGTGTTTTGCTTCCCCATTGACGGAACTGTTTCAAGTCTTCAATGCTGAGGTCATATCCGCTTAAATGCAGCATGCTGTATAAAAGCATTGAACCGTGGCCTGCTGATAAAACAAAGCGGTCGCGGTTAAACCAGCCCGGATTCTGCGGGTTTACATTCATAAATTTCGTCCACAGCGTGTATGCCATCGGAGCGGCTCCCATCGGCATGCCCGGATGTCCGGAATTCGCTTTTTCAATTGCGTCTATAGATAGTGTACGAATGGTGGCAACTGATTTCTTTTCAATTGTATCCATTATAATCCCCTTCCTTATTGTTGTACCTTTTCATCATAAAGCGATGCTGACTTTTTCTCAACTCTTTCAGCTTAAATTTGAGATAAACTTGTTGAAAATTGTCGTAAAGCACATCCTGATATTAGTATATACGAAAAAAGAATACGTATTGCCGTATTCTTTCTGTTTAATGAAGATTATTTTTCTGTTGTTCTCTTTTTAATTTTTCAGGGGTGACATCGTTGCCTTCCGGATCAATCACTTTTACGCTCTTTAACGTATTTTTCATTGAGGAGCGGAATCCTTTCAAATACTCCTGGCGAAGCTTTTGCTGTTCAGCTTTTTCCTCATCCGTTATCGTGTTTGATTTAGCTTTTTGAGCCAATTCGTTAATTCTTGCGATTTTTTCTTTAGAAATCATAATAAGCTCCTTTGGTGCGTGTTGATTATATACTACTAAAACGCAGTCTTTTTTACAACTGATGCGCGTCAGCTGCCTTCTGTGTCTGCGATATATTCCTGAAACCGCCGGTGAACCGTGGCTTTGGACACATCGTAGCCGAATCCCCTTAAGGTCGCTGCGATTTCTGCAAAGGTAAGCTTGTTGGCTCTCAGCCTGATAATTTCCGAAACCGGAACCTCTTTTTTTTCTTTTCCGCTGTTTTCATGTCTGTTTTTCAGATTCCGTTCAGGTTTGTAGCCGTTTTTCACGGCTCTTTTCATTCCCCGCCGGATTTTCATATTGTGAATTTTCCTTTGATATTCCTCAACAATACTGACGATTTCGAGTACCATCGAATCAGCTTCGGAAAGCTCCAGTTCACCTTTATGAGCCGTCGTATATATTTTTACGTTCTCCCTGTAAATGCAATGCAAAAGCGCAATCTTGGCGTTTCCTCTTCCCAATCTCGTTTCGTCCTGCACCAATATCGCGTCAATATGTGATTTTTTAATTTCATCAAGCATTTCAAATACTCCGTCGCGGTCCATTTCGTAACCGCTGGCTTTCTCAGAAATGACTTTCACGACTTCCATGCCGTTTGCAGCAGCAATCTCACTGAGCTCCTCTTCCTGTCTTTTTAATGACGTTTGCTGCTGTTCTTTGTTTGTGCTTACGCGGGCATAAATGAGCGCCTTCATTTCTCTCTTTCCTCTCTAATTGACAATGGCCAGCTGATATACGGCCGGATGCTTTTTCTTAACCGGAAGAATAAGTTCGTCTCCGGGCTTTATATCAGCAGTTTGGAGATGATTATTCTCCGTCACCCACTCAATGAAATCTTCTTTATTAATGTGTTTCTTTTCTGCTACATGATCCGCAAGTGACCAGAGTGTATCGCCGTCCTGAACCTTTATTTTAACATATTGGCTGAGGGACTGATCATTTCCCGCACATGAGACAAGTAAAATAGCGGCACTTAAAATCGCAGTAAACAGTCCGACAAATATAATAGATTCTTTCGCCATGTAAACAACCTCCGATAAGAATGTTTGTTCGCTTTTTATACCTTTTAGTATATACGAACAAACGTTTCTGTCAATCGTTTTTTTCGAACCTATGTTTGTACTGTCAGGAAAATCATGCTATAATCTACTTAAAATCGACGTTTTGAGGTGCGAAATATGACGAAGCTATCAAAAAGGCAGCTTGATATCCTGCGTTTTATTAAAGAAGAGGTAAAAACGAAAGGATATCCGCCTTCTGTAAGAGAGATAGGAGAAGCAGTAGGACTGGCTTCCAGTTCAACCGTGCACGGCCATTTGGCGCGGCTGGAGACAAAAGGCCTGATCAGACGGGACCCAACTAAACCGAGGGCGATTGAGGTATTGGATGAAGAAGAAGTCCACATTCCGAAAAGCCAGGTCGTAAACGTTCCGGTCATCGGGAAAGTGACGGCGGGTATTCCGATTACGGCTGTTGAAAATATCGACGAGTATTTTCCGCTTCCTGACCGGATGGTTCCTCCGGGCGAACATGTCTTTATGTTAGAAATCATGGGAGAAAGTATGATCGACGCCGGCATTTTTGACAAAGATTACGTCATTGTCAAACAGCAGAACACGGCCAATAACGGAGAAATCGTCGTAGCTATGACCGAAGATGATGAAGCGACGGTCAAGCGCTTCTATAAAGAAGACAATTATGTGCGGCTGCAGCCGGAAAATCCGACGATGGAGCCGATTATCCTGCAAAACGTAAGCATTTTGGGGAAAGTTATCGGCGTATTCAGAGCCGTACATTAATTCTATTAAACTTCATTTATCGTAAAAAACCCCTTACAGAGGGGTTTTTTTGCATAAAAAAAGCAGATTCGCCCTGGCTTAAGAAACGAATCTGCTAAGGAGGAAAAACTTACATTCTTATTATCCGACATCACACTTTTGAAGTCAACTAATAATGTTTCCCTCGAGAAACTTTTCATTCATTTTTCAACTTTGTATATTTGTGCGTGATGAATTTACTTTTGTTTATGTTTTCTTTGGGCGGGTGCATTAAAATTTATATATGAATATTTAGTACATAGTACAATAATTTATATTTAAATATAAAAAAACCCGCTGCCTTTAGCGAGTATCTATTTTCAATCAAAATGATAATATTCTACACCGTAAAACCCTTTAATATAGACGGGGCCACAGACGTTTGAAGAACTTTCAACCAGAATTCTGTATTTGTGATACGGATCAATTGATTTTTTATCCTGGGCACTGAGGTTTAACCAGCTGCCGCTGTAGTTTTTAGAACTTAATGTATAAAAATTCCCGTTCAGCGCCATCCGCTGGAGTTTCATGCTTAAACCGCACGAAGAGTTGTTCATTATGGTGAACTTATATCCTAAAAAGTAATCGTCGGCAGCTACAGCCCCCGGATTTTCAATATGAAACTCTTTTGCATTTCCCTCCAAAGTGAAGCTTGTTTTTGATCCGAATTCAGTGGTAGCCGCTTTAGCTGAGTGTATTCCGCTAAAACATAATAAAAAAACAGCAATACATATCCAGTATTTTTTCATTTGCATCCCCCTTTTTACATATTTTAACTTGTGAATCCTGTGATGTCTATTCACATTTTATTAAAACGTATGCTTTATAACCACTATATACCAGTTTAAAAATTTGCGGATTGCTTACAATGAAGACTAAACGAAATAACGAAGGTGGTTCAAATGAAACACGTAATTGCTTTCGCTTCTAAAACGGCGCTCACACTTGCTTTACTGTACATTGTTCTGGATCTTATGTACCAAGTAACCTTTTTAAACGTTCTGTTTATTACAGTGATCTTAAGTTTAATCACTTATTTTGCGGGTGATTGCATGATTCTGCCGAGAACAAGCAATTTCACAGCCGTTGCAGCTGATTTCGGGATTTCATTCATTATATTATGGATATTCCTTATGAACATTGGCGGATTTAATGTCTCTCCTGCCGCGGCATCGGTTATCTCTGCACTTTGCATTTCTGTTTTTGAGGCATTTTTTCACCGGTATTTGCAGCAATATGTACTTCCCGAAGATTATCAGGACACAACAGAGACGGATAGCACGCTATGGAGCTATCAAACCGAGGCGTCTGAAGAATTAGTGCCGGAAAAAGACCCTCAGGAAAAAACATAAAAAGGAGGCAATCGCCTCCTTCTCATTTTATTTTTGCTTCTGATCGTCCAGCGGCAGCTGCAGCAGTGAGTCTGTGCCTGTCGCTTTCGGCGTTTTTCCGTCCCATTTTTCAATCCATTTATATTTGATCATCTCATCGGACATTGATTTCTTTATGATTTCGTTATAATCAGCGATCCCTTCCGCTTCAATTTTTTTCTTTTTCGCTTCGGCTTCGGCTATTTTAATTTCAGTTTGTGTCCGTTCAAGTTCCTGTGAAGACTTCACCCTTGCATCGATAGCTTCCTGTGTGGCTTTATCCGGCTTCGGTACGCCAAGCGTCAGATCATCAATTAAAAATCCAAGACTCTTCATATCATCAGCAAATCTCTTTTGAACATCGGCAGCGGCTTCTGCAGATTTTTGCCCGTATGTGTCAATAACCGAGTATTTGCTGATTGATTTTCGCGCCGCATCCCACAGCCTTGTTTTTAAATATGTATTTTCAATCGTTTCAACGTCTACCGCTCCGAATTTGTTAAACAGATCGACTACTTTATCAGGCTGCACGACATAGTTGTAAGCGATATCCATTTCTATATTTTTACCGTCTGAGGTTGCCACTTTTATATTTTCATTATTCACTGTCTGCATACGCACCGGATATTCCGTTACTTTATTAAATAATCCGACTAAGTGCCAGCCTTGGTCCAATGTGTCGGATTTTACCCCGCCATTCGGTGAGTATACAACCCCGACATAACCGTTCGGTATTTTTTCAATGAATAGTGACGCTGTAACGCCCGCAATTAAAAGGGCTGCACCTATAATCACACCGCCGATAATTTTTTTTTTGTTTCCGCGCTTATTTTCGCTCATGCTGATCTTCTTCCTCCCATGACTTTTTGAATTTTTTGGCTCCGCTTCCCACTTGTTTAAAGATTGGACTAAGCATCAGCCATAAACCGAATCCGATGATGACAAGAAGAATGATAGACCCGATCATCACTTTCATTTGCCCACCTCTTTTCTTTCATCCTGTCAATTATGTATACGATCTTAAGAACTTAAAGTTTCATAAATTTCAAAAGAAAAAGCCCCGCCGACAAAATAGGCGTGCTTATTAATATTTGTCACTGATAAAATCAGAAATCGTTTTTGTGAATTGGTAAAAGGTCCCGTTTTGTGTGGATGCTCTGCTTTTCAGCGTAAAAGTGTCAAATAGTGATTTTCTGAAGCCGGTGCTCATTTCGATTTGAATACTCAATCCGGATGAAGATTGATTGGCAAGGTTGTTCGGACTGACGCCTGCATATTTATCATTTATGCCAAGAAGAACGGCAGGATACCCGTGCCGTTTCAGCACATCGGTCAAAAGTTCGGCCCGTTCTCTGTCTGTACCGCCGATTTTTATCTTTTTATCGTCACTGCCGTAACCGTGCAATGAAATGACATGAGAGTGCTCTTTCACCATTTGCACGGCCTTAGGTTCATCGAAATGCGAACTTGTCAAATGCAGAGCCGCATTACCGGCTGATTTTAACCCTTCAAATAAATATAAACTCCGGTTTTCGGCAATTTCTCTGGCTAACTCACTGGTCCCCGGCTCTATGCCTCCGCCGTGTATAGCTAATATGAGGACAGAAGGGTCATGCTCTCGCGTTGAAATGGAAAAATCGGAAGGATCTTCATTCAGCTTTAATTCCTCGAAACTGCCGTAAATATCTGAAGCGGCATCAGCCCGAAAGAACGGCAGAAGCAAAAACGGTAAAATTAAAACTAAAATTCCTTTTTTGGTTATTGATGGCATTTGTATGTTTATGTTACAATACAAATGCTTCAGCCTTTGAAGCGAACGGCAGAACAGGGTGACTTTGGACGGTTTCTTCTGCTCTGCCTCTTTGCCAGCTGCTTTACGGTCTATTCTTCTAACCCTTTTTGCCATAACATCATCCTTTCTTTTGTTTACACTTTTGTCACAATATTATATACGTTGGACAAAACCTCCGTTCATCTTGAAGAATAAAAACATCAAAACAACTTCTATCCTTTAACCTAAAAAAGTCTTTCTGTTCAAAGAGACGGAAGGCTTAAATGATAAAAATGAAACCCTTCTCCAGTTTTGGAGGAGAGTGAGGACTGCAGGGAAATCATTTTATCAATATGCTGAGCTGGGCTGGCGTCCGGCTCAAATATTTGCTCCGGCATAGACGGTTACGGAGCGGCCGGTTATTTCGATGTCAAATTCGAACGTGACGTATGATTTCCCAATTCAAGAATCCCCGAAACAAATTGAATGTAACTGCTGTTTCCATAAAAAAAAGACTGCTGTTAAGCAGTCTTTTTTCGTTTTATTTCGTACCTGTTGATCCCAGTCCGCCGCGGTCATTGTTCCCGAGCTTGTCTACTTCGATCAGCTCCACTTCAGGCATTTTCTTCATGATTCTGAATTGGCAGATCCGCTCCCCCTTGGAAATGTCGGTATCCCGAAGCGCGAATGCAGGAAAAAACCAGAAGTCATTGTCGCCTTTATAAGATTCATCAATGACTCCCATTGAATTTGTCTGAATGATACCGAAATGCTTATATGTACTTGAACGCGGAACGACATGGGCCTCATATCCTTCCGGCAGTTCCATCGCAACTCCAAGCGGGATAAGTTTGAATTCACCTTTTTTGATTGTTATATCTTCAGCTGCCCGCAGATCAATCCAATCGCCCTGTTCAATTTTACTGATTCTCGTTTGCGTATCATCTGAATATTTAATTTTGATTTGTAAAGTCATGTTCGCTGCTCCTTTTGCTTCCCTATTTCAGTCGTATTGATGACCAATCCGTGCCCCATTATACCATTTAACTGATAAGAATGTTAATTTTGGTGTATATGCAGCCGAAGAGGAAGCACTGCGAAGCCAATGAGAATAAACCTAAAATGAGGGCCCCTCCTATCAGTCTTTCCTCCATTTTCACATGACAGCTTCAATTACAATAATGCAAAGCTTTATATCCGTTCTTTCAACAGAGCTTTTTTAAAATTTCACCTTGGTTTCAAAAGGAATTTCGTTCTGAATAAAGAATTTGAAGAATAAGCGCTTAAAGGGCGCGCGACTCTTTTCTGTCCCCTGCCTCAGGCGCTTATATCAAAAGAAAGAGGTGTCTTTAGAATGGTTCAATTTAAAAACTTTCCTGATCCGTCTTTAAACGCCCCATTGCAGTCTCGCCCTGCACAGCCCTCTGAATTGGAGCATCTCAAAGCAAGGATGCAGAATTTTATTAAGCATTCCGCAACGGATGATAATCTTGAGATCGCAGATGCCCGGGTGACGGCGGAAGGAATGGTCACCTCACTTTTAAAAGAACGGCTTGATACAGAATACGAAATGCTTATGAATAAAATCACCCGGGAAGTGAATGTGGAGGACTACGGAGCGGTCCCTGACGGCCGGGACAATACAGAAGCTTTTCGGAGAGCGATCGGGAACGGCCGGGTCAAAGTAAATGTTCCCGCAGGAGAATTTTTGGTTCAAGGGATAAAACTCCCCTCATGGACTACCATTTCCGGTGAGGGACAAGGGATTACCGTGCTTAAGCTTCATGAGGACACTCCCGCATTCGAATGGGTCATTACTAACGATGATTACGAAAATGGAAACCGTAATATTTTTGTGGAAAACATGACTTTAGACTGGAATCCTGATCGTCAATGCGGGGTCAGGAACCCCGGAGGACAGTTTTCCAGCTGTTTAACGTTTGCTAATGTGCAATACGGCTGGATTAAGAATGTTGAAACGGTTAACGCGGGTCTCCATGGTATTGATATTACATCTCCGACTTACGATCATTTGCCTGAAACAGAATGGACGAAAGACGGCTGCCGATATATATGGATTGATAACTGTGTGGCATACGGCGCCGGAGACGACGGCATTACCACCCATTACAGCGAGTATATTTTCATCTCCAACTGCCATTCCGGCAACCCCCGCGGCACAGAGCATGCTGAGGGCAGCGCAAACTCGAACGGCATTGAAATTGACGACGGCTCTAAACATGTATGGCTTTTAAATAACTATACGAGCGGAAATATCCGCGGGATTGAGGTAAAGGCGCACAGCCTGTGGCCGGCTTCTCAAAATGTTCATATTATCGGTCATGTTTCGTATCGTGATGTACGTTCATTTGATATTCGTCATATCGGCCATCATCAGGCCTCAGACCCCGAAAGCACGACGGCTTATGATGTTACTTTAACCGATTGCACCGCGATTGAACCGGTATTCAATGCTCTCTATGACGGTGTGACCCCGAGGGCGCTGGTCATCTCTGCCTATAAAAACGTTAATGTAAACGGATTCACAGCTATTGGTGATCCCTCATACGACTATGGCGGGAATCCAGTCGTGGCTCTTCAATACCGCAGTCAAAATATCACGATCAACGGCATTAAAATACGCGGCTTTACACAAGCCGGTGTTGACATCAATATATCCGGCGGATCAAATAAAACCGATTATGTTAAAATTTTAAATTTTGATATATACAAGTCATCTCCTAAAGGCATCTCAATCGGAGGAGGCCAATATAACGTAAATATTATGAACGGTACGATGATCGGAGACGGCGGTTCCGTCGGAATTACGTCCCCTAACAGTCAGGCCGTCATTCTCGGGGTGCAAGCGGAAGGTTACAGCGCGGCCGCATCTATAAAAGGACAGACTTATGAGCAGATCCCCGTCAATTTAAAGGGAGGCGCACAGCTCGCGACCAGCTCCGGTTTTGCATTCAACCCGACAAGCGCCGTTATTGCGGGAACAGGCGATATTACAGCCAGAGGTGACAGAAATGCGATCATCAGCTCTTCCGGAGGTTCAAGTTCTGAAGGTTCAAGGGCATTTATCGCCGCTTCAAACAATGTCCATATTACGGGCAGCAAAGTCTCCAGAACGATTCTGTCATCAGAAAGCATTACATTGGAAGAACCATACACGGTTGCCGGAGGGCATCAGTCCATCAAATGGAAATTGGATTCAGCGGGCGGCCACGGTACGTTCGCCGGAGCTGTCACCTCTTCCCTGTCAGGGTACGGAGAATACTTTGAAAGTGTAACCGGCCAGACAATTCCCGCCGGGACAATCGTCACAGTGAAAGGCGAAAAAATTGAATCGGCTCACGTCGGAGATTACATGCTCGGCGTCATTTCAGAAACAGCCGCTTTTATCTCAGGAGCCGCAAGCTTCGGATGGCAAAGCCGCTTTTTGACAAACGAGTTCGGCGGTTTCATATACGAAAATGTGACTGACGAGGAAACAGGAGAAACGGTACGCGTGCCGAAACAAAACCCAGACTGCAGTCCGGCTCTTGAAGCTGACTATGAAGCACGCGCGGCCAGAGACGAATGGCACATTGTCGGACTCAACGGCCGGCATTACGTACGGGTCGACAGTACGGTCAGCCCGGGAGATTATATCACGGCCCATAACGGAATCGGGACTAAAGCCGCGGAAGGCTGGAAGGTATTGAAACTGACGGCCTTATACAGTTCTGAAAAAGGGTACGGCATTGCAATTGCGGTTATCAAATAGGGTCTCAATATCAGGATCATCTCCTCTCTTTTCTATCGGGCGGGTATGATCCTGTTTTTTATACCGAATGAGATGCCTCTTTTTCAGCATACCGTTTCATTTGTCCAAGCCATCCATGCTTTCTGTCATAGAATACTACCGTCAGATGAAAAAAGGAGGAATATGAGTATGGATATGGGTATGGGAATGGATATGGATATGGATATGGATATGAACGGACATTATGATCACCACCCAAAACAGCCTAAACAAAAAAAGAAGAAACAAGATAAAAAGCATCTTGATTATGATTACATCGTTGTTTATAAAAGAAAATGCAAAAAATGTAAAAAATGCTGCTAACTTGACATATCAACACTTTTTACACCCGGTAAACTCCGGGTGTTTTTCTTATTATGGCGTTTCTCCGGGCTATTTTCACCCAAAATCCGGTCATCCTATCACAATACATAAAAAGACTCTATTATTTTCTTCCCTTTTCGCCTAATGAAAAGTATTTCATTTACAGAAAACAACACAAATAGAATGACATGACTTTTGAGAAAATCTACTCTTTGCTTGCTCAATTTTTCTGCGATACCATGAATTTGCAACAATTTTCAAAAATTTCCTCAGGAGGTCATAGCCATGAAAATCGCCAGAACGATAGTCGGATCATGCTTAGCTTTATCTCTAACAATTCCTTTCACAGCCAGTGCCTCAGCAGCCAGTCAGTCTGAACACGCAAACGCGCCTCACGTTTCACCCGTTGCAAATCCGTTAGAAAGTAAATTATCCAAAACAGCAGACCAAAACGTAAAAGCAGCAGGTGTTGATGCCGGGCTGAACGTAAACGTAGATGTTCTCGGAATCTCAGATCGCATTGCTGAAGCGGTTAAGTCAGATCAAAACCGAACCGGCTGGGTAAAAAATGTCATGGAAACAACATTTTACGCATCAGGACAGAAGTACAACGTCATGGTGTTCAATTTAAATCAAGAATATGAAGACCGCTTTAACGGCGTTCAGTTTTACGGATCAGCCGTTTATGACGGTATTACTTACGGAATCTGGGTCTTCGAAGACGGGTCCTTCGATAACAAAGGAGACGGGGGCTGGATCAATTGGGCATTCAGAGGGTGGTTCGATCGTGATAATCAGCATATTGAATTCCACAGACCTTAATACGGAGAAAACTTGCGGCAGCGCCCGCAAGTTTTTTTAACTGGACTGCACATTTTTCACCGTTATAACGACTATACTTGAAGCGCGGGCTCTGATCGCAGCCCCGGTAAAGTCTTTCAAAGTGAGGGTATACTATGTCAAAGTCTTTAAAAATAGTGTTGTGGAGCATATTGGTGTTCATCATCTTGTTAGTGATTATCGGAATCGTTTCTTACAATCAAACTCCGTCTGCAGAAAGCACAGCAAAAAAATGCTTTATGGCTTCGAATCAATTTTAAGGTTCTGCAATAAGTCTTCACCGGCTTTTTATACCACAGAACACCTGACAAAACGACGAATTTTCAATTTATTCGTTAACGATCTCATTCAGTATAGAATATACACGTGTATCATGGGGCAGTCCGTTTTGATACATATATCTTCTCAAAATTCCTTCAGATTGAAACCCCGCCTTTATCAGTAATTGATGAGACGCTGCATTCTCAATGAAAACAACAGCGCCTATACGATGCAGCCCAAGCTTTTCAAACCCAAAAGAAAGAACATTCTCCAACGCTTCAAAAGCATAGCCATTCCTCCAATAATTCGGATGAATCTCATAACCGACCTCCGCCCGCTTATGCTTGGGCACCCAAGAGTTAAAACCAATAGTTCCGATGATTATTCCCTTCGCATCTTTTCTCTCGATTCCCCATCGCATTCCCTTTTTATCATGATATTGATCTTTAAACCAGCCAATCATTTTTTCAGCCTGTTCCATTGAATCAAAAGGTTCCAAACCATAATAGCGTGTTACATTTGCATTTGAAAAACAAGCAAATATTTGCTTTGCATCTTTCTTTTCAACTTCTCTAAGAATAAGTCTGTCCGTTTCTATTACAGGAAGCATTTACGGTCCCCCTTTAAAAGAAATGTGAGAAGAAAATATATGCAGACTAAAAAAACTTTTTTTCAAAAAGTAAACTAGCATCCCTATCAAACTTTTCATTTCGGCATAATATGTATTAATCCTCTTTAGGAGGTGAGATTATATGGGATTCTCAGGTGGTTATGGTAGCTCCTTTGCGTTAATCGTGGTGCTATTCATTTTATTAATCATCGTTGGGGCTTCTTTCCTCGGCGGTTATTAAGAATCCTCTTACCTCCGCATCCATGTCAGCAGCACCTCCATGATCGTACGGCGCCATAAATGAAATGTTTATGGCGCTCTGCTGTTTTTCCCCTTTTCATTCACACATTAAAACTAAAAAGATCGGCCGATGTATCAACATGCAGCCGATCAATAATTCATAGATTATTGTGTAAGATTTACATCGATGACGTTATAGAAGGCATTGGAAGTATCCGCAACGTCCCATACCCCTAAAATGACATGATACCCGCTTCGATCAGTCGGCACAAAAATCTTATGAGTCAGATTCGTATCTGCCTTGGAACCGTCGTGGTTTACCGTTCCGATTAATTCGAATTCATCTCTTGACAAAGGTTTATTCGGATTCCAGTTTTTCTTGGTGATATAATAGTGCCACTTTGATGTCGCATGAGGGGCCGTGTAGTACCAAGTAAAGGTGTTAAAACCGCCGCGGATGTTTTGTTTTACCCAATAATCTGCAGTCTGCTTGTCTAAACCGAAGTCAATTTGTCCCGATCCCCCATTTGCAGACGCGATTCTTCCATCCGGCGGACCTGCAGCCGGAAATCCTTTCGGCCCTTCTACAGACTGAGGATTATCAATGACGGAGCCATATTTCTGCGCAGCGGCCGTCCAGCCCAATGTTTGTTTCTCTAATGCTCCCATGTACGCTCTGCTGACGGGCTCTTTTATATACCCGTGTGCAGATGCATCACTTGAATAGAAAGCGCCTCCAATACCAAGAGTAACAGTTAAAACTGCAGCTTTGACTAAACCTTTCATTACTGCATCATCCTCCCTCTTTTGTTAATAAAAACCCTTCAGTGTATACACTTCACGATGGAGGATGAAATGACCTTCCTTTTCTTGATAGGAAAAAGCAATGAGGTTGGCGCTTTTCCCTTTGTTTTTTATAATCATAAAGAAAAAGCCGGGCCGATTCTGTTATCGAATCCGCGATTGACCGGCCCGCCCCTTTTGCGCAGAACTTCATTCGCTGGATTTGCCGGTTTCCTTTCGGATAACCGGTGCTACTTCCGCTGCTAATCGTTCGATGTTTTCCGCGGCTTTTTTAAACGGCATACCTCCTATATCGATTTGCGCGAGAAATCGCTGATGTCCGAATAACTCGTATTGATGCATGATTTTTTCAATGATCTGCTGTGAGCTTCCCACAAATAAAGCTGTTTCTTTTCCGGACGCCCGCTCAAAATCTTCCTTCGTTAAAGGCTCATCGATCCCGTGATATGAATGAACGTGAGACCAGTAATTTGAATGATACGGATAAAATTCTTGTATTGCCTGTTCATTCGTTTTTGAAATGAACATATGTCCGGTTACGGCAACCTTCACATTTTCCGGAGGATGACCGGCTTTAGAAGCCGCTTCCCGGTATTTGTCAACAAGCGGCTTAGATGACATCGGATCACCGCTCAGTACAGCTAATGCCAACCCCGCACCTGCACGCCCGGCCCGTTCTGCGCTTTCCGGAGTCCCCGAAACACCTAACCATAGCGGAATGCTTCCGCGAAAAGGCCGCGGAGAAATCTCTGCCTCGCGCAGCGGCGGCCGGTAACGTCCTTTCCAGGTAACCGATTCTTCCCCGGAATTTAATTTTAAAAAAAGGTCAATGTGTTCTTCAAACAGTTCTTTATAATGGCCTACGTCATAACCGAAAAGAGGAAACGAGTCTAAAAATGCGCCCCGTCCCGCAATGATTTCCGCCCGGCCGTCTGAAATCAGATCAAGCGTTGCAAAATCCTCAAATAAACGGACGGGATCTGCGGTGGATAATACAGTCGTGGCACTGGTCAGCTTAATATTTTCAGTGATCTGTGAAATCGCTGATAAGATGGCCGGCGGCGAAGATACCGCATAATCAAGACGATGATGCTCGCCTACACCGAATACATCAAGCCCTGCGTCGTCAGCCAGTTTCGCCAGCTTCATCAATTCATCTATCCGCTGCTTTGCGCTGACTGTTTTCCCTGTCAGAGGATCGGGATATAATTCTGCAAATGAATAAATTCCAATTTCCATACAATCACGGTGTTCAGCCCTCACATTTCTCTCCTCCTGCACTGAGTAAAAAAGCTTTTATGTTATTCTATTCAGCCGTTTTACAAATAGGAATTCGTTCAAAATAAATACAGAAGGTCGGTATGAGAGAAAAAAAAGTTTCAGGCGTCCTTCAATTCTGCCCATTATACTCATGCAGCCGGACTAGGCAAGAACAAAGCCGGCACAAGCGGATTCGAATTCATGTGTTCATTTTCAGTCCAATTCAATCCAATCGTGATATTGATCATAAAGCTTTCGTATTCTTCCGGCATCAAGAGCAATGACTTCACACCCTCTGTCATCATACAGAAAGAAAATAATATCTTTTGTCATATTCACAAAGAAAACATCGGGATACCCAACGGAACAGCCCCCGAACCTTGGCTTCAGCGGAAAATCTTCGTGGACGGCTGCCTTAAGTAATTGGGGGATACGCAGATCTTTCCGTTTACATAATAAAGAAAACTGCTGCATTTCATATTCTTCTTCGACCGGGCATGAACAGGTCTTCACTTGAATCCGATATAAGTCATCCTTACACTTCAGAAACGGCTGATAAACCTTTAATTTTCTCGCGTGATTACCTTGAGATTTGTGCTTATACACGTTGGCAACAAGGAACATGTCATCGCTATGTTCAAACATCTCATTGAAAAATGCGGCGGTTTGATGATGAACAAGCTGAAAATACTCAAGATTCAAAGCACCGCTTTCATTAAATTGATACATATTGCCGCCGAGAGAATTCCCACGTCCCATTGATGATAAACGCCGGACACTAATTTTAAAGTCGGAAGCCTTTCCTTCAGATAATCATTTATTTTCATTCAAACATCTCACTTTCCTTTTCCCGCTCCAGAGGCAGAAGAAGCCGAAAACATTCCGCTTATTTCTTTTTCACCCTTGTAATATTATTCCGATTGGAATACAATGAAATGGAACACTGTGAACCCCATTGATCAGGGTGGATGCTGGTCACATTCATCCTGATCCTTTCTTTTACATAAGATCGCCCCAACTTTGAACCCCTCCGTTTCCAACCCTATTCATTGATATTACATATATTTCAATGGTATTATTTTCTTATACATAAGCATCAAGAGGTGTCCGCTTTGAACAACATCAGAAGATTGAGAGAATATTTCCGGTCTCACCGTAAAATAGGTCTGGCTGCAGACTTGCTTACGGCTGTATTGCTTATCTCATTATCCATTCTTTTTTACGGATGCCGGCAGGGAGCTGTCAATGGTTTCTTTATGTATGTCTTAGTAAGTAATTTTATCGGCTCCAATGCCTCTTTTATCGACTTCAGCACATCGAGGAAAAACAGTCAAAAATAAAGGCTCTGGTCAAAAAGAGGGTTATACCGCCCTCTTTTTATTCTTTCAGTCATACCAATGCGTTCTTTTCAGGTTGAATTTTTCTGAATAGGACTCATGATCGGTTTTCCATGCTGCTTCAACAGTGATTTCATGACCGATTACTTCATGTTCCGGCATATATTCAAACGTTTGAATATGGTCTTCTCCCGTTCCGCCGCCTTCTAATTTCTCTCCGGTGTATTCTGAAAGATGATAGTCTTTATCTTCACCATATTTCCGGCCGTCAACAAATAATGTTAATCTCTTAATCACCGTGTTCTTTTCATTCACTTTATTACCTCTGTAATACAAATTCAAGAAATAGTTAGGGCCGATAGAGGTCTTGCCTGATTTTTCGATTGACGCTTCCCACGTCTTGCTTTGGCTATAGCCGATATATTTAACTTTTTCTCCTGAAATTAAAGAAAACAGTGCAAATCCGGCTGCTATTATGAGAACAGTGATAATAACCAGCAATTTTTTAATGACTTTACGTTTTTTCATGACATCCCGCCTTTATCATTTAGAACGTATGAATATTAGAATTGTTACATTTAATTTGAAAGAATAATAAAAAGGGATTCTAATTCCAGGAATAAAAAAATACTAAGAAGATCATATTCCCCTTAGCTTCACATCCCAGACTGCCATGCAATAATGATAAAAGTCGTCCAAAAAGTTGTGACTAAAATAAGCATAACGGTTACAATCATTAAAATGAGACAACTTATTGTTAGAATTGAGTCTTTGTTTTTGTTAAGAATCAGAGTAACCATTGATCCTGCAGCAAATAGATACGACAAAACCGCACCGACCCAATACCACAGCATAGAGTCATTGCTCCAGTAAGCCATTGACTGCATATAAATACTGAATATAAATCCTGACAATGCTAATAGAAACGAAACTAAATTTGATTTCAAGTTAGAGTTCCTTTCTTCATAAGTTTTATTTTTAGGAACGGTCATACATCTGATAACACCTTTTATGCGATATGCTTCGCCGCTTTGTCTGCATATTTTAATTCTTATTTCGTTTTTAAATAAGTTTACGAAAAAAGAAATCATATAAAGTTCACCTGAAACGCCGATTTAAAATTAAATAGATGTTTTATAAGCGTTAATTGCTTGATTTCTCAAAAGCATATTTATCATTCGCAACCATTCCAAGATTGTATGCTTGTTTGATGATATCCAGCACTTGATTATCAGTTTCAGTTACAACTCGTCCACCAGTTATTCTGGATTTCCAATAATCAAACTGGTGATTTCATTCTGAACAGCTTTTAACATTTTGAGTATCAACCACTTTTCCATTCTCGAGCGCATCATTGCTGATTCGATTACTTCCCGCTCCTTCTGTCGTTAAACTGCAAAATGTCCATCACATTCATCCTCTCTCCAATTTTACAACGTTGCTATAATGAATTTCATGATTTTCCCAACCTTCAAGCTTAATCTTTTTGATCGTTACTAATCTAAGTACTTTTTTCAATTCCATAATCCATTGGTATGATCGGTAACCTAATGAAGTATTTAACTTAAATACAAAAAAACCTGCTTTTTCAGCAAGGTTTTTTCGACAAAGGGGAGATTATTTCCCCACAAATTCTATTAACTATGTTTTTGTTTTAACCATTCTTTCTTTAGCAATGCGTATTGGTAAGTGTTTTCATATTTAGGTGTTCCATCCTCGTGTGCAGTAAATGAAATAAATTCAAGAAAATAACCTTCTTTACGCATTCCTAATCTTTCACATAATTTTTGTGACCTGCAGTTATCATCTTCAACATATGCATAAAGCCTTCTTGCTTTTTTTTGCATAAAGAGATACTCAAAGAAAGCCTTCGCACTTTCACTTGCGTATCCCTTCCCTTCAAAACGGGCATTGAAATTCCAACAAACAGAATAGGTATCTGGCTCTTCTTTTAAATAAAATAGTTCTCCGACTAGATCATTACTGTCTTTTAAACAAACTGCAATATAAGAGTCATCTCGGCTTCTTTTTTGAACGTTTACGGCAGCTTCTTCTAACGTAGACATTCTGTCATCAAGAAAGCAATTCACTCTCGGATGTGCAGAATATTCCAACAGACCTTACGCATCTCTCTCGGTAAAATTTCTTAAAATTAAGCGAAGGGTTTCAATTTTTTGCATTTGCAGTCTCCTGTTTCATTGTTATCGATCTTTGAAAAGAACTTCTTCAACAGATCTTATTCGTTTGTTGAAGAACTTATCTCAATCTATTTTTACTATAATGATGGACGTTATCATCTTTGTCAAAAACAATAATCATTCATTTGGCGCCCGCATGTAAAGTACTGAACAATTTTCGTGAAAAACCCTCAGTATCGAATATAGAAACGAGCAATAGTAATTAAAACAAAGTTAAGCCATTAAAAGCTTATTGAGTATTTTTTCAAACTTATTCACGCTCATCATCTCATGAGTGAGAAATGTCCCATTATAAAACACGCTGAAAGTCGTCCAAACTGCCGGGGATTTTTGCGCCATATCTTTTGACGTTATTCGCCGGGCCTGAAAATGAAGTCCTTTCTTTTCAGTCAGTTCCTTTAAATCCTTTAACAATCCGACTGCAAATGGGCATTGGGCTGTATAAAATACCCTCATTATTAACGGAATTACTTTTCACCTGTTTTTTAAATACAGGAGGATATGCATGTTTATTCCACGTCAGTGACATCAACTGAAAATAGGGTTCTGCTTCATCTTGCACAGCAAATCCCATATGTTCAAAGAAATGCTTATCACTTAAATAAGGGAGTTTTTTCTTCCCCACTATATGAACTATCCCATCCATACCGCGGGATTTTGCATCTGACACACATTTTTCTAACAAGTGTTTCGCATGTCCGTTATTCTTATATTTACCTGAGACCCAAAGACAATTAATAAACATAAAATGAGGTGCGCTTACCGGAACCCACGCTTCTTCTGCAGGTAAATATTCAATAAAAACTTTTGCCCGTTCGTTTAGGCGATAGAACACCAAGCCATCAATCATCCGATCTTTGAGCCAGCTCTTCTTTTCATTTACCGCATCCTCATATTGTTTCGCACCTAATGCACAGCAAATATGATTGTCATTAATATTGTCCCTAGTCAACTCAATGTATTCCATTTTTCCTCACCCGCTTTCTTTTGGAAACATCAGCTTTACTTGCAGTGAACATTGTAATTTCTCAGAAATATAGAGTCCCAGAATCAATATATGAACGCAGCAACAATGCTCATTATGTAATAAATGAAACTTCTGAAAACTGTGAAATCAATTGACGGATTATCTATGTGCCAGAACAAGAACACGGCTAAAAAAGCGACTGCTGTATAAATGAAAAGATGAACCAAACTAAACTTTTTAGGCTTCTTTCTTAGCCATAGTTGCACAGGAACAGCAAACAAAAAGTAAGTAATAAATGCATAAAAAGCAATGATAACTACAGTAACCAATGCAAATGGCACAAAACCCGAGTATACAAACATATATAGCCCGAAGATCAAACCATACGACAAACTTGAAAAAGCCAATGTGTAAGTATAGCTTTGACTTTTGCTCCAAGACGCTGCTTCCATATAGTTCACCTGCTTTTTATAAAAATACATTTCTCATTTTTTTCCTATTGTTTAAAATCAGTATATATCCATCACTTTAAAAGATCTATGTTTTTTTGGCAGATCATCAATTCACTATCTTAATATCCAAATTTTAATTGCCATTAAAAAAGGTCAAGGAAATACCTTGACTGTGTATCGCTCACCAATCTGCATCCGGCTCATCATGTTCGAATCCGTAAAAGCCTTTAATCCACACATCTCCGCAGCCGGCTCCTTTTGTGATCAATAAGTAATGATTTCTGTTTGCATCACCATTCACCTTATCAGCCGCGCTCAAGTTCAAATGATTATCCGTGAAATTCTTTTTACTAAGGGTAAAATCATATCCTGCCAGTGTAATTCTCTGCAGTGCAAGTCAAATATCGACAGAAAGATTACGACCACAAATTCAAAGCATTCTGTGCATTTGGAGACTACCCCCCCCATTTAAACACCATTCGGATGACAAATGCATAGCTCCCTCAACTTTTGTAGAGACACTTGTCCGCAAAAAAATGTAAGGGTTTTCAAAAGGAGAGCAGTGTGCTAAATTGTAAGATAAGTAAAAATTTTCTGCCAATATTCGAAAGGGGTGCATGATTTGAAAGCAGTAGTAGCAACAAAAGACAAAAGTATAGCGATCGTACAAAAAGAATTACGTCCTTTACGACATGGTGAAGCCAAAGTTAAAATGGAATACTGTGGTGTATGTCATACTGACTTGCATGTTAAAAATGCTGATTTCGGGGATGTTACTGGCGTCACTCTAGGTCATGAGGGAATAGGCATTGTAACTGAGATCGGTGAAGGTGTAACAAGTTTGAAAAAGGGCGACCGCGTCTCTATTGCCTGGATGTTTGAAAGCTGCGGCTGCTGTGAATATTGCCTAACTGGCCGTGAAACCTTGTGCCGCGATGTAAAAAATGCCGGCTATACAGTTGACGGCGCAATGGCTGAAGAAGCAATCGTAGCGGTTGATTATGCAATAAAGGTGCCGGAAAATTTAGATCCTGCAGCAGCAAGCAGCATTACTTGTGCAGGTGTAACAACTTATAAAGCCGTTAAAGTCAGTGAAATTAAGCCAGGTCAATGGATCGGTGTATTTGGAGTCGGCGGTTTAGGCAACTTGGCTGTTCAATATGCAAAAAATGTCTTTAACGCTAAAGTGATTGCGTTCGACATTAGCGACGAAAAATTGAATTTTGCTAAGAGCTTAGGCGCTGACGCGGTTGTAAACAGTTTAAACGAAGACCCCGTCGCTAAAGCAAAAGAAGTGACTAACGATTTAGGGCTTGATGCTGTGGTCATCACGGCTGTCTCTAAAACCCCTTTCAATCAAGCGATTGATGTTGTAAAAGCAGGAGCTCGCGTAGTCGCTGTCGGTTTACCGGTGGACAAAATGGATTTAGATATTCCCCGTCTCGTGTTAGATGGAATTCAGGTTGTAGGTTCATTAGTAGGTACCAGAGAAGACCTGAAGGAAGCTTTTCAATTTGCTGCAGACGGTAAAGTTGTACCTAAAGTGACAAAACGCCCGATTGAAGATGTGAATGATATTTTTGAAGAAATGGAGCAAG
Organism: Bacillus sp. L75; assembly: GCF_003676355.1. NCBI lineage: Bacteria > Bacillati > Bacillota > Bacilli > Caryophanales > Bacillaceae > Bacillus > Bacillus sp. L75. Next base: position 131,356 of record NZ_ML064902.1, read on the forward strand.
GTAAAGTGACCGGCCGCATGGTTATCGATTTTACTTCCTAATCATTAAGGCTGCCGGGAATGATACGGCAGCCTTTGATCTCGATTCTTGCTCGGCGCCCCACCCAGACTGAATGAGACTTTGTCATTTAGTTCAGAAAAGAAGCTCTACAGATCATTCGGCGGTTATGCATTTTGCAAGTACTCTCTGAACTAATCCTGATACCAATATAATGCAAGGTCATTCATTGCCGAAGCGTAGCCCTGCTGTCTTAACATAGTTGTTATGCTGCCCTGATGATAAGTTCCGTGATTGGCAACATGGAATAAAATTTCTGAGTAAGCAGTTTCTCTGTAACCTAACCAAGGGTTATTTAAGTTCATTTTTTGTTCTACATCGGTTTGGCTATTCATCCATTCTTCAAACTGTGAAGCCAGTTCTTCATAAGACGCCGCAAATTCATCTGATATTCAATAAAACGGCTGTTGAACCTTTGCTATGTATACAGCTTCATCTTCACAGGCCCAATTTAATCTGCATAATAGTTCACTGAATCTTTCAACAATTTTAGATAAACATCTTCTTTTTATAGAGATGTTCGTTCAATCGACATCCTTGTGATATATATGGTAAAATTTATAGAAACAAAGGAGTGTTGTTACATATGAGTCTTATCATTTTAGCATCCATGCTTTTATGGGGTGCAGTGATCCACGAGCTAAACAAACCTTCAAAAAAGCAAAGTAAACGAAAAATGATCCCTTTGGTATCCCTCAGTTCTTTATCTACTTTAATCATCACAATTTCGCTTTTTTCTAATTTAATTGGTTGATATTTGTTATGAGGAAACCCGCCAGAGGTTCCTCATAACACTAAAAACCTATTCACTGCACTTTTTACAGCAGACCTTATCAGAGTGTTTGCTTAACACTTTATCCATTCTCCCCACAGGCATCTTCTTCTCACTCGGAAGTGTAAGATAAGCTGTTATCTGATCCCCTGATTTTAATGTTTTTCCGCAGATAGAGCATTTTAACTCAGTATTAAAGAAATTTTTTAATCCCATTCAGAAGCCTCCTTACTTACCTTTATAAAGTAATACGTTAATGCTTTATAAAAGTTTCAGGTTAAAGAAATATTCCTTGCCCGGGAATATACTTCGTTTCAGTTGATCCTCAGCCGTCCCGGTCATCGTTATACCTCACTCAATCAGGCAACTTCTTCCTTATATCCTCTACGACATTAAATGCGGGGAAAACGTTCATTCAAGAATTCAGCGTTAACCAAAAAGGAGAATACATCCTGAAATATGATAGCGGCACCGGTGATAGTGTCAATGGTTTCTTTAGATCTGTTGAGATCTAAATTCCGTTAGGAAAGTCGGCAGTTTTGCCGACTTTCTTTTCCAAGCATTCTGCAGGAATAAAGGTGAAGTGTCGAATAAACATATGACCTTTTTGAAACGGAAACTTTATCGGCATCACAAACCCGCAAGCAGCCTCCTTGTATCGTACCTTCCGTCCCTTTGTGATTTGTTTTGATTTGTCGTATACTGCGCTTGCCCGGGAAATGATGAATATTTTCGTTAACTATAATTTCCCTGTACCTCTTCGTATGTGGCTCTGCATGATGAAGTAACTTCATGGCTCACCACTTTCATACACAGTTTTATTGCATGTTTAGCCATATCCCTCCTCTTTAAACAGCAAACCGTCCCATCCATTTCTCTCTTTCAGTTAACCTCCCATTATTTTATTGTTTTAGAAGCTCTTCATTTTAGACATAACATTCATTTTTTCTTATTTAGACTTAAATCTATGTCGAATTTTATCGTCCGGCATATTATGTACTATCCTAACAACAGGAGGTGGCAATAATATGGGGAACTACGGTGGAAATTATGGCGGAAGCTCTTTCGTATTGATCGTTGTGCTGTTCATTTTGTTAATCATTGTAGGTGCTGCATTCCTTTTCTAGCACATTGACGATTTATATTCGTCTCCCAAACATTGCATCCCTTAGTTCGGACAGACGCCATAAGAAGTTTTATGGCGTTTTTACTTTTTAAAAAAACCAATCTGAGATAAACATTTTTTATTTTTACTCTGGTAAGCGGGAGAGTTTCCTCCCCTGCCTGCGCCAATATTGCCGCTATGAAGAATGAGGCGAACAATCCAAAAGGTGTTGTGATCCATTCTTTAAAAACGATTCCGAAAATCAACAATTCGCAAGCAGTTCCATATAAAATAGCTAAACCTGTGATTGCCCATTGGCTTATATTCTTATCGCCTAAACAACCTGATACATATCCAGTCCAACCACTCATCATGTTTGATGATGGGCCCGTTGTATCTTCTGCAGACTTTTCTCTTTCAAAGACACCAGACTTATCTTCATCTTTAACGCCATTAACCCAATAGGTCATTTTGTTTTGAATAAAGACTTGTTCATGAACATAGCTCCTAAATAATTGTTACTAAGGCGTTTTTAATTCATCGGATTACAGATGTTGTGAACTTAAAAAGGATATTACTCACCTTCATAAAAAGATTTAGTCACTGAAGGGCTCACCCACAAAATGCGGTGTTCACACATTGAGTCATTTTCACATAAAAAAACCGGATTCCTCCTTTAAGAGGTTCCGGTCTTTTTTAGTTAAAATGCGGGAAATATCTGGTGACGTGCTGCACACCCCCGCTATTATAATATTTCAATAGAGCCTTCTGTTCCATGAACGCGTATTCGCTGCCCATCTTTTATCAATTGGGTTGCATTTTCAACTCCGACAACTGCAGGTAAGCCGTATTCACGCGCGATAACCGCTCCGTGGGTCATCAGTCCGCCAACTTCAGTGACCAGGCCTTTTATGGATACAAACAATGGTGTCCAGCTGGGATCAGTATAGGAGGTAACTAATATATCCCCATCTTCCAAATCGGCATCTTCCATGTTTAAAATAACCCGTGCCCGCCCCTCTATGACTCCCGAGGAAACGGGCAGCCCTGCAATCGCTCCGGCCGGGAGATTTTCTCGTTTGTACTCGCCTGTAACGATTTCACCGTCAGATGTGATAACACGCGGCGGAGATAGTTTTTCATATACTTGGTACTCGCCTTTTCGTGTGCTGATGATTTGGTAATCCAATTTATGTGTGCGTACGACTTCCTGAAGTTCTTCAAAAGTGAGATAGTATATGTCCTCTTTTTCATGAATAACGCCCGCTTTTGCGAGTTGTTCGGCTTCTTTCAGTAAAGCCTGCTTATAAACGAAGTAGCGGCTGATCATGCCGTATTTTGGATATTCTCTGAACCCGCTGAAGTTCCGGATGATGCGGATCATTCGTTTGGTTTCTTTGGCTTTTTGTTCACCATCCGGTAATTGCTTCAATCGGTCTAATAACTCTTGTTCTTTCTTCAACGCCTCCCGCCGCCCTTGCTCAAATTTCCGCTGGCTGGCATTTGGCTCAAAGTTTTTGAGATTATTAAGAATCATAGGGACAAGTGCAGTTGGTTTTTCGCTCCATCGAGTTCTTGTCATATCAATTTCTCCGGCACATCGCATTCCGTACTTGTTGAGATAAGCATAGATAGCGTCACGGGTTTCCCGCCCGCCTTCAAACGTCACCAGCCCATCCAAAAAGTGATCATCTTTTACATTCTCTAAATAGGCAATTACTTCTGGATAAGGGCGGATCACATCGGCGACGTCCAATAGCGCAAGCCCCATTTCTGAAGTAATATTATGGGGTACAGATTGAGAAAGCGTATCTGCTGCGTTTTTTTCACCTAACCACTCGTTCATTTTTTCGTTAATCCATGATGAAGCATCCATTGCAGTTCGAATCAACACCGAACTTTTTGGGTTAAATAGAATCTTCTTTAATTCCTTGATATCTTCCAAAATAAAACGAAATAAATCAGATCCTGATTTCGTCTGGATGTTTTGTTTTAACTCTTCTATCGATGCTTGACTGCTCTTAATCAAATCAGAAACAATTGCCGGATCGTTTTCAGCTTGTTCCGGCATATCTGCATTGCCTTTGCCGGGAATCGGCGCCGTTTTATCAGGTATCGGCTTAATGAAATCATCTCGCTCTATTATGGTCATAAGTGCGTCTTTTAAGAGCGGATCGTGCTGCCCCATGCCTTTTAAGAAAACTTCTCTGACATTAGGGGATGCCAGTTGATGTGTGACATCAACGAATAGCCTTCCGCCGGCTTTACGCATGGGTGCAGCAGTCGTCAACAGAAAAAAAGACAATCCAAGGGGTTTTATGGGATCCGTCATCATTTGCTGATGACCAACAGAGATATAGACGTGATTTTCTTGATCGTTCGCTTCAGGAACGGGATATAACGTTGTGATCGGACGGCTTTGGACAATATAAAAAGTATCGCGGTCCAAACACCATTCGATATCTTGCGGCTGGCCGAAATGAGCTTCGATCTGTCTCCCGATACGTGCCAGCTGTAAAATTTGTTCATCAGTCAGTGTTTGAATCTTTTGCTGATCAAGAGCGATCTCCTGTGTTTCTGTTCCGCCTTCTTTTCGTCCATAGATAGCCAATTTTTTAGTTTCTATTCTCTTATCGACGATTTGCCCGTCCTGTACTTTATAACAATCGGCAGAGACTAAGCCGGAGACCAGTGCTTCACCAAGTCCAAAACCGGCATCGATGGATAGCAGCTTTCGGTTTCCGGTCATCGGATCAGCGGTAAATAAAATTCCCGAAGCCTGAGGGAACACCATCCTTTGGATGATAACGGATAAATAAACTTGGCTGTGTTCAAACCCATTTTTCATACGGTAAATGACAGCGCGATCCGTAAATAGGGACGCCCAACATTTACTGATATGCTGCAAGATCGTATCTAAGCCGGTAATATTTAAATAGGTGTCTTGTTGACCGGCAAAAGAGGCATGCGGTAAATCCTCAGCTGTCGCACTGGAACGTACGGCATAGGCATGTTCTTCGCCGAACCGGGAGAGATGGCAAGCAACTGCTTTGACTACATCTGAAGGAATTTCTGCTTCCATAATGGTTTGCCGGATTTTTTTGCTGACATCACCAATTTGATCCCGATTCTCCACTTTCAGCATGGTCAGTTGATCCAACAGCGCTTGTAACGTTTCGTTTTGTTCAATGGCTTTTTGATATCCTGCGGTTGTGACACAAAATCCTTCCGGTACTTGTATTCCTTGAATTTTTGATAATTCCCCTAAATGTAACCCTTTTCCTCCAACGAGCAAAGGCTGTGTTTTTTCAATTTCGTGAATGCCGAGAACCAAAGAACTCATTCTATATCTCCCCTTCAAAAAAATTTGACAAGAGCTTTTCAGCATGATATAATCATAATATAAGATGGATATCTATGACTTTTCACAAAGAAAGCGCGCGTGTTCTGATTATATCACCGTGTCTGTTTTTGTGCAATATAAAAAGAACCTGGCCAATTTGGCGAGGTTCTTTCTTCATTTTTGTCGAAAGCTCTTTAAAGCTGTATTGAGATCTTTTGTGTGAACGTAAATGTTCTTATACAACTCGAATAGTGTTTTATATTTTTGAACATTTTGTTCTTTTGGATAAAATGCAGCTGCTTCATGAATGAACTGCTCTGCACATTCTTCAAGAGAGTCAAACCACCCGCTTCCGAAGGCAGCTAACATCGCAGCCCCCATGGCGGGACCTTGTTCATTCTCTAACTTAACAACCCTCGTATTGAAAATATCAGCCTGCATTTGAAGCCACGTTTCATTTTTAGCTCCCCCGCCAATAGAGACAACCGTATCAACTGATTTTCCCGCTTCGCGGAATAGCTCAATTGATTCATATAAAGAGAATGTGATGCCTTCCATTATCGCCCTCAAAAAGTGCTCTCTTTTATGGGCTCCGTCCATTCCGATCAAGCTTCCCCGAATAGATGAATCAGCATGCGGCGTTCTTTCACCGACTAAGTAAGGAGTGTACAGCAGTCCATTTGCTCCTATCGGAACAGATTCCACCCCCCGCAATAATTGTTCAAACGATTCGTTCGGCGCAAACGTTCTTTTGAACCAGTCTAAGCTGTATCCAGCAGCGAGCGTGACTCCCATCGTATAAAAAGAATCCTTCTTTCCATGATTAAAAAAGTGCACTTTCCCTTTAAAGTCCCTTTCTTTGTCTTCTTCACAGGAAAGTATGACTCCTGACGTCCCGATACTGCATAATGTTTTTCCGGAAGAAAGAATACCGGCTCCGACAGCACCGCAAGCATTGTCTGCTCCCCCGGCGTACACTTTTGTTTTTTCCAACAGCCCAGTCTCCGCCGCAACGCTCGGAAGCAGTGATCCTACACAGTCATGGGATTCAACAAGCGGAGGACAAATTTCCGCTGAAATACCAAATTGATTGCAAATCTCATCGCTCCACTCTTTGCGGGTCATATGTAAAAGTAACGTTCCCGCCGCATCGGAGTATTCAGTGTGAATGGCGCCAGTCATGCGGAATCTCACATAGTCTTTCGGAAGCAAAAAAACAGCGGTTTTGTTAAAAAGTTCAGGCTCATGTGCCTTCACCCATAACATTTTAGGTAATGTAAACCCTTCAAGGACACGGTTTTTTGTGATATCAAGCAGATGATCGCCAAATGTCTCGGTCATCCTGCTACATTGAGGCGTCGTTCTGGTATCATTCCAAAGAATCGCATGACGCAACACCCGCCGATCTTGGTCAAGCAGTACTAACCCATGCATTTGTCCTGAATAGCTAATCCCGTCAATATCCCCGGCTTGAACGTTGGATATCGAAATCAATTCAGCCAATGCTTCAATTGTTTGCTGCACCCAGTCTTCAGGATTTTGCTCACTATATCCCGCCTTCTCTTGGATGAGCGGGTAACTTTTGGACGTTTCTGCACAAACCTTGCCGTTTTGATTGACTAAAATGGTTTTAACGGCACTCGTACCAAGATCTATTCCAATGACATACTTCATTTTTTCACTCCTTCCTCTCTAAATAGATCCCCATTGAATTGACCCGCCATAACAGTAACTTCATGACGGGCCATTCCGGGAACTTGGCTGCCTGCATCTTTTTACAGCGGGATCTGGAGCTTCTTTTTTCATTTGTTATACCTGTAAAATGTATTGATTTAATATCGCTTTTAACCGCTCCTGTCTCCCTGATTCGTTTTTAATTGGCTGATTGTTCAGCGCATATTGCTCAAGTGTTTTAAAATCAGCTCTTCCTTCTGCAATTTCAAGACCAATCCCTTCAGTAAAGCTGCGGTAACGGTGTTGAATCACATCTTCAAACACACGATCTTCGATTAATTTGTGGGCGGCTTTCAACCCTCTTGCAAATGTATCCATCCCTGCAACATGGGCATATAGTAAATCATCAGGCTCAAAAGAAGATCTCCTGACCTTTGCGTCAAAGTTTAATCCTCCGCTTCCAAGACCGCCATTTTGCAGAATTTCGTACATTGCTAATGTCGCAGAATATAAATCTGTCGGAAATTCATCTGTGTCCCAGCCTAAAAGCGGATCACCCTGATTCGCGTCAACAGAGCCAAGAAGGCCATGCACTCTCGCCATGCGTAATTCATGTTCGAATGTATGCCCGGCTAATGTGGCATGATTGGCTTCGAGATTTAATTTAAAATGATTGTCTAAGCCATATTGCTTTAAAAAGGCAATGGTTGTTGCTGCGTCCGTATCATATTGATGGGTGGTCGGCTCTTTTGGTTTTGGTTCAATCAAAAACTGCCCTGTATACCCGATTTCCTTCGCATAATCCACTGCCATATGCATAAATCTGGCCATATTATCAAGCTCAAATTTTAAATCGGTATTTAACAAAGTTTCGTACCCTTCACGTCCGCCCCAAAATACATAGTTCTCGGCGCCAAGCTCTTTTGCTGTTTCTAATCCTTTTTTTACTTGGGCTGCGGCATACGCAAATACATCTGCATTACAAGAAGTCGCCGCACCATGGACGAAACGGGGATTCGTAAACATGTTTGCAGTATTCCATAATAGCTTAACGCCGCTGGTTCTCATGTAGTCTTTTATCATGTCCACGATTATATCCAGATTTTGATTTGTCTCTTTTAACGTACTTCCTTCCGGTGCGATATCCCGGTCATGAAAAGCAAAAAATGGCGCATCCAGTTTTTCAAACAGCTCAAATGCTGCATCTACCCTCGCTCTCGCCAGATCCAAGCCTTTATAGTAATCCCACGGTCTCTGCATCGTAGCTGCGCCAAAAATGTCTGTGCCGTCAGCGGTAAATGTATGCCAATAGGCAATAGAAAATCGCAAATGCTCTTTCATCGTTTTTCCGCCAATTACTTCTTGAGAATTATAGTATTTAAATGCTAAAGGATTCGTGGATTCTTTCCCTTCGTAAATCACTTTGTTTGCGCTTTCAAAATAGTTGACCGAACCGGAATGAGAGTGAGCCATGTGTGATTTCCCCCTTAAAAATAAATTCTAAACATGATCATTCAAATACAAATGCTTTTATGTCATGTTGCACATTAGTTTGTTGACCAAACAAACTAACTTATTTTCATCTTATATAACCTCATCAGTATTTTCAATATTTTTTTTAGTTTTTTACGAACACATTAGATATAATAAAGGTTGGATTCGCTATGTACTGCGTTTCGCACGATAACAGAGAACGTTCAACTTAATTTAAAGATTATACAAATGGAGTGGATGAAGTGGATATCGCTGATCAAGCCTTTGTCAAAAAAGTTAACCAAAAGTTATTACTAAACGAAATACTTAAGAATTCTCCTATTTCAAGAGCAAAATTATCTGAAATGACCGGATTAAATAAATCAACTGTTTCGTCACAGGTAAACACATTAATGAAAGAAAACCTCGTATTTGAAATCGGTCAGGGACAATCAAGCGGAGGCAGAAGACCTGTTATGCTTGTTTTTAATAAAAAAGCAGGATACTCCGTAGGAATAGATGTTGGCGTGGATTATGTTAATGGCATTTTAACAGATCTTGAAGGGACGATCGTCCTTGATCAACACCATCATTTGGAATGCAATTCTCCAGAAATCACTAAAGATATTTTAATTGAGATGATTCATCACTTTATTGCAAACATGCCGCAATCTCCATACGCTCTTATTGGTATAGGGATATGCGCGCCCGGGCTGATTGACAAAAATCAAAAAATTGTTTTCGCTCCGAACGCCAACTGGAGAGATATTGACTTAAAATCTTTCATCCAAAAGAAGTTCAATGTGCCCGTTTTTATTGAAAATGAGGCAAATGCCGGCGCATACGGAGAAAAAGTATTTGGAGCTGCAAAAAATCACGATAACATCATTTATGCAAGTATCGGTACAGGAATAGGGATCGGCGTTATGATCAACAATCATTTATATAGAGGGGTTGGCGGATTCTCTGGAGAAATGGGACATATGACAATAGACTTTAAGGGTCCTAAATGCAGCTGCGGAAACCGAGGCTGCTGGGAATTGTATGCTTCAGAGAAGGCTTTATTAACATCTCTTCAGACGAAAGAGAAAAAAGTGTCCAGCCAAGATATCATAGACCTTGCCCATCTGAATGATGTTGGAACTTTACAGGCATTACAGAATTTTGGTTTCTATTTAGGAATAGGCCTGACCAATATTTTAAATACATTTAATCCGCAAGCCATCATTTTAAGAAACAGCATCATTGAATCGCATCCTATGGTTTTACATTCAATTAAAAGCGAAGTGTCATCCAGGGTTTATTCCCAACTAGACAATAGCTATGAATTATTACCATCTATCTTAGGAAAAAATGCCCCTGCTCTAGGAATGTCCTCTATTGTTATTGATCATTTTCTCGACATGGTTCATAACTGAATGTACATACTTCTATGTTTTACGCTCATCTTTAAAGATGGGTTTTTTTATTCTAGGAGTATTTCTGAATCAATACTGACATAGGCACCTTCTAATATGAAAAAGGAGTTCTAAAATAGAAATCTCCTTTTTCATGTGCTAATTATTTTTCTTTATAACGAAAATATCTGAAGTCGGCCGGAATATGATGACCGCTCGTATCTTGGCATTGCATCCCTACAAAAGCTCCTGTAAAGAATCCCCCGCCGCGGATGTAATCATCTGATAATTTTTTCGATTCTAATGCAATGTCGATTTTGTGCCAATCTTCTTTGTTAAATGAATACAAATAATAATATTTTTCGTTTTCAATATTCACTTTTAAATAGACATACTTGACTTCACGAGGAATCACAATTTTATTTTTTAACGGTTGTGAAAAAGAAAAGTTATCACATATCGTTAATTCAAGAATACGGCCAAGTTCTTCATCATACGTGACTTGAAGAGCCGTCCAGTTCTCTGTATTGTAATAGTTCACCAAACCAGCGGCTTGCTGAAAATTTTCCGGATAAAACGCAACAGCCGTTTCCGCTTCAAAATGGAGGCTTTGCCAGCGTCTGGCTACAAATGCCTGAGTAAATGTCGAAGTTAAGGATTCATGGCCATATAATCGTAAATGATTTGGCGCTTGAGTTAATGAACCTAATTTCTCCGTAAACGGGATTCTTAACGTTTGAAAATTAATATTTAATGTTGCATCCTCAAATTCATCAACTTCCGGATAGGTTTCTTCAAACATTGTTTCTGGTATAGAAGGCGCATCCACTTCCAAGCTCCCTTCTTTTCCGCCTTCTACATAAGGCCAGCCATCTTTCCAATAGAGCTTTTGAATAGCTGTTTCTCTGCCCAGAGGACAATATCCTCTCTGCTGAAAAATTGAATCATCGTCCGGATGAATGGGACGTCCCGTTAAATGAGCTAAATACCACTCACCTGTATGTGTTTGTACAATGGATGCATGTCCGCATTTTTGCAGCGGATTTTCCGGCGCATGCCATGACGTTAAGATTGGATTATCAGGATGTACTTCATATGGGCCTTCAATATTTGCAGAACGGGCAATTGTAGCAGCATGTTCGAACCGTGTTCCTCCTTCTGCGGTTAATAAATAATAATAGTTCCCGATACGGTAAAGGTGCGGCGCTTCTGTCAGCTTTCTTTCAGTTCCTTTAAAAATCACTTTCGGTTTACCGATTAGTTTTTGCTCCTTATCAGAATATTCCTGCATGACAATGCCTCCAAAGGAGTGCCGATCAATACGCTGATCCCATAACATATTTAATAAATATTTTTTCCCATCCGTATCATGGAACAAAGAAGCATCAAAACCCGAGCTGTTTAATGTGATCGGCTCCCTCCAATCACCATCAATCGTGTCACAAGTCACTAAATAATTGTGGCAATCTTTCCAGGCGCCATCTACAACCTTAACATCCGTATAGATCAGCCAAAACTTTCCGTCGCTGTAACTTAAACATGGCGCCCAGACCCCGCCTGAATTAGGATTTCCTTTCATGTCTAATTGCGAAACTCTCTGTAATGGATGTGCAACTAAGTGCCAATTGACTAAATCTTTTGAGTGGTGTATCTGGACTCCCGGAAACCACTCAAATGTAGATACAGCGATATAATAATCCTCTCCAACCCTGCAAATACTCGGATCGGGGTTGAATCCTTTAAGTACTGGATTGATGATCTTCATTTTGAACTCCTCCTCAGCTATTTTCTGTTGACTCATCATGTTTTAAGCTTTGAAATCGTCAATATGATCCAAATAAACTTTGTCTCTATTCTCTAATTCTCGAACCATGCTTTTATATTTTTTCTCATCTAAGTTATAGAAATTAATATCAATCATGGCCAGAACCAGTAAGAACACGGGAATAATGGTTGTTGTAATTAAAATTCCCGTCAATGCCTCCGGCGTTTGCACCTGATTTGCCACATATCCAAACTGATCTAGAACCAAACCCGGTACAACCCCTCCCAAGGCCATGCCGAATTTAAAGAAAAATCCGATAATAGCGTATATGAGACCGCCCATTCTTTTCCCGGTCTTATACTCTCCATATTCAATTGTTTCAGGAATAAGCGCCCACATATATCCCCCGGCAGTGAGACTTCCTGCAGCAGCCAGCAATCGAAAGGAAAGTATCAGGAATACATTACTTGACGGAACGAAAAGTAAAGCTAAGAGGCCGATCATATTCAGTAATAATGCATAGTTTAGTAATTTCTTCTTCCCTAATAATTGATGAAGCTTTGGAATAAACGGTAAAATGACCAAAGCAGGCAAACTTCCCAACAAACCGTACCACTTCACTAAATCCGCTCTTTCTAAATTATACGTTACGTAATAGATGCCAACCGAATTACTGATTGAATTCACTCCAAAAATAATAATAAAGAAAATACTTAATACAACTAGAGGCCGATTAACACGAAATTGCTCAAATATATCCGAAAATTTAATTTTTTCTTCCGATTTTTGAAGCGTGACACGCTCTTTTGTGCTTTTAAAACAAAAGATTAAAAGGCACCCGCCTATAACTCCCATAATACCCATGGTTAGCTGCCAGCCAAGAGATTCGCTGCCGGAATTATCGCTTAAATAAGCAGCCAGTAAGGGAACAAAAAATGCAACGACAAGTCCTCCAAGATTCGCAAATAACATACGGACAGACGTTATACTAACAACTTCTTGATTATTTCTGGTCATTGCAGATGTTAACGCGCCATATGGCACGTTTATCATGGTGTATGTAAGCGATAAGCCGACATAGGTGATATAGGCATATATTAATTTCCCCATATCCGAAAAATCCGGGGTTGTAAAACAGAGTATTGCCAATATGACAAAGGGAAAAGCTCCGAATAAAAGATACGGTCTGAAGCGGCCAAACCTGCTATTTGTTCTGTCAACTATTGTTCCAATAAAAGGATCAGCGAGAGCGTCGATGATTCTAACCACTAAAAACATCGTACCGGCTGTTGCTGCCGATAAACCAAAAACATCTGTATAGAAGAACAAAAGATACGTAGACACTGTTGCATAAATTAAATTACATGCAAAATCTCCAGACGCATATCCAACTTTTTCAACCATGCTGATCTTCTTTACATTTTCACTGAGCATGATTTCTCCCCTTTTCGATCCTTTACATAAGGAACATGATGAAATGGTATAACATTTCTTTAAAATTATCGGCCAGTGAGCGGCATATAAAAGCGCTTTCAAAAAAATGATAGCGGTTTACTTTCACAGAGCATTTTCAACATCCAAATGGTGATCAGATAGCAGTGAACAGGATAAAAGCTTGGCTTTCGCTTTTTATATACCTCCAATTAAACCGAGCCTCTTATCCCCCTCCCATTTAAGACCTTTACATGATGGACAATTAAAGTGGTTTTATTAGTTTGTTGATCGAACAAACTAACTTGATTTCATATTATAAAATCTTTTCTGCTTTTTCAACTCTTTTTTCAGAGAATTTAAAACCGACCAAAGGACATACCATGTTGTAATTGCCGACTGCTTCGACAGACGTTAAGTAAACCCCCTGTGTCACCTGACTGATTTATTAAATGATAAGCACTTCCATCATCTTTTGTTTAGAAAAACTTATTAAGAAACATGCACTTGAAAAAATGCGAATCATATATAAGTGATATCCCGTTTAATTGGTTGAGGAGGATATTATGAAACCTATGCTGCCTTTTGAAAAATATTTTGGGGATTTAGAACTGATTTATGCATTTTATGGAGCTATGCCTACCGGTGTTACTGTTTCAGAAACTGGTCGTATTTTCATTTGTTTTCCGAAATGGGGAGACGATGTTAAATTTACGGTGGCGGAGATAATTGGGGATAAATTGCAGCCTTATCCTGATTTACAAACCAATTTGGTTAACCCTGAGAATATCAAAATGACTTTCATCAGTGTCCAAAGTGTAGTTACTGATGGAAGAGGAACGCTTTGGGTACTAGATACGGCGGCACCCAATTTTTCTGAACCAATTAAAGGCGGGGCAAAATTAGTCGCTGTTGATTTAAAAACCAATACAATCAGAAGAGTTTATACCTTTACAGAAGATGTTGTCCTTCCAACAACTTACCTGAATGATGTCCGATTTGATTTTCGTGTTGGAACTGCAGGTTATGCCTATATAACGGATTCTTCTTCCAAAGGACCAGGAGCTATTATCGTCGTGGATTTAGAAACCGGAAACGCATTTAGACGGTTAAATGGAGCAAATCCAACTTCACCGGATTCCTATTTTATACCGAAAATAGAAGGCAAAATTTTGATGAATCGTAACAGGGATGGTTCAACTTCCCCATTTAGGCTGGCATCCGACGGTATTGCGATTTCTCCTGACGGAAAGGTATTATTTTTTTGTCCACTGACCAGCCGTCATCTGTTCTCGATCTCAACAGAAGCCCTGAGAGATAGAAATATACCGGACATGGATTTACTTTATCATGTGGCGTATTGGGGAGAAAAAGGCGCGTCTGATGGAATGATTACAGATGCGAAAGGAGCCATTTATGCCGGAGATTATGAGAACAATAGTATTCGAAAGATGCTGCCGAATGGCACAATGGAAACCATCGCACATGATCCGAGAATTTTATGGCCGGATACTTTTTCGATTGGTCCGGATGAATACTTATATGTCATCGTGAACCAATTACATCGGCAGGCTAGATTTCATTATGGAAAAGACTTACGACAGAAACCTTATAGTTTACTTCGTATCAAAATTGATGAATTTCCTGCTCCTGCTTTTTGAAAATAAAAATGGCCGGTTCAATTTTAGAACATAATTAGCTTCATTTAGCCTTCATCCTAAACCGAATAAGGGGTTACAATAAATACGTGTCCTCAATTATAACTTCAATTTTTTTTGGTCATATTCTGGTCAAGGACCAAAAATGTTGTTCTTTTAATCTTATGACCAAAACCAAAAAATCCCCTGGCACCAATAGTGCCAAGGGATTGAGAGATTAATACTGAGACATGTATTGTTCGCGCTCCCACGGATGAACCTGTGTGCGGAACATATCCCATTCGATTTCTTTTGCTTCGATGAAGTGTTCGAACAGGTGCTCACCGAGTGCCGCAACCATGACTTCGTTTGATTTGAATTCGTCGAGAGCTTCCGCCAGCGTCGCCGGAAGATCTACGATGCCGTTTTCCATGCGCTCTTCTTTGCTCATGACGTAGATGTTGCGGTCAATCGGAGCCGGTGCTTCAAGTTTGTTTTTGATTCCGTCAAGGCCTGCTGCAAGCAATACGCTTAACGCCAGGTACGGGTTTGCCGCCGGGTCTACGCTGCGGACTTCAACACGCGTGCTGATGCCGCGGGAAGCCGGGATACGGATCAGCGGGCTTCTGTTTTGCGCGCTCCATGCCACGTAGCAAGGTGCTTCATAGCCCGGAACAAGGCGTTTGTAAGAGTTCACTGTCGGGTTTGTGACAGCCGTAAAGCTTGTCGCGTGTTTTACGATACCGGCAATGAAATGTTTTGCTGTTTCACTCAGCTGAAGATCAGCGTCTTTATCAAAGAACGCGTTAACGCTATCTTTAAAGAGTGATAGGTTGCAGTGCATACCGGAACCGTTTACGCCGAACAGCGGTTTTGGCATGAATGTCGCATGCAGACCGTGTTTGCGGGCGATCGTTTTGACAACCAGTTTGAAAGTTTGGATGTCGTCACAAGAACGGATGGCACCAGCATATTTAAAATCGATTTCGTGCTGACCCGGAGCAACTTCATGGTGAGATGCTTCGATTTCAAAGCCCATTTCTTCAAGCTCAAGCACGATATCGCGGCGGCAGTTTTCTCCCAAGTCAGTCGGAGCCAGGTCGAAGTATCCGCCTTTATCGTTCAATTCAAGCGTCGGTTCGCCTTTTTCATCTAATTTAAACAGGAAGAATTCAGGCTCAGGTCCAAGATTGAAATCGCTGAAACCGAGTTCTTTCATTTCTTTCAGAATCCGTTTGAGGTTGTTACGCGGGTCACCTTCGAACGGCGTGCCGTCCGGATTGTAAATGTCACAGATGAAGCGTGCTACTTTACCTTTTTCAGCCGTCCATGGGAAGATTACAAATGTGTTCAGATCAGGATATAAGTACATATCAGACTCTTCGATACGGACGAAACCTTCGATGGAAGAACCGTCGAACATGCATTTATTATCAAGTGCTTTTTCAAGCTGGCTCACAGGAATTTCCACGTTTTTAATCGTTCCGAGAATGTCTGTGAATTGAAGGCGGATATACTTTACGTTTTCCTCATTTACTAATTTTACGATGTCTTCTCTTGTGTACTTTGCCATTTCGTAAAACTCCTCCTCTAAAAGGTAAATGTATATAGCAAAACAGTTGCTAACGGATTAATGAAAGAATCGGGACATGTCACCTTGGCGGAAAGTATTTCCCCGCTGGAAACGGCCTGCCTGCATCAGTTCGTTTTTCAGAAGCTTTCTGAGTTCGTCATCAGACAGATTGTGCTTCATCGGTTTGGCGGTTTTTTCGGATTTTTCTTCCGGTTCGGCAGATGCCTTATCCAGAATTTGTTTGATCCCCGCCATATTGACGCCTTGTTCAATCAGATTTTTGATTTCTAACAGTTTATCTACATCATGGAATGAAAATAATCGTCTATTTCCTTCGCTTCTCGCTGGAAATATCAATCCATTTTCCTCATAATATCGAATTTGCCGGGCAGAAAGTTCTGTTAACTGCATGACAATCCCAATTGGAAATAAAGGCATTGAGCGGCGAATGTTATCACTCATCTCAATTTCCTCCTTTTCTTATCTTAGTCTCATTATAGGTGATGTTATATTTTGTGTCAACACAATGTAAGGAATCTTAACATCAAATTCTTTGAAAATTGCAAACGGCCTAAATCAGCTCTTTTTCCATTAAAGCATTTACGGCGCTGCAAATCGCATTTTTCACGTGCGCGTAGGTTAATCCTCCTTGGACATACGCGACATAAGGCGGTCTGATAGGTCCATCTGCTGATAATTCAATGCTTGCTCCCTGTACGAAAGTGCCCGCTGCCATAATGACATCGTCTTCATATCCCGGCATATAGCTCGGATAAGGCGTCACATGCGCATTAATCGGTGAAGCATATTGTATCGCCTGGCAAAAAGCGATCATCTTATCAGGGTCCTGAAACTCAACTGATTGAATCAGATCCGTTCTCGGCGCATTCCATGCAGGGTTTGACGTAAAGCCGAGCTTTTCAAGAAAACGGGCGGTAAATACCGCTCCCTTCAAGCTTTGCGCCACTACATGCGGAGCGAGAAAGAAACCTTGATACATTTCCTGCAGTGAATAAAGCGAAGCGCCGGCTTCACTTCCGATTCCCGGGGAGGTCATCCGGTAAGAGCAGGCCTCAATCCACTTGGCTTTCCCTACAAGATAGCCGCCCGTTTTAGCAAGGCCGCCGCCCGGGTTTTTGATCAGGGAGCCGGCCATAAGATCCGCTCCGACGTGGCAGGGTTCCCGCTCTTCTGCAAATTCTCCGTAGCAATTGTCCACAAAAACAATGACATCTTCTTTGATTTCCTTTACGAAACGAATCATCTCTTTAATTTCATTTATTCTGAAAGACGGACGATTCGCATATCCTTTTGAACGCTGGATGCCGATCACTTTTGTATTCGGCCGGATTGCAGCCCGGACCGCTTCAAAGTCCACTCTGCCTTCTGATGTTAAATCGACTGCATTGTATCCGATTTGAAATTCCTTAAGCGAGCCTGAATACTCCCCGCCTCTTACTCCGACGATTTCCTCGAGTGTATCGTAAGGCTTGCCTGTTATATAAAGCAATTCGTCCCCGGGTCTCAGCACACCGAAGAGCGCGATTGAAATCGCATGCGTTCCGGAAATGATTTGCGGCCGCACGAGTCCCGCCTCTCCTCCGAACACATCAGCATAGATCTTCTCCAGTGTATCTCGTCCGATATCATCATAACCGTATCCGGTTGAAGGCGTAAAATGCGTATCGCTTACTTTATGTTTTCTGTAGCTTTGCAGGACTCTCCATTCATTCCGTTCACTGATTTCTTCTATTCTTTTATGAACGGCGGAGATTTCCGCTTCTGTTTCTTCGGCGGTTTTTTGTAAAAGAGCGCCATGGGTCAGTGTGTCAAACATGTTGTGTATACCTTCCTTACATGAATTTCTTCAGTTCTCCGAGTATGCTTTGTTCTTCCTGTACATAACCTGAGACTTCGTAGCGTTCATTTTCTTCATTAAAATAAAGGCTGTCGATCATGGTCTCTGATTTGATGCGTGACATCAATTTGCCTTCGGCGGCAGGCACATGAACTTCATACGGCGTCATCAGCTCCCGGCGCAAATAAGCTTCGATTTCCGCTTTTAGTTTTGCTTCATCCCCGGCGATTCTGGCGCTGATCATGATGTGGCCTTCTCCCGCTGTCGGGATGAAGTCAGGAAGTGTATCATCACGTTTGTTATAAGCGGTCAGCACCGGAATATCATCTGCCTCAAGCTCTTTTAACAGACCGAGGACAGTCTGTTCATGTCCGGCATAATCTTCATTGGATGAATCAATGACATGAATGATCAAGTCTGCTTCCTTCACTTCCTCAAGCGTTGAGCGGAAAGCCGCAATCAGCGTCGTCGGCAGGTCCTGAATGAAGCCGACCGTATCAGACAAAAGGACGCTGTAGCCGCTTGGGAGCGCCATCTTTCTCGTCATCGGATCAAGTGTTGCAAACAGCAGATCTTCTTCAAAGCTGTCTGAGCTTGTTAATTGATTGAACCATGTTGATTTTCCGGCGTTGGTATAACCGACGAGTGCAGCCTGAAGCACGCCGTTCTTTTTACGTCTCTCCCGATAACGGCTTCTGTGGCGGATAACCGTTGAAAGCTGCACGTTAATTTCGTGTATGCGGTTTCTAATGTGGCGCCGGTCTGTTTCAAGCTTTGTCTCACCAGGCCCTCTCGTCCCGATTCCGCCGCCTTGTCTTGAGAGATTGATTCCTTGTCCGCTTAGACGGGGCAGCGCGTATTGAAGCTGGGCCAATTCGATCTGAAGCTTTCCTTCTCTCGTCTTCGCTCTTTTTGCGAAAATATCCAAAATAAGCTGCGTGCGGTCGATGATCTTCGCTTCAATTGCAGTGGCGAGTGATTTAAGCTGGCTCGGTGACAGTTCATCATTAAAAATGATCAGATCCGCTTCAAGCTCTTCACACAGCGCCTTCAGCTCGTCTACTTTCCCCTTGCCTATATATGTAGCGGCATCCGCTCTGTTCCGTTTTTGCGTAATCCGGGTCAGCACCGTTCCGTCAGCCGTTTTTGTCAATGAAGCAAGCTCTTCCATGGAATGTTCAAAGTGCTCATCTGTCATGTGCGGAAGCTGGCAGCCGACCAAAATGACCGTTTCTTTTTTTCCTTCCTGTTCGTTCAAATGGATGTTCCTTTCTGTGTCGTATTGGGCAGTAGTACTATCATACCAAACCCGCAGGGCGTATACCACACATCCGGCGGGTTTTAAAGAGAGAAATAAAAAAGAGACCCCTCAAACCGGCTGAGAGGTCTATTCGTAAGCTGCCGCCTCATCTTTTATAAGTAAATCCTGGCTCTTGATCGTCATTAAATCGTTTTTTAAGTATTGGTCTCCCATTAAAAGTCTCATGGCCTGAGCGCGGATTGATTTTTCAATCACGTTTCTGACAAAGCGCCCGTTGCTGAATTTAATGGGGCTTGTCGTGCTTTTCACTGTCATTAAGTAATCTTTTAACTTCCACTCGGCTTCCTGGCTTAATTGATACTCCCGCTCTGCTATCATGCGCTTTGCGATGTCCATCAGCTGAGTGACAGAGTAATCCGGAAAATCAATGCTGATAGGGAAACGCGATTGCAGGCCGGGATTTAATGACAGGAAATGTGTCATTTCTCTCGAGTACCCTGCCAGGATCAGAATAAATTCATGCTGTTTGTCTTCCATATGCTTGACAAGCGTATCAATCGCCTCTTTACCGAAATCCTTTTCTCCGCCCCTTGCAAGTGAGTATGCTTCATCAATGAATAAAATGCCCCCGAGCGATTTTTTAATCAGATCTCTGGTTTTTTGCGCCGTGTGTCCGATGTATTCACCGACCAGATCGGCACGTTCCGCTTCGATCAGATGTCCTTTGGAAAGCACGTTCATTTCGAAGAAAAGCTTGCCGATCAGTCTCGCAACGGTGGTTTTCCCGGTGCCAGGGTTCCCTTTGAACATCATATGAAGAGCTTGTTTTCCGACTTTCAGCCCTTGTTCGGCCCGTTTTTGGTTGACGAATATCCACGCGTAAATTTCTTTAATGTTGCGTTTCATTTCTTCCATACCCACTAATGTGTTCATTTCTTTTTCAATTTCTTTCAGAATGCTGTGTTTGGCTTCATTTTTTTGCAGGGCGGCCTGATATTCCGCCTCAGCTTCTGCATTTGTCAGCACTTGCTTTTGGCCATTAAGAATGATGTTAATTTGTCCGTTATTTTTATAGGTTACAGCGCGCTCCAACATGCTCACCTCTCTGTTCTCTCTTTATCTTACTCATGATGAAGCGGTTCCGTGACATCCGCCTATCATCATGAGACCCGTTTTCCTCTTTATCTGTCACTTTTTCCGTTCTCTTCGGGAATGATGTTGAATCCTGCGCTTTCCCGAGAAATATTTTTCATTTCTTATTGTATTCAACAGAAACGGGAGGACAAACCATTTATTTTTATTTTCCGGGAAATGTTGGGTATATTTCTCATTTTTTTCATGAATGACAGCCGTACAAGCACCTTTTGAATATCATCATATGCTGTAATGAGGTGATGGAGAATGGTTAAAATTTTTATAGACCCCGGTCATGGCGGAACTGATTCAGGTGCAACCGGAAACGGACTTCAGGAAAAAGCGGTCACGCTGGAGATCGCGCTGGCTTTGCGCACGATTCTGACGAATGAGTATGAAGGAGTTTCTGTCACGATGAGCAGGACAAGCGATAAGACGGTCAGCCTGACGGAAAGAACGGATGCCGCCAACAGCTGGGGCGCAGATTATTTTTTATCCATTCATATTAACTCAGGAGGCGGAACCGGATTCGAAAGCTATATTTACCCCGGTGTCGGAGCGCCGACCTCGACTTACCAATCAGCCGTCCACACGCAAGTGATTCAAGCATCGGGTTTTAATGACCGAGGAAAAAAAACAGCCAACTTCCATGTGCTGCGGGAGACAAGTATGCCGGCGATTTTGACGGAGAATGGTTTTGTTGATACGTCAGCTGATGCAAACAAACTGAAAACAGCCAGTTTTATTGAAAGCCTTGCAAGAGGACATGCCAAGGGCTTGGAGCAAGCTTTCGGTCTAAAAAAAAAGGCTGACTTATATAAAGTGCAAATCGGTGCATTCAAAGTGAAAGCAAATGCTGATGCGCTTGCCGCCGATGCGGAGTCTAAAGGTTTTGACGCGATTGTGCTTCCAAAAGGCGGCTTATTTAAAGTGCAGATCGGCGCATTCTCTTCCAGAGATTACGCTGAAGCGTTGGCCGCGCGGGCCGAAAAAGCCGGATTTGATGCCTTCATTATACAAGACTAAATGAAAAACCCCCGCTCTCCCTTTTTTGGGACGAACGGGGGTTTTTTGTTATTGAAGTATATCGGCGACAAACTGAGACCAAGCTTCAAGACGCTGATACACATTTTCCTCTTTCAGTTCGCTCAGTTTCATCCAGCGGCCGGCGATTTGATCTTTTTCTTTCACTTCGACTTGTGCCGCAGACGCTAACTGGAGCGCAGAAAGGATGCCGATATGCACCTTCCCTACATCGTTTTCATCATCATTGATCAGGCCGAGTGTGACAATGTTTTGTTTGTCCTCCTCGCGAATGTACAGTTCTTCCGCCAGCTCCCGGTCGGTATTCTGTTTCAGCACTTCCGAAAATGAAGCCGCTCCTTCCATAGGGTTCATGTGTCCGCCGAAGCCGAGAGAAAGCTTATTATGGAGGCGCGATTCCCCTCCGCCGGCGAGCCGTTCATACACAAACACCTCATCATCGCGGCGGATGACGACATACGGAATCGGCTGTTTAAATCGCGGGTCCTCTTCCGCGTCGCCTCTTCTGATTTCAAAAAAATGCGCCTCAATTTGAGCCATAATGTTTACGATACGTTCATCCTCGCTGTTGACTCCCTGAAATGTCAGCATTTCGTTTTGAAAGACGTCACTCCGCGGTGCAGCCAAGATGATTTCATCCATTTTATTCATGCCCGTTCCTCCTGTCTTACCTCTCCATTCAAGCCAAAAGAGCAGATATTATATCTGCTCTTCATCTTGGCCAAAATAAAAATCTTCGTCCTTAATCGGTTCTACCGTCGCCTTTTTGTAGCCGTTCCCTTTCATGGAGAAGAAATCATGTGATTTTGTTTTGGTGTTTAATCCGTTTAATACGATCGGATTAATATCCTCTTCTTCAAAGTAAGGATCGAACCCTAAGTTCATCAAAGCTTTATTGGCGTTATAGCGGATGAATTTCTTTACATCGTGTGAGAGTCCGACTTGATCGTACAAGTCCTCTGTATATTCAAGCTCATTGTGATAAAGCTCTTCTAAAAGCTCAACCGCAAATTCGCGAAGTTCCGCTTTTTTCGCTTCTGTTTGTTTATTGTATATTTCTTGGGCAAGCAGTCCGACATATACACCGTGGATCGCTTCATCACGAAGGATCAGGTTGATAATTTCACCGCTATGCATCAGTTTTCCTTGTCCGTAGAAATATAACGGATAATAGAAACCGCTGTAGAATAGGAAGCTTTCTAAATACACAGATGCAACCATGGCTTTGAACAGTGAAATCTCGTCATCTTTTTTAATCGCTTTGTAGAGTCCGACGATGATTTGCGCTTTTTTCTGCAAAAATTTGTTTTGTTTGACCCATTCGAATACTTCATTAATTGTTTCAGTCGGTGCCAGTGTCATGAAAATATTAGAGTACGATTTTGCGTGAACGGCGTTCTCCATCATCGCCATAAAATTCAGCACGGCTTTCCGCTGGTGGCCGTCTACGTGTTCAGCCACGATCGGCATTCCTGTATTCCCCTGCTCTGTATCAAGAAGAGTCAATCCGGCCAGTACCTTCATATACGTGTCTTGCTCGTTTTTCCCGAGGTACTTCCATGTGAGGATATCGCCGTTTAAAGCAATCTCTTCCGGAAGCCAGAACTGTTTCACATTTTGGTTATAGAACATTTGGGTAAAGTCGTCTTCATGCTTTGACCAGTTTGCTGCGTCATAAATTTTCGTCACTATAAACTCTCCTTTAATCAAACAACACAAGAAAGGCAGCTATCTTGCCCGGTATCTTTCGTTCTTGCATAGTAAATGGTTTTGATGCCTCTATGGTGGGCATACAGATCAATACGGTTCAGATCACGAGTTGTCATCGTATCTTTCAAAAACAGGGTAAAGCTGATTCCCTGATCGATATGCTGCTGGATTGTCGCGATCATATCCACCACTTTGAACATGTCCATATCATAAGCTTCTTTGTAGAAGAACCAGTTATTAGACGCTAATCCCGGCATCGGGTAATACGTTTTTGAATTTCCGTATGTTCTTTCTTCGATCCGTTCCATGATCGGCATAACGGACGCCGTGCTGGATTGGACGTAGGAAATGGAGCCTGTCGGCGCGATGCACAGTCTGTAGCTGTGATACATACCGTGTTCAGCGACAAACGCCTTCAGCTCTTTCCAGTCTTCGATTGTCGGAATGTGCATGCCCTCAAAGAGCGCAGCGATTTTTTCGTATGCCGGTGAGAACTCTTTTTCGATGTATTTATTGAAATATTCTCCCGTTGCATAAGTGGAGCCTTCATAATGCTCAAACGTTTCGCCTTTTTCTTTCGCAAGCTCAGCTGAACGCTGGATGGAATAAAAGTTCACCATCATAAAGAACGTATTCGCGAAATCTCTTGCTTCCGGGCTTTCATAAGCGATGCCGTTTTGGGCAAGGTAGCCGTGGAGGTTCATGGCGCCTAAACCGATCGACTTCATCGCTTTGTTCGCGCGTCTGACTGCCGGCGCGTTGCGGATATCCGTCGTCTCAGATACATGAGTCAGGGAATCCGTCGCGAGTTTCACCGTGCGCTCAATCGATTTATGTTTCATGACATTCAAAATATTTAATGAACCAAGGTTGCAGGAAATGTCCAAGCCGATTTCGTCTTCTTCATCATAATCTGTGTAAGCCGAAACTTGTGACGCTTGAAGCACTTCAGAGCAAAGGTTCGAGAATTTCACTTTTGATACGTGGTTATTCGCGTGCTCTTTGTTTACGTTGTCCTGGAACATAATGTACGGATAACCTGACTCAGAACGGAGAACGGCAAGCTTTTCAAGCAATTTGCGCGCATTCACTTTTTCTTTTTTGACACGCGGGTTGTCGACAAGCTCCTCATACATCGCCGTCATGTCCATTTCGTCCATATGCTGGCCGTATTCTTTATAAATCGTATGCGGATAGAATACATAAGCCGCTTTGTCCTCACGTGCAAGCTCAACGAACTTATCCGGAATGACGACACCGATAGAAAGCGTCTTGACGCGCACATCTTCATCCGCAGAAATCTTTTTCGTATCAAGAAAATCATTGATATCGCGGTGGAAAATGTTTAAATACGCCGCGCCCGAGCCTTGTCTCTGTCCCATTTGGTCAGCGTAACGGAACGCATTATCAAGAAGCTTCATGACGCCTACAACGCCTTTTGTGGCGTTTTCAACATCTTTAATCGCTTCGCCTTTCGCGCGAAGCTTGGACAGGTTAAGAGAAACCCCGCCGCCCAATTTAGACAGCTGCATGGAAATATCGATCGCCCGTGAAATATCGTTTAAGGAATCATTGACTTCGAGCAAGAAGCAGCTCACCAGTTCTCCGCGGCGTTTTCTGCCGGCATTCAAAAATGTCGGTGTACTCGGCTGATATTCCTGGTTGATCATCAGGTTTACATATTCTTTTGCTTTCTCAGTATCGCCGTTTGCGAAGAACAGCGCGACGATTGAGATTCGGTCCTCATAACGCTCGAGGATTCTTTTCTTGTCATTCGTTTTCAAAGCATAGTCATTATAAAATTTAAACGCACTCATGAAGGAAGGAAAACGAAACTTCTTTGCGTAAGCTGTCTTAAACACTTCTTTAATGTCTTCAAAAGAGTAAAGGCTTAAGAATTCCTCTTCGTAGTATTGGTTTTCAATCAAATAATCCAGCTTCTCTTTTAAATCGTGAAAGTAAACTGTGTTTTGATTGATATAGTCAACAAAATAGCTATGTACAGCCTCTTTATCTTTATCAAACTGGAATTTTCCATCTTGTTGGATCATGATTTCGTTATTTAACTGGATCCATTTTGGCACTTGATTTTGTGACAACTCTTTCTACCTCCTGAGTAAACAATTCAACGTCTTTAGATGTGCCGCTGAGTTCAAATTTGTGCAAGATCGGCACCTGATATTGTCTCGAAATGGTATCGGCGCTTTTTGCAAAGTTATCGCCCCATACTTTGTTGCCGCTCGCAGCGACTCCTAATAAGAGATGGGCGTATTTTTCGAGAAATGATTGTGTTGATGCCGGTACCTGGCCGAAGTTTGTCGTGTATGTGACCAAAACAAACGGAGTGTCCACGTGGTCCGTTTCGTCCACCTTGCGGATCAGCTGAAAGTCTGTTTTATTCACAAAACGCTGAACATTCCCTGTCTTTGAATCAAATATGATTTGAACCATCCTTATCACGACCTATCAAAAATAATGAATCTCTTAACACTATATATAGTATACTAACCTCTCAGAAAAACACAACATATTGAGATCGATTTATAAAAAATTCATATTTTTGAAAGAGCGGACTTTGGCTCTGGCCCGATTAACGCCCAAAAAAGAGAGCAGAACGAGAATCATCTCTCATCCTACTCAAGGTGTCATGTGTAAGCCGATGTCTATCATAACATGAAAAAAAACTGCTTAGTAGTCTAGACTTTTATTCTTATTTTTTGTAAGAATCACATTTTTTTTCGCTTTCAACGGTTTCTTCAATCTCCACATCAGCACCGATTTCTTTCAGTACGGCTTTCAGAGCGCTTGTGATGGAAGCCTCTCTGATCAGTTCTTTGCCGTCAACGATGATGCTGGTTCCATATTCATAGCAGGAATCATCTTCACAAGTTTCTTCCCAATGGTTGATTATCACCTTGTGTTTCAATCGTCTCACCCTCTGCATGATCAATGTCAGTACTTAGTGTAGCTTGTGCGGCCCGCTTTGTAAATTCGAACGCTTGTGAAATTTATTCAAGCTCATCCAGCGCCGTTTCTTTTTTCAGTTCGATTTTATTCGTTTTTTCATCATAGCGGTATATTTTTAAGTAACCGTCCTCGACGATGCCGAAACGATTATGTTCCAGCTGCACCATGCCTTCTGTCTGCGGTTCGGCATCCGATGAGCCGCCGTCATCATCCGTCACCACCGTCTCATGATTGCTGCAAGCTCCAAACAGCAAAAAAACAGCGATCCAAACGAGCGTAATCCTGATTCTTCTCAGTTCATTTTCACTTTCGAACACGATTTTCCGAACCCCCTTTTATGTTTCCGATATACGGCCTGCAATATACAGATGCGCATAGAAAAAGACCATTGTTCATGGTCTTTTTCAAAAAGTCTATTCAAGCTCAAGCTGGACGTTTTTTTGCGGGGCGAACGTGGAGATGGCATGTTTATAAATAAGCTGCTGCTTCCCCTCCGTTTCGAGCAAAACGGTAAAGTTGTCAAAGCCTTTTACCTGGCCGCGAAGCTGGAAGCCGTTGAGTAAAAACACCGTGACGAACGTATTGTCTTTTCGGATTTGATTCAAAAACTGATCTTGAATATTAATCGGTTTCATGTTTCGTCCTCCTTGGTTCTCAATACAATACTGTTTCGATTAAATTTCCAGTTTTCCTGCTATGCACTCGAAAATTTCCTTTTTTTTCTGCTCAATATCAACAGGCGGCGTCATATCTGTCCATGAAACGGGCATTTTATTGCGAAACCAGGTCAGCTGGCGTTTCGCATATCGCCTAGAATTTTGTTTTAATTGCTCCACAGCCTGAGGGAGCGGCACTTTTCCATCAAGATATTCATACAGCTCTTTATAGCCGATCGCCTGAATCGATTGGCTGTCCCGGATATTCATATCATACAGCCGCTTTACTTCGTCAAGAAGGCCGGTTTCCAGCATCAGGTCAACGCGCTCGTTAATCCGGCCGTACAGCACTTCTCTGTCCATTGTAAGACCGATAAGAACCGCATTGTAAAGCAGCTCCCGTTTTTGGGTTTTAAGATGCTCTGACATTGTTTTTCCCGATACATGCAGAATTTCGAGCGCGCGGATGACTCTTCGCGTGTTGTTTTGATGAATGGCTGCCGCCGCTTCCGGGTCGGCTGCCGCAAGCTTGGCATGAAGCGCTTCCGCCCCTTCTTCAGCCGCCAGTTTCTCCATGCGCTCCCGGAATACAGGGTCGCCGGAGTTTTCCGTGAACGTATAGTCATACAGCACGGACTGAATGTACAGACCCGTTCCCCCGACAATCATCGGCAGCTTTCCTCTATCGGCAATCTCGGTGATTTTTCCCCTTACCATTTTCTGATAATCCGCCGTTGAAAAAGTGTCGGACGGCTCCAAAATATCAATCAGGTGATGCGGCACGCCTTCTGTCTCTTCTTCGGTGACTTTGGCCGTTCCGATGTCCATCCCTTTATATACCTGCATGGAATCTCCGCTGATGATTTCCGCATTCAGCATTTTCGCGAGTCCGATGCTTAGTTTTGTTTTTCCGACTGCCGTCGGTCCGACAAGTATGACGACAGGCTGTTTTTTATTTTTCAATATGTATCACTCTCTTTTATAAATCTCCCCCTAATTATAGCATTCATTTCTTCAGGCACCTATCCATTTTGCCCTTTTTCCTGAGCGCTAAACGTCCGCTACCACCCGATCGGCTCGTTTCCGACAACCTCTCTCGTTTTTCCTTTGAGCGTATGGCGGTGCGTTTTCCGTCCTTCCTCCCACGGATCGTAAACGACACCGCCGTGCTGGATCTGAATCGGCTCATTGTAGGCGGCAAAGGTGGTCTCTGAAAGCTCATGGTAATGTGTTCCGTCAACCCTCGGGATGGCAGGGCCGGAAATGCCGTAATACCTATGAAAATGGCCGTTTTCAAACGAGGTGATGCCCGTATAGAAATGTGTATGCTCATCTGTATTGCTGCCGTTCTCCGGTTGCGAAAAGCCTTCGATCACATGGTAATGTCCCTGCACTACATCCGTAACAGCCCGGTATGCGTGTGTGTGCGGAGGTTTTTTTGACCAATCGGACTGATACAGGCCCACAAAAGCTCACTCCTTTATTTTTTTGATAAACGCCCAATCAAAAATTGGTGGGCTGAATACTCTGTTATCATCTCAAATTTATTCTTGGAGGTACCTAAATTATGAATGAAGAATACACATACGAAGCAGATAGTGATATGAGACAGTTTGGACGGCCCGGATTTGGGTTCGGACGGCCGGGATTCGGGTTCGGGCGTCCCGGATTCGGATTCGGCTTCGGACGGCCGGGTTTTGGTTTTGGCCGGCCTTGGTTTGGCCGCCCTTGGTTTGGCGGGTTCGGACGGCCGTTTGGTTTTTACGGCGGACCGTTTGTCGGAGGGCTTGTCGGGGGGCTTGTCGGAAGCGCTTTGTTCAATCCGTATTTGTACGGAGGTTACGGCTACCCTTACTATCCGTATTACTACTAAGACAATCAAAAAGGGCTCCTTTCAGGGGCCTTTTTGTATAGGCCTAATGTCTTGACTTGGCGGGCAAAGTTCGGATATTATTTTATTTTACTGCCTTAAACAAAAGGCATAAGGATTATGATGAGAGGGGGATTTGATATGATTCTGGGTTATATCTTCCTCACAATTGCTATTTTATCAGAGTCAATCGGCGCGGCCATGCTGAAGGTCTCCCGCGGATTTACGCGGTTTTTGCCGAGCGCGCTTGTAGTGGCAGGCTATTCATTGGCCTTTTATATGCTTTCACTGACACTGAATCTCATTCCGCTTAGCTTATCCTATGCAACATGGAGCGGAGCCGGAACGGTGCTCGCATCCATTATCGGAGCGAAATGGTTTCATGAAAAACTGGACAAGCAGGCCGTCATCGGACTCTTTTTCTTATTGGCCGGTGTCATTTTGATGAATTGGTAGAAAGGAGAGGCATGCTGATGAAAGGATTACTTTGCTTGGCATTAGCCATTGTATCAGAAGTGTTCGGGAGCACGATGCTGAAGCTGTCGGACGGTTTTACGCACCTGTGGCCCGCTCTCGGCGTCATCGCCGGAATCGGAGCCTCTTTTATGTTTTTGAGCTTCTCTTTGAAAAGCCTTGATTTATCCGCCGCATACGCGACATGGTCAGGTGTCGGCACCGCTTTAACGGCAATTGTCGGCTTTTTTGTTTTTAAGGAGGCCATGACAGTCAAAATGATGATCGGGCTTGTTTTGGTCATCACGGGCGTCATCCTGCTGAACCGTTCCAAGTCTCAAAAAGCTAAAAAAAATCAAACGGCCCGGAGCTGACCGTTTGAACTCGTCAAGCGCGGGCAGCTTTTACTTCAACCTCAAGCTCCATCTCCACGTTTCCTTGGACCGCTCGTGAAATCATACATGAGGACTCTGCTTTTTGCGCTAACTTCCTGGCGAGCATAAAGTCCGTTTCGGCTGCATCCGGCTTTAATAATATAAACGGGCGGTGAATGATTTTCTGGTACGTGAACACACCGTTTGTGACGTCTACAATTCCTTCAGATTCCATATGTAGATCTTCTTTATCCAAGCCGCTTCTTTCCATCATCGCCGCAAGCGTTATAATATAACAGGTCGCGGCCGCTCCAAGCAGCATTTCATCAGGATTTGTGCCTTCTCCGGGTCCGTCCATTTCCTTAGGAATGGACACAGCCGTTTCCAGCCGGCCGCTTTTAATATCGCCGACGTCATTGCGATTTCCGGGCCAATTTGCTTTTAAATAAAAGTGATGTTTTGCCAAGGGACAAACCTCCTTTTTTTCAGTTTACTCATCTTTCACTCGTTTGTCTTTTTTTAAGCTTACGAATACTCTTGATTGATCACTCTTTTTATCGTACGGACAAACCGGTAAAATTCCTCCGTTTTTGTGAATTCCCTTTCGCGGTAATCAAAATTATCAAAAAACGCTTCCCGCTGTTCTCTGCTGATCTCAAGCTGTATGCTCAGCCCGGTTTGCGCCTGGTTATTGATATTTTCGGTGTCAACCCCGGCCAGACCGGTTTTTGAGGTTGCCAATTCTGCAGAAAATCCGTTTCGTTCGAGAGCTCTCACCAATTTTTTCGCCCGCTTCCGGTCGCTTCCTCCGACAAGAGTATTTTTCTCGTCGCCTTTATAACCGTGAACTGCGATAACATAATGGTGCTGCTTAATGCTTTCGACTGCTGAAGGCTCATCGAACCTGGTGCTCGTAATATGAAGAGTCTGGTTATCATGCGTTTTTAATCCCTCAAACAGATAGGTTGAATAATCATCTCTGAAAGAGCGGACGATCTCGCTCACCCCGCCCTCAATTCTCCCTCCGTGCGGCGACATGATCAATACGGGGCTCCCCTTTCGCTTATTGTACGATATATGATAATCATCGGGGTCTTCATGTTCAGCCAAATCTTTAAAATCTGTGTATGTATCAGAAGAATTCGAGGGATCAGGGTCTGACGCATAATGAGCACATCTTATTAGTAAGACCATTGCTACGATAATGATGACATTAAGTAAAATTCTTTTCATCAGCTCTCCTTCTTTGCTCCTTTCTGAAAAATGACATGTTCATTATATGGATTTTTGTCAATAGGTCTTATCTTAACATTCTATTAACATTATCATCAGTGAAAAACTTCCCGGTTTCGAAAAATCAATGGATTGTCACGGTTCAAGCGCTCAAATGCCGGGCATCAGTGAAAAAAGGTTGAGAGAGGGCAAAAAAAAAGGGAGGAACGCCCGAATTTTCAGGGGCGGGAGATTCACGGCCGGAAACGGACGGCATCAGGAATACGCTTTTAAAAATGAATATCCGCCTCCCGAAGCAAATGCACAGGACAGAATGGAGCCCGTCAAAAAAGTTCTCATCTGCCTTTTTGTACAGCAAAATGCCGTTACAGCCCGCTCATCCCCTTTTTTTATCATAATGGTCCGTTTTGAAATGGAGCCGTCTTTTTTCATATATATAATATCAATCGGAAGCTGTTTTTCCAAGGAATGTCTCAATATTATGTTCATATATATACCTCCTTCCGCCGGCTTCACTATAAACGAACAAACGTTCCGTTTCAACTCGATTTCTTCTCCTGAAAAAGCCGCAAGTAACCAGCGCTCCTGAAGGACAAACAAACTGACCGAACATACGGCCTGTTCATATGGTATAGAGAGAATCGCCAGAATGGGAGGAAAAGTATATATGTTTGGTTACTCAATGGTACAAATGGTGCGGTCAAATGCTCATAAGCTGGACTGGCCGCTCAGAGAAAACGTATTACAGTTATATAAACCTTTCAAATGGACACCTTGCTTTTTGCACAAGTTTTTCGAAAAAAAGGTGAAAAACAGAAAGAAAATGTCAGTCATCATTGAATTTGAAGAGGGCTGCCATGAATCCGGTTTTCACAGCACAGGACAGGTCTTATCAAAAGAAAAACGCTGCACCATAAAAAAGCAGTTTCAAACAATCAATTGCTGCAGCGCCGAAGTCACTCCGTCCGCCCTTCACATGCTTCTTTCGCAATGCCGGGATATCCGTAAAATCTATTTAAACCGTGAAGTAAAAGCGCTCCTTGATACGGCAGCTGAATCGTCTCATGCAAAAGAAGTGACCCGTAACGGCACCGTATTAACAGGAAAAGGCGTAACCGTCGCCGTTATTGATACCGGAATCTATCAGCATCCCGATTTAGAAGGCAGAGTTATCGGATTTGCGGACTTTGTCAACCAAAAGACAGAACCGTATGATGACAACGGACACGGCACCCATTGCGCCGGTGATATCGCAAGCAGCGGCGCTTCATCTTCCGGTAAATATCAGGGGCCGGCGCCGGAAGCCGATCTGATCGGAGTCAAGGTATTAAACAAATCAGGATCAGGAACCTTGGCTGATATCATTGAAGGTGTGGAATGGTGCATACAATATAATAAAGAACACACAAAGAATCCGATCAGAATCATCAGCATGTCACTGGGCGGAGATGCGCTCAGATATGATAAAGAAACGGACGACCCGCTCGTCAAGGCCGTTGAAGAGGCATGGAATGAAGGAATCGTCGTCTGCGTCGCCGCGGGCAACTCCGGTCCGGAAGCTCAAACGATTTCAAGCCCCGGTGTCAGCGAGAAGGTCATCACAGTAGGCGCCTATGATGACAATGATACGGCCGGCAATGAGGACGATACGGTCGCTTCTTTCTCAAGCCGCGGCCCGACGGTGTACGGAAAAGAGAAGCCTGACATTCTTGCGCCCGGGGTCGATATCGTATCTCTCCGTTCTCCGCGTTCATACCTTGACAAATTACAGAAATCAAACCGTGTAGGCTCCTTGTATTTCAGTCTGTCGGGCACGTCCATGGCCACTCCGATCTGTGCGGGCATTGCCGCCTTAATCCTTCAGCAGAACCCGCAGCTTTCGCCTGACGAAGTGAAAACACTGATCAAACAAAGTCCGGATAAGTGGACAAATGAAGATCCGAACATTTACGGAGCGGGCGCAGTAAACGCTGAAAACGCCGTGCCGAAAGAGTAACCTTTTTATCATGAGAACGGGGTCGTCTAAACCTGCAGATGACCCCGTTTTTTAGGTGAACAGATGAAACATTTATAATGAAGGAACTCGGAATGCTCCAGAACCGGCTGTCAGAAAAAAAGATCAATGCAAGGCAGTGTATTTCTAAAAAAATAGGGAATAAGTATGGTGTAGATAAAAGGAGGAATCACAATGGCACTTACAAACACCGAATTGTCTGAATGGCTGCAAAAACAGATCGGACAAACGCTTGATATCAGGAAAGGAGAGCTGACAGACAGCCGAAACGAGATTTCTGATATGGATCAGATCATGCTTCACCTTGATGATGTTCTCGTCCGCCGGACAAACCATCCCGATGACTATGTAGCGGACGAAGAACTCGTCTTAAAAGGGCACGGCACAACCTATACGGAGGAAGGAAATGTCCCGCTTCCCCAAGATGCGTATGAAATCCCTCTGCTCGGCGACATCACCATCCAAAAGGAGCAAGACGGATTAAAGGTACATACAGATCGGGCCGTTTATACAATCGGGACCCGGAAAGAGCAATAAAAAGAAAAAACGCCCTGAATCAGCGGCGTTTTTTTATTGGTTTTTTTCTTCTGAATATCCGTGGAACATCGTGAATGCGCAAAGCATAATGCCTAAAATAATGATAATCGGAAGCCAGATCACGGCAAACTTATAATCCGGTTCGGCAAAAGCGCCGATGACCGCTCCAAAGCAATACAGCACCAAGGCAAGCGCGCGCAATACAGCATCTCTCGTAAACTGCTTCCGCTTGTCCGCTTTGTAAAACCTTGCGGTGAGATCTTCAAAAAAATTAGCGAGCGTTCCCGTTAATACGGTCGTGGAAATCCCCGCTACACCAAGTTTTCTCGCGGCTGTCGTCTGCATTCCCATTGCGAAGCTGAGCAGCATAATCAGCACATAAACAGAAATGGCATCTGCAAAAAAGCAGGAGAACAAAGCAAACAGCAGCAAAACAGCTCCTTCAATAGCTAAAGCGGCAGTTACCGCAGGGGGCCAGAATGATTTCTTTTTATTGCCCACAAGCAGGGCCGCGGCAATAACGCCGGCAATAAATCCGATTAACGAGGTTAACGATTTGAGTACGGCAAGGTGCCACGAGTTGCCGATCGCCAGGCCGAACAGAACGATGTTCCCCGTCATATTGGCGGTAAAGATATGTCCCAGGCTTAAATAACCGATCACATCCACAATTCCCGCTGTTAAACAAAGAAGTAAAAGTGCAATATTTCGGTATGTAGTCACTGTCAATGTGATCCAATCCTTTCTCATGCTGATTCCAACATATAAGTTTACTCTTTGCCATTTCATATGTCCAGCCGGCGTGCCGCTTTTTCAGAGCATAAAAAAACTCCGGCGAACCGGAGAAGCTACTGAACGATAAATAATACTCTCGTGCCGTCGGAATATCCGCTCATTTGATTTCCAACCCATGAACCGGCTCCGCGGTTATCCGACGGGGTTACATATCTGATATCAGCCCCCGCCCCGCCTTCTGTGCAGACTGCCATGGGCCATTCATCACGGTCAAACCCGGGCTTTGTCGGAATTCCTTTCAATGATTCTTTCCTTCTATTCTCCGCTCCGCCCCGATCAATTGTACAAATCTCAGAATGACCTGCCGAAATGGCGTCTTTTATATGATTTCCCGTCTCCGGATATTTTGACAGCGGGAAATACAGCACCTGATCGTATCGGGATGCGGCACGAGCAGCACTGTCCGAATGGATGCCGGCGCCCGTAAGGCCGAACTGAAGAGAGATCACCAAAAGCAGACTTGCCGCCCATTTCATAAACGCATTCATTCACATCCTCCTTAAGAAGTTGATATGAAGCGTAAATATGTATATTAGCCGGATTTAACACACATGATGAAATGGCAAAAAAAGTTTGCTGTTTTGTTGATAATCAACGAAAATGGCGGCTTTACGATTTGTCTATTGAACCGGCTTCTGTTTCCTTATATATTTTAGACATACTTATGAGCCGTTGTGATCAGTGTCTTCGGCAGATAAAAGGAGGAATGCCGTCCGGTCGGCAGGCACCGGCTGTTTGTTATGTCTTTTCAAAAACATGAAGGCGGGGAAATCCAGATGGAAAAAACAATGTTTCACCCACACTCACCCGAGTTTCACGAAAACCCTTTTGCGGTTTTAAGCAGATTCAGAGAGCAGGACCCCATACATAAATTCGAACTGCAGCGTTTCGGAGGCACCTTTCCGGCTTGGCTCATCACGCGTTATGATGATTGTATGGCGTTTTTGAAAGACGGCAGAATTACGAGAGATGTAAAACGAGTCATGCCGAAGGAGCTGATCGCGAAGCTGAATGTCAGTGAAGATATCGATTTTGTCTCAGAGCATATGCTGGCAAAAGACCCTCCGGATCATTCACGACTTCGATCTTTGGTGCATCAGGGGTTCACTCCCCGGATGATTGAGCAGCTTCGCACCGGGATAGAGCAGATCACAGAAGAGCTGCTGGATGAAATGGAAACAAAAGCAGACCCTGATATCATGAGAGATTTCGCCGCACCGCTTCCGTTTATCGTCATTTCCGAACTGCTCGGGATTCCGAAAGAGGACCGCGCCAAATTTCAAGTGTGGACAAACGCAATGGTCGACACGTCAGAAAGCGGACAAGATGCGACCAACCAGGCTCTCAAAGAATTTAAACAATATATGAAAACACTGATCGAAGAAAAAAGAAAACATCCGGGTGAAGACCTGACAAGCAAGCTTATTTACGCTGAAGAGGACGGCCAAAAGCTGAGTGAATCAGAGCTGTATTCCATGCTGTTTTTGTTAGTCGTTGCCGGGCTTGAAACAACGGTTAACCTTCTCGGCTCCGGCACCCTGGCGCTTCTTCTGCACAAAGACCAGATGGAGAAGATAAAGCGGCAGCCGGAAAATATCCAGACGGCGGTCGAAGAGCTTTTGCGTTATACCTCTCCCGTCATCATGATGGCAAATCGATGGGCGATTGAAGATTTCACCTATAAAGATGTTTCCATTAAAAAAGGCGATATGATATTTATCGGCATCGGTTCAGCCAATCGGGACCCGGAATATTTCGATGATCCTGATACATTAAATATAGCGAGAACACCGAACCGTCATATCTCTTTTGGATTCGGCATTCATTTTTGTCTCGGGGCTCCGCTCGCCCGGATGGAAGCATCCATTGCCTTTACTGCGCTTTTAAAACGGTTTCCGAATATAGAGCTGAAAGGCGCGCCCGAGGATGTAACATGGAGAAAAAATGTGTTTTTGAGAGGGCTTGAAACATTTCCTGTCAGATTTTAACATCTCCCCCCCTGTTTATCGGGGGTTTTTTTAATGTCTTATAAACAGAAATCAATACGACAATGAAAATTTAGTACATAGTAAATTTAGTTCTATATGGATAAAAAAAGCGGCCGGATTGCTCCGGCCGTTCTCTATTACCGTTTTACCAACTCATTTGTTTCGTCCAGCTTTTTTCTGAAAGATTTAAGGAAATTTGCGCTTATCGTTCCTTTGTTTGCGTACAGTTTTTCGCAGAATGCTTTAATGGCGTTTTGCGGCTTTGGTTCCGACAGCATTGTGACATGATTGGAAGAGTGAACGTCCAACAGGTGAAACTGTTTCATCTGGCGTTCCCATTCTTTCCAATACGCATCATGGTCTAACGGAATTTGTTCTTCCTCTGCTGTCAGATAACGTTCAAGATGTCCGAGGAACAAACCGCTTTTATTACGGAAGTAGTAGCATTGCAGCGCTTCCGGATGAGGCAGCGGCTTCATGTCATACTCTTCCATTCCGTAAGCGAGCTGCGTCTTCATCATTTGCTCCAGCTGCATCCGGATCGCTTCTTCGGATTTTGGCAGACCGCGCTTTTTGGCAAGGCCGATCAATTCTTTCAATACTTCTTCTTCCTCAGCCTGGACGGTAATGTCTTCTCTGCTGATTAATGCCTCTTCAAGGTTTTCAGGCTTAAGATATGCTGTAAGCATCGTATTGATCGTTTGCAGCATGACTGACTTAACAGATGGTTTTCTTTCTTTCCATTTTTCACTGTACGGGGTGTCGATCATGACGGCGCTTTTTACCGTATGACCTTCCTCCTGCAAGAGGCGCGCGGTTTCATATGCAAGCATGCCGCCCAAGGAATATCCGCCGAGGTCATAAGGGCCTTTCGGCTGTACCGCTTGGATGATTCTCATATAAGAAGCGGCCGTCTCTTCGATTCCTTGCAGCGGCTCTTTCCCTGTCAAACCTCTTGCCTGGATGCCGTAAAAAGGTCGCTGACTCTTTTTGGCGAATGGCTGGTATGCTTCCACGCCTCCCGTTCCGCCGTGAAACCAAAAAACAGGACGGCCTTTTTCTCTTTCATTCAGCTTGACGAGTTCGGGAAAATTCCGGCCCGTCTCCTGCGGTTGGTTCGTTTTTAACAGCATGCAGATCTCCTGAAGAGTGCTGCATTTCTGAAGAGCCTCCAGACTGATGCGGCTGTCTCCGTCCTCAAGTTTCTTCAACAGCTGAATAGAGGAGATTGAATCGAAGCCGTATTCAGTCAGCGGCTTATTTTGATCAATTTCCGCTGCCTTCATCCCCAAAATGTCTGCCACAATGTCAGCCGCGCTCTCGCAGCGGATCTGAGGATTCTGTGAAACCGGTGCAAGGCTGATGTCTTCTGGCTGACCGCCGTTCCAATACTTATGGTTTTCAAAAGGATATGTCGGAAGCGGCACTCTTTGAACAGATTTGCCTTGGTGGAGTCTGTCCCACGGTATATCCGCACCTTTCACCCAGCAAAATGCAAGTTTTTCGAGATTGTTTTCAGCCAACAGCGTCTCCGTGACGACTGTACCGAGAGTCCCTTCCAGTAAAACGCCGATATCTCCTGATCCAGTCTGCTGACTGCCTGTAAAGAAGCTTTTCATTCCATTGCTTTCTTCGGAAAATGCTCTGTACTCTTTCAGTTTTTCCAGCAATTCATCTTGATTGCGGGCAACGAGTGCCAGGCGGCAGTTCATCGCCTCACGGCCGGTCTGAAGCGTATAAGCAATATCCCGCAATGACAGAGTATCTCCAGTTTGCACAAAATCAGCCAGCTGACTTGCGACCGCCTTAAGACGCCCTTCGCTCTTAGCAGAAAGCACGATAAGCTGCGGTTCATGCACAGATTCTTTGTCTTTATGGCTCGGGCTGTACTGTTCCAAGACGACATGCGCATTCATGCCGCCGAAGCCATAGCTGTTAATTGCGGCCCGGCGCGGGATCGGTCTGCCCGTATGGTCGGTGAGCTGTGTCCATTCCTGATTGTCTTCGGTGAAACGGAAGCGGCTTTTCTGAATGGCCATTTGCTCATTTGCAGCTGTAAATCCGGGAATACCCGGGATGGTATGATGCTTCATGGCCATCGCCACTTTTATAAGGGCGGCCAGTCCGGAAGCGAGTTCGCCGTGCCCGATGCAAGGTTTCACGGTGCTGATATAACAAGGCGCGCTTTCCTCTTGATTTGCAGACTCGCCGTAACCCGCTTTGATTGCATTAAACTCCAGCGCATCTGCCATTTCGGAGGCAATGCCGTGCGCTTCAATA
The DNA here is from genome assembly GCF_003676355.1 of Bacillus sp. L75. NCBI lineage: Bacteria > Bacillati > Bacillota > Bacilli > Caryophanales > Bacillaceae > Bacillus > Bacillus sp. L75. The sequence continues at coordinate 169,757 of NZ_ML064902.1, forward strand.
TAAGTGACAGTTTGCGGATCAACATCGGTGTCTTCGTACGCTTTTTTCATCGCGGCCTTCATTCCCGCCGGATTCGGTGCGTGAAGCGACATGCCTTTACCGCCGTGAGACACTCCTGTTCCTTTAATGACCATGTGAATATGATCGCCGTCTTCAATTGCCGCCTCAAGCGGTTTGATGATGATAACGCCCGCCCCTTCGCTTCTGACAAAGCCATCGGCATCTTTTTGGAACGATTTCGCCCGGCCGTTTTTGCTTAAATATCCCATTGAGTCAAAACCGATAAAGCCCTTCGGCGACTGCAGAATATTGGCGGCGCCCACGACAGCCTGCTCACATTCGTTATGACGGATTGATTGAACCGCCCTGTGCAATGCCACCAGGGTTGACGTGCAGGCAGCCTCGTAATATTCACTCGGTCCTTGTAAATTCAAGGCATATGATATTCTGTTCGGAATGATGGACGGGATGGCTGTTCCATTGTTCGGATCGCTGTTGCCCGCGGCAACGAAAACGCCTGTCGGTCTGCTTGATAACGCCTTATTTGTCAGGCCCGCATCCTCCATTGCTTTCCATGTATGCATCAAAAGCAGAAACTGCTCCGGCCCCATTTGTGATGCCTCTTTAGGGGAAATTCCGAAAAAGAGCGGGTCAAATTCGCCGACACCGTCAATAAAACCGCCCCATCTGAGACTCGTGTCATTCTCATCACCGGCGTAACGGCGCCAGTCCCAGCGGTCCGCCGGAATTTCGGTAATACAGTGATCCCCGTTTACGATGTGCTCCCAAAAAGACTGGATATCCGGGGATTGCGGAAACTGAGCTGACATACCGATAATCGCGATTCCTTGCTTGACATCGGCGTTATCACAAGGCGTATGCTGTTTCCTCGGTAAAGTGCGCTCTTCTGTTTCCGTGACCCTGGCCTCTTCTGAATGCTTATGATCGGCAAGCAATTGAGAAAACTTGCTCTCATATGCTGACGCGAAGTGGCGGGTCAGCTCCTCCGCGGTCGGATACTCGAAAAACAATGTTGGATTCACATCGATGTCCGCCTCTTGGCCGATCTCTTTTGTCAGCCCGATCAGGCTTGCTGAATCAAGTCCCAATTCCATGATATTCGCGTCAGAACGAAGAGATGGCCCGGGTTCATCCATCATCTTGGCGAGCTTGCCAAGGACGTAGCTGCGGATATCATCTGTCAGACTGCCGGCAGAAATCGGTGCTCCCGCATTCTTAACAGCCGTTCGGGCCGGCTGATTCATCTGTTCGGTTTTCGGACGGAACCGTTTCAGGGCATAGCCTTCAAAACGCATCACCACTTCCGATCGGCTGCTGATGACATCTGCGTTAATCAGAATCATTTCCCCCGTTTGTTTGGTCAGCTTGATGTGCAGCCAGCAATCGATAAGATCTTCAGGGCTGCTGAAGGTGACGGAATTAATGCCGAACGGCAGATAGCTTTCCGCCTCCGTTTGATCCAATAAAGAAAGTGAGGCCAAGTAAGCACTGTTGGCGATGAACGGATTTACGGCATAATGATGCGCTTGTTGTGAGTCGCTATTGTTCAGGTTCACTTTCGCTAAAACGGCATCAGAGCCTTTGTACAGGCGGGTAATCGTTTTAAATTCTTCTCCCCACACGACGGGTCCCGTTCCGTCTCCGTATAACTCATCTATCCGGCCCACTTCCCGGTAAGAGCGCTGAATGGCCGCCAGATCCGCGTGCTGCTTTTGAAACGGATAGGGGCTGCACTCGGCATACGCCGCTATGCTCCAATCAGGAGACGTGCGGCTGCGGTGCATTATGCTCAGTTCAAATCCATCCCCGTTTTGTTTCGATTCTGTTTTCAGCTCGATGCGATCGCCTTTTTTTACGGTAATGGGGCTGACGTAATTCAGTTTTTTAATTTGTCCTCCTTCCGCTTCAGGAAAAAGATCACAAAAATGATCGACTGCCAGACTGTTATATGTAGCGCCGACGAGTACCGGTTCTCCGCTGAATTGATGCCCTTTCACGTATGGATCGTCATCACTGTATACCGCCTGAACGCCGGCAGCGTTTTCTGATTCACTGAATTGAAAAGAAGTCCCGTGGTCAAAAGCGTAGGCCGGCAGATGAACGGCGTGCTCTTGCTGCAACTGATCAAACGCGATATTCTCTCCTTTTTCCCATTGCCGCGCACGCCGGCCAATATCAGATTCAGAGAAATTGAGATTCCGCTGATCCATGCGGTAAGCGGCCAGCTTTTCCAGCAGTTCCTGAACGGAAGCAGCCGTAAATGCCGCCCGATACTCCGAATGATGCGTTCTTTTTTGCAGCGCGGATGCGATGGCGGCCGGATGAAGAGATGGCGTCTTTTCTAAAAAGGCCGCCAGTCTGTCAAGATAGGCTTCAAAACTCCATTTTGTTTTCGCTGACACAGGGAAAATATATTCCTCATCGCCGTGACGGGCCTGATCGGAATTCGGGCTGATATATTCTTCTACGATGAGATTTGCATATGCCCCGCCTGCCCCGAAGGAATTAATCATGCTTCTCCGCGGGATGATGTCCCCCGTTTCGGCATCCCTCATACGCTCCCAATACTCGGTTTTTTCCTGCAGGTGAAAAGCCGTTTGTTCAAGGTTGATATTCGGATTTTGCGGTTTTGCGTTAATCGTCGGGACTAATGTTTCCCGCTCCATTTGCAGCAGCACTTTCGCGAGCTGGGACATGCCGGAAGCCGCCTCTAAATGACCGAGATTTGACTTGACGGATCCAAGCGCGCAAAAACGTTTTTTATCAGTATATTGCGCGAACGCATTTGTCAGGGCAATGACCTCAATCGGATCTCCCAATACAGAGCCGTTTGCCGCTGATTCAACATAACTGATTGTTTCCGGATTGATTCCGGCCTTGTCGATGGAAGCCGCCATGAGCTTCGCCTGCTGTTTCGGATCCGGAGCCGTGTACATCTGCCTTCCGCCGCTATGGCACAACGCGCTGCTTTTAATGACCCCGTAAATATGGTCTTTGTCGGCAAGCGCTTTGGAGAGCGGCTTCAAGAGCACCGCCCCGACTCCTTCTCCCGGCATCAGGCCCGTGCCGGTTCCGAAGCTTTTGCTTTCACTTCCCTGTTCAAGCAAATTCGCCCGTTCGAGCGCATCATATTTAGACGGTTCAAGCGTGAGATTGACCCCTCCGGCAATCGCCATGGAACAGCTGTTAAGCTTCAGGCTTTCACAGGCGAGATGAATGGCGCTCAGTGAGCTGGAGCATGCGGTCGTAACGCCCATGCTCGGGCCCGTTAAATTGAAAAAGTGGGAAATGCGGTTGGCGATATGCCAATCCCCTCCGTTAGAGCTGAGCGCAGCTTTTTCCAATGACGGGATATTCCAGAAATATTGATTGTACATACTGCCCATAAATACACCGATGCCGCTGTCTGATTCCTGCCATTCGTTTACTCTTTCTAACGAGTAGCCTCCGTTTTCAAATGTTTCCCATACGGTTTCTAAGCTTAGACGGAGCTCAGGCGTCATCTCCATCACATGGTCTTCCCGGATGTCAAACAAGTGATGGTCAAAAGCGTCAATATGCTGCAGAAATCCGCCGTACCGTGTTTTGTGTTCTTCTTTTCGTGTTTCTTTTGCCATCGTTTTCAGAAGACCGGACTTCCATCTGTTTTCCGGAGCTTTCGTAATACAGCTGTCTCCGGCTTTTAAATGCTCCCACAGCTCATCGAGGGTTTCAGACTCGGGATAGCGGCCGCTGATGCCAATAATGGCAATGTCGTCACGATCAGAACGATTAACGGTGACGGTTTCTGTTTCCGGCTTTGGCGCTTTTGGCTCTTTTTGTTCAGTGATAAACCGCCGCGTTTCCGTGACAAGCGGCACCGGTTCATTCATTGCAGGTTCCGGATGCTTTGTTTCAGGAGGCGCTTGTTCGGCTCCGAATGCCTGTTGCAGCTTATCCGGGTAAGTTTCCAGCAAATACTCGGCAAGTTCTTTCGTATTCGTGTGTTCAAATAAGACCGTTTTCGGCAGCTCGCCCGTCAATGTTTCCAGTTCACGGATAAAATTCACCTGCAAAATGGAGTCGATGCCGTATTTTTCAAAGCTGGTTTCCGGCTGAATGCGCTCGGGAGCAAGCTTTATGGACTTGGCTAACGTTTCTTTTATGAATTGCACAGTCCGGTCTGTGACTGAGAAAGACGGTTCTGTGAAATCAGCCTGCTCTTTGGAAGCCGCAGTTTCTTCAACCGCCTGCGCGTCCGGCTGCTTTTGCCTGATGACGCCGTCGCTTTCTGCCGCCACGATCTGCTGGCCGAGGTGATGTGACGATTCCGCCATAAATGTAACGTACCGATATCCCTCGCTTTCCAGCGCAGACTGCCACGCTTCAGGATACAGCCCCGGGCATCCGGGAATGCGCAGTTTGGCGTCTTCATACAGCCACCAGCCTTCCAAAAGACCGAATGTCAGATGAGAATAAACCGAATGGCTGCTAATCTCATTTAATAACAAAATCCCATTCTTTTTAAGCACCACTTTGGCATTGCGAAGTGTCCGCCGAATATTTTTTGTCGCGTGAAGCACATTTGCCGCAATTACCGCGTCATATGCGCCCGCCTCTATACCCTGCAAAGCCGGGGGCTCTTCCACATTAAACCGCTTATAAGTCAAATACGGATTGTCGGGACCGTATTCTTTTTCAGCATGCATGAAAAAGGCCTTTGACAGATCGGTGTAGCAATATTCTTTCACATGATGTTTGTACTCTTTTAATCTTTTGAAAACGGCCGCGCTCGTCCCGCCCGTCCCCGCTCCGATCTCTAATATCCGGATTTCCGCGTTCGGGTCTTCTTTCAGGCGTTCTTCAATGAAAGCCGTCAATGTGTCAGCGAGCACCTCATTAAAGTAGTCTGCCGTTTCATTGTTTTTATAGATTCCTTCCACCAATTCCATTGAGGAATCAGGAAACAGAACATCAGTGGCAGAAACTCTGCCGGATAAAATATCCGGCAAAGCTCTGAGAGCGGTCTCCACTAAGGTGATCATCGCCTGTTTGCTGCTGTCCTTGAGTAAAGGAGCTTTCTTTTCATCCCATTCTTGCCACAGAACGTCCGCACGCTCTATCGGACCTGTTAACACATACGTACTGCCTGACTGTTTCAAAAAGCCTTTTTGCACCAAGATGGAGATGCTTTCTTCCAGCCACCTGCCGTAAAACCCCTGCATGACAGGCTGCGTTTCGTTTTCCGTGAAAAATCCGACAGATTTCAGCTGGCCTGCCAATAGTTTGTAAAGAAGATCTTCAGTGTTTTGCAAAGCCGTCCCCTCCTTAACTCAATTGTTGTACATGTCTTGTTACTTTAGGCTGATAGCTTCGCAGTTTTTGCATCGCCGAGCCGTGATGTTCAGGGTATACTTCTATCATTTCTTCCGGTTTTTCCTCCGGCTCTTCCGCCTGTTTCATCATGACGAACTGATTCAACGGGCCGCCGAGCAATCGTTCAAGCGCCGCCATTGCTTCCGGCGCTTCAATTGATCCGACTCCCGCCTGTTTCATCCGTTCTTGATAGTCGGCAGATGATACGATTCCGACACTGCCCCAGTAGCTCCAATTCATCACTGCCGCCGAATACGGCCGAACTTGAGCCAAATGAGCGGCAAAGGCATCTTTGAAACTGCATCCGGCAGCATAATTGCTTTGTCCGGCCGCTCGTGCAAATGATTGAACAGATGAGAAGAACAAAGCAAAGTCCAGCGGCTCATTTTGGAACACGCGGGCCATATTCACGCTGACATTGACTTTCGCAGCGAGCACGCTTTTCAAACGGCTTTCCGGCATATTTGCCAGGCTCTGATCCTCTAAAACAATTGCGGAATGGATAATTCCGTTAATTTGCGGGTGCGTGCGTTTGATCGTTTCATACGCCCGTGTGAGCTCATTCGGATTTGCCGCGTCAGCTTCAATATAAATCGGCGCCGGGCCGAATTGGCTGAGTCTGTCGATTTTTTCCTGGATGGCGCTGTTATGTTTTCGTCTGCCGATCCAAACGACTCGCGCCTGATACGTTTTCACGGCATATTCGCTCCATGCCTCGCCGATGCCCCCCGCACCGCCGATGACGACATAAACGCCGCCTTTTTGGTAGGCGGGCCGGCTTGACACCGGCTGCTGTACAGGAATGAGGCGCTGTTTGTACCAGTGATTGTTCCGGTACGCCCATGTATTGCCTTGCTCATCAAACGGCGCTGAGAACAGCTCCGCCTTTGAAACGTCTTCCGGACAGCCGGCATCAATCAGCCTTGTTTGCCAGTTCGGATATTCTTTTGCGAGCGAGCCGACCAAACCGTGAATGCCTGCATGAGCCGGATCAATAATGTCCGCCGGCTGTACGGACTGTGTTTTTATTGTGACTGCAGTCAAGCTGATTCGCTTGCCTCCATATTCTAAAGCAAGCATGGCCTTAATCACTCTGTACATCTGGATGACGCCCGCATCCTGAGCTTTTACCATGTCATCAGCGCTGTGAAAAGGAGCGATCCATACGATATGCCCGAAAGACCCTGTTGCTTTCAGTTCAGCCGCAACAGCCTCTATTTCATCCTCCGGGGTGATATGAAGCCGTTTCGCAGAAGGATGATGCAATTGAAAAGCCGCGCTTTCCTCATCCCCCGCGATAAAGACAACCTCTTCCGTCTTATATGCCGGGCTTTGATCACGGAATTCCGCGAGATCCCACACCGGAGCCAGAAGGTTTGCTCCATTTAATGATGTTTCCGGCGCGGGGCCTTCCATCATTCTGGAAGAAATCCCTTTAATTCTGACACAGACCCGGCCTGTCTCATCGCATAAGTCAATGTCCATACGCTGTATTTTTTCATCCGTTCCCCGGGAGCTGACATACGCCCACATGCTTGTCGTGCACGGGCTGAAAATGTCCAGTTCTTCAAGGGCGAACGGCAGTGACAGCTGGTTATCATCTGCGTGCAGCTTCAGACCGATTGTCGCTTGTAAAGCTGAATCAAGCATACACGGGTGAAGAACGTATTGATCTGCCGTTTCTTCGAGGAAGGAAGGCAGCCGGAGCTCAGCCAATGCTTGATTGCTTCCGATATGAATCTGCTGAATTCCTTGTTGTCCGGGACCGTAGTCAATGCCGATTTTGCTGAATAAGCCGTAACACTGTTCAGAAGTCAGTATACTGAGGCCGCATTGAGCTTTCAGTGCGCCTATATCACGGTGCGGAGCCTCCCCGGCGCTGAGAATGCCGGCAGCCCCCTGACAGTGTATCTGCCTGCCGCTTGCTTCTGTTTGTGAATCCGTGTAAACGTCATACACGATTTCACCGTTTTCCCTCGGGTTCAGGCTGATTTGCGCTTCAATCGGGCGGTTTCCCGCTTCGATCGGCCGAACCCAAACGATGTTTTTCAGGCGGGTGACAGATGGACGTTCCTTTTGCCCTTTGACTGCCTGAGCAACCGCCGCCCTAGCCATTTCCAAGTAGGCAACGCCCGGCATAACCGGCTTGCCCTTAATAAGATGATCGGTGAAAATCGTCTCTTGTCCCGTAAATTCGGATCGGTACCGCTGCTCTGTTAAATCTGATACATTTTCGTGAAGCAGCGGGTGCAGCACCCGCGACGTCGGCACAGCTTGCGGTTTCTCTGCTTTCGGCCGATTGTCCGTGATCCAGTACCGCTCTTTCGCAAACGGGTAAGCAGGAAGACTCATCCGTTGAGGCTTGATATCAGAATATAGGCCGTCCCATTTGATATCCGCGCCCTGCACCCATAATTCCGCAAGCTTGTCATTCTCTCGGCGGCTTATCAGCTCTTCGATATCCGCCTCGCCGTTTGCACCTGCCAGAATGGATTTCAGGGAGGTTTTACCCGCTTTTCCTTTATAAATGCCCGCTATATCATAACGTCCTTTCGCACAGCTCTTTAGCTTGTCCCGCAGTTCTTCGGCCGAGGAAGCGATAATGGCCGCTCTTTCTTCCATGGCATCACGCCCCTGCTGAAGCGTGTAAGCAACATCGGCAAGATCCGCATCCGTAAAAGAAGCTTGCGCCAGCTGCTGCGCCTGTTCCTGCAGACGTTCTTCTTCTTTGGCCGACAGCACAAAGATTTGAGGGTGTGTGAAAACAGCTGTTTTTCTTTCTTCCTTCGGGATATATTCTTCAATGACGACATGGGCGTTTACGCCGCCGATGCCGAAAGAACTGATTCCCGCACGGCGCGGCAGATGATTGCCGTTTTCGTCTTTCAATGCCGTCCATTCTCTTTTTTCCTGTACGATGTAAAACGGACTGTCTTTCAGCTTGATATACGGGTTGATGACCTCGCTGTGGAGGCTTTTTGCAAGTGTTTTATGCTTCATCTGCATCAGCACTTTGATCACACCCGCGACACCGGCTGCCAGTGACAGGTGGCCGATATTGGTTTTGGCCGAACCCAGACCGCAGTGACTCGCGTAAACGGCGGAATCGCCTGTTTTTTCGTACAGCTTTTGAAAGGCGGATTTCAGGCCGTTGATTTCGACCGGATCGCCAAGCTCCGTTCCGGTTCCGTGCGCTTCTATATAAGTGACGGTTCTCGGATCAATGCCGGCTTTGTCATAAGCCGTTCTGACGACTTCCGCCTGGGCTTTCGGGTTCGGTGTCGTCAAGGAGTTCGCGCGTCCGCCGTGGTTGACCGCGCTGCCTTTAATGACGCCGTAAATATGATCGCCCGCTTTTTCCGCTTCTGACAGCTTTTTCAAAAACAGAATTCCGGCACCTTCACTGACGGCAAATCCGTCCGCCCTGTCGGAGAATGTTTTACATTTCCCTTCTTTGCTCAGCGCCCCCGCTTTGTCATAAGCGATGTGGCCTTGCGGAGTGACGACGGTATTCACGCCGCCGGCGATCGCCATATCGCAGTTCCCGTTTTCAATGGCGCATACGGCGTGATGAATCGCGACCAGCGAGCTGGAACAAGCCGTGTCGATCGGTTCACTCGGCCCGTGCAGATTAAGCATATAGCTGACGCGGTTCGGTCCCGCTGACGGACTCATATTTGCGGCTGACGCACCGCCGATATCCAGGTCGGAAAACAGTGAGCCGTATCCGGTATTCCCCGTGCCGATATACAGGCCTGTTTTCGTGCCGGAAAGGCTTTTAGCGGAATATCCCGCATCTTCTATCGCCTTCCACGCATACATCATTAACAAGCGCTGCTGGGGATCCATCTGTTCGGCTTCCAGCGGTGAAATTCCGAAGAACAGCGGATCAAAATCCGCAACTCCGTCAATAAATCCGCCCCACTTTACATTTGTTTTATTGGCTTCATTAAGCGGGTCACCGTAATACTCACGCCAGTCCCAGCGATCCGCCGGCACCTCTGTTATACAGTCTTTTCCCTCTTCTAAGTTGCGCCAATACTCATCAATATTTGCGGCCTTCGGAAACACTCCGCTCATGCCGACAATGGCGATCGGTTCCGGTTTATGTTCAGCCGCCGTCTGAACAGGCTGTACGGCAGTTTTTGCAAATCGTTTGTTCCCTGCCAGTCTGATACCGCCATCATCAGTTACGCTGCTTTGTTTTTCTTCTTTCGGCTGTGTGCTGCCGGCAAATTGTGTTTGATAGTCTTCTGCTAAATGATGCGCCAAGGCTTGAATCGTCGCATATTCAAAAAATACGGTCGGTGTCAGATCAAGCTGGTAAGTGTCATTCAGCTTGTTGGCGAATTCCGTCAGCGTAATGGAATCAAATCCGTATTGATTGAACTCCAATTCGATATCGATTTCTTCAATGTTTATTTTCAGAAGCCCGGAAACCTCTTTTGCCAGCAATTCCTGAAGTTTTGCCGTCAGGTCTTTCGGCGCAGGCGTTTCATCCGTTTTCTTAACCGGTGCAAAAGCGGCCGCAGGAGTCTTTTGAAGCAGCTTTTCCCGCATTACGGCGCGGTTTCCTTCCATGACGAGCACGCTTGTTTTCCCCGTGCTCCATGCTTTGTAAAGAGCTTCTATTCCGGTCTCAGTGCGCATCGGCGTTACGCCGGTTCTTTTTTCGGTGAGCTTCGCCATTTCTTCATTGACTTGCATTCCGCCGTTTTTCCAAAGCGGCCAATTGACCGACAATGTGTGACCGTGGCGGTACATTGCGGTAACCAGCGCGTTGCGGTATGCCGCATAGCTGTCCATAAATGCGTTTGCCGCCGCATAATCCGCCTGTCCCGCATTCCCGGTGACGCCGGAAATGGATGAGAAAACGATGAAAAAGTCCAGCGCTAAATGCTCGGTTGCTTCATCAAGGTTGACAAATCCGTCCGTTTTAGGAGCCAATACACTGTAAAACTCTTCGGTTGTTTTCTTTGCGATATACTGATCTTTCATCACACCCGCGCTATGAATGATGCCGTGAAGGCCGCCATATTCCGTCTCAATTGTTTTGACCAGGTCTGCCGCAGTTTGAGCGTTTGTTACGTCAGCCTGCTTGTATTCCGCTTTTGCTCCGAGTGATTCAAGCGATTGCAGCTGCATCCGCTGATTCTCGCTTAATGCGGAACGGCCTGTCAAAACCAGTGTCGGCTCTTTGACTTTGCGGGCGATTTCTTTCGCGAAAATAAAGCCTAAGCCCCCGGCTCCTCCGGTAATGAGATATATGCCTCCGTCGTTCCACGGAATGCGTATTTTGCCGCCGGACACGGCCGTTTCTTTGACATCTGCGCTGTATCGGATGCCGTTTTCATATTTGATATGGCTGTCATCAGCCCGTGTTTTATTTTCTCTGATGATGTCTGTGATTCTGCCGTTTTCCGCCGGTTCTATTTCAATCAGCTGGGTTTTCAGTTTTTTATGTTCCAGGCCGGCTGTTTTTAACAAAGCTGAAATGCCTGAGAGCAGCTGATGCTTATCTGTTTTAGAGAGAACCGTCTGGATGAGGACGTCTCCATCCGTCTCTTCCTTCAGCAGTTTTTGCAGCGTCTCCAATATCCGTCCTGTATAATCACGGAAGCGCGCCGCCGCTTTCCCGTGCTGGGAGGTCATTTCAATACATGCAGCTCCCGCGGCTTCAACGGCTTGTTTCAATCCGGCCTCTGTGTCACAAAGCAACACGATATGCCGGGCAAAAACCGGTTCCGTTTGAACGGCGGTTTCATCACTTCGGGTCCATACCGGCTCAAGCATGAGCGTTTCCGGAGCTTTTTCTTTTTTCTCAGGTTCTTTTTCAGCCGTTCTGAATGACAAACCTTTCAGCCTTACGCAAACCTTGCCGTTTTCATCACAAATATCAAGATCGCGTTTTTCAATCTGGCCGGCTTTGTGGTCTTCAGAAAGTCTGGCGTAAACCCACATCTCGGCAGCGCATGCGCTGAATACTTCAAGCTCCTGAACCGCAAACGGAAGCATCAGTTTTTCATCATTTGTTCCGGTTAATATGCTTGATGCCTGCAATGCAGAGTCCATTAAGCCCGGATGCATGACATACTCCTGTACCGTGTCCGCACAAGCCGCATCAAGTGACAGTCTGCCCAATACGAAATCATCACCTGTATAAATCGCTTTGACACCCCGGAAAGCCGGGCCGTAATCAAAACCGATTTTGCGGTACATATCGTACACTTCATCTGCAGAAAACGGTGTCTCGGCGGATTGTGATCTCAGCTTTTGGAGATCAATGACCGGAGCCTCGGCGTCAGGGCGGACTGATACTGCCCCTTGGCTGTAAACGGACGGCTGATCTGTTTCCCGGCCGCTGTAAATGTCGAATTGAACGTCATTTGCCGTTTCAGGAATGAGACGGATGTTGACATGAACCGGCTCGTCTTCAATGGTGATCGGCCGCACCCAAACCGTATTCTTAAGCTTGACGCTTCCTTGTCCGGCCGGAACTTCAGATGCCTGTTCCATTGCTGCGCGCGCCATTTCAAGATGTGCCACTCCCGGTAAAATCGGTACGCCTTTTACAACATGGTCCGCAAGGTAAAATTCTTTTCCTGTATAGATTGAACTGAACCGCTGTTCTGCAAGGTTTGAAGTATTTCTGTGCAGAAGCGGATGAAGCGCGTCTTGTTTTCCGGCAGATACAGTGCTTGTTTTTTCGTGTTTTCCGGTGCTTTTTGCCGCCCAATAGCGGTCTTTTGCAAAAGGATACGATGGCAGGCTCATGCGTTTAGGCCGACGGTCTCCATACAGCTTCGCCCAATCGACGTTCAGCCCTTTGACCCATAATTCAAGCAGCTTCGCGTATTTGCCGCGTGCCATCCATTTTTCAACGGCTTCTTGAATTTCTTCATCTTCCGTCAGCATTTGCAGCGTGCCTTTGTCTATTCTTCCTCTGTACAAGTCCGCGTGCTTATCTCCAGTGATAAACTGTGACAGTTTTTCCTGCAGTTCTTCTGCAGATCCGGCAATAACCGCCAGGCGTTCTTCCATGGCGTCCCTTCCGATTTGGAGGGTATATGCCATAGAAACGAGGGAGGATTGATCGTACCGTTTTTCAGTAAGCGCACGTTTCAGCTGTTTTGCCTGCTCTTTCAGGCGTTTTTCATTTTTGGCGGACAGAACGAAAAGACATGGGTCGATATGAGAATCATCTGCTTCCTCTCTGTCTTCTGGAATGTATTCTTCGATGACGACGTGGGCATTTACGCCTCCGATGCCGAATGAGCTGATGCCCGCGCGGCGAGGCTGTTCGTTTCCGCGTTCGTCCGTCTGCGTCTTCCATTCCATTGTCTCCCGCACCAGATAAAACGGGCTGTCTTCAAGCTGAATGTACGGATTTACCGTCTCACAGTGGAGACTTTTTACTAGTGTCCGATGCTTCATCTGCAGCAAAATTTTAATAATGCCCGCTGCTCCCGCGGCAAGGGATAAATGGCCGATATTCGTTTTGACCGACCCTAAGCCGCAATAGCCGGCCGCTTTCTCTTTTCCGTCTGCAAACGAGCTGAACGCTTGTTTCAGTCCGTTAACTTCAACGGGATCTCCCAGTTCTGTTCCGGTGCCGTGCGCTTCGATATAAGAGACTGTTTTCGGATCAATGCCCGCTTTTTTGTATGCGGCTTTAATGACTTCCGCCTGTTGTTTCGGGTTAGGCGTTGTTAAAGATGCCGCGCGGCCGCCGTGATTCACCGCGCTTCCTTTAATGACGCCGTAAATATGGTCCCCATCCGCCTCAGCGGCTTTCAGCTTTTTGAGGAAAAAGAGACCGGCTCCTTCACCATGGGCAAAACCGTCAGCCTGATCAGAGAACGTTTTGCATCTTCCTTCTTTACTCAGCGCGCCCGCTTTGTCAAAACTGATATACACGTCCGGAAGCACAATCGTATTGATTCCTCCCGCCAAAGCCATCTCGCACGTCCCTTCTTCAATTGAAGAAACGGCATGGTGTATGGCAACGAGCGAGCTTGAGCAGGCGGTATCAATCGGTTCGCTCGGCCCGTGCAGATTGAGCGTATAGCTGACACGGTTCGGTCCGACAGACGGACTTGTATTCGCTGCGGATGACCCTTCAATCTCCGCATCGGCATTGGCTAAAAGAGAACCGTAGCCGGTATTTCCGGTCCCGATAAACACACCTGTCTTTGTGCCTGAGAGACTCTTTGACGCATATCCGGCATCTTCGATCGCTTTCCACGCGTACGTCAGCAAGAGACGCTGCTGAGGGTCCATTTGCTCCGCTTCCCGGGGTGAAATCCCGAAAAATAATGGATCAAATTCAGCAATTCCGTCAATAAACCCGCCTTGGTTGACGTTTGTTTTATTGGCTTCTTTTGCGGGATCCCCGTAATAGTCCCGCCAGTCCCAGCGGTCTTTCGGAATCTCGGTCATGCAGTCTTTGCCTTCTTTCAGGTTCTGCCAGAAAGCTTCAATGTCTTCTGCCATCGGGAAAATCCCGCTGATGCCTACGATTGCGATCGGTTCCGGCCCTTGGCCCCGCTGCACTGTCTGCGGAAGTGTCTCAGGCAGAGTGCGGCGTCGCTTAACGGCAGGGCGCGTGATTTGAGTCTCTTTTACCGGTCTTGCCGATTGAACCGTTTTTGTATTTACCGCAAACCGTCCGGCAAATTCCTCTTCGTATTCACTGATTAAATGAACGGCAAATTCATGGATTGTCGGATGATCAAAGAAAATCGTCGGCGTTAACGTAAGCCGGTACGTTTTGTTTAACTGGTTCGTAAACTCAGTCATCGAGATAGAATCCAGCCCGTATTTTGTCATTTCTTCATGAGGATCAATTTTGTCAATGTTTACTTTTAACAGTGAGGCCGTCTGCTGTTTTAACAGATGCTTCACTTTTTCAAGCAGGCTGTCAGCATCAATGTCATGACGTACGCCGGTCTCTGCTTCCGGATGATCATTCTCTTTGCGGAACAGTTTTGCTTTCATGTGTTTCACATCTCCTTCAACAACCGTCATCCGGGCTGTCCCGCTCATCAAGCCTTGATATAAAGCCTTGATGCCGGCATCTGTGCCGAGCGGTGCGATTCCCGCCTCCTGCATCAGCATATCTTCCGTCTGCTTTCCTGCCTGCATTCCGCCTTCTTTCCATAACGGCCAGCTGACAGAAAGCGTCTTTCCGTATCTTTGTCCTGCGGCTTGTAAAGAACGGCGGTACTCGGCATACATCTCCATAAAGACATTTGCAGACGCATAATCAGCCTGGCCGACGCTTCCAAGCACACCTGATAAGGATGAAAAGACAATAAAGACATCTAATTTCTCATGTTGTGACGCTTCATCAAGATACACAAGGCCCTTCACTTTCGGAGCGAGAACGTGTTGGTATTCCTCTGCCGTCTTCTTCACCATGTAGTTGTCTTTTATAATGCCGGCACTGTGAACAATCCCGTCCAGCTTGCCATGCCGTTTGCGGATATTGCGGATCAATCGGTATACTTCTGCTTCGTCCGTGACATCGGTCTGCTCATAGAAAACAGAAGCGCCGGCAGCACGTACTGTTTCCAGCATGTCTTTCTGCTTTTCTCTGAGAACGGATCGGCCGGTTAGTATGATGACGGCGTCTTTTGTACGGTTTGCGATCTCTTTTGCAAAGATCAGACCTAAACCTCCGGCACCTCCTGTAATGAGATAAACACCTTCGTCTTTCCACGGAATGTCCGGCTCCGCTTGAGAAATATCCATCTCTCCCCAATCAGCGGCAAAGCGCTTGCCGTTTTCATATTTCACATGGACGCTTTCGGCATGCATACGGTTTTCGGACACTTTTTCCGCTATGCCTTCAGCACTTTCTTTCTCTTCGGCTTCGATCATTTGACAGATCAGCTTGGAATGTTCAAGGCATGCGGTTTTTAAGAGGCCGGTAATGCCTGAGAACACCTGCTGTAAGCCTGCTGACCGCGTAACAGCCTGAAAAAGAACGCTGCCCTTCGGCTTGCTTTTCATTATGGTTTTGATATGGTCAAACAGCTGGCCCGCATAAGAATGATACCGCTCTGCAATGGATGCGGGACGATCGTCCAAGATAATGACGCTTGCATGTTCAAGCTTTGCTTCGACAGCTTGTTTTACGGCTTCATCGTACTCACAAAGGAAAATAATATGCTCTTCATACGAAGGGTCGTGATCGGCCGGTTCCGGCTGCTCTTTCCAGACCGGTTCAGCGAGCAATGTGTCCGTACGGCTGACCGAAACGCCGGCACCCGCGTTTTCTTCCATGATCCGTGTTGAGAAACCTCTCATCCGCACACAAAGCCCGCCGTTATTGTCATATAAATCAATATCGGCTTTTTGGATAGAATCGCCGGCTTTATTGTTCGCACTGAATGTGACGTGCACCCACATATCATCAGCGCACGGATTCAGAACGTCCAGCTCTTCTAAAGCAAACGGCAATGCGGCTTTGAATGGTTCCCCGCTTTCTGCAAGCAGCGCTCTCGTCACGTTTTGCAAATATTCGGCGGCCTGAAGCGCACCGTCCATCATACTCGGATGAAGGATATAATCAGCTTTTGTATGAGAGACGGATTCAGGAAGCTTCAATTTAGCAAGCAGCCGGTCTTCGCCTTTGTATACAAGCTGCACCCCTTTGTAACCCGGCCCGTAATCAGCACCGATCATTCCTTTGTAAAACGCTTGAGATTCGATTGTTCCCTGTGTGCACCGGCGCTTCAGCTGCTCAATATCCGCCGCTTCCTCCGGTTCCTTCCGGATGATTTCAGCGATGCCCTGATTATAAAGAGGAGCTTCTTCACCGATAGAATCGTTATCCCCGTACATTCTGTATTGAATCTGTCCGTCCTCTTCTTCATAAAGTCCGATATGGACACGGACAGCCTCCTGATCGGCTATCACCGGACGGACCCATACAATATTCTTTAAGCGCAGGCCCAGAGATTCCTCTGTTGCCCCGCCGATGCTTTTCTCCGCCGCGGCCCGTGCCATCTCAAGGGTAACGGCAGCCGGCACGATCGCCATTCCTTTAATGATATGCTCAGCAATAAAATACTCTTTTCCCGTGAATTCCGAACTGAACCGCTGCTCCTGCAAGACGGATGTATTCTGATGTACCAGCGGATGCAAAAGTTTGGTATCCGTTTGCTTCACCGTTTCCTCCGGCCAGAAGCGCTCCTCTGCGAACGGGTAGGTCGGCGCACTGATTCTTTGCGGCGCGGAATCCGGATACAATAAGCCCCAATCGACACGCGCTCCTTCAACCCAGAGCGCCGCGAGTGCTTTCAGCTTTTCATCCCGTGTCTGACATGCCGCAAGCTCTTCCATCTCCTGAGCTGACACTTCTCTGCTTCTCACTTTTTCGCCCCGTAAGATGTTTTGGTCATTGCCGTTGATGAAATCCTGCAGCTGACGATTCAAATCGTGACGATCATGACTGATAAAAACGGCTCTCTCTTCCATCGCTTCACGTCCGGTCTGATACGTAAATGCCAGATCATGCAAGGAAACATCGTTTTCGGCTTCATCCAGAAAGCCGGATAAACAAGATGCATAGGCAGTAAGACGCTGCTTATTTCTCGCTGACAGCGGAACGATATAAGGCGGCTGTCCGTCATTTGATCCGCTGATCGTTTTGTTTTCATACTGTTCAAAAATGGCGTGTGCGTTTGTTCCTCCGAGTCCGAATGAGCTTAACGCTGCGCGGTGCGGCGTCTCTCTCTCCGGCAGCGGTTTTCTCTTATCCGCCACATAAAACGGCGAACCGCTGAATTTGATATTCGGATTCGGTGACGTGTAATTAATGGTAGGCGCCAGCTCCCGATGATATAAACTCATGGCGACTTTGACGCACCCGGCCAGACCTGCTGCTGTATCCAAATGTCCGATATTCGTTTTTACGGAGCCGATCCCGCAATACTGCTCCCGGTCCGTGTAACGTTTATACACTTGCTGCAGCGCGGACATTTCAATCGGATCACCCAATGTCGTTCCTGTGCCGTGCGCTTCGATATAGGAAATCGTCTCCGGGTGAATATTCGTGCTGTCTAAAACATGCTGGATGACGTCAGTCTGACCTTTTACACTCGGTGCGTAAAAACCGACTTTATCCGCTCCGTCATTGTTCAGACCGATGCCTCTGAGCATGGCGTATATGTGATCTCCGTCCTGAACGGCTTGTGACGCCTTTTTCAGCAGAATGACGGCCGCTCCTTCTCCGCCCGCCATACCGTCGGCTGAAGCGTCAAATGCTTTGACATGCCCGTCGCTTGAAAAATTCAATCCGTTTTGGTGCACATAGCCGATGCTGGTCGCTGCATGCAGAGTTGCTCCGCCGACGAGCGCGTATTCCGATTCTCCGCTCGTTATGCTTTTGTAGGCTGAATAAAGACCGACTAATGATGATGAGCAATTGGAATGAACGAAATAGCTTGGCCCTTTTAATCCGAGCTTATGGGAAACCATCGTCGGAATTGTACCGCTCTGCGCTAACACCCATGACACATAGCCGTCGGGAGATTCATGGCCTTCTGTCGTTTTTTCCGGCAAAAGCGACCGATACGAATTATTGCTTGCCGACATATATACGCTTGTCTTCGGAATCTCTTTCGATACATATCCCGCGTCCTCGACGGCTTTCCAAGAATGAAGCAGCAGAAGCCGAAGCTGAGGATCCATAAATTCTGCGTCTTTCGGAGAAATGTGAAAGAACTCAGGGTCAAAGAGATCTTTTCCTTCTATCGTCGATAATGCCGGCACATAGTCGGGATTTTCGATCAAATCTTCAGGCACGCCGGCTTCCCGAAGTTCTTCTTCCGAGTAGAACCGGACGCTTTCCTTTCCTTCTCTTAACTGCTTCCAAAACTCATGATGATTTTTCGCGCCGGGGAACTGGCAGGAGATCCCCACTATCGCCACACTGTCATCAAAGTAAGACGGCACCCCGTTTTGCGGTGTTTGTTCTCTTTCTCTCTCATCTTGGCAGGACGCCTCTGATTCAGCCGCCTGTTTTGTTTCAACAATAAATCGGCTGATCGCCTGAATGGTAGAGTGTTCGAATAAATCCGTGACGGTAAAATCGCATTCAAGCTCCTGTTTAATGCGTTCTGCCGCCGCAACAGCCAGAAGCGAGTCGCCTCCCACATCGAAAAAGCCGTCTTCGATTTTGATGCCCGCCGTATTCAGCAGGTCTTCCCATATTGCGGTCACTTTCGCTTCCGCTTCTGATAACGGCAGTCTGCCCGTCTTTTCAGACCGGTGAACGATTACCTTGCGCTGTTTTAGGTCTTTGCGGTTCACTTTTCCGCTCGGTGTTAACGGCAGCGCATCCAGACGGATAAAATGGGCAGGCGCCATATAATCCGGCAGACTCGATAAAAGATGGTTGCGGAGCGCTTTTTCGTCTGCCGTATGACCGGAGCGGGCCGTATAATAAGCAATCAGCTTTTTATGTCCGTTCTTTTCCTGAACCACAACCGCCTGATCAAGAATGTCCGGATGTTCGCTCAATTTCGTTTCAATCGCTCCCAATTCGATGCGGAAGCCGCGAATTTTCACCTGACTGTCAATCCGGCCGGCATATTCTATATTTCCGTCAGGCAGCCATCTGGCCAAATCACCTGTCTTGTAAAGTTTTTCTCCTTCACTAAACGGATTATCAATAAATGATGCCGCCGTCAGCTCAGGCTGATTGTAATAGCCTCTGGCCAGACCGGCGCCGGCCACGCAAAGCTCCCCGGCCACACCGTCAGGGACGGGGCTGAGCTTTTCATCGACGATATAAAGCCGCGTATTGTGAATCGGTTTCCCGATCGGCGTATTCCTGCTTGTGATTTCCTTTTGGCCGCAGCTGTAGTAAGCGGCATAAATGGATGTTTCCGTCGGGCCGTATATATTTTCAATTCTGGCATGTTTGAAGATGGAAACTGACTTTTTAACTAAATCTTTCGGAAACGCCTCACCGGCCACCATCACATATTTCACAGGGCCGTCTTCTGTAAATGCCGTATGCCGCTTTACCGTTTCCAGAAATACATTAAACACGGCGGGCGCAAAATTCAGATGCGTGACCTGGTGGGTTTGGATATATTCCATGCAAAGCTGCGGATTTTTTTCTGCACCAGGCGGCAAAATGACAAGCCGTCCGTTTCCGATAAACCAGCCGAATAATTCAGAAATCGAAACGTCAAATACGTAATTCGTTTTTAACAAATAGGCATCCTCTTGTGCGACCGGATACTCAGCTTCCAAAAACTGCAGCGTATTCATAATGGCTCTGTGCTCAACCATGACGCCTTTCGGTTTTCCCGTGCTTCCGGACGTATATAGAATATAAGCGAGATGATGCGGTTTTGAACGCGGCGTCAGTTTTGCCCCGCTGACAGAACGTCCGCTGTTTTCAATTTCCACCGTGCTCACACCGCCGATGGCCAACTGTTCAATCATGCCGCGCGTCTTTTCCTGTGTTAATACGATTGACACGCCGCTGTCAGTCAACACGTGGGCCATCCGTTCGTTTGGAAAAGCCGGGTCCAGCGGTACATACGCGCCTCCCGCTTTTAAAATGGCGAGGATGCCGATGACCATCTCAAAAGAACGCTTCGTACAAATGCCGACCGGGCATTCCGGTGTGACGCCCTTTTCTTGCAGGTACACAGCGAGCGCCGTGCTTCGTTCATCTAATTCGCGATATGTAAGACTGTTTTCACCGAATGTGACGGCTTCTCTGTCAGGGTGGCGTCCGGCTTTTTCCGCAAACACTTCATGAATGCAGCGCTCATTCGGCTGATGGGATGAACGGCTTTCATCCCGTTTTTGATTGAGCAGGCCGGAACAGGCTTCAAAAGCGATCTCCGGATCAGAAAGCACCTTTTCTGCCAGTTTCATATAATGCTCCGCCATTCGTTCGATGAAAGAAGGGCTGTAGACATCCGGGTTGTACAGAAATTGCAGGACGGTTCCCGTTTCTTTTTTATAGACTTCAAGCGCAAGCTCAAATTCGCCTTCCTGATGAATGTCTTCTATCATTTCAATGCCGAGTGATTGATATAGTTCCGCCAGCTTTTCCGCTCCTTCTGTCCGGAAGAAGTTTTGATAGAAAAACGCGGTTTGAAAAACAGGCGAAACCGCAGGCGAGCGTTCCGTCTTCAATTCTTTGACAAGTGCGGGAAACGGATACGCGGCATGGTCCAGCCCTTCTGCCAGTGTCAGCTGCAGCTCCTTCAAAAACGCCGTAAAAGATTTGGCGCCCGTCTCCCTGCTCCTGACCGCGATCATATTAATAAAGTATCCGATGACAGACTCAAATTGAGCCTCAGAACGCCCCATCGTCGGCATGCCGACGATGACATCTTCCTGATTCGTATATTGATAAAGCAGTCCTTTGAAAATAGCGAGATACACAACGGATTCATTGACATTATGTTTTTGGGCGCAAACTTTAATCTGCCGGTTCAGTTCATCAGGAAGCAAGCGCTGATACGCCTGCCCTTTGCACGTTTGAACCGATGATCTCGGATAATCCGACGGAAGCTCAAGCACCGGCAGCGGTCCTTCCAGCTGCTTTTTCCAATAAGAGAGATGCGCTTTTCCCGCTTCGCTTTCCAGCAGCTCTTTTTCCCATTTCACAAAGTCATGATAATCTGCGGCCTGCTGAAGCATGACAGGTTCTTTGCCTTCGCTTGCTTTTACATAAGCGTCCAGCAGCGCCGACATAAACGTCATAAGAGAGACGCCGTCAAAAATGATATGGTGAATGGTGATTAACACAATCGGCTCCCGCTTCGCCCGCCGGAATACTTGAACACGCAGGAGCGGCCCGGTTTCAAGCGAGAACGGTTCTTTTGCTTTTTCTTTAATAAACGTAAGCGCATCACGCCCGCTTAATTCAGAAAGATCCATTTCTTCAATCGGAAAATGCCGATCCGTATCTTCTATCTGATACGGAAGGCCGTTTTCCTCTTTTATCACACTGGTCAAAATAGGGTGCTGGCGCTGCACGGACAAAAGGGCGTTTTTGAATGTCTCGATATCCAGCTTTTGAAAACGAAAGCATAACGGAATGTTATATGCGCTCATCTCCGGAAACATTTTCTGAAGCATCCACAAACCTTTCTGGCCTTCAGAAAGCGGACGTTTTGCAGTTGTCCGCTTGAAAGCCTGAAGCTTTTGTTCTACTTCAGCGATGGTGAGCGTTCCTGATCTGTAGGCATCGAGAAGTTCTTTATGATTCATAGGTCTTACTCCCTTCTATGATGTCTTGCACTCTTTTAAAATCTAATGTCCCCTCAGAGACCTGTTTCATCATGGCGATGATCTCCTGATCCGTATACTCCTTGTTATCCGGAGCGGCGGCTTCTGTTTCGGTTTCTTCCGTTCTGTAAAACGTTTCGATCGTTTCTTTGTGTTCTGTCAAGTAATAGCTGATGACGTCTCCGAGCGTGGCATAGCTGTAAAATAACGCCGGAGTGACTTCAATGCCGTAATGACTCGTCAAAAGAGCGGCAAATTTGGCTAAATAGATGGAATCAAATCCGAATTCCGCCCAGTTTTTATGCAGGACGAGTTTATCTTTCGATATTTTCAGCAGACTGTGTATCAGCTCTTTCAAATCCGCTTCGAGCCGTTTTTCTGCGCTTTCTTCCGGGATGCGGCGGCTCACGGTTTCCAAAAGCGCATCCGGTTTTGATGAATCGTCCCGCCGTATGCCTAAAAATCGTTCGGCACGGCTTCTTTCGCCGGCAATGACAAGGCACTGGGTGTTGTCTTGAGAAATGACGCGCTCAAATAGCTCAATGCCTTCATCTGTTTCTAACAGGCGCTGGCCGCTTGATTTCAGGTACATGCCCGTCGTCTCTTCACCGCCGACGGCCATTCCGCCGTTTTTCCAGACCGGCCAGTTGATGACAAAAGCGTTTCCGCTTTCTGATTGTTCGTTTTTATAGTTGGCATACGCCATTTGGAACCTGTTCGCGACCGCATAATCACAGCAGCCGAAATCTCCTAAAACAGCCGATGTGGATGAAAAGTAGCAGATGAAATCAGGCGTTTCGTTTTTCAGCCACTCGTCAAGAAGCAGGCTTCCGTTTATTTTCGGTTCAAGCGTACTGCGGAAATTCCCGATTTCATTTTCAAAGACGGATGTTCTGCTTTCGATGCCGGCCGCATGAATGACGCCGTGAATGGCTCCGAATCGTTCTTTCGCGCGCTTGATGCAGTCGCCCATTCCGATCGGATCACAAACATCGGCTTCGGCGTAAAGAACACCTGCGCCGAGATTTTCCAGGTCTTTCATTTTTTCTTTCTTTTCTTCATTGATCGGCGACCGCCCCGTGAGAATGACATTTGCCTGGTAGTTCCGGGCGAGATGGCGGGCAAATAAGTAGCCGAGCCCTCCTAATCCGCCTGTAATGAGATATGTTCCGCCGGTTCTGATCCTGCCGTTTTCTTTCGTTAGTCCGGTTGGTTCGGTGTGATAGACATATCGTTTTCCCTCTTCCAAGAAAACGGTATGGTCTGTTTCAGCTTTCAGCTCGTCCCAAATGGTTCTCATCCAGTCCGTTATGGCCGCTCCGGCTTTTCTGAAGTGGCCGGTAACACTTGTTTTCGGGAGAACAATGCCGAGCGAACGCTCAAAGCCGATCCATGATTCCAAGTAGCACCTTTCCAGACCGGATGCATATTCCCCCGCCAATAACAGCCTTTCCGGCTGCAGACCGGTCTCAGCCATTGCTTTGAGAATATGGACGATACATGAATAATCTTCGATGCAGCTTTTATCTTCAAGCGCCCATAAATACAAAATGGCAGAAGCTTCACCGTACTCTTTTTGAATATCCGCAAAAGCGTTCACATATGATTGCGGATCTTCCCGCACCACTTGGCAGCGGCCGGCGGACAGAGCCTCATACCGGTCTCCCTGAGCGATAAAAATAACGTCAATGCCACTGTCATACGATTTGATCACAGAGACGGCTTCCTGCTGCTTCTTCTGATCAGATAAGAAAGAAATCACCGTTTTGACTTGCTTTTCTCCGGCAGCCGGCAGAGCCTGTTCTTTAAGAACTTCTCTAAAAGCCATCACTTCAAACTGTTCCGCCGGATCACTTTCATCAGCCGGCGCCTTAACGGGCGCAGCCTTGCTTTGTACAGGCTGCTGATGCCAGAAGCGTTCTTTCGCAAACGGATAAGCAGGCAGGCTGATGCGGGCCGGAGGACGGTCTCCGTATAATTTCGCCCAATCGATGTCCAATCCTTTTACCCAAAGCTCAAGCAGCTTAGAATATTTCCGTTTGCTGATCCAAGCGTCTATGATTGTTTCCAGATCATCATCCGCCGAAAATACGGCAAGCATCCGTTTGTTTTCTTCCGTGCCGTCACGGTGCAGTCCGGCGCTGTTTTGTCCGGCGATAAATCCATTCAGTTTTTCCTCAAGTTCATGAAGTGAATGGACGATAAAACCGAGACGCTCTTCCATCGGCACCCGGCCCGTCTGAAGAGTAAAGGCTATGCTCATAAGGTCGCTGCCGCTGTATCTTTTTTCACGGATGGCGTCTCTGAGCTGTTTTGCTTTTTCAGTGAGCCGTTCGCTGTTTTTCGCGGACAGGACGATGATGGCGGGCTGATCTGCCGGCGTCTCATCAGGTTCTTTGTCTGCCGTATATTCTTCTATGACGAGGTGGGCGTTTGCTCCTCCCGCGCCGAAGCTGCTTAACCCCGCCCTTCTCGGAAGCTCTTTGCCGCCGATGACGGGACGTTTCCACTCACCGAGCTCCTGCTGAACGGCAAACGGCGTATACGCGAAATCAATATTCGGATTCAGCTGTTCCGCGTGCAGGGACGGCGCAATTTGGCGGTCTTTGAGCTGGAATAGTATTTTTGTCAGACCCGCAATGCCCGCGGCGCTTTCACAATGACCGATATTTGATTTTGCGGAGCCGATGGCGCAAAACTGTTTATCTGTTGTATCCTCTTCAAATGCTTTCGTTAATCCGGCGATTTCAATCGGATCTCCTAATGCGGTCCCCGTACCGTGGGCTTCAATATAACTGACGGTGCGCGCCGGGACGTTTGCCCTTTCGAAAGCTTCTTTTATTAAGGCGGCCTGCGCATTCGGATTCGGAACGGTGTATCCGTTCGTTTTGCCTCCGCTGTTAATGGTGCTTCCTTTAATCACACCGTAAATGTGATCGTTATCGGCAATCGCCCGGTCCAACGGCTTTAATACGACCGCTCCTACCCCTTCTCCGTCGACAAAACCATCCGCGCGGTCTCCGAACGATTTGCACGTGTCGCCTGCGGAAAGCATGTTCATGACTGACAGATTCATATAATGGATCGGGTCGGTCACTATGTTTACGCCCCCGGCAATCGCACATTCGCTTGAACCGCTGTATATGCTCTCAAGCGCCAGATGAATGGCCGTCAAAGAAGAGGAGCAGGCTGTATCAACGGCAATGCTCGGCCCTTGGAAATCAAAAAGGTAAGATACCCTGTTGGCAATGGACCAATAGCCGTAGCCTGTCGGGTAGTTTTTGTTCATCGCGCCGGCAAAAACACCGATTTTTCTGCTTTGGCACAGGTTGTCAGGCGTATAGCCGGCATCCTCGATACTCGCATACGCCGTTTCTAAAAATAATCGCTCCTGCGGGTCCATTCGCTCCGCTTCCAAAGGAGAAATCTGAAAGAACAGCGGATCAAACTTGTCCATATCCTCAATGAAGCCGCCCCATTTCGTATAAATAGAGCCTTCTTTACCTTTCTCTTCATCGTAGTAATCCTGCCAGTTCCAGCGTTCCCGCGGGATTTCTTCTATGCAGTTTTTTCCTTTTTTAATATTAGCCCAAAGCTCAGCCGCTGTTTTTGCCTGCGGGTAGCGTCCTGAAACACCGATGATGGCCACGTCGCGAACCGAACTTTGCCGGACGGTCTCTTTGGCTGCCCGTTTTTCCCTCCGCCGCCAGTCAGTGCGAAGCGGCTTAGCAGGCTGTACAGCCTGCGGTTCTGGTGATGCCTTCCGTTCTTCCTGAACAGGCGTTTGTCCCGTCAGTTTGATCATCGCGTCTTTTTTCGTTTTGATTAAGTGAGCGACGAGCGCCTCAATCGTCTGATATTCAAAAAATAAAGTGCTGCTGACTTGGTCCAATACATTTCGTAACGCGTTTGTCAGCTGTACGACGACGATAGAATCAATTCCGTATTTTTCAAGCGGCGCTTTCGGATCAATTTGAGCCGGCGGAATTTTTAATGTTTCTCCGATTAACGTTTTCAAGTACTCGGTGCTTTTTTCTGTTAAAGACGTGTCGCCTTTTTGCACCGTTGTTTGCGCCTGAAGTTCCGGCGCATGTACTGCTTTTGGCGGAGAGGTCCGTTTTCCGGCCCCTGATTTAAGCGTTTTTTGGCGAACAATGCCGTTGCTTTTTGCCGCTATAATCTGATGGCTTAATTCATGTGCCGCTTCTGCCGGGAAGAAGACAGAATGCCAGCCTTCACTTTCTAACACGCGCTTCCAGCTTTCCGGATACAAGCCCGGGCACCCCGGAATACGAAGGGCAGAATCTTCATGCAGCCACCAGCCTTCAAGTAGTCCGAAAGTAATATGCGGGAACAGGCTGTTTCCCGCCATTTCATTTAAGAGCAGCAAACCGTTGTCTTTTAAAACGGCTTTGGCGTTTCTCAGCGTCTGGCGGATGTCTTTCGTCGCGTGGAGCACATTGGCCGCAACGACGATGTCGTATGCGCCCGGCTCTATGTCCTGGCCGGCAAGCGGCGCTTCTGCGTTAAAAAGCTTATACGTCAGATAAGGATTCCGTTTGCCGTATTCCGTCTCCGCATGCACGAGAAAAGCTTTCGATACATCGGTGTAACAGTATTCTTTTATATGGTTTTGATACGGCCTAAGCTTTTCAAATATGCCTGCGCTTGTGCCGCCTGTGCCCGCTCCGATTTCCAGTATGCGGATCTCGGCTTTTGAATGTTTGCTGATGTTTTCTTTCACATAAGCCGTTAATGTATCTGACAGGGCGCTGTTAAAGTAATCCGCGACTTGATTGTGCTTATAAATTCCTTCAACAAGTTCCATTGAAGAGTGCGGGAACATGATATCTGTCGCCGGCACGTCTTCGCGCAGAATGTCCGGCAGTGCTTTAAGCATCGTCTCGGCTAAAACAGTCATCGCTTTTGTATCGGCGTTATTGAGCCATTCCTCTTTTTCCCGCTCCCATTTTTGCCATAGCGCGGCGGTTGTGTTTTCGGCTCGCGCCGACAGTTTATATGAATCCGCATTCCCTTCCAGATAGCCATGTTCCAGAAGGAAAGCGATCGTTTGATTGAGCCATTTTTTAAAGTATTCATGTTCGGGCTCATACGCTTTAAGGCTTTGCGGCGTCAGCAAGTCTGCTTCTTTAAGCTGGGCGATCAACAGCTGATACAGAAAATCATCAAGCTCCTGATGTTCAGCCTCTCTAACAAGACGTGCGCCGGGCGGAGCGACCTTCGGCTGTTGTGAAAAGACAAGCGGCTGAGGCGGATAAACGGAAATCTTTTCTCTTTCATTCATCCCTTCGACTGCGACCGGTTTTGTCGTATGAATGAAAGCCGCCTGATCAACCGGCAGCGTCATAAGGGTTTCAAGCGCCTCCATTGCAGCGTCCGGTTCGATTAATCCCAATCCGATCTGATCCATCAGCTGAATAAAATCCCCGTCTTCAGCCGCTTCGCTATTGCCCCAATAGCCCCAATTCATCACTTTGACCGGACAATTCCATGTCTGATCAAGTTCTTTCGCAAATGCGTCACTGAAAGCGCATCCCGCGGCATAATGGCTTTGTTTCACGTTATGAATAAATGCCACAAGCGAGGAGAAGAAGAGCGCAAAGTCAAGCGGCTCCCGTCCAAATACCTCCGCCATGGACACACTTACATCGGCTTTTGCCCGCAGCACCGATTTGAACTCTTCTGTCTTCATATTATTTAAGCTTTGCTCAGACAGATCCATTGCCGAGTGGATGATTCCGTTTATTTTTGTGTGGTGCTCTTTTATGAACTGATAAGCCCTCTCTAAGGAAGCACTGTCGGCGGCATCGGCGGAAACATATTCAGGCGCCGGGCCGAATGCGCTGAGCCGGTCGAGTTTCGCCTGTATGGAATCATTCAGTGTGCTTCTTCCGATCCAAATGATGCGTGCTTTGTAGCGGCGGATCATGTATTCACTCCATGCCTCGCCAAGATACCCCGCGCCTCCGATCACGGCATAAACCCCGCCTGTTTGGTACAGCGTGCCGTTTTTCGGCATATTGTCAAGCGGTATCAGTTGCCGCTCAAACAGTTGCTGATTGCGGTACGCCCAAATTTGACCGTTTTTCCCGGCAGAAAGACTGAGCGCCTCTTCGATCGGCCAGCTGCCGTCCGTTTCTGTGTCAATCATGCGGATATGCCAGTGCGGATATTCTTTCGCCATTGTTCCGGCAAGTCCGCTGACTGCGGCTTGTGACGGGTCGGCGCTGTCTTGATCCGAAAACGGCTGGGCATTTGCTGTGACGATGCACCAGTCCAAACGTTTTTCTCCGTACCCTAAGGCAAGTAATGCTTTCATCAGCTTGAACACATGAAGAACGTTTCTTTCCTGTTCTTTGAGGCTGTCCGCACTCTCAGCCTGCGGAGCAAGCCAAATGATTTGCTCCAGTTCTTTTTGTCCTTCAAGCATGTGCGTAAGAGATGTGATATCATCCGTACCTCTGATCGGATAATAGGAAGCGTTCGGCAGGTGTTCTTTTATGCGCGTATGTCTCGAATCCGTTCCGCCGAATACTGCCGTCTGCTTATCCACCGCTGCTTCCCCGGCTTTTTCAAGCGCAACAGGCTCCCAAGCCGGAATCAGCATTGTATGGCCGACAGGCGCCTCCGAGGTTTCTCCGCCCGCTGTTTGGCCTGTGTCAAGCGCCCGGACGGACGCGCCTTTCATCCGGACATAAACTGTACCGGCATCATCGCACATATCAATGTCAAATTTTCTTACGTTGTCATCTGCTTTGCTGCCTTCTGTGTACCGGATATATGACCAGATATGTTCAGGACACGGCCCGAACACTTCCACTTCCTGCATCGCAAACGGCAAAGAAAGCTCGTGGCTGTCTGCATCGTCATGTATCGATCGGACAAGCAGACCGACGGATGCGTGAAAAGCGGCGTCCATCATACTCGGGTGAAGCGTATACTGTTCTTTTTTGTCATGTACAGCTGCTGGGAGTGAAATACGGGCCAATAATCGGTCTTCTCCGATCAGCAATTGCTGTACGCCCCTGTATGCCTCTCCGTAATCCAGACCGATCTTCTCAAAAGCACCGTAACATTCTTCCGCAGTCACAATTCCTAAATTGCAGGAAGTTTTGACAGACTCGATATCAATCTGGGCGCTTCCCGGTTCGGTAATGACCGCTTCACCCTGGCTGTGAATAACCGGATCTTCGCCGTTTTCTGCCTCACTGTATATTTCATAGGTAATCTCACCATTATCTTCTGGGTAAAGGGCAATATGTATTTCCTTCGGTTTGTCTTCAATCATGACCGGCCGGACCCAAACAACCTGCCTGAGTGTGACGCTATGGTCTTTTTCCGTCACGGCAGCAGCCTTTTTGACCGCCTCTGCGGCCATTTCCAAATAGGCGACGCCCGGCAGTATTTTTTGTCCGTTGACGACATGGTCAGATAGGAAAAATTCATCTCCCGTAAAAAGAGACGTGAAGCGCTGCTGCGAAAAATCTGACGTATTTTCTTGTAAAAGCGGATGCAGCACTGTGCCTGACGGGCTTTTCTCCTGTTTTTTCTGCTTCGGAATCCAATAGCGTTCTTTTGCAAACGGATAAGTCGGAACGCTTGTTTTACGCGGTTTATCCGAACCGTACAGCTTATTCCAATCTACTGTTTTCCCTTCTGCCCATACCTCGGCAAGCCGTATCGGATCATCCGTCTCAGGAGCGGCTTCGCTCATCTCCGGCAGCTCAGCTTGTCCGCGCCATAAACCGGGGATGTTTTCGTTTCCTTTTACGAAATCATTCAGCTTTTGCTTCAAGTCGCGGATGTCATTTACAAGGAAGACAGCTCTCTCCTCCATTGCTTGACGTCCTGTCTGAATTGTATAAGCCAGTTCAGACAGCACCGTCTTTTCTGAAAGCGATCGGGCTAGTTTTTCCGCATAGGCCAGAAGCCTGTCTTTATTTCTTGCTGACAGCGGGATGAGTTTTGCTGCATCGTTCTCAGGTGCAGGCGCTTTTTGTTCAGGCTGAATGTATTCTTCTAAAATGATATGGGCATTCGAACCTGATGCACCGAAGGAACTGAGCCCGGCCCTGCGCGGATAATGTGTGACTTTACCGTTTTCTTCAGCTGACGGTTGCTTCCACGGA
Source organism: Bacillus sp. L75 (assembly GCF_003676355.1). NCBI lineage: Bacteria > Bacillati > Bacillota > Bacilli > Caryophanales > Bacillaceae > Bacillus > Bacillus sp. L75. Next base: position 199,555 of record NZ_ML064902.1, read on the forward strand.
GCAGTCTGCTGCTGTACGTAAAAAGGAGATTCCTCAAATTTCAGGTAAGGATTTAATTCCGCAGAATGCAGTGATTTGACAAGCGTTTTGTGATGAAGCTGCAACGCCGCTTTTGTTAACCCGCTGATCCCCGCCGCTGATTCTGCGTGACCGATATTTGATTTGACCGAACCGATGGAACAAAATTGCTGATCCTGCGTCCCTTGGCTGAACGCTTTTGACAGACCTTCAATTTCAATCGGGTCTCCTAACGAAGTACCTGTGCCATGGGCTTCCACATAACTGACGGTCCGCGGGCTGATACCTGCTTTTTTCAGACAGGCCTTAATGACTTCTGCCTGTGCAGCAGGATTCGGGACGGTAATTCCGCTTACTTTCCCGACGTGGTTAACGGCGCTTCCTTTAATGACCGCGTAAATGCGGTCGCCGTCTTGTTCGGCTTTTTCCAGCGGCTTCAGCAATACCGCACCGACTCCTTCTCCGGAAACGTAGCCGTCCCCGCCCTCGCCGAATGTACGGCAGCGGCCGTCACTTGAGTGCATGCCCACGCTTCCGTAGCTGAGATATTTCGCCGGGTGCAGTGACAAGTTCACCCCTCCCGCAAGCGCGGCCTCACATTCGCCGCGGCGGATGCTCTCAATGGCCAGATGGACGGCGGTCAATGATGAGGAACAAACGGTATCCACCGCGATGCTCGGCCCGTGGAAGTCACAATAATAGGACACTCTGTTGGCGATCTGCGCATAATTCAGTGAAACCGGAAACGGATCAGTCTCAGATAATTGTTCTGCGCCGATTAAGGAATAATCTTTATGCATCACCCCTGCAAATACGCCGATCGGATGCTGTTTCTCCCCTTTATTTCCCAGCGTTTCAGGCGTATACCCCGCATCTTCAATCGTTTCCCAGCATGTTTCTAAAAACAGGCGCTCCTGCGGGTCCATCGTTTCCGCCTCACGCGGTGAGATTCTGAAAAACTGCGGATCGAAGCAGTCGGCATCTTCAATGAAACCGCCCCATTTTGATACTGTTTTTCCTGACGGGGACGTTACGTTTTTATATGTTTTCCAATCCCATCGGGACTTCGGAACTTCAGTGATGCAATCCGTGCCTGCCTTCAGGTTTTCCCAAAACTCCGCCACACTTTTCGCTTTCGGATAGCGGCCGGCCATTCCGATAATCGCGATGTCTCCGGTGTTTTTATGATGTTCTGGCGCGTCCGGCGCTTCAGCTTCAGACCGTGATGGTTCGGCTGCACGTTCCGCACATTCAAATGAAACGGTCTTTTTCAGATAGGCTGCGAGTTCTTTTATATTTGTATATTCAAAGAGAAGAGTGGGCGCGAGGTCCGCACCCGTCTTTTTATTGATATCCTGTACAATCTCAAGCAAAGAAGATGAATCCAGCCCAAGCTCATAGTAGCCTGCAAGAACGTCCAGCGTCTCCCAAGGCTGCCCAAGCTTATCAGCCAAAAGCTTCTTTAAAAACAGAATGATGTCTTTTTCATCTGCGCTTTCCGGCTCAGTTGCAGCCTGTTGATTCTGTTCGGCTGTATTCTCGTCTTCTTCGAACCGAACCGCTTTTCCCGTAATGTTTTTAAGCTCCGCCACCTTTTGTCCGGATCGGCTGAAGTACTCGATCGTCATCGTTGTGAGTTCTTTTTCCTGACGGACGCCGGAAGCGGCGATACGCGCCGTGCACTCAGATTGCAGCCTGTCGGCGGCCGTGAACGATTCATAATATAAAGGCAGATGAAGCCGGTTTGTTTCAGAAAGCAAACCGCTCGCCCCGATTCCGCTCGCATCCAAAAGTGCCGGATGGAATAAAAAGAAATCTTTTCCTTCTTCGCAAGAAAGCTCAGCCAGCATTCCGCCTTCTGTTTCGTACAATCGTCCGTTCGATTTCATCATGCCGGAATGAACCAAGTCATGATCCAGGCATCGGTTATACATGTCATCAAGATTCAGAGATCTGCCTGACTGCTTCACATCGCCGAAATCAATGGTTTCGTCAAATGTCACAGCGTCTCTTTTCACCATTTCAGCTGTCGCATATTGTATATTGTCTGACAGCTCGTCACCTTGCTGTTTCTGCCCTGAAAGGGAGATGAGCCACTTTCCATCTCCGCTATCAGAACATTGAATGGTCAGAATGATTGCAGCCGTTTCACTGACGGTTAAAGGCTGATAAATCGTAACGTGCTTCAATTCGAGCTCATTGTATACATAACCGTGTTCCTGAAAAACCTGATAAATCAAATCGATATAAGCAAGACCGGGCAATACCGCTTCACCAAAGACCTTATGGCCCTTCATGATGGGATGATCCAGTGAGATATTGATTTTTTCCGATATCATTCCTTCCCACTCCTCTCTCATTTAAATGCTTTCCAAAACATTTTTTTCGCAGGAAGCTCTTGTTTCTCCGCCGGTGCGTCAGGCTCTTTTACCAGAGCCTTACGTCTTAATGACGGTACCGGCAGCGGCTTTCTTTTCATTCGGGTGTCTTTTTCTTCCCAAGCTTCCAGAATGACGTGGGCGTTCGTTCCGCCGTCGGCAAAGCAGTTGATGGCTGCTGACGGTCTGGCTGCATCCCATTCGCCGGCTGTTTTATGAAAATGAAAATCTGTCTTTGTTATATCAAAATGCGGCATCGGTTCATCTCCTGAGAGAAACGGAACCGTTTGTTTATGCTTCAGCATTAATACGACTTTAATGAAGCTTGCGATGCCTTCTGCGCAAAGCGGATGCCCGATGTTCGGCTTAATTGACCCGATGCCGAGCGGAACATGCTGGCCAGAGCGGTATACGGATTGAATCGCCTTCAGCTCAAGCAAATCAGTTACAGCGGAACCCGATCCGTTTGCTTCGATATAACTGATGTCTTCCGGCTTTTTGCCGCTTTTGAAAAGCGCGCTTTGCATGACATCTTTTTGCGCCTGCATATTAGGAGCTGACGGGCCTGCCGTTCTGCCGTCATTGTTCATGGCGGCGGCCTTAATGACCGCGTGTATCGTGTCGCCGTCTTTTTGCGCCTGGCTTACTGTTTTTAACAGCACCATGCCGACGCCTTCACCGAGGACAACTCCGCCTGAACGCTTGTCAAATACGTGAAATGCCGGCTTTTCGTTTAACAGCCCGCGCTCTTGGAACATCCGGTGCGCCGCATCCGTGTTCAGCAGGCTGACACCGCCAACTACCGCCGCTTTGATATCGCCGCTTCTCAGTGCCTGAACGGCCATGTTCATTCCTGTCAAAGCCGATGAACAAGCCGTATCAAGCACGATGCTCGGCCCGCGCAGATCAAAAAATTGCGAAACGTTTGCCGCTAAATAATTCTGCCCGCCCGCAACGATCGGGTTGCGGGTATTCGCAAGAATTTCAGGATCAGGCTGATGCTGGCTTCGGCCTCCGATATACACACCGGCCTCTATACCCTTGATTTCTTCACGGGAATAGCCGGCATGGCACCAAAGTTTCAAGCTCTCTTCCAACACCGCCAATGCCTGAGGGTCCATCGCTTTCGCGTCGTTTTCCGGAATGAAAAAGAATTCGGAATCAAAGTGATCCATATTGTCAATCAATCCCGCAACGTATTGATTTGCATATCCGAAACGTTCCGCCGGGACGGAGCCGATTGCGGACCTGCCGCTTCTCAGCAAGTCCCAATATTGTTCTAACGATTCCGCTCCCGGAAAACGGCAGCTCATTCCGACGACAGCAATGTCTTCAGTTACGGCATCACGCTTTTGGTCAGTGTGAACCGTTTGTACGGCAGCCGGAACCAACAATGCTGTATCAGGTTCCTCCCTTTCTGCAAGCAGCGGCTGCCCATTGGATACAAGCCATTCGGAAAACGCGTCAATCGTCGGATGTTCATATAAAACAGACGGATCTAAGTCCTCTTTGAGCGCTTGATTCATTTGCTGTAAAAGCTGCGCTAAAATGATCGAATCAACCCCGTAATCCTGAAACGGTTCGTCTGTTTCCAGTTCTTCCGGAGCGATTTTCAGCTCATCGGAAAACAGTTTCACAAGCCACGCCTTCGTATCAATAAGCAGTTCTCTGTCTGAATGTTTTTCAGCGGCTTTGCCGTTTATTACGGCTTCAGTCTCTTTTTGTTTTTTCTCTTGACAGAGCAGCCTGTCAGGATGCCATTCGCTCCGATCAATGATAGCCGGCAGAACGGACGGGCGGATGTTTTCAGATAAAATGCGGTCCAGCAAGTCAAGTCCTTCCGCGTTGGACAGTCCCAGCAGCCCGGTCTGCTTCAGGCTTTCTGTGCGGACTTCACCCAATCCGGTTTCCTTCCAGTTCGGCCATTGAATGCTGACTAACGGATATTGATGCTGATGAGCCGCCGCGAAATAATCCATGTACGCATTTGCCATCGCATAATCCGACTGTCCCGCCGCGAGCGCCGGAACGACTGCAGATACTGAAGAAAATAAGACAAAAAATTTCAAAGGATCATTTGTGAAAAGGCTGCTTAATGTTTGAAGCCCGGCGACTTTCGGTTCCAGCACTTCTTGTATATCGTCAGCAGTCTTTCTGATAAACGCCGGATTTACTGAATTAACCGATCCCGCACAGTGAATGACGCCGCCTATCGGTCCCATCGTGCGCCGGATCGTTTCAATTTCCGCTGCCGCCGCATCATGATCAGACAATTTCAGACTGATCACCGCCACCTGCACTCCTTTTGCTTCAAGCTCTTCAATCGCCCGTATCTTCTCTTTCAGTCTCGTATTAACGGCTGACCGTTCATCGCGGGGAGGAATCGGCTCCCTGCCTGTCAGCACTACTTTTTTCACGCCGTGTTTTTCTGTGAAATGGCGGGCGCATAAGAGACCCAGTCCCCTCGTGCCTCCGGTAATGAAAAGCACATGGTCTTCAGGAAACGGTGCGGGCTTATGTTCTGCTCGCTTCCCGCTTGGTATCTCCCTGAATAAAGCACGGTATCTCTGTCCGTTTCGGCGGCAGATTTCCGGTTCTGTGCAGTCCGCCGAAAATTCATCTGCAATCTGTTTGGCAAGCGTCTGCTGATCCGTATCTGTATCGGCATCCATGTGTCTGGACGTCACGTTTTGATACTCATTTTGAAGCATTCTGTACAGGCCGCTTTTTGCCGCTCCTGCAAGATGAATCGTTTTCTGCTGAAATGGCTCCAAGCCTTTTGTTACATATAGCAGCGTCAGCGGCCGCGCTTGCCGGCGGCTTGTATCAATCAGAGTCTGGAGCCGGCTGATCCCTTCCAGTGAAGGGTCTTCGTCTCCGCATCCCGTCAGATCGATTGCGCCATCTATGTGATTCCAATCGCTAGCTGCAGTGTCAGCCGAATCGACCGGGAGAATGAATGAGTCAGCGAAATGCTTTGCAGTCTCTTCGGCTAGCTCCGCTGTTCTTCCATCAGCCAGAATCATGACCGTCTTGCCGCTTTTCTCACCGGCCGAATCGATCTCACACGGAACCCATTGCTTTTCTAAAAGCACAGCCTCGCGCCGGTCTTCTGTTTCCTGCGGTACGGCTTTCGGCTCAGGCAGCCAGTACGGCTCCTTCGCAAATGGGTAAGCCGGCAGACTGATTCTGCGGGGTTTTTTGCCTTGATAGAGTCTGTCCCAGTCCATCTGAAGCCCTTTGGCCCATAATTCCGCTATTTTGGCGTATTTTTTCTTATCGAACCATGACCTCACAAGCTGCTTCAGGTCATCGTCCGTTTCAAATGCTTTGATTTCTTTTTTAGCCGTTTTGATATGGGCTTCATATATCCCTTCACCCGTATTTCCGTTTACAAAATCGGTTAAACGGCTGATCAGTTCTTCTCTCGAACCGGCTGTAACCGCAAGACGGTAATCCATCGCATCACGCCCGGTTTGAAGCGTGTACGCCATATCTGAAAGATTGATATTCTGATTGGCTTTTGCAAATTCGATCACAGACTCGGCATAGGTTTTTACCTGAGGCGCTTTTTTCGCCGACAGCACAAAAATGTTTGTCTCATCAGGCTTTCGGCTTCCCCGGTCTTTCGGCTGATACTCTTCGATAACGAGATGAGCGTTTGTGCCGCTGTAGCCGAACGAGCTGACACAGGCCCGCCGCGGTGCTCCGCCTGTTTCCCAAGGTTTGAGTTCGGTATTGACAAATAAAGGCGAGTCATCGAAATCAAAATGTTCATTCGGCGTGCTGAAATGAAGGGTCGGCACAAGCTGCTGATGCTTCATCGACAGCAGAACCTTCTGGACGCTTGCTACACCTGCCGCCGCCGACGTGTGCCCAATATTCGATTTAACCGAACCGATGGCGCAAAATTGTTTGCGGTCCGTTTTTTCCTTAAATACAGAAGACAGGGCTTCTAATTCAATCGGATCCCCCTGCTTTGTGCCGGTGCCGTGCATTTCCGCATAGGTGATGCTCTCAGGGTGGATGTTGTGCGCTTCATACACTTGGCGCTCTAAATCCATTTGGCTTTTCGCGCTTGGTGCGGTAATGCCGTTGGTTTTTCCGTCCTGGTTAATTCCAGATCCGATAATGACTCCGTAAATATGGTCTTGATCGGCTTCCGCATCTTTCAGCCTCTTCAAAACGAGCGCCCCCGCGCCTTCGCCAGGCACAAATCCGTTCGCACTGTTATCAAATGCTTTACATTGGCCGTCAGGAGACAGCATTCCGGCTTCACACATGCTGATGTATGATTCAGGCGTTAAATACAAGGTCACACCGCCGACAAGCGCCATGTCAATTTCATGATTCAACAGCGCCTGACGCGCCAAATGAGCCCCGACGAGAGATGAAGAGCATGCCGTATCGATCGGAATGGCCGGTCCTTTCAAATTGAGATAATAAGGCAGGCGGGCCGCCGCGATGCTGAAACTGTTGCCCGTCGCGCTTCCTCCTGTCTGATGTTTGTTTAACATCATGCCGTATTCATTGTTCATAATCCCCAAATAAACGCCGCAATTTTTCCCGTTTAATTCTTTTGAGCTGTAACCCGCATCTTCAAAGGCTTTAAAACCTTCCTGTAAAAATATCCGGTGCTGCGGGTCCATAAGTTCCGCTTCAGACGGAGATATATTAAAGAACAGCGGATCAAACTCTTCAATGCCGTCAAGCATACCGATTGATCTGCAGTATACTTTGCCCTTCTTGTTTAAGGCCGGATCATAGTATTTGTTTACATCCCAGCGGGAAAGCGGGATGTCGCGAATGGCGTTTTTCGCACGGGCTAAGTTGTCCCAATATGTCTTTAGGTCCGGCGCATCCGGGTACTTGCCCGACATGCCGACGATGGCTATCGCGTCCGCTATCTCGTCTTTAGGCTCCCGTTTGGCCTGCACCGGTTCAGGTTCCTTTTGAACCGTTAATCTCTCCGGCTCGGCAGGTGTTTTCTCCTGCGGGGCATGTTGCTGCGTAAGCGGCTTTGGACGTACGGGAACCGCCTGTTTTTTTCTTCCGCGGACAGACGGCTGCGTACGCAGAAAATCGGCAAATTGACGGATTGTCGGATAATCATACACTTTCGTTACGTTACAGTCCGTGCCGTACCGTTTATTGACGGCCTTTATCCATTCAAGACCGGTAATCGAATCCATACCCAAGTCAATAAAGGCCTCATCAATATCTACTTCATGCCGCTCCATGTACAATACATCAGCCAGTGCTTTTGATAACTCATCATGCACCGCTTCAATCGGTTGTTCCGGTTCGGCGGAAGCTGCCGTTTCTGACATCGCCTCCAGAATATCCGCTTCTGCTTGGATCACATGCTGCTTATGAGCGTTTAAAGGCTGCAGCATGATGTTTGACGGTTTTTTCACGGCTTCTGTTTTCTGCGGTTCGGTTGCTTTCTCAAGGATCGGTTCTGTCCCGAGCTCTTTTTGCAAGAAGGCCGCAAACTGGCGGATTGTCGGATAATCATATACTTTCGTCACCGTAAGGGACGTGCCGTATGCTTTATTAACAGACTTTATCCATTCAAGACCTGTAATTGAATCCATGCCGATATCAATAAATGTGTCGTCTGCGTCGATATCGTCGGCATCCATATATAAAACGTCTGCCAAACTTTCGGTCAATACGGCACTTACTTTTTCAGCGGAAACCGCCGGACGGGAAGCGGGCTGTACGGTTCTTTTCGGTTTCGCGCCGCTCAAAGACTGCAGTGTAATGTTTGACGGTTTTTCTTTGACAGTCTCCTCGTGAAGAGTTGTTACTTCAATGACCGGTTCCGGGGCGGCCGCCGGTGCGATCGGCGCAGACTGTGTTTCGGCCGGTCTTTTGACAGCTGCATCTGCTGATATGTCGATCCAATAACTGTCTTTTGCAAACGGGTAGGCCGGAAGACTGATTTTTTGCGGTCTGCCCATTTGATACAGCTTATCCCAATTCAGCGGAAGGCCCTTCACCCAAAGCTCTAATACCTTTGCGGCTTTGCCTTTTTCAAGCCACGCCTCAATGGTTTTTTCCATGTCCTCATCAGCCGCAAACAGCGCCATCGTGTCTTTATTCTGTTTGACTTGTCCGCGGTAGAGCTGGTCAATTGACTTCTTGCCGCCCGTAAATTCGTCAAGCTTCTCTTCAAGCTCGCGTAAATTGCTGACGATCATTCCGAGACGCTCTTCCATCGGTTCACGGCCGATTTGAAGCGTATATGCGATCCGGCTCAGATCTGCTTCCCGGTAACGCCCGCTCCGCAGTGCATCAAGAAGACGTTTCGCCTGTTTTTGAAGCCGTTGCTCATTTTTCGCAGAAAGGACGATCATCGACGGATGAGGCGCAGCATAAGCCGTCTCCTTATCCTCATCAGCGGAATATTCTTCGATGACAATATGAGCGTTGACGCCGCCGGCTCCGAATGAGGAAAGCCCCGCGGTTCTCGGCAATTCTTTATTTACTCCGTTTTCATTTATGACCGGTCTTTTCCACTCTTCAAGCGTCTGCTGCACTTTGAACGGCGTACTCGGAAAATCAATATTCGGGTTAAGCGTCCGGGAATGCAATGACGGTGCGAGCTGCTTATGCTTCATTTGCAGGAGCACCTTCGTCAGCCCGGCGATGCCCGCCGCGCTTTCACAGTGGCCGATATTGGATTTCGCTGAGCCGATGGCACAAAACTGTTTATCTTGTGTTTGTTCTGAAAAGGCTTTTGTCAGACCCGTGATTTCAATCGGATCGCCGAGTGAAGTCCCGGTGCCGTGGGCTTCGATGTAGCTGACCGCCCTCGGATCGGTTCCCGCGTCTTTTAACGCCTGTTTGATCACCGCGGCTTGGGCGTTCGGATTCGGTACGGAATACCCGTTTGTTTTTCCATCATGGTTCACGGCCGTTCCTTTGATCAGGCCGTAAATATGATCACCGTCCGCTTTCGCTTTAGAAAGCGGCTTAAGGAGTACGGCGCCCACTCCTTCACCGGGCACATAACCGTCTCCGCCTTCTCCGAAACTTTCACATCTGCCTTTGCTTGATAAAAATCTGTTCTGGCCGAGCATCAAATATTTATTCGGATGAACGGATACATTGACACCACCGGCAAATGCTGCCTCGCATTCCCCGTTCCGCAAGCTTTGGCATGCCAGATGAATGGCTGTTAAAGAAGAAGAGCACATCGTATCCAGAGCCATGCTCGGGCCGTTAAAACCGAATACATAGGAAGCCCTGTTCGCAATTGATGACGGATTTCCGGTCAGCGCAAGCGATTTTCCGCGCGCCTGTTCTTCGGCTCCGTAAAGCTGATATTCCTCGTACATGACGCCGACGTAAACACCGACATTGGCGCCAAGCAAATCACCCGATTTTTCCGTGAGCTTTTTGCGCGTGTAACCGGCATCTTCCATCGTTTCGTAGACACATTGCAGGAATAACCGCTCCTGCGGGTCCATCAATTTTGCATCCCGGGGCGAAATAGAGAAGAATTGCGGATCAAATTTGTCCACGTCTTTCAAAAATCCTCCCCATTTTCCGTACGTCTTGCCTTCTTTATCTTTATCAGCGTCGTAATAAAGACTGTGATCCCAGCGATCGTTTGGAATTTCGGTTATGCAGTCAGTGCCTTCACTCAAATTCTTCCAAAATTCCTGAAGATTTTCGGCCTGCGGATATCGTCCTGATATACCGATAATTGCGATATCTTCACGCTCTGTCAGCTGCTGATTTTTCCGCGTGTCTGGACGGACTTGCGCAAAGCCTTTTTTGCCTTCATTCCGTTTGAAAACGGGCTTTACTTTCGCTTTCTCAGACAGCGCAGGTTTGGCTGCAGGGGTTTCTTCTGTTTTCATCCCGGTCACTTCCAGCAGCGTGTCCCGGTGTGCTTTCATAAAATACTGCGCCAGCGATTCGATATTCTGGTACTCGAAAAACAATGTTTTTGATAATGAGCCGAAGCTCTTTTCCAGCCGGCCCGTCAAATGCATAATCATAATCGAATCAATTCCGTAATCTTCCATAGGCGCCTTGGCATCAATTTTGCCGACAGGAAGTTTGGTCACTTCCGAAAGCACTTGTTTCAAGAAATGCTCCGTTTTTTCTGCAAGCATGTTCTCTCCGCCTGCTGTACGACCTGCCGTTTCTTCCGTTTCGCTGCCCTTATCCGGCTGATCATCCGCTGATTTTTTCAGAAACGCCCGGATTTTTGCGGCGTAGCCTTCCGTCACCATGACTTGGGATGTGTTTGCCGCCCACCCGCGGTATAAAGCCTGAATGCCGTTTTCTGTTTGCATAGGGACCATGCCGCTTTCTTTTGTCAGCATGGCTTCCGTTTCAGCATCAACCGTCATGCCGCCGTCTTTCCAAAGCGGCCAGCAGATTGAAAGGGTATGTCCATAGCGTTCATTTCGGGCTTTTTTACGGTTTCTTTTTTCACTGAAGGCGTTCATAAACGCATTGGCCATCGCATAATCAGCCTGGCCCGCGCTTCCGGCGCTTCCGGCTCCGGAAGAGAAAAGAATCAGAAAATCAAGCTCAATGTCCTTTGCCGCTTCATCAAGATGAACCAGCCCGGAGACTTTCGGCGCCAGTACATCACGGATTTCATCTTTGTGCTTTTTCAGAATATAGTTGTCTTTTATCGTTCCGGCGCTGTGAATGATACCGTTTAAGCCGCCGTACTGCCGACAGATGTCAGCTATGAGCGATTGAACTTCTTGTTTTTCCGTTATGTCTGTTTGTTTGTACACAGCTTGCGCGCCGAGATCGGACAGTTCTTGAAGCTGGGCTTTTTTACGGTTATCCAACAGAGAACGCCCCGTTAAAATAAGAACGGCGTCTTTTGCATGCCGGGCGATTTCTTTGGCGAATAAAAATCCGAGTCCGCCCGCACCGCCTGTGATCAGATAAACACCTTTATCCTTCCACGGCTTTTCGGCGCCGAACTGTTCAAGCCCTGTTTCCTGCCATTGTGCCGTATAGCGCCTGCCGTTTTCATAGCGAATATGCTTGTCATCAGGATGAGCGCTGCATTCTTTTACATATCGGGACAGCGTGTCTGCCTTGACGTCCGGCTCCGTTTCAATCAGCTGGCCTGTCAGGTTCGGGTTTTCAAGCGCCGCTGTTTTCAAAAGCCCTGTTAAGCCGCAAAGGAGCTGCGTATCCGCTTCTTGAGGCACGACAATCTGAATGAGCTCGCGCCCGCCGGAATTTGAAGCGAGGATTTTCTTCACTTCTTCGAACGCCTGAAGCGCACAAGCTTCAAACCGTTCGTCTTCACTCTTATGCTGATCACGGAGCACATGACAGCTGAAGTCTCTCTGTATGCTGTTCATTTGATCCGTAAACCGGTCAGATATCATCACGTGACGGGCTTTGAAATGGATCGGCGCTTTTTCATGTACAGCGGCCTTCTCTTCCCATACGTGTTCAAAATATAGTGTATCTGTTTTATCCGTTTCAATTTCCCGTGCGGAATAACCAGTCATTTTCACACATACATTGCCTTGTTCGTCACATACATCAATATCCAGCTTCTGCACGGCATCTTCAGGCTTGCTTTCGCCGCTGTACGCAATGGAAACCCACATATTGCTTTTACAGCTTTTCAACACATCAATCTGTTCGAGAGCAAACGGCAGCATCGGCCGTATGTCAGTCCCGTCTCTGTCAAGCATTAACCCGATTGTCGCGTGGAAGGCCGCATCCAAAAGGCTCGGATGGAGGACAAACTGATCTTTTGTATGAGAAATAGATGACGGGAGTGAGAGCTTCGCGAGCACTTTGCTGTCTTTTGCATAGATTTCCGTGACCGCTTTGTGAGCATCCCCGTATTCAATCCCCATTTGTTTGTATGCCTGATAGCAAGCGTCAGGTGTGATCAGACGGCGTGACTCTCTTAATTTGTCAATCTCGATTTTGGCCGGTTCGCCCGCTCGGACAAACGCTGCGCTTCCTTGCGCATAGAGTACGGGCTCTTCTTCCGAGGAAGCCGATTCACTGTAAACCGTAAATCCCATCTCTCCATTTTCTTCGTCATAAAGGCGGAGATACAGTTCTGCGGACTCATCTGCCGCTGTAAACGGACGTATCCATACAACATGTTTCAGACGGACTGTTCCTTCTTCCTTCGTTTCTGCCGCGTGTTCAACGGCCGCCCGGACCATTTCCAGATAAGCCGCGCCCGGTAACGTCCGCTCGTTTTTGACGACGTGATCTTTCAGGAAAAATTCTCCGCCGCTAAACGAGGACCGAAAACGGACGCCTGACATGTTTGATACATTTTCATGCAGGAGCGGATGCAGCATGCCTGCATTTTTTTGCGGCAGCGATTCTCTTTTCTCCGCCTTCGGCACCCAATACCGGATTTTTTCAAACGGATACGTCGGCAGGCTGATCCGATTCGGTTTGTTTTCACCGTACAAGAGATTCCAATCCATCGTTCCTCCGCCGGCCCACTTTTCGGCAATCATCCCCAGACTCCCGGAAGAAAGCCATTTATGTATCAAGTCCGGAGCAAGCTCTGCCTGTTTGCTTTTATCAGCTCGGTTCCGCCAGCACCCGCTGACCGTTTTACCCGCCAGAAAGCCTTCCAGCCGCTCTTTGAGCTGTGTCATATTCTGAGCGGTGAACGCAACCCGCTCCTCCATCTGTTCACGGCCGATCTGAAGTGTATACGCCGCATCCTCAAGCGGCAGGCCGGGATGAATAAATGCAGACAGCTTCGCAACATACTCTTTTAGCCGTTCTTCATTCCGGGCTGAAACCGGGAAAATGAATGTCTGTTCTTCTGCCGGTTCAGCATTTGTTCCGTGTGATTCTTCAGGGATAAATTCCTCCAGAATGAGATGCACGTTTGAACCTGTCGCCCCGAAAGAGCTGATGCCCGCACGCCGGGGATATACGGTTTCGGTTCCGTTTTCCGTCACTGATGGCTGCTGCCATGCTTCGGTATGATGCTGGACGTAAAACGGTGATTGTTCAAAATCTAAATACGGATTCAGCTCCTCCGAATGAAGAGACGGCACCAAAGTTTTATGGTGAAGCTGCAGGGCAACCTTGCTTAAGCCGCTGATGCCCGCAGCCGATTCCGCATGGCCGATATTGGACTTCACTGATCCGATCGAACAGAACTGTTTGTCCTGTGTGTACTGGCGGAACGCCTTGACAAGGCCTTGAACCTCGATCGGATCGCCGAGAGAAGTTCCCGTCCCGTGCGCCTCAATATAACTGACCGTGCGCGGATCGATGCCCGCTTTGTCCAGGCATTCTTCAATCAAATCAGCCTGCGCGACAGGACTCGGCACGGAAATTCCGCTCACTGTCCCCACGTGATTGACGGCACTGCCCTTTATCACCGCATAAATCCGGTCGCCGTCTTTTACCGCCTCTCGCAGCGGTTTTAATAAAACGGCACCGATTCCTTCAGCCGGTACATAGCCGTCTCCGTCTTTCCCGAATGTATGACAAACCCCGTCTGTTGAAAACATGTCCCATAAACCGTATGTCAGATATTTATTCGGATGCAGCGACAAATTGACGCCTCCGGCAACCGCCGATTCACATTCCCCGCGCCGAATGCTTTCCGCAGCAAGGTGAACCGCAGTCAGCGAAGATGAACAGACCGTATCGACCGCCATGCTCGGCCCGTGAAAATTGCAAAAATATGAAACTCTGTTTGCGATTTGCGCATAATTAAGAGAAAGCGGGAATACATGATCTTCAGAAGAAGCTTCAGCCCCGACCAACGTATAATCCTTATGCATCACCCCTGCGAAGACGCCGACGCGCTGTCTCTTATTCCGTCCGCGCGATTCTGCGAGCGACTTCGGCGTATATCCGGCATCCTCAATCGTTTCCCAGCATGTTTGTAAAAACAGCCGTTCCTGAGGGTCCATTGTTTCAGCTTCCCGCGGCGTAATCCGGAAAAATTGGGGATCAAAGCAATCCGGATCATCAATAAATCCGCCCCATTTTGAAATGCTCTTTCCGGAAGGCGACTTTACATTTTCAAACCGGCGCCAGTCCCAGCGAGACTCCGGAATTTCGGTGACACAGTTTTTTCCTTCTTTCAGGTTTTCCCAGAATTCATGAATATTTTCGGCCTGCGGGTAGCGGCCGGCCATGCCGATAATCGCGATATCTTCATCTTGCGGAACACTGCTTTTCCGTCTTCTCTCTGTTTGCGGCTCAACCGGCTTCTCCATTTTTGCCGGAGACGCGCTGAAATGGCTCCCGTACTGCTCAGTCAGGAAAGCTGCCAGCTCTGCTGCCGTCGTATATTCAAACAGCAAAGTCGGAGAAAGGGTTTCGCCGATTTTTTCGCTGATCGTTTCGACGACGTCAAGCAGTCCGGACGATGTCAGCCCCATTTCATAGTAGCCGACTTGAGAATCAATCTGTTCAAGCGGCTTGCCGATTTTTTCCGCCATCAGATTCATGACATACCGTTCCGCTTCCTCATGCGGGTGTCCGCCTTCAAGCGATGCCGCAACTTCCGGTAAACCGGCTTTTTCAGGAGATTTCTCAGCAGTCTTTCGTTCTGTATTGATCAGCTCGGCATCCCGCACGAGCTTGCTTGTGAAATCTTTCAGCTCGGCTACTTTTCGGCCGGATGCGTTAAAAAACTCCAGTGTAATGTAAATGAGCTCCTTTTCCTGCCGAAGCGACGAACGTTTGATTCTCGTGATGCAGCCGGCCTGCAAAGGTTCGGAAGCTGT
This sequence comes from Bacillus sp. L75, assembly GCF_003676355.1. Lineage (NCBI taxonomy): Bacteria > Bacillati > Bacillota > Bacilli > Caryophanales > Bacillaceae > Bacillus > Bacillus sp. L75. The sequence goes on from NZ_ML064902.1 coordinate 214,691, forward strand.
AAAAGATTCGTAGAAAAGAGGCAGAAACAGCCTCTTTTCCCCATTTAACAGCGATGAGATCAATAGGTTTGCGCCGACGCCGCTTCCGTCAAGGAGAGTCGGATGGAACAAAAGCCCCCCGGCCTGTCCCATCGCGTCTTTTCCGAGCGATACATCAAAGATGACGCCGTCCCGCTCCTCAAACACTTCTCCTTCTGCTTTCATATATCCGCTGTGAACCAATTCCTGGCTTCTGCATTGTGCATACAGCTCATTTAAATCGATGGTGCGTTCCGCCTCGCGTTTGACAGAGTCAAGATCAAGCGTGTCACTGAAAATTGCGGGTGCCGTCTCGTGCATTTCCGCTTTGACGTAAATACGTTCTTCCGGCTGTACTCGTCCGCCGCTGACCTCAGCCCCTTTTGCGGTAAGTTTCCAGCGCCCTTCTTTTACCTTTGTACATTCGACCGTAAGCTTGACGGCGCTGTCTTCTTTCGCAATAAGCGGCTGATATATGGATAAATGGCGCAGCTGAAGCCCGTCGTATGAATAGCCGCGCTCTTTGAAAATCTGATAAAACATATCAATATAAGCCAATCCCGGAAGGACTTTTTGTCCGTAAACGTCATGATGTAAAATAAACGGATTTTTCAGCGATAAAGTGATTTGCTTATTGAAGTTCTTCACGTTAAACCTCCACTTCATAGGTATCCCAGATGTTTGCCGCAGCTTTTTCGTTCGTTTCTTCTTTGCTGTCCGGCGAAATCAGCCGCTTATTTAATGCAGGCGGTGTTAAAGGATGGCGCTTGATTCGGCGCCCTTCGTCTTCCTGCCACGCTTCCACAATGACGTGGGCGTTTGTTCCGCCGTCGGCAAAGCAGTTAATTCCTGCCGCCGGTATTGGTGACGGCCAGTCTGCCAGAGTGCGGCTGAACTGAATATTGGCCTTTTCTCTATCAAAATGTGTGTTTTCATGCTCGCCTGATAAAAACGGAATAAAGCTCTTTTCTTTCAGCATGAGAACAACTTTTATGAAACTTGCAATTCCTTCCGCGCAAAGCGGGTGCCCGATGTTCGGTTTCACAGATCCGATTCCGAGCGGGCCGGCGTCTTTTGAACGGTAGACGGATTGAATGGCCTTCAGTTCTAACAGATCCGTCACGACCGTGCCTGAACCGTTCGCTTCAATATGAGTAATGTCTTCCGGCTGTTTTCCGCTTTTTTCAAGAGCCGTCTTCATGACGGATTTTTGCGCTTCCAGACTCGGCGTAGCCGGGCCGGCCGTTCTTCCGTCATTATTGACGGATGCCGCCTTCACTACGGCATAAATAGAATCTCCGTCTTCAATCGCCTGAGACACGGTTTTTAATAGAACCATTCCGACACCCTCGCCCAGCACGACTCCATCGGCGCGTTCGTCAAATACATGGAACGACTGCGCTTTACTTAATATGCCGCGCTGTTCAAATAATTTATGGGTTTCTTCTGATTCAAACAGGCTCACGCCGCCGACGACGGCCGCTTTTATTTCTCCTGTTACAAGAGCCTGCACGGCCATATTCATTCCGACTAAAGCAGAAGAACAAGCCGTATCGAGGACAACGCTCGGGCCGCGCATATCAAAGTATTGAGAGAGATTGGCGGCCAAATAATTCTGGCCAAGCGCGACGATCGGGTTTTTCGCGTCCAGCAGTTTCTCTTCACCCGGTCTGTGACGGCTGCGTCCGCCGAGATACACACCTATTGCTTCTCCCTTTATCTCATCCGGCGTATAGCCCGCGTGATACCACAGGTTAAGACATTCTTCCAGAGCGGCCAAAGCTTGAGGGTCCATTGCCTTTACATCTTCTTCAGCCAGTAAAAAGAAGTCCGGATCAAATTGATGAATTCCATCAAGCATTCCCGCGTAATAAGGCGTCTTCAAACCCCATCGCTCAGCCGGAACAGGACCGATAGCCGAACGGCCTTCAGCCAAAAGCGACCAGTATGCCTCTAAGGAAGCCGCCCCCGGAAACCGGCAGGACATGCCGACGACCGCGATATCTTCCCGGTGAATCTGTTTTTCGGCCGGCTCTTCTTGCACCTTAACGGCTTGTGTTTCAATTACCGGCTCAGCCGGCTTCTTCATAACAGGCTCCGCCGCCGCCAAATCAAACCGTTCTGACAAAACTTCTGTATATCCTTCGAGAAGCCAATTTGCGAAAGATTGAATCGTTGGATATTCATACAGAATGGACGGGTCAAGCGATGCCGAGAGATTCCGATTGATCCGCTGCAGAAGCTGGGCAAGGATAATGGAGTCCACTCCGTAATCTTGGAATAATACGTCTGTCTCAAGCTGATCCTGGTCAATCCGCAGCTCTTCAGAAAATAATTCTTTCAGCCATTCTTCTGTTTTCCTTGTTAATTGAGCGTTGTCTGCGGCAGTATCAGCGGTTTTTTCCGCCGGTTTTACCATAGCCGGACTCATTGGCTGATCCTGCCTGCTCCGCCGCAGGAATCGCTCCGGCTTCCACAGCTTAGGATTCAGAACGGCCGGCAGCACCGGGCCCCTTGCTGATTCAATAAGTATGCCGTCAAGGAGCTGTAATCCTTCTGCATTCGTGATGCTGTATAGCCCGCTCTCTTTATAAGCTTTGTTCGTTACTTCGCCCATTCCGGTTTCTTTCCAGTTCGGCCACTGAATGCTTACGATCGGCAGCTGCTCTTTGTATGAGTTTGCAAAATAGTCCATATACGCATTGGCCATGGCATAGTCGGCCTGTCCTGCCGAAAGCGCCGGTATCGCAGCTGACACGGAAGAGAACAAGACGAAAAACTTCAGCGGCTCTTCGCTGAGCACACTGTATAACGCCTGAAGCCCGTCTACTTTCGGCTCGAGCACGCGCTGTATGTCTTCATCGGTTTTTCTGATGAATGCGAGCGTCTCTTTATCGGTCACACCCGCGCAGTGAATCACGCCGCCGATAGGTCCGAGCGTCTGTTTTATCTGACTCAGTTCCTGTCTCAGCCCGGCTTCATCAGCTAACGGGACTGACAATACCTTCACTTGTACACCTTTGGATTCCAAGTCGAGAACAGCTTCAATTTTCGCTTTTACAGAAGCCGTCACCCCATTCAGTCCGCCTGTCCACTCACTTCGCGGCGGAAGGGTCTCACGTCCTGTAAGCACCAGTTTTTTCACTCCGTAATGTTCGGCAAAATGGCGTGCGCATAAAAGACCGATCCCTCTCGTCCCTCCGGTGATCAGAAGCACATGGTTGTCCGGAAAATCAATTCTCTCGCCTTGCATATTCATATTTTCTGAGCCGCTCAATACGGCGCGGTAGCGCAAGCCGTCCCTCCGGCAAACTTCCGCGTCATCAGTACGGGCATGAAACTCATCGGCAATCTGCTTCGCCAGTTTGTCATCAGAAAGCGCTCCTTCAAGGTCGAGATGCCTTGAAGACAGATGACCGTACTCACATGCCAGCATTCTGTACAGACCGGCCCGTTTTGCTCCTGTTGTTTGATTGGCCTCTTTATTTAATGACTCAAGGTCTTTCGTGACACAAAGCAGTGTTATCCCTTCTTTATGCCCATGCTCAATCAATTGCTGAAGCCATTTGATACCGGTCATATCTCCAGAAGCTTCTTCTTTCGCTGCGCCGAGAAGATCGATGACTCCGCCAAACGCCTGCCAGTCATATACACCGGTAAGGTCTGATGTTGTGATAATACGGTGATTCGGCATATGCGCTGCGATCTCTTCTGCGAGATTGATCGTGTCCCCGCCTGTCAAAATCGCAACGGAACGTGGGCACGGTTCACGCAGTTCGAGCGGGCTCGGTTCCCATTGTTTCGTCAGAATACGTTTCATCCGTTCCTCTGTATGGACCTTATTTTTGTCAGGATTCTCCGGTACCCAATACGTGTCTTTTGCAAACGGATAAGACGGTAGACTGAGTAAACGCGGCGTACCCTTTTCATACAGCCGGTTCCAATTCAACACACCGCCTTTCACCCATACCTCTGCCAGCTTGGCGAATTTGCCTTTTCTGATCCAGGCGTCAATGACGATGTCCATATCTTCATCTGCCGTGAACAAGGCAAACGTATCTTTATTGCGGTGAGACTGGCCGGTATACAGCCCGGCGATGTTTTTCTCATTTTTCGTAAATGCTTCCAGCTTTGTTTCCAATTCCGCCATCGTCGCTGCAAGAATGGCCAAGCGCTCTTCCATTTCGTCCCTTCCGGTTTGCAGCGTATAAGCGACGCCCGCCAAGTCTTGATCTGTATACGGCGTTTGACGGATCGCTTTTTGCAGCTGCTGCGCCTGTTCAAACAATTTTTCTTTTGATTTGGCGGACAAAAGGATGATTGCCGGATTTTCCGGGCTATGCTCAGGCTGAGCGGCTGCTTTCGGGACATACTCTTCAATGACGATATGGGCGTTGACCCCGCCGATGCCAAATGAGCTGACCCCGGCCCGGCGCGGAATGGCATTTCCGTTTCTATCTTTTGCTGCCGTCCATTCCTGATTTTCCCGCACGATGTAGAAAGGACTGTCATCAAGCTGAATGTACGGATTGATCGTCTCGCAATGCAGGCTTTTCACCAGCGTTTTGTGCTTCATTTGCAAAAGCACTTTCATGACGCCTGATACTCCCGCGGCAAGCTCTAAATGGCCGATATTGCTTTTGACCGAACCGATGCCGCAGCGGTGACCGGAGACTTCAGGCTCTTGATTTGTTTTCGCCAGCTCGTGAAACGCCGCTTTCAGACCATTTATTTCAATCGGATCGCCCAATTCCGTTCCTGTACCGTGCGCTTCAATATACGTGACGGTGCTCGGGTCCACTCCCGCTTTCCGATATGCTTTCACCAATAAATCAGCCTGCAGTTTCGGATTCGGCGAGGTTAACGTATTCGCCCGGCCGCCGTGGTTTTCAGCCGTACCGCGGATCACGCCGTAAATCGGATTGCCGTCACGTTCTGCATCTGTCAGTTTCTTCAGCATCAGAATTCCCGCGCCTTCTCCTCTGACATACCCGTTGGCATCTTTGGAGAAGGTTTTGCATTTTCCGTCTTTGCTGAGCATGCCTGCTTTGCTGTAGCTGATATGCGCTTCTTCCGTCAGAATCGTGTTGATTCCCCCGGCAATCGCCATGTCGCATTCTCCGTTTTCTATAGCGGATACCGCCCGGTGAATCGCCACAAGCGAGCTTGAGCATGCCGTTTCAATCGGCTCGCTCGGCCCGTGAAGATTTAACAAATAGCTCAAACGGTTCGGACCAATGGAAGGAATCATGCTGCCTGTCGCCGCATGTCCTTCCGGCGCAAGACCTGCCCTTGTGAACAAATCTTTATAACCAGTATTTCCGGTGCCGATAAAGACGCCCGTATTTGTGCCGGAAAGGCTTTCCGGCTTACAGCCCGCATCTTCTATCGCCCGCCATGCATAAGTCAATAACAGCCGCTGCTGCGGATCTAAATATTGGGCTTCCCGCGGTGAAATCCCAAAGAACAGCGGATCAAATTCAGCTATTCCGTCGATAAAGCCGCCCCACTTGATATTCGTTTTGTTCCCTTCAAGATTCGGGTCGTCATCAAACGCTTGCCAATCCCAGCGTTCTTTCGGAATGGTTGTGATCGAATCCTTTCCTTCTTTCAAATTGCGCCAAAATTCCTCTATATCCTTTGCACCCGGGAATCGGCCGCTGATTCCGACAATGGCAACCGGGTCCAAGCGGCGCGGCTCTTGTGTCGCTGCCGCAGCGTTCATTACCGTTGCGAAGCGCTTTTTCCGCTGCATTTTCGGTTTTTGGGCTTTTGGCTGCTCTTTTTTCGGAGACTCTTTCTTCTTTTCGCCGAAACGGCCCGGATGCTCTTTTGCCAAATATCCGGCGAGATTGCTGATCGTTCCGTACTCAAAGAAAATCGTCGGCGCCAGCTCCAGCTGATACGCTTCATTTAATTGATTCGTAAAGACGGTAAAGGATACGGAATCAAAACCGTATTCACTCAATTCCGTATCTGTCTCAATGTCCTCACGGTCAACTTTTAAAATGCCGCTTACCATGGCTGTCAAAGCGGTGTGAAGCGTTTGAAGAGATTCTTCTGCATCGTGTTTTTCTTCCGGCTGAGAAGGAAGGCCGGCTTCTGCCTCATCCGTCAAATACTCTGCTAAACTGCGGATCGTCCCGTGTTCGAAGAAGATCGTCGGCGCCAGCTCCAGCTGATACGCTTCATTTAATTGATTCGTAAAGACGGTAAACGATACGGAATCAAAACCGTATTCACTCAGTTCCGTATCAATATCAATCTCGTCTTGGCCGACTTTTAAAATTGAACTGACCAATCGGATAAGCGCACCGTGCCATTTGTCTCCCGAAACGGCGGATACAGGCTCTATACTCTGCACCTGCGGCTTTTCAGTTTCAGAAACAGATAGGAACGACTGTTTTAATTTTGCTGCGTGTCCTTCGGCTGCTAAAAGTTGCGGCTTTTCCTGAGCCATTCCTTCATAAAATGCAGCCAGGCCTGACGCCTTTTGAAGCGGAACCATGCCGAAAGCTTTTTTCATCATTTTCTCCGTCTCGTCTCCCGCCTGCATACCGCCATCTTTCCACAGCGTCCAGTTAAAGGCGACCGTTTTTCCGTGCCGAAGGCCATTCTCCGTAAGGGATTGCCTGTAAGCGGCGTATGCATCCATAAACGCGTTGCCGGCGGCATAATCAGCCTGCCCGACATTGCCGAGAACGCCGGAAACACTGGAGAACAATACGAAAAAGTCAAGATTGCAGTCTTTGCTGGCTTCATCTAAATAAGCGGTTCCGATGACTTTCGGGTCAAGTACTTCTCTGAACTCTTCCTTCGTTTTTTGCAGCAGGAAGCGGTCTTGTATCACTCCCGCAGCGTGAATAATTCCGTTAAGCTTTCCGAATTCCGCCGTAATCTCTTTGATCAGCGCTTCATTTTCCCGCCGGTCTGCCGCATTCAGCTTTTTGTAGACGACATTTGCGCCGGAGTGCTGAAGCATAGCAAGCTCACGCTGTTTGGCTTCTGCCAGATTTGAGCGGCCGGTCAGAATGATTTTCGGGTGTTTTACGCGACCTGCGATTTCTTTTGCGAACATCAAGCCCAGGCTTCCCGCGCCTCCGGTAATCAGATATACACCTTCGTCCTTCCAGACGATGCCGCCCCCTGCGGGATGCATTTCTTCCCAAGCCTTCACATACCGTTTTTCTCCTTTATAACGGATATGTTTATCATGCGGCCGATGACTGTCGTTTTTCAGTTTTTGAGCGACAGCCGGCATTTCGCCGATTGATTCCATTTCGATGAGCTGACAGTCAAGTTTTCCGTATTCCAGCTCGGCTGTTTTTAACAAACCTGTTAACCCCGCAAACAATTGCTGGCTGCCGTCTGCTGAGATAACGGTCTGAATCAGAATGCGGCCCTGCCTTTTTTCGCTGATGATCCGCCGGATGTGTTCGGCGATTGTCTGCGCAAAGCTTTGGAAGCGTTCAGCGGCTGTTTCACCCTCACCTTCTGCAATCAACAGTTCGGCGTCTTTCAGGCCGGATGCCGCTTCATCTTTTATACGGCAGGCATCTTCACAAAGTATGATCAAATGCTCATCAGCATGGACAGAAGCTTTCTCGGATGCGGCGGCTTCTTTCCAGACCGGTGCAAACAAGACCTTTTCCGAGCCTGATAGCCGCTGAGCCGATTCTGCATCGCCTTCAAGCACTCTCGTAGAGAATCCTCTCACCTTCACGCAAAGCGCTCCTGTTTCGTCGAACAGGTCAATGTCGGCTTTCTGCACGGAATCACCGGTTTGATATCCTTCGCTGAAGCGTGCATGCGCCCGCATAGTCGGCGTGCATGCTTTGATGACTTCAAGATATTCCAGCGCAAACGGCAGAATCAGCTTTTGTCCGGAAAACTCCTGCATAATGCAGATCGTCGCCGTCTGAATAGCCGAATCAATGATGCTCGGATGAAGCGTAAATTGTCCGTTCGTGTAAGAAACAGAATCCGGAAGCTGTATGTCCGAGAGCACTTCTTTCTCGCCGATAAAGGCGGACTTAATGCCTTGGAAGGCTTTTCCGTGGAACATCCCCCTGCTCCGGCCTTCCCGATAAAAGGCCGCCGGATCAAGAATGTCCGCTGTGCATCTGTTTTGTATGGCAGAAAGGTCTCTCTCAGGCTCTTGTTCAACCTTAATGATTTCGGCCCGTCCTTGGCTGTGCAGCACTTCTTCGCCGTCAGCGTTTACGCTGTAAATGTCATATGAGATGATGCCGTCCTCTTCAGGGAACAGCGCAATATGGACCTGGCGCTCTTGTTCGTGAACGACGATCGGCTTCATCCAGACGGTATGATGGAGCGTTATTCTGTCTTGGTCTTTTAATAAGCCGCCAAGCGCCCGTTTTACCGCTTCATAAGACATTTCCAAATATGCCGCTCCCGGCAGCACCGCTTTTTCCCTGACCACATGATCCTTCAGGAAAAATTCTGAGCCTGTAAACCGTGAGCTGAACCGCTGAACGGCCAAATCTGACGTATTTTGCTGCACGATCGGGTGTAAAACTGAGACTCCGGTGTGTGCGGCAGATGTGTTCTTTTCTGCTTTTTTCGGCCAGTACGGCTCCTTTGCAAACGGGTAGACCGGCACGCTGATTCGTTTCGGATGCTTGTCTTTGTAAAGCTTGTGCCAATTGATGGCGACGCCTTTACTCCACATTTCACAGAGCTTCGGTCCTTTTCCTTTCGCAAGCCATTTCTCAATGAGTTCAGCGCTGTCATCATCATCAGAAAGCCAGGCAATATCTTTCACCTGCTGTTTTTCTCCTCTGAAGCAGCCTGTTACAGCCGGCTTATCATTGATAAAATCGGCAAGCTGCCGCTTCAGCTCCGCAGTGCCGCTTGTGATAAAGGCCGCACGCTCTTCCATCGCTTCCCTTCCGACTTGGAACGTGTAGGCAAGATCAGCGAGGCCGGCGTCCGTTTTTCTTTCCAGAAAAGCCAGCAGCTGTTTTGCGTACTCCTTCAGACGATCTTTTTTTCTGGCAGACAACGGAATGATGAACGGACCGGCAGCGTCTGCTGCTTCGGATGCATCCGGATATTGTTCAAAAATCGCGTGTGTGTTTGTTCCGCCAAGACCGAAAGAGCTTAAAGCCATGCGGTGCGCTCTGTTCTCACGGGTTAACTCTTTCTTTTCTCCCGCTACGTAAAACGGAGAGTCTTCTAAATGAAGATTCGGATTCGGCTCTTTGTAATTGATGCTCGGCGCGATTTCCTGATGATATAAGCTCATGACAACCTTGATGCAGCCCGCCATTCCGGCCGCTGTATCCAAATGCCCGAGATTTGTTTTGACTGAACCGATGCCGCAGTATTGTTTTTTATCTGTATATCGGCCGTACACCGATTGAAGTGCGGACAGTTCGATCGGATCGCCGAGTTTTGTTCCTGTGCCGTGAGCTTCGACGTACGCGATCGTTTCGGGATGGATGCCCGTCTGATCAATGACCTTCTGAATGACCTCAGCTTGTCCTTTGACGCTCGGCGCATAAAATCCGACCTTATCCGCTCCGTCGTTATTGACGCCGATTCCGCGCAGCAGCGCATAAATATGGTCGCCGTCCTTAACCGCATCAGACGCTTTTTTCAAGAGCACGGCGCCGGCCCCTTCACCGCCGATCATTCCGTCAGCATCCGCGTCAAACGCTTTAATATGCCCGTCGCTCGAAAAATTCAGCCCCGGCTGATGAACATACCCGGCGCTTGATTCCGTATGAAGGGTCGCACCGCCGACAAGGGCGTACTTGGCTTCGCCGGACTGCAGGCTTTGAAAAGCCGAATGCAGGCCGATTAACGAAGATGAGCAGTTGGCATGAACAAAATAGCTCGGCCCTTTCAACCCGAGTTTATGAGAAATCATCGTCGGAATCGTACCGCTTTGGGCAAGCACCCATGACACGTAGCCATCCGGCGTTTCCAGCTGTGCTGTCGTCTCCCCCGGCAGCAGGCTGCGGTAAGAGTTCGTGCTGGCAGACATATACACGCTTGTTTCCGGAATTTCTTTGGAGATATACCCCGCATCCTCGATTGCCTTCCATGAATGGAGCAAAAGCATTCTCAGCTGAGGGTCCATATATTCCGCATCTTTCGGTGAAAAGCCGAAGAAACCGGGATCAAACATTTCTTTCCCCTCTAAAACTGATTTAGCCGGAACGAAGCCGGGATGATCAGCCAGTTCTTCAGAAATACCGAATCGGCGGAGCTCTTCTTTTGAAAAGAAGGTGATGCTTTCTTTGCCTTCTTTGATGTTATTCCAAAATTCATAATGATCTTTCGCTCCCGGAAACTCACAGGATATACCGATAACCGCAAGACTGTCCTCGTAATAATCGGGAAATTCTCCCGCCGGGTGTTCCCGGTCTTCTGCATTCACTTTCTTTTGCGGTACAGGAGCCAAAACGGCTTCTTTCGGTTTTTGTTCAGCGATATACCGGCTGATGTCTTTTACCGTCGCGTATTCAAACAGCTCCGTTACACTGAATTCACAATCCAATTCCTGCGTCATCCGGTCAGTGACAGTCACGGCAAGAAGCGAATCTCCCCCCGCATCAAAAAAGCGGTCATCAAGCTCTATATCTTTGCTTTTCAATACATCCTGCCAAATCGCCAGCACCGCCTGCTGGATATGAGATGATGAAAATGTTTGTGTGTCCGGCTGCTTTTCCGTCAGATCGCGGGCAGCAAGAAGCTTGCGGTCCACTTTTCCGTTCGGTGTGAGCGGCAGCTCTTCAAGACGGATAAACGAAGCTGGCGTCATATAGGCCGGCAGCGCTTGTTTCAAATGATTGCGCAATTCCTTTGCAGACGGAAGCGGCTCTCCGTTTTTCCGGATATAAAACGCGCAAAGCTTCTCATTTCCGGAGTGATTGTTCACAACCACTACACTTTCCTGTACGGCCGGATGGGCATTCAGCCTGCTCTCAATATCTCCGGGTTCAATGCGGTAGCCGCGGATTTTGACTTGGGTGTCCATCCGTCCCATGTATTCAATGCGGCCGCCGGGAAGAAAACGCGCCATATCGCCTGTTTTATAAAGCTTTGATCCCAGTTCGAGCCGGTGGCTGACGAAAGCTTTATCTGTCAGCTCAGGCTTGTTGAAATACCCTCTTGCCAATCCGTCTCCCGCAATACAAAGTTCTCCCGGCACCCCTTCTAAAACAGGGTTGAGACCGGAATCCATAATATACACGCGGGTATTGGCGATCGGGCGTCCGATCGTAAGCGCGCTCTCATTCTCCGTTATCCGCTGCACCGCGGACCAGATTGTCGTCTCTGTCGGCCCGAACATATTCCAAGCCTCACTTTTCGTATCGAGAAACTGCTGCTTCAATTGTTCGCTAAGCGCCTCTCCGCCGCAAAGGATTTTCACATTTTCTTCATTTGACCATCCGGAATGAAAGAGCATTTTCCACGTAAACGGGGTCGCCTGCATGATCGTCGGTTTGTACTCTTGAATCAGCTCTTTCAGCTTCCGTGCGTCTTTTGTGACTTCTGTCTTACAGATGTTGCACTCCGCTCCTTTGATTAAAGGAAGGTAAAGCTCCAGTGCCGCGATGTCAAAGCAATATGTCGTGACGGCAAGCAGTTTGTCTTTAGACGAAAGCCCCGGTTCATTCGCCATCGAGAGTAAGAAATTGGTCAGCGCCCGGTGCGGAATCATCACGCCTTTCGGTTTGCCCGTGCTGCCCGACGTGTAAATGACGTACGCCAGATCGTCAGGTGTCACTAACCGCTTCAGCGACGGTCTTTCCGCGGCTGTACTTTCAATATGAGACCAATCGCGGTCAATGGCAGTTGTCTGCACGCCTCCCCAGTTCAAAGAGTGCTCTAAATCAGCTGTCGTCAGGCACATTGAAATCCTGCTGTCGGCGATCATATATTCCAATCTGTCAGCGGGATAAGAAGGATCAAGCGGCACATACGCTCCCCCTGCTTTTAAAATGCCGAGAAGGCCGACAGCCATATGCAATGAACGGTCTGTATAAATGCCGATGAGGTCATCAGGGCCTGCACCGTGCGCCTGCAAATAGAGCGCCAGCTTCGTGCTTTTTTCATCAAGCTCACGGTACGTCAGCTTTTGCTCTTCATACACGACCGCACAAGCGTCCGGCGTTTCTGCCGCCTGACGTTCGAACAATTCATGGAAGCAGGCATCCGGATATTCACGGCTTGTTTCATTCCAAGTCTTAAGAAGCATGTGCTCCTCTCTTTTTGTCATGAGAGAAACGTTCTCAAGCGGCATATCCGGATTCGCCGTCAAAGCTTCAGCAGCCTGTACAAATTGGCTGAAAAGCCTGGCCGCCCCTGCTTCGTCGAATAGTTCGGTGCTGTATTTAATCGTAAGATCCATGCCTGATGCTTCTTCCCACATTTCAAATACAAGATCATATTCCCCCTCCTGATGAATGTCTTTTACAAACTCACAGGAGAATTCCTTGTATTCATCAAGCATCGATTGATAGCTCGAATGCTGCAGAAAGTTCTGATAGAAAAAGGCATTGCTGAAAACAGGCGAACCGTTCTGCCGGGGTTTCGCATGCACATCACGCACCATTTTCGGAAACGGATAAAAGGAGTGATCCAGCCCGTCCAGAACGGCATCCTGCACCTTTTGAACAAAGTCAGCAAATGTTTCTTTTCGTCCGGCTCTGCTCCGTATGGGAAGCATGTTAAGGAAATGGCCGACCACTCCGTCAAAGCGTTCTTCGGGTCTGACCATTGCAGGCATACCTGTCACAATATCTTCCTTATCCGTATATTTGCTTAAAAGCACCATATAGCAGCTCAGCATGACGGTAGACAAATGAATCGAACGGGATGCGGCAAACGCCGTTATATTATTCAGCAGCCGTTCGGGAAGACGGCGTGTCAGCGTATCTTCTGTAAACTCCGGAACACTGCTTTCCGTGCGCATCGGCGGAAGTTGAAGGTCAGGCAGATCGCCCTCGAGCTGTTTCATCCAGTAAGCGCGGGCAGCTTTGCTTTCTTCACCCGCTAAATACCCCTTTTCCCAAGCCGCGAAATCGGGATGAATACCGGGAGCAGCAGCCGTAAACTCTTCTTTTCCCTCCAGCAGCGCCTGATAATGATCCAGCAGACTGTGAATAAATGTAATGGATGAAATGCCGTCAAACACGATGTGGTGAATGACCGTCAAAAGATAATGTTCCTCGGCGGATTTTGAAAGCAGCTGCACGCGCAGCAAAGGCCCGCCTTCTTTGACAAACGGCTCTTTCACTTTTTTCCGTATCAGAGCGGATATTTGTGATTCATTGACGTCAGAAATATCTTCTTCCGAGAATACAAAAGGATCTGCCGCTTCTATGAAATAAAACCCGCCGTCTGTTTCATTCACGGCGCTTTTGAGCATCGGATGCTGCTTTAATACGAGCTGAAACGCCTGTTTCAGTTTCTCTTTGTCGATTCCGGATGTGAATCGGAAACAGAGCGGGACATGGTATGCAGTCGTTTCAGGCGACATTTTCTGCAATGTCCACAGCCCTTTTTGGACTTCTGAAAACGCTGGCGCCGTTTGCCGTCTCTCCCGTTCTGCCGGCGGTTCGGCTTTTTGGGGATGATGGTCCGCTGACATGTTTGCCGCTTTTTCAGCAGTATAAGCCGCTAAAGCGCCAATCGTCGGGTTTTTGTGCAGCTCTCTTGCCGTCAGCCGGATGTGATACGTTTTTTCAATTGATCTGGCGAGTTTCATCATCTTGATGGAATTGACGCCAAGACTTTGAAACGGTGTATTTGGATCAACGAGCTCATCCGCGATGGAAAGTTCCTCTTTCAGAAAACGGATAAAATCCCGTTCAATTTCTTTCTCTGCAGAAGCCGTGTCTGAATTGCCGCCTTCTTGTCTGTTATTATGTAATGAATCAAATTGCCCTTGTTCAAATGAATGTTTCAGCTGAGTGCGCTGGATTTTCCCGATCGCCGTCTTAGGAATGTCTTCTTTTGCGACCGGAAGCAGATAATCAGGGGTAACGCCGATTCTCTGTGTCACGTGCTGGTGAATGTGATGAAGAAGCTTCGTCATGCGGTTCTCATCCAACGGAACAGATGTCACAAAGAAAATCGCCAGCTCATCTGTCGTGCTTTGATTCGGCCGGACGGCGCATGCCGCTGTATATGACGTTTCAATTTCCGGCAATTCCTCAACGGCTGATTCAATGGCATGGCTGTAATAATTCACACCGTTGATAATGATGGCATCTTTCGTGCGCCCCGTTATCGTCAGGCGGCCTTCACGCAGAAATCCGAGATCTCCCGTTTCAAACCAGCCGTCTTCTGTAAAGACACTCTCGTTTAAGTCCGGGCGCTCATAATATCCGCTCGTTACAGTCAGACCCGACACTTGGAAGCGGCCGATTTCTCCTTCTTCCACCACTTGATTGCGGTCATCCGTAATTCTCATATTAAATCCCGGGATCGGCAGACCGATCTCGACGAAACGATCGTCGTCACTCGTGTTTTCCAGTGTAAACTCATCTGAGAAAATAACGCCCGAAGACGTTTCGGACATTCCCCATGCGGGACGGATGGCATTAGCCGGCAGACCGTGCGGCTCTAAAAGCTCCATAATTCTGCGTCCGACTTTCGCAACCGCGGCCTCCCCGCCGTTCAGCATGTAACGCATGGAAGATAAGTCCCATTTCCGCGTTTGAATCTCTTCTGCAAAATCAGCAAGCAGCCCAAAGGCAAAATTTGGGGCCCACGTGACCGAAGCGCGGTAATGATCAATCAGGTCGAGCCATTTTAAAGGGTCCATCAAAATGGATTCGCTCGGTATGTTGATTTCCTCACATCCGAGATAAACATCACGCAGATGAAGCATTCCGATGCCGCCGACATGGTCAAAAGGCATCCAGTTAAACGTGACATCCTCACTTGTATAGCCCTGCATCTGAATATTTCCTTTGACCATGCAGACGATGTTTTCATGGCTGAGCATCACGGCTTTCGGCGTGCCCGTGCTTCCCGAGGTCAAAAGCAGCATCGCCAAATCTTCCGGACGGGGATGATGACAGTCCGTATCCATTTCGTGCGCACTGAGATCTTCTGCCGCCAAAGCGCAAAACCCGGAAAGCTCCTGCTCCTCCGCCCATTCAGTCATCTCCGGCAGCACGTCACGGCTTGTGATGACATACGGCTGATTCAAAAGCGTCCAGGCGTCTTTCAGTTTTTGCGTCCCGCTGTTCATTTCTGTATAAGCCGGAGCGGCCGCAAGCGGAACCGGGATCGCTCCTAAAAAAACACAGCCCCAAAAAGCAGGAATCAGCTGGGAATTGTCACTGAGCTGTAATATGACTTCATCCTGAGCCTTCACTCCTGATTGGCGGAGCCCTTTCACAATCGAAAGAGCGATCTTTTTCAGGCTGCTGTAAGTCTGGTACACTTTGGTGCCGTCAGGCTGTATATATGTGATGCCCTTTTGATCTCCCGCTGCCGCGGCGGTTTTGTGCAGGACTTCAGGAATCGTCATCGGCTGATCCGCTGAAAGCCGCAATGATTTTCCATAGCTGACAGATGGCTTGAGTAACCCGCTTGCCTTCATATCACTTTTCATAGAGCTGCCTCCATTTCATCTGTATGTAAGATGTATGTCTTATACTCCGTACATCGTCGTGATTCGTTTTTTCACTTCATCATCATGAAACGTCTCATCGTGCATGATTAACTCCTTCTCAATGACGGCCGGAAGCTGCTCGCGAAACGGCGTCACCAAGTGCCTTTTCAATGTAATTAAAGAGTTTCTCGGTTTTTCTGCTAGCTCACGGGCCAATTCCTGCGCATAGTCTAGTACTTCCTGCCGAGGAAGCACCGGAAAAGGCACCCCTCTTTTCTCCAGGTCACCGCCGCGGTAGTGGCCGCCGTTTAACAGCATTTCATGGCCGAGGCTTGCCCCAAGCTTCTCCGGAACGATAAAGGTAGCGCCCATTCCGGGGGTGAAACCGTATTTCATAAAGTTTGCGGTATACACGCTTTCTTTGCTTAAAATGACAAAATCACTGAAAAGCCCCATGACAAACCCGCCTCCGATTCCGTGTCCCTGCATGGCGGAAATGACGGGGATATCACATTCCAGCGCCAAAGAGTACATGCGGTCTTCCGTAAACTTCGTGATGCCCTGCTGAATCCTGAGCAGGCCTTCCTGTGTGCCTCCGGAAGCAAAGTAATGGCCGTACCCTGTTAAAATCACAGCTTTATAGACTGACGATTTTTTTATACGGGTGAATGCTTCCATCAATCCATCCGTCAGTTCTTTGGAGAAGGCGTTTTTATGGGCTTTATCCTGCATTGTCACTTGGATAATATCCGGTTCAATTTCGAGCAGTTCAACTGCGGCGTTCGGCATGATATCCTCCTAACTGTTCTCCGTTTCCCAAGGAAGCCGCCCCGTTTCTGCATAACGGAAGATGGCTGATTGGTTATCCGGATCTGAAAACATCGCTTGATTTTCGGCTAGAGCAATGGATTTCGAACGATGAACAAGGTCGTTTAAGGAATCCATGTATTGTTTATAGCGGATGACTGCTTTTTTCGACAGTGGGCGAAGACGCAGCAAATGCTTTCTCAGCTCTGTTGCTGAGTCCGGGACGCATACGTCACAAAGTCCCCATTCAAGCGCCTGGCGTGCCGGCACTGGCTTTGTCATAATCGTCATATAATGCGCCTTTTGACATCCGATTCTTTGAATTAAAAACGGCAGAACGCAGGCTGGATAAAGTCCGAATAACAGTTCAGATAAACTGAACGAAGCACTCTCCTCTGCAATGACGATATCGCACGCGGCAGCAAAACCGACACCTCCCGCATTTACTTTTCCGCGGACGCGGGCGATTGTAATGTACGGCCCGGATTTTAATGCCAGCCACAAACGGTAAAGCGGCTCCTGCGATTC
Organism: Bacillus sp. L75; assembly: GCF_003676355.1. Classification (NCBI taxonomy): domain Bacteria; kingdom Bacillati; phylum Bacillota; class Bacilli; order Caryophanales; family Bacillaceae; genus Bacillus; species Bacillus sp. L75. Next base: position 231,648 of record NZ_ML064902.1, read on the forward strand.
CGCATGCTGCATTCCCTGCCTCATTTTCCGGTACATCTCATCAAAATCCGCCCCGAAACAAAATACCTCCGGCTGCCCTTCAAGCACTACGGAGGTCACGGAGTCTTCACATTCAGAAAGAACATGCAGGCATTCCTCCACTAAACGCTCATTAATCGTATTGTTGGCTTCAGGCCGATCAAAGGTGATGAAGCAGACATTTTGCTGAAAACGGACGTTTATCGTTTCATAGGTCACGATATCCACCTGTATTTCCGATGAAATTCCGTGATTTCTTCCAAATATAAACGAGGGCTCCCGGCATGATGGTCTAAAATGTTCGGAATCATATTCATATCCAATTTGACATTCCGGGTTCCGAACTTCACCAGACCGCTGCCTTTAAACAGTTCTTCATACTCTTCCATGGACAGCCTGTATCTGTTGTTCAGATGCTCTTCTATTTTGAAAGAATGCTGCCGCGTTTGTCCTTCAGGCGTCACAACGCCGCTGTAAAATTCTGAACAGCACCCGGAGCCGTACGAAAAACAGCCGATCCGCTTAGAAGTGTCGAATGCCCCTTGGTCAATCGTGCTTGCAAGAGCCAGTAAAGAGGCTGCTCCCATAATGTTTCCGACTCTTTGGCAGTAGCGGAGCCCCGGCTCTACTCTGGTTTGAAAATCCTGTTCGATTTCAGCGTTTTTCGCTTTTGCAAGCTTGCGCATCATCGTCCGGTGGGCCCCTTTGACCATGCCGCCAAACGGTGTATGGAAGGCAAGATAGTGAAACGTCTCTTTGTAGTCAGCGCCCGGCACACGGTTTTTGTACTCGCGAAATGTCTGTTCACAGCAATCGAGGTAAGACATCAATGACAAATCGGCGTCACCGGCTTCACTGTCCGGGATCGGACGGCATGTATCCATCACCTCATAGCCGTAGTAGCCGTTAGCGCCCGCATCCGCCTGAAATACGATTGGATTTTCACCGATCAATAAGGCGACGGCACCCGCTCCGGCGCTCGGTTCTGCGTAAGACCAATCCTCGCTTAACGCATCGCCGCCTTCGGCAATTAAAAACCGGGAAATATCCGTCGCGACGACAAGCGCCTTCGCTCCGGGGGATGTCTGCGACAAAATAAAGTTAAGCGCCATCTGCAAACCCGCCGTTCCTGAATAACAGGCTTGTTTCAGTTCAAATAAACGGCAGTTCCGGTTGAGGCCTAAGTAATCATGAATATATGTACTGAGTGATTTTCCGAAGTCGATGCCGGACTCCGAGCAGGTAATCAGCAGCTCGATTCTGTCTTTTTCAGCCTCTGTCAATCGGTCGATAATCGGCTTTGCCGCGTTAACGCCGAATGTAACGGGGTCTTCGTACGGAAGCGCCACCGCTTTTTCTTTCATCAGTAAATTCTCAAATCTGGCAGGGTCTAAGTTTCTGTACTCCGCCAGCTGCATGACATCAAGGTATGCTGTCCCGCCAAACACATTTATCGCTTCTATTCCGGCAGCCGCCATGAACTTCGCCTCCAATATGAATTTTGAGTTTCCGATTATTTCACCGTTTTATCAGACAGCCTGTACCTTTTCATAAAGCTTTTCCGCCAATTCGCCGATGTTTGACACTCCCGTCAGCTCAACACGCGGGATCTGCAGTGATAATTCTTCAAGCATCATCGTGATAATTTCGGCGCGGTCCACTGAATCCGCCCCCAGATCAACTAACCGGTCTTCCTGCGAAAGCTGTTCGCCTTCTAAATCAGGTAAAACCTCGTAGATTGTGTTCTGCAGCAATTCAAAGATTCTTTCTTTACTCATTGTCAGTTCCTCCCTGTTTCATCTTTTATGAATATTCCATGTTTTCAATCTATCATTTCGTCTTGTCAACACGTTTGCAAAAATGAACCTAACTTCTGATTCAAAAGCGTGGCCGTCTCTTCCATAAGCCGCAGGCCGATACCATCGGCATGGCGGTTTTCCCAGGACTCCAGCTCCGTACCTTTCACCCATTGATTAAAGGCGCCTAATGCCGGGCCGCAATGAATCTGGAAGTCTACCTTGGCATCCGGGTCTCCTTTAATCGCCGAAGCAGAACTTTGCCTGAAATACCATTTGAATATGAGCGCCATTTTCTGTTTCGGATTCCGTTCGGCTTTTGAAATGTCTTCATTCGAATAATGAGCCTTCACTTTGTCATAAATACTGCTTACACTTGCCTTAAAATACTTCTCTTCTATTTGTCTGAGTGTCTTTTCATCAATTTCTTCAATTGAGCGGTGACGCTGATACAGTTCATGCAGCTTAGAGGCGCGGGTCGGAAAGAACAGCCCTTTCTTTAATACCTGCACCTTGCTGCCTGATTCAAACATATCGCCGGCCGGCGCGTAGGCCGTGTCCTGTACATTCATCTGCTGCAGGAGGTCCTTTACGAGGCCGCTCGTCGCTGCCTCAACGGTGCATTGGTTAATAGATCCGGTCACAATAAAATCAGCGCCGAGCATAAATGCGGCCATGGCAGCCTCGGGCGTTCCGATTCCCCCTGCGGCTCCGATGCGGACAGTTTTGCCGTATCGGTATTTTTTCATCATGTCATCTCGTAAACGGATGATCGCCGGCATGAGACTGTAAGCAACTCCGCCGTCAGTGTGGCCGCCTGAATCAGCCTCTACGCAGATGTCATGCGCAACGGGTATTTCTCTCATCAGACTTGCTTCTTCAGCGGTAATTTTGTTTTCGGCTGCAAGTTTCTGCAGAATGTGATCAGGCGCCGGGCTGAGAAACGCTTCCGCTACTTCCGGACGGGACAGCTTGGCGATAATCCGCTGACGCGCTATTATTTGTCCGCCGGCACCGCGTTTTAACCCCTTAGCGCGAAACCTTACTAAAGCGGGAGTAACCGTTAAAAACGCTGATGCTTCCAAGTTCTGAACCCCATGCTTCAGTAAAAGATCAATCATTTTTTCTTCTGAATCTGTATGCTTCATGTTATGTACAACATTTATGCCGAAGGAACCGCCGTCACGAAGCTCATGCTGAATTGACAAAATGACGTCCTCAACGTGCGCGATGTTCAAACCGCCCGTTCCGAAAAAGCCCATCATTCCTTTTTCAGCCAGTTTGACAACCATTTCTTTCGAAGAAATTCCGCGGTACATGCCGCCGGCCAAGTAGGCGTATTTCAATTGATAATCGCGCTTAAACTCTTCATTTCCTAAAGACGCCGCCGTAATTGAGCTTTTTCCAGCCTCAGCCGGGACTTTGATTTCATCTGTTATCGGCTCCGCTTCAGCCGTAATTCTTTGTATCAGCCCCGTCAGCACTTTTCCGGGACCGATTTCCTCAAAGCTCATGTTCTTTCTTCCCATTAAGAAACGGATGCTGTCTGTCCAGTTCACCGATCCCGTTATTTGTCCGGTGAGTGTCTCTTTCAGCTCTCTCTGCTCATAGGGTCTTGCCGTCACATTTGAAATGACCGGGATGGACAGCGGCTTAAAATGGAAAGATTCAATAAACCGTGAAAACTCTTCCTTCGCTTCCAGCATGTATCTGGAGTGAAAGGCGCCGCTGACATTTAAGCGGTGAACCATTTTTACGCCGTTTACGGCTTCAAAAACGGATGCTGCTTTTTCAATATCTTCTTTATATCCGGAAATGACAATTTGCTGCGGTGTGTTCATGTTGGCGATATCAATCATATCCAAGTGATTTTCTCTTAAAACATCCGTCACCTGCTCATGAGTCAGGCCGATCACCGCTGCCATGCCGCCTCCTTTTGCGCGGCTCATCAGTTCGCCCCTTTTTTTGACCAACTGTAAGCCTTCTTCAAAATCAAAGGCGCCCGAAGCGTATAACGCGTTATATTCGCCCAAACTGTGTCCGGCGGTAAAATCCGGTTTCAAGCCGGTTTCTTCTGTTTTTTTCAAATAACTGAGGGCATTGACGACATAGAGCGCCGGCTGAGTGAATTGAGTCTGATTGAGACGTTCTCCGTCCCGGCACAGCTCCTGAATGGAATATCCGAGAATGTGATCGGCCTTTGCGGTTAATTCAGGATAGCGGCCGAACAGGTCCTCCCCCATCCCTATTCTTTGCGAGCCTTGGCCTGGAAAAACAAAGCTGATCATCTTACAGTCTCCTTCCGGGCGGTGATAAAATGCTGTCTTCTATTTGCTGCAAATGTGTTTGTTCTTTATGAAACGGCGTCATAATGGCACGGATGCGTTCAGCCGATCCTGCAGGAAGAATCTGTTTGGCAAATGCGGCCAATGTTCCGGAAGGCCCGGCATCAATATAGAATCCTTTTTGGCGGCTGTCTGCGAATTGAAGCGCTTCGCGGAATCGAATCGGCTTTCTTACGATATCCCAGAAAAAGTCCGCTTGTATATCGGTCTCAGCCTCTCCGGTCGCACTGGAGATGTACGGTATAAACGGAGTCCGGATTGATTTCTGAGCTAAAAAGCGCTTGTACGGCTGTTCCGCCTGATCAACCAGCGCTGAGTGAAACCCGTAAGATACCGGCAATAGCTGATGAGGAATCTGCTTTTCTCTCAGATCGTCCATGATCTTTTTGATATGTTCCCGCTCTCCCGAGATGACAAAGTGAGAATGATAGTTTACAGATGCCAATTCACTATGTTCGCCGAGCAGCGGATCATCTTGATATAAAGCCGGATCACCCAGTATCGCAAGCATGCTGCCGTTACGGCAAGTTTCCGTAACGATTCGGGCCTGTTCCAGCACGCAATCTAAAGCATCCTCGGCGCTCAGCACGCCCGACACAGCGGCCGCTGCATACTCTCCGAGGCTTGCTCCGATCACATAATCGGGACGTATGCCTCTTTGCTCCAAAGCATATGCAAGTGCGTACTCAGCCATAAAAATGGCAGGATGGCTGAAAAGAAGGCGGTCAAATGGATCAGACAGACGATTGCCTGTATGATACATCTCTTTAAGGACAGAGTAACCGAAACGGCTGACTGCAAAATCGTCCAAGTCAAGCATTTTCTGCCGAAAAGCGGCGTTATGTGCAAACAGCTCTTTCCCCATTTGATAGTATTGGGAACCCTGTCCAGAAAACATGAAAACAATTGGCTGGTTCATTTGTTCTCCTTTTTGCTCTTTATTTTTTCAAAATATTGATTTGTGAGTTTTTCGTGATGTCGTGTGCAAGTGAAGTGGTCGTGATGTTGTATGGCTGGCACTATTGTGTGAGATAAGAATTTTGACTTGCGTTCCGCTACATGGCGGGTGAAGCTTCAGTTTCTTTTTTGATGCGGTGAATAAGTCCTGTCAGCACATGGCCTGGGCCGACTTCTTCAAATTCCATCCGCCCTTTGTCCAGCAGATAGCGGATGCTGTCGTTCCATCGCACTGAATGGTCGATCTGATCGGCCAGAACGGAGTGGATTCCGTCTTGCTCATAAGGTCTGGCATGCACATTAGAAATGACAGGAATTGATATAGCAGAAAAATGAAATGACTGTAAAAATTTTTCGAACTCTTGTTTTGCTTCACTCATATACCTCGAGTGAAAAGCGCCGCTTACGTTTAACGGATGAAACATCGTAACGTCTTTTAATCCTTCGAATACGCTTTTGGCTCTTTCAATGTCTTCTTTGCGTCCGGATATGACAACTTGGTGAGGAGAATTCATATTGGCAATATCAATCGTATGTAATCCGTGCGTTTGAAGGGCGTCTGACACTTGTGCTGCAGTTAACCCCATAACAGCGGCCATTTTTCCGTCAGTGGCCATACTCATTAATTCGCCTCTTTTACGGACAAGCTGCAGACCGGTAATAAAATCAAACGCACCTGCTGCAAACAGCGCATTATATTCTCCCAAACTGTGGCCGGCCACATAATCCGGCTTTATGTCATTGTCTTGGATTTTTTTCAAATAGCTTAACGCGTTTACAACATATAAAGCAGGCTGGGTGAACTGCGTCTTGTGAAGGTTGGAATACGGATTCTCAAGACAAAGCCGTTTCATGGAATATCCGAGTGTTTCATCAGCCTGCTCCGTTAAGTCTTTAAATTCATCAAACAATGAGCTCCCCATTCCCTGCTTTTGAGAACCTTGTCCGGGGAATAAGTATGTGATCATTTTCTCAGCCATCCTTTCTCGGATTCAGATAAGAAGCATGTTCAAGTTGATAGTAACTTCACAAAAATACCATGTCAAGTTAATTTATCCTATGTGAACTCCTGAATAATGCCTATTTTTCCCTGTCGAAAGGCGGACTCAGGGCTTTCGGAACAGGCGTAAGCAGAATGTCCCATCCGGCCTGCCCGGCGTTCTCTTCCGCAAACTCCCGTTACTCAGCCATTCATCACCAGAAATCTAGTAATAACTTCCATTCCATTTCAGAAGTTCCTTGCCTCAAAAGAAAAGCTAGTTAGATAGAACTAAATTACACATTACTTAAAATGAAACAGCCCTTTTTGATTTTTTCTGTTGCGGAAATTCACAAAATGTTCTTTTTTTTCAATCTGAAAGTAAATATTGTTTTTCAAAAGACTCTCCATTTTTTGACCCGGCTTCTCCCCGAAGGAGTGCCCCGGATACACACGCACATGCGGCGGAATGGAGGCTTTGATCCTCTGTATACTGTGAAACATATCTTCAGCTGAGCTGCCCCTGTCCTCACATATACCGCACCCTTCTGTAAACACGGTGTCACCGGTAAAAAGATGATCAGATAGCAAATAGCACATTCCCCCGGCCGTATGTCCCGGGGTCAGTATACTTCTGATGATAAACCCTCCGGCCGCAAAGGTTTGGCCGTCTTCAAGCGCTATTAAGTTTCTGCACCGGAATTGATAGAAATCGATTTCCGCCGACGACATGTATATATCAGAATGATAGATTTGCTGAAGCGGCTCCGCCAAGTTTACATGGTCATAATGCGAATGTGTTAATAAAATAGCGGATAAATCAACATCCAATTCATGCAGTTTATCGGTTATTTTATCGATTTCCCAGGACGGGTCCACCGCTATCGCAGATTTTTTTGATCGGTCTGCGATAATATAACAATAGTTGGACCACATCTGGTGATAAGTTTTGATTTGATGCACTTCATATGTATGATCCATTGTCACCATTCCCATTTAAAAGATCCGGGCAGACTGCTGCCGCCGCCCAGCCGACTGTAACCACTTTACCAGATGACACCACGTTTTTCCATGGATTTTCCGGTAAAGTTAAAAAAACTTTCTGCTCCCGCCAAAAGCACCAGTCTGGACCTTTTTTACAATTTGCTATGCTGATATATAAGGAAATCAGAATATTAATTTAGATGAATTCTTTAGGGAATTTTATTCAGAAAATGAAGGATGAATATGAGTTTCGGATAAAAAGAAAACAAATTGAGCTTTTGTTTTGAAAAGCAATTGCCGAAGCGGTCGAAGGGGATAATCAGTTTTTAGAAATGATCCGCAATCAAGATTATTATTTCAATCCTTTTCTTCAAGATAAACTAAATCATACGGGCTCTCGAAATATATCAGAATACCTTAGTTCTTACACCGAATTCAACGTTATGTTGACATTAACATAATTGAACTTAGAAAAGTAAGGCGGAATTTACACTCTTTTCAAATCAGCCCTAGCTGCAACAATTCACGAAAGCGTCGCGCAGCTTTTTACTGTGCAAAACCAAAACTAACATAAAATCATTAAGTGTAAAAAGTAAATATTAATCATTAGACAAATAGACTGTGTTATATGGGTCGGAGTTTACTGCTCAAGGTAAATTGCCCTGGGATGCAAAAGCACTAAGAGCAGATTGGGATGCAATACCTGCTAAAGTTAAAGCTGCTATGGGCGGAATCGGCGTTTTGAAATAATTCTTAATACGATCGACAATTTTACTGGTGCAGTTGAAGATGCGTGCTATGCGGGTGCTCTAAAAGAACTGGCAACCCAACAGCCGCTTGGCGGATTACTAAAACTCTTAGGCTTTTCATTTAAACGGGGCTATTGTTGGTGTTTAACAAATTTATCCTGTGTTAAGCTTTAAAGTGATTATTTTCTAAAGTGCTAAGATCGGAGGTAACTATGGAACATAAAAGTAATGCTGAACCGAGCCCAAAAGCTATAAAAATTCTAACTTTCATCATTCCTATAGTTTTAATAGGACTTATCCTTGTTCTTAAGAATATTAATACCGCAGCAGCAGAAATTTCATTTTATATCGTTGCTATCGGTGTGGTTCTCTTAGTGGTTTTCAGTTTGATCAAAAATAGAAAAAACCGCAGGAAGAACTAAATGTAAGGGGGGGCTAATTACTAGTCCCCCTTGACTAACTTGCGGATAGTATAACCTGCCAAATTCCAATTTTATTTAAATTCCCCCTCCATCTCCTCCCTGTGAATTTGGAAAAGCAGGTACCCATCTATATAACTCAGGGTAGTCACCTGGTTCTTCACAGATAACTTTAAGATTTTAAGGAATCGTTTTCTCCATTATTTCACTATTAATGCAGTGACATATAGACGGTTACACCAAACACAAGATGCTGCGCTGTCACCCCAAATACTATCCATAAACAATTTTTATATGAAAGAAAAGCAGCTGGATGTTAAACAAATTATTTTCATGATTTACGGCATACAGATGCAACAATTATACCAGAAATTAAAAAACTCAAAAGTTATCTCTGACAGGCTGGGTCATTCAAACTAGTAAGGCTACTTGTGGGCAAATAACGGTTTAGTCTCACATAAATCATTGTTCTTGCATCACACGCTTAAACATCTTCTCCATCTCATACGTACTGTTATTTTTAGTTTTTTGACAATAAACCATGATTACTCAAAACATTGATATTTCAGAGCTTCTAATAGTTTTCTGGGTAAATATTTTTATTAAATTAGCATGGTTAGACATAAAGAGAGCAGCCTCCTTTTTTGATGATAATAAATATGATGATGAGTGGACCGAGAATGGTTACAAAATTAAATTTAAGCGAACCCCTATTATAAATATAGCGGATGTTTATATATCTAAGAAATAGTCTTAACTTTTTAATTTAAGGGAATGAAAGATATGCTGACTCAGAAAGGAAATATACCGTATTATACTTAACATGAGCTACCGATGTAAAAGGCCAGTTAAAGAGAAAAACAGGAAAAAGCGAAATAGATTTACGTGCAGTTGTAAAAAGTCTCATGCGACAAGGAGAGGTTCCGTAAGACAAAATACAAAATTGCATCATCTAAAAAAGCCCAAACTCTAAAAAGTTGGGCTTTTAATTTAAGCGGGGAGAAAGCGATTTGTAGCCTTAAAATAAAGTTTGATTAAATGAACTTAATAAACCTTGATAAAAGTACAAATAGAAAAAACGTGTTTTGAAAAAAAGATTGATCAAAACACGTTTTTTCTATATTCATTTCAATCATCGTTTTATAAAAAAGTTTGATCATTTTATGTCTAGAATCTTCAACAAACGCGCAGTCTGAGGAATAGTACCTTATAATAAAAACTGCTGAGTGCTACCTAGACTGAATACTCCACCCATGTGTTTTAAGCTTTTTTATATAATCTTCAACACTAATTTTTTCAACTTCAATTGCTAACGGCGTCAGTGAAACAAGGCACTCATTTGAAGTATAATTTATTGTAACTTTTACCACCTCGTATCCATTATGGAAACCTGAATCAAATCCAGGATCGTCAATTATATCTCCTACTTGAGGGCGAAAGTCAGATTCAAATGTTTTCACTAATGTTTGAGTATTTTCCTCTGTAGGTTCTTGATTAATTGATGAGACAAATAATATTAAATTTATATTCAAAGCATTTCCCCCCTTTCTATGCTGTTTAAATAATCTTTAGTTTAATTCTATTGTTATTGATGATAACAAATTTTAACTTGCATCACAAATTAATTGTGCCATTAAATGGACCGTTTGTTGAATTCTAAAAATCTGTATTGTTAATGTGATTCTATCAAACTTTTTTATAAATTATCGGACTTTGTTTTACATAATCAATCTTTATTTTAAAGCTACACGATTAAGTTTTTTAGTCCTCCCCTGTTTTTCTTTTATTTGATTTTACTACTATCCCCGTAATTTGCACAAATGGAAAAACCGCAATATGATTGCGGTCTGCTGTGAATCTGTATTTGAAGTTATTCAGTCCGCTCATCAGCTTGCGGCTTTAGTAAGATGGTTAAGACAATTCCTGATAATATCAAAACATTTCTATAAAAAAAGATTCGGATTATAGAATGCTTAAAGACAATTACCTGGACAAGGAACAAGTATCTGTCTTTATGGAGGCAGCAAAATCTTCTAAATATCATCACATGATCGCTTTAACTCTTTTAAGGACCGGCTTAAGAAAAGGTGAACTCATTGCTTTATATTGGTCCGATATTGACTTTAATAACAAAACTTTAAGGATTGCTAAATCTAAGAACGAGTTTGGAATCATAGCACCTAAAACCCGTAAAAGTGTTAGAACTATAAGCATCGATGACACTTTAATTAAAGAGATGAAAAAGTTTAAGGAATGGCAAGAAGAAAATAAAATAAAACACGGTGATAATTATAACCAGTCTCCCTTTTTTATTATCAACCATAAGGGAGATGACCTTGGACCGTTTGGAATTGATAAAGTCATAGATTCCTTGCTAAAGAAAACTGATCTGCACCACATTACTCCACATGGTTTGAGACACACACACACCATTATGCTGCTAGAAAGTGGTGCAGATATCAAATTTGCAAGTGAGAGACTCGGTCATACGGATGTGAAAATGACAGCTGATGTCTATATCCATATCTTGCAGAATCACAATCAAAAAAGCATTAATCGGTTTGATGAATACCTAAACAGCTAAAATCAGTGGGCAAAATGTGGGCACGAGAGATAAATCCCTCACAGAATCCTTCTACATCACACGCTTAAACATCTTCTCCATCTCATACGTGCTGTGATGAATTATGATCGGCCGGCCGTGCGGGCATGTGAACGGGTCTGTCGTTCGGCGCAGGTCATCCAAGAGCGCTTTGATTTCGTCGTTTCGCAAATGGCGGTTCGCTTTGATTGAGCCTTTGCAGCTCATCATAATGGCCGCTTCCTCCCGCAGTTTTTTAATATCGATCTGTTTGGCGTCAAGCACCTGCTGAATGATTTCTTCAATCAGTTCAGCTTCTTCCCCTTTTGGAAACCAGGCCGGATGGCAGCGGACGATGTAGCTGTTCGTGCCGAATGCTTCTAAAAATACTCCGACGCTTTCAAGCTCATGCTGATGCTGGTCAATGATCAGCGCCTCATTTGCCGCATAATGAAAGGTGAGCGGCACGATCATATCCTGCACTTCAGGCTCGACCTGCCCGACTTTCTCCCGGAAATATTCGTATTTAATCCGTTCTTGTGCAGCATGCTGGTCAATGATATACAAGCCGTTTTCGTTTTGGGCTAAAATATATGTCCCGTGCATTTGGCCGATCGGATACATCACCGGAACTCTTTCTTCCCGTATTTCTTCAGAGTCAGCCTCCTCTTCAGGCTCCGGAATATCGGAAACATGCGCTTCCGTTACCGGCATGCCGATCTTCGGCGGCACTCCGTGACCCGCTTCATCCGGCAGGGACTCTTCTTCTATTACCGGCTCAGGCTCTTTTACGACCGAACTCAGCTTCATCGGTGAGTAAGACGGCTCCGGCGTTTTTTCAGGAAGTTTCCGCTCAGGCGCGCTTTCCTCGAATGTCATAAATTGCTGTTCGTTTTTGGCCGGTGCCGGCGCGGATTTTTTCGGGAGCTGGGCGCTCGGAATCAGCCGCTGCTTTTGAAACACTTCCTTTATCCCGTCACGGATCAGCTCATGCAGCTCCGTCTCTTTGCTGAGGCGGACTTCAAGCTTCGAGGGATGGACATTGACATCGACCAAAATCGGGTCCATCGTAATTTCGATAAACGTAATCGGATGGCGGCCGATCGGCAGTAGTGTGTGATAGCCCTCATGCACCGCTTTTACAAGCGGGAAATTCTTAATGTATCTTCCGTTAATGACAGATGACATGTAGTTTCTGGATGCACGCGTGATTTCCGGAAGCGCAATGTAGCCCTTGACTTCAAAATCAAGCGAGCTGACATGGAGCGGTATCATTTTTTTCGCAACCGCCGTCCCGTAAATTGCGGCCAGCACATGGCGCACGTCCCCGTTACCGTTTGTCTGCAGCAGATTTTTCCCCTGATGGCGGAGACGGATCGATACTTCCGGATGCGCAAGAGCGATCCGGTTGACAACATCCGTAATATTGCCGAGCTCCGTATGCACGGTTTTCATATATTTCAATCTGGCGGGTGTATTGAAAAACAGGTTGGTAACGATAATCTCCGTTCCTTTTCTGCTGGAGGATTTCTGCTCAGAAATGATATTCCCGCCCTGAAGAATGAGATGGGTTCCCGCTCCCTCGCCGATGCTCGTTTTGATTTCCAGATGAGAAACAGACGCGATACTTGGCAAAGCTTCTCCGCGGAAACCGAGTGTTCTCACCCGGAACAGGTCGTTTTCATCTTTGATTTTACTGGTCGCGTGGCGGCGGAAAGCCCGCTTGCAATCATCGGTTTCCATCCCTTCGCCGTTATCGAGCACCCGAATCGACGAAAGCCCCGCTTCCTCTATGTCGATTTCAATGACTGTGCTGTTTGCGTCGATGGCGTTTTCCACCAATTCTTTAACGACTGAGGCAGGCCGTTCGACCACCTCGCCGGCCGCTATTTTATTCGAGAGTTCATCTGACAGCTGGATGACTTTTGCCAAGTCCGTCACCTCTTTCTATTTTAATTTTTTTTGCAGCTTGTACATTTCATTCATCGCCTCAAGCGGCGTCATATCGAGAATATTGATTGACTTAAAAGCTTCAAGCACTTGTTTTTCTTTATTAGAAACAGCCGGTGCCTTCTGTTCTTTTTCACCGTCAGCAAAAAAGGACAGCTGTGCCGGTTCTTCTCTGACGGCGGACTTTTTCTCAGATACCGCCGGAAGCTCCGGTTTATCTCCCGTCTGCTCAAGCTGTTTCAAAATCTCCTGCGCGCGGCTGATCAGATCGTCCGGGAGCTCGGCAAGCTGGGCGACATGAATGCCGTAACTTTTATCTGCGGCTCCTTCTTTGATTTGATGGAGAAACACGACCGTTCCGTTATATTCCTCTGCGCGCACATGAACGTTTTTCAGCTGAGGAAGCTTATCTTCAAGCACCGTCAGCTCATGATAATGCGTGCTGAACAGTGTTTTAGCGCCGATATGATCATGGACATATTCAATAATCGCCTGTGCCAGCGCCATTCCGTCGTACGTTGATGTCCCGCGGCCGATTTCATCAAACAGGATCAGGCTGTCTTTTGTGGCGTTCACAATCGCGTTTTTCGCTTCCAGCATTTCCACCATAAAGGTGCTTTGTCCGGAAATCAAATCATCCGCTGCCCCGATTCTCGTGAAGATTTGATCAAAAATCGGCAGAACCGCTTCTTTCGCGGGCACAAAACAGCCGATCTGGGCCATGATCGATAGAAGTGCGATCTGTCTCATGTACGTGCTTTTACCTGACATATTCGGACCCGTAATCAGGAGCATTTCCCGCGAATCGCCCATCAGGCAGTTGTTCGGGACGTATTCTTGACTGTCCATCACCTTTTCAACGACGGGGTGTCTCCCTTCAATGACTTTTACTTCATTATCAGAAAAGACGGGCTTTGTGTAATGCCTGTTTTCACTGATCGTAGCAAAGCATTGCAGTGCGTCCAGCTCACTCATTTGTTTGGCAAGACGCTGCAGACGCGGAATAAATTGTTTCACCTTTTCACGCAGTCCGGCAAAAAGCTCATATTCCAGCTCGCAGATGTTGTTTTCCGCTTCTAAAATAAGCGCTTCTTTTTCCTTCAATTCCGGCGTAATGTACCGTTCGGCGTTTGTGAGGGTCTGCTTCCGCTCATACCGTCCGTCCTCAAGCAGATGAAGGTTTGCTTTTGTGACTTCAATATAATAGCCGAACACTTTATTGAAACCGACCTTTAATGAACGGATGCCCGTATAAGCGCGTTCCTGCTGCTCCAGTCTGGCAATCCAGTCTTTACCGTTTTTGCTGGCGTCACGGTACTCATCGAGCTTCTGATGATAGCCGTCTTTAATTAAATTGCCTTCTTTTAACGATAACGGCGGGTTTTCATGAAGGGCTTCTTCTAACAGGTCAAGCAAATCTCCGCACGGATCAATCAAGCCGGCGCGTTCTTTTGCTTTTTTATGGTTAAGAGACCCTACAAGCTCTTTGATGCTCGGCACTTGTTTTAAAGATTCTTTCAGCTGGATTAAATCCCTTGCGTTGACGTTTCCGAATGCGACCCGGCCCGCCAGACGTTCTAAATCGTATACTTCCTTCAGGCGCTCTCGCAGATCTTCACGCTCAAACAGATGATTGATCAGCGTCTCGACCATTTCCTGGCGTTCTTCGATTTGGGATGCCCTGATCAGCGGGCGGTCAATCCATTGTTTGAGAAGCCGGCCGCCCATCGCTGTTTTCGTCTCGTCTAAAAGCCAAAGCAATGACCCTTTTTTGCTTTTAGAACGGATCGTTTCCGTCAGCTCAAGATTCCGTTTTGAATACAGGTCAATTTTCATCGCTTCTTCCAATTCATATACTTGAACCGGCTGCAGGTGATCCAGGCTCCGTTTTTGCGTTTTCTGCAAATACGTATATAAACGCATAAACGTCTCTGTCAGCTCTTCGCCCGGCAAGTGCTTTGCGATTTCAATGCGTTCTGTTATTTCCCCGTCTTCGATGGAAATCGTGGCGCCGCACCGTTCTTTCAGCTGAGCAGCTGTATGTTCGTTAAACTTGCTCGATACGACAATTTCCTTTGCGCCGACTGAGTAAATTTCTGACATGACATCTTCAATCCGCTCAATAAATACGGCCAGGTTTTCTCCGGTCGTTAAGTCCGATAAAGCGAGACCGTATCCGTCACGAAATTCGGAAACGGAAGCGATAAAGTTGTTTTCCGACTCGTGGATGCCTTTTCCATCCATCACGGTTCCCGGTGTGATCAGCTGGACGACTTCTCTTTTTACAACGCCTTTAGCCGCCTTCGGATCTTCCGTCTGTTCACAGATCGCCACTTTATAGCCCTTTTTAATCAGCTGTTCAATATAAGCCGCCGCGGAATGATAAGGCACGCCGCACATCGGAATTTTATCAGCCGAACCTCCGTCTCTGCTTGTCAGTGTAATTTCAAGCTCTTGTGACGCTTTTTTTGCATCTTCAAAAAACATTTCATAAAAGTCACCAAGCCGAAAAAATAAAAAGGCATCTTGGTGCTCTGCCTTTATCTTCAAGTATTGCTGTATCATAGGCGTGTAACTAGCCATCATTTAATCCCTCACTATGTATCTTCTCTTATCCGAATCCCATTATAACATAAACAAAAGAGTGATATCTTTATATATAAAAAAGAGACTTGGGGTGTTAAACTCCCCTAGCCTCAACTTATTCTTCAGGATCTCCGACTAAAAATTCAGGGTTAATGTCCTCTAATTCTTCATCAAGATCGTCTTCCCAATCATCATCATCGTCTTCTTCCCAGTCAGGATTGACTTCGACGACGACTTTCGTTTCACCGACCACTTCTGCTAAAAATTCTCTCTCTGCCTGAACCACGATTTTATTTCCGTTAGGAGAAATGGTGACTTCAAGACAATTCGGCTGCTGCAGCACTTTGGCAATGACTTCGTGTTCGTCATCTAAGTAATTTGTGTCTCTGTATCTGAGTTTAATCACATCGACATACTTTACTCTCTCGGTTACAACTTCCGTTTTTGTATTATCGGCGTAAGAGTACCAGACGTTTATATCATAATACCCTTCAATTTCTACAGTCTTCCCGATCTTTTCGGCATCGTACTTGTGGTTGATAATCCAGCCGCCCAATATACTTGACGGTTTTTCTCCAGGTGAGATCGTGTTGGTGCATTGGGTGAATTTTCTTCCTTTCGCAACTACCGCTTTCGTAATAATTTCCCTGTATTCAGACATTCCGGCAGGCCTCCTTGTTCTTCTTCGTGTTATCTTATGCTGGGCATTTGTCTCATGTGCATTTTTATAATAAAAATATAAAAATACAAAGTTTCTGTTTCATTGTATGCAGCCCTGCCCAGAAACTTTACTTTTAAGTATGATAAAACTTTCCAGTAAAATGGGACAAAACGGTGAGTCAATGAAAATTTAGTACATATTACAATTAGTTCTCAAACAGCAAAAAAACACGGGCCGATGAAGGCCCCGTGTTTAAATAGAACAGCTGTTATTCGAATGTTTTACTTTTGAACCGGTTTCTCCCGTCAGCAGGTTGCCTCCGGTAGATGTAATGATTTCGTTTGTCACCTGATTTGAGATCGTATGTGCGACAAGCTGAAGAAGGTCATTGACCTCAATCTGGGAATCTCTGAATTCTTGAATGATCGGAATCCCTTCAAGTTCTTCCTGCAGGGCGTCAATTTTACTTTCCACTTGTTTCAGCGCTTCAAGCTTTTCGTAGTGCTTCAGGTTAACGGCTTGCTTTTGCAGAGTTTTAATCTGATTAATAATCGCGGAGACTTTTTCATTTTCGTTAATCTGCGCCTCGGCGCGTTTGAAAAAATCAACTTCTTCTGTTTCAGAAATCATTTTCGCAAGGTTCCTAGCCTGCTGTACAATGTCTTTCTTTGAGTAAAGCGTCATTATTATTTCACCTCGATTGCTTCTCCTGCCATCACACCGTCAAGCGACCATGTTTTCGCCTGTTCGATTTTGACGCGTACAATCTTGCCGATGGCGTCTTTCGGCCCTTTGAAGTTGACGAGCTTGCTTTTTTCCGTATAGCCGGCAAGAATGTCAGGGTTATTTTTGCTTTCTCCCTCAACTAATACTTCGACAGTCCTGCCTTCATATTCCTTCATTTTTTTGGCTGAAATTTCTTTCACCAAATCATTGAGGCGCTGAAGACGTTCTTTCTTGACCCTCATCGGAACATTGTCTTTCATCTTCGCTGCCGGCGTGCCTTCACGAGGAGAGTAAATAAACGTATATGCGCTGTCAAATTCCACTTCGCGATATAACGAAAGCGTTTCTTCAAATTGTTCATCGGTTTCATTCGGAAAACCGACAATAATATCGGTCGTCAGTGAAGCGTTCGGCATCGCCGCTTTAATTTTTCCGACAAGCTCCAGATAGCGTTCTCTGTCATATTTGCGCGCCATCATTTTTAACATCGCTGAGCTTCCTGATTGAACCGGAAGATGGATATGGTCAAGAAGGTTGCCGCCTTTGGCGAGCACTTCGATCAGATGATCATCAAAGTCACGCGGATGACTCGTCGTGAATCGGATTCTCGGAATATCAATTTTACGCAGTTCGTCCATTAAATCACCGAGTCCGTACGTCATATCCTCAAAATCTTTTCCGTACGCATTCACGTTTTGACCGAGCAGTGTGATTTCTTTATAGCCTTCGCTTGCAAGTCTTCTGACTTCCTGGATAATTTCCTCAGGACGGCGGCTTCGTTCTTTTCCGCGGGTATACGGTACGATGCAGTATGTGCAGAACTTGTCACAGCCGTACATAATGTTGACCCAGCCTTTAATTTTTCCGTTGCGGACTTTCGGAAGGTTTTCAATGACATCCCCTTCCTTCGACCACACTTCAATGACCATCTCTTTTGATAAATATGCCTCTGATAACAGTTCCGGCAGACGGTGAATGTTGTGCGTGCCGAAAATCATATCGACAAACGGGTGCTTCTTAAGGATGCGGTTTACGACTGATTCTTCCTGTGACATGCAGCCGCAGACGCCGAGAATCAAGTCCGGGTTATTTTTTTTGAGCGCCTTTAAATGGCCGAGCTCGCCGAACACTTTGTTTTCAGCATTTTCCCGGATAGCGCAAGTGTTTAATAAAATAACGTTCGCGTCATCAACCGAATTTGTCGCTTCATAACCGAGCGCCATAAAAATACCCGCCATGACTTCCGTATCATGCTCGTTCATTTGGCATCCGTACGTGCGGATATAAAATTTCCTGCCTTCACCGAGGCCTTTAAATTCTTCTGAGATTTTAAAATCGTTATGATATTGAACGGATTCTTTGCCCCGTTTTTTCGCATCTTTTAAAGAAGGCGGAATATATACGGCTTCAAAATACTTGCTGTAATCCTTTTCGGATTTTTTGTCCGCCGGATTCACTTGTCCGCTTTCCTGCTTTTGCTTTTCATTCATGTTCGAATGTCTCCTTTCAACCGAAACTTCCACCCTCAAGTATACTGGTTAAAAGCGTTTGACACAACCGCCAGCCTATTATTGTACACCTTATTGAGAATAAGAATCAATAAGAAATAAAAAAGAGGGAATCATTTCCCCCTTACACAAGCTGCAGCTCTTTTGCGGCTGAACGGATTACTTCCAGGGCCCGGTCAAGCTCCTCTTTTGTATGCTCCGCCGTAATAATGGTGCGGATTCTCGCTTTTCCTTGGGCGACCGTCGGATACACGATGCTTTGTGCAAAGACGCCGCGGGTCAATAAAAGGTCTGATAATGCCTGGGCTTTTTCTTCCTCCCCTATTAATATCGGCACGATCGGTGTTTCGCTTTTTGTGAGGGTCAGCCCCATTTGAACCAGTTTGTCTTTGAAATACGCCGTGTTCTCCCATAGCTTTTCCATATGCTCCGGCTCTTCCAGCAGGACGTCAATGGCTTCTATGCATGCGGCCGTTACCGCAGGCGGATGAGAAGTGCTGAATAAGAAAGGACGCCCTTTATGGCGCAGGTAATCGATCAGAACCTGCGACCCTGCGGCATAACCGCCAAGCACTCCGATGGCTTTGCTTAATGTGCCCACCTGTATGTGGACTCTTCCGTCAAGCCCGAAGTGATTAACCGTTCCCCTTCCGTTTTTTCCGAGTACGCCGGAAGCATGCGCGTCGTCGACCATCACAAAGGCATCGTACGCCTCTGCAAGTTTGACGATGTCAGGCAAAGGAGCGATGTTGCCGTCCATTGAGAATACGCCGTCGGTGACGATCAGGCGCATGCGGTAATTCATTGATTTTTTCAGCACCCTTTCCAAATCGTCCATATCAACATGGCGGTACACCTTTTTATCTGCTTTCGTCAGCCTGATCCCGTCAATGATGGAAGCATGGTTCAGTTCGTCAGAGATCACGATATCTTCTTTTGTAAGAATGCTTGATAAGACGCCCTGATTCGTTGTGAACCCCGATTGAAAAACAAGTGCCGCTTCTGTTTTTTTAAAGTTTGCCAATTTTTTCTCCAGCTCATTGTGCATTGTGAATGTTCCGGCGATTGTCCGGACGGACCCCGTACCCGCTCCGAATTCTTCCGCGGCGCGTTTGGCCGCTTCGACAAGCCTTGGATGCGACGTCAAACCGAGATAATTGTTCGATGAAAGCTGTATCACGTTTTCCCCTTTGACTTGCACCGACGGACCCTGCTTCGTTTCAATTTGTTTCATTTGCTGCCACGTTTTATTTTCTTTCATTTTATCAAGCTCTGCTTTTAGAAATTCAAATTCTTTCATTATAGAACCCTCCCCTTATGGAATCAAAATGACTTTGCCGCACTGGCCCTTTCTCATCAGGTCAAACCCTTTTTCAAAGTCTTCAAGCGGAAACTGATGCGTGATCACCGGCGTCAGATCAACAAGGCCGGATTCAAGCAGGTGCGATACCTGCCGCCATGTTTCAAACATTTTTCTGCCTGTGATGCCTTGGACGGTAAGTCCTTTAAACACCACGTCATTTGTCAGGTCAACCGTCACCGGACGTTCCGGCAGACTCAGCATGTGGAACCTTCCCCCGTTGGCCGCCATCTTTAATCCTTGTGCTATAGCTGCCGGGTGGCCTGACATTTCGCAGACAAGGTCGATCCCTTCTCCGCCTGTTAAGGTGTCGATCACCTCAAGCGGATCTTCCTTATCAGCTGAAATGGTGATCGTGGCTCCCAATTTCTTCGCAAGAGCCAGCCTGTAATCATTTTTATCAATGGCCGCAATACAGGATGCACCGGCCGCTTTAGCCACTGCCACCGCCATCAGCCCGATCGGTCCGCAGCCGATAATTGCAGCGGAACCGCCCGCAAGCTGGCTGCTTTCCAGCACCGTATGCACCGCGTTGCCAAGCGGCTCTTGAACAGAAGCGACGGCGGGGTCCATATCAGCGGGATTTTTCCAAACATTTCGAGCCGGCACTTTGACATATTCAGCGAAGGAACCGGCTGTATCTACGCCGAGGATCTTTGTATGGGTGCACACATGATGTTTTCCTGTTAAACAAGGGACACAAGTACCGCAGACGAAGTGGGTTTCAGCCGAAACGTAGTCACCTATTTTGACATTTGTGACGTGCTTGCCCGTTTCCGCTACGATACCGCTGAATTCATGTCCGAATACTTGAGGTGTTTTGATTCGTTTCTGAGCCCATTGATCCCAATTATAAATATGCACATCTGTACCGCATATAGATGCGGCCTGTACTTTAATGAGAACTTCATTCTCATTAATGGAAGGTATGGGAATTTCTTTCAGAGTTGCTCCGAAAGCGTTTTCATTTTTGACGATAGCTTTCATCTTTCCTCCCAACATGTACACTCCTCCTCGAAAAAACACTGTAATAACTGGATTGTAACATGAGATAAAAAGGAGGTAAATACCAGTGTCCACTCCATGAAAACAACTGCTTCCGTCCGGAAAAATGGGCGGGATTTTTTTTGAATATTATATGAATAAAGCCATTTATCATCTCTTCGTACTATTAATATAATATTGTGAGAAAATATGACAACAATAAAAACAACCCGCTCGCCTTACGCAAGCAGGTTGAGAATATCATGTTTTTGTTTTTAACGGGGTTCGACGATTAACTTAATCGCCGTTCTTTCTTCTCCGTCAATCTGTATATCTGTAAAAGCCGGAATACAAATCAAATCTACGCCGCTTGGCGCGACAAAGCCTCTGGCAATCGCAACCGCTTTAACAGCCTGGTTTAAGGCACCCGCCCCAATTGCTTGAATTTCGGCGGCTCCGCGTTCCCTCAATACACCGGCAAGCGCGCCTGCTACTGAATTTGGACTTGATTTTGCTGAAACTTTTAAGATTTCCATTTCTGCTCCCCCTTAGTTTTACAATGGATAAGTGAGTGTTCATTAGAACAATCATTATTAGATGTTGCTATCCAAAAAGCCATCCCCACAATGCTTTTCAAAAATAGCGGGCTACCTTCCATTTCTACTATATTCACTAAGAAGTTGCTATATTCCTGCTTTTCCTTTTAATATTTTTATAAAATAAACACATGATCACCTATTCAAAGAACATATGGTCATCATTGATTAATATCCGTTCGATATTTACGGCCTTTTTCGTTTGATCGTCGATGTCAATGAGCACTCCGCTCAGTGTAGTTTTACCTTCCGCCACCGTAAACCGGACGGGAAGATTGGTTTTAAACCGCTTGATGACCGTTTCTCTGTCCATACCGAGAATTCCGTCGTACGGACCCGTCATGCCTACATCAGTAATATATGCCGTTCCTTTCGGCAAAATGCGGTTATCTGCCGTTTGCACGTGTGTATGGGTGCCTACCACGGCAGAGGCTCTTCCGTCTGTGTACCAGCCGATCGCAATTTTTTCGCTTGTCGCTTCGGCGTGAAAATCAATAAAAATGTACGGCGTGCGCTTTTTCGCTTCTTCTATTAATTCATCCGCTTTAGCAAACGGATCATCAAGCGGCGGAAGAAACGTCCGCCCCTGTAAATTAATGACGGCAAGCTCTTTTCCGTTCGATTTAATATAAGTAATGCCTTTGCCCGGCGTACCTTCCGGGAAATTCGCCGGCCGGACAAGATGCGGCACATCATCAATAAAGTCGAAGATCTCTCTTTTATCCCACGTATGGTTTCCCATTGTAATGGCATCTGCTCCCGCTTCCATCAGGCTGTGGTAGATCTTTTCTGTCAGTCCTTTTCCATGTGCTGCATTTTCTCCGTTAATAATTGTAAAATGCGGTTTATGTTTCGCTTTCAGTTTCGGGACATATTCTTTTACCATGTCGCGGCCCGGGGAACCGACAACATCTCCGATAAATAAAATTCTCATACATTCCATTCCTTCCTTTTCAGGGACTCAAAAAAATAAAGTGATGCGCTAAGCATCACTTTATTTTGCATACTCTACGGCTCGAGTTTCTCTGATTACGGTCACTTTAATGTGGCCCGGATAATCAAGCTCGTCCTCAATTCGTTTACGGATATCACGTGCCAAACGATGGGCTTCTAAATCATTAATGGAGTCCGGCTTCACCATGATGCGAACTTCACGGCCGGCCTGAATCGCAAATGATTTTTCAACACCTTCGTAAGACTCGGAGATTTCTTCAAGCTTTTCAAGTCTGCGGATATAGTTTTCGAGCGTTTCACTTCTCGCACCCGGTCTTGCGGCTGACAGTGCATCAGCGGCAGCAACCAGAACGGCGATAATGGAAGTCGGCTCTTCGTCTCCGTGGTGTGACGCAATACTGTTAATGACGACTGGATGCTCTTTATATTTGGTCGCAAGCTCCACTCCGATTTCCACGTGGCTTCCTTCCACTTCATGGTCAATTGCTTTTCCGATGTCATGCAGAAGACCGGCCCGCTTGGCAAGCTTTGCATCTTCTCCAAGCTCGGAAGCCATTAAACCTGCTAAAAACGCAACTTCCATAGAATGTTTCAGTACGTTCTGCCCGTAGCTTGTACGGAATTTCAACCGGCCGAGGATCTTGATCAGATCCGGGTGGAGGCCGTGAACGCCGACTTCAAACGTCGTCTGCTCACCCATTTCCCGGATATAGTCATCTACCTCACGGCGGGATTTTTCAACCATTTCTTCAATGCGCGCCGGGTGAATACGGCCATCCTGAACGAGTTTATCAAGAGCGATTCTTGCCGTCTCCCGTCTGATCGGATCAAATCCGGAAAGAATGACTGCTTCAGGTGTGTCATCAATAATCAGGTCAATACCTGTAAGCGTTTCAAGCGTACGAATGTTACGCCCTTCACGGCCGATGATACGTCCTTTCATCTCATCATTCGGAAGATTGACGACCGATACCGTCGTTTCGGCAACATGATCTGCTGCACAGCGCTGCAAAGCAAGCGACAGAATGTTTTTCGCCTTTTTATCTGCCTCTTCTTTCGCACGGTTTTCGGTTTCTTTTGTCATGATGGCGATGTCATGTGAAAGCTCATTTTCAACCCGGTCAAGAATGATTTGTTTCGCTTCATCCCGTGTCAGGCTCGAAATGCGTTCGAGTTCTGACTGCTGCATACGAATCATCTCATCCACTTTGCTTTCCATCTCTTCAATATGTTGTTGTCGTTCATTCAGAGAATGATCTTTCTTCTCCAACATCGCTTCCCGTTTATCAATTCCTTCATGTTTACGGTCAAGATTTTCTTCTTTTTGAAGTAAACGGTTTTCTTGTTTTTGAAGCTCATTTCGTCTTTCACGAACTTCCTGTTCAGCATCTATTCGAAGTGTATGGATTTCGTCCTTTGCTTCAAGCAGAGCTTCTTTTTTCAGTGCTTCAGCATCACGCTTTGCATCTTCAAGGATTTGCTCGGCAGCACCGCGTGCGCCCGCAATCTTTGCTTCGGCAATGGTTTTACGAACATAGTAGCCAACAACTAAACCGAGCAGAGTCAGCAAAATGGAGATGAGAACCGTCATTGGGGTCATACTTTCACCTCCTCTTGCTATGAACTTGGTTTTTGCTTAAATAAGTGCCGGCATGTACATTGTCTGATTTTCTCAACATACAGAACCTTCACAGGGAATGAGTCTCTCACGCCCTTGTCAAGTTTAAATGGTTTAACAATCATGTTAAAAAAACAAATGTTACAACTTCATTGTAATTGTGTCGGAAATACTTGTCAAGCTTGCCAGCTTAACGATTCGCCTTCAGCTCGGATCTTCGCCCATGTATATATCATACCATACCTAGATCCGCTTTTCGTGAATGACGGCTCTGTTAGTCCGGCTGGTTAAGCAATTGGTAAATTCTATTGTTTACCTGTCCTAATTTGGCGTTATTCTGAATGTTTGACAGTAATATGACATATTTGCTTGCCGAATGGCTGAAGCTGTTCAAAATGTTGTAACCGGGCATAACACCGTGATTGGAATAGCTTCCCGGATCAATGTAAAACCCCATGCCGTAAGCGGCACTGCTTCCTGCTGTAAACATTTTTGTGAAGCTTTCTTTTGAAAGGAGCGTGCCGTTTACGATCGCTTTATCAAATTTATAGAGATCTTCAGCGCTCATATACATGTCGCCCGCCCCGTACAGCTGCGATAAGTCCAAAAGGTGCGGCGTTACAAGACTGCCGCTCTCATCGACTTTGTAGCCGACGGCAGGATATTTGGCTTTGGCAAATGTTTTGTAAAATCCGGCATGCTTCATTCCGGCCGGTTTGAACACGTGTTCTTTTATATATTGTTCATAAGACTCCCCGCTGACTTGAGATACGATATAAGCAAGCACTGAATAGTTGGAATCCCTGTAATCCCAAACCCCGGGCTGCCGTTTAATTCCGCGGTATTCTATATCCTTGATTAAATCAATTGGAGAAATCGGTCCCTGTCCCTCAATATGCCCGTTTATGCCGGACGTATGATTGAGCAGGTTTTTCAATGTAATGCGCGTGCCGTTAGGAAAATTCGGCAAGTATGTACTGACGGGGTCACTCGTCTGCAGCAGCCCTTTTTCTTCAAGCTGCAGGACAGCCGTCGCGATTAACGCTTTTTGTGAAGAACCGATATAATATGATGTCTCCGGATTGTTTTTAATTTTTTGTTTTCGGTCCGCATAGCCAAAGCCTTTTTTCAGCACAACTTTTCCATCTTTTACGATCATTGCTGTGCCGCTGAACCCGATCTGTTGCAAGTAATTGCTGATCTGTTTATTGTGATCGATTGATTTAGGTGTTTTCTCTTTTTGCGTCTTTTCTTTTTTCTGTTGAGTCTGGTCTTTTGAAGTATCAGATTGAGCGGCGGGAGCGTTTTTAACGGATTCCTTCTCCCGGTGATGCGCTGTGACGGTCCAGATCATAATAAAAACAGTGACAAGCAGCAGAAAAAGAAACAGCCCTCCCGTTTTCATCAGCTTCTTCTTTCTTTTTTTATTTATTCTTGTGCGGCGGGGGCTCGTCATCTTTTTTCCTCCTCAGATATAATTTCAACTTTCGCCATGATGTTAGACGAGTAAAGGGTGAAAAAAGTTGTAACATTCCAGATAAAATTTTCCGAAACAGCCAGTGTTTTTTTGAAACACACAAAAAAAGAGCGGAAATTGCTTATTCCGCTCTTTTGATCGTGTTTTTATTCTTCTAATTCCATCTCTTCCTGAACTTCTTCCGCTTTGTCCGTTACACCGTTATTGTCTAAACCGTAATATTCACGGATTTGTTCCTGAATCATCAGCATGATGTCTTTATTTTCTTTTAAGAACTGCTTGGCGTTTTCACGGCCCTGACCGAGACGTTCTTCTTCATAAGAATACCACGAACCGCTTTTTTGCACGATATCCAGTTCAGTTCCAAGGTCGATGATTTCCCCTTCTTTGGAGATTCCTTCACCGTACATAATGTCCACTTCAGCCGTACGGAACGGAGGAGCGACTTTGTTTTTTACGACTTTAATTCTCGTTTTATTCCCCATCACGTCGTTGCCCTGCTTTAATTGCTCGGCACGGCGCACTTCAAGGCGCACGGAAGAATAGAATTTCAGCGCACGGCCGCCCGGTGTCGTCTCCGGATTTCCGAACATAACGCCGACTTTTTCACGAATCTGGTTAATAAAGATTGCGATTGTTTTAGATTTATTGATGGCGCCGGAAAGCTTTCGGAGCGCCTGAGACATGAGACGCGCCTGTAAACCGACGTGTGAATCACCCATGTCACCTTCAATTTCAGCTTTTGGAACAAGCGCCGCAACAGAGTCAACGACTACGATATCAACAGCTCCGCTTCGCACCAGCGCTTCAGCAATCTCTAGCGCCTGCTCTCCCGTATCCGGCTGAGAAAGCAGAAGCTCTTCGATATTGACACCGAGCTTTTGCGCGTAAACAGGATCAAGAGCATGCTCAGCATCAATAAATGCTGCCTGTCCGCCTTTTTCCTGAACCTCAGCGATTGCGTGAAGCGCTACAGTCGTTTTACCTGAGCTTTCAGGTCCGTATACTTCAATAATCCGTCCGCGCGGGTATCCGCCTATTCCGAGAGCGGTATCAAGTGCAAGGGAACCGCTTGGCACCGTTGAAATTCTTGTATCCGTTTTTTCTCCGAGCTTCATGATGGAACCTTTGCCGAATTGTTTTTCTATTTGCTTAAGAGCCATATCTAAGGCTGCCTGACGATCACTCATTTATTTTTTCCTCCTTTATCTTGCCACTACATATACTATACCTTGTTTACTGGCATTTGCCAAGAAAAAAGCGAACGCATATTCGGATTTTTTCCGCGTTCGCTTTTCTGCAAAAGAGCATAATTTCCCTTATAAAACTTAAAAATCAGAGAAAACGGCTCTTTAAAACTTTATTTTTGATCCAGCATTTTTAAAATGAGATGGCAGCCGTATTTAGCGGCGCGCTTTCTGATCCCGGTTCTTGAGCCGGCAAAGTTAAATTCGTGCACCTCTTCTTTTCCTTCCGCTGAAATGCCGATAAAGACGCGGCCCGGCGCATGC
This sequence comes from Bacillus sp. L75, assembly GCF_003676355.1. NCBI lineage: Bacteria > Bacillati > Bacillota > Bacilli > Caryophanales > Bacillaceae > Bacillus > Bacillus sp. L75. The sequence continues at coordinate 258,407 of NZ_ML064902.1, forward strand.
CCTTCCTGCGGGTCGGGACCCGCAACCCCGGTAAAGCTGATGCCGATATCGCTTCCGGTCAGCTTTCTCACACCGGCTGCAAGCTCTTTCGCACACTCTTTGCTGACCGCTCCGCTTTCTGCGAGCGTCTCAGCTTTCACGCCGAGCACATGCTGTTTCACGCTGTCGGAATAGCAGACAACGCCCCCTGCAAATAGTTGAGACGCACCGCTTAAATCAGTCACCCACTCTGAAAACAGGCCGCCTGTAAAGCTTTCGGCAGAAGAAATCGTAATTCCGTTTTGTCTGCATGCTTTTGAAAGCTCCTTCACCAGAGACGTATCATCATATCCGTAGAAAAATTCACCGACACGTTCTAAAATGGCGGCTTCCGTTTCTTTTAAAAGCCGTTCTGTTTCTTTTTCGTCGGCATGTTTCGCCGTTAAACGCAGCGTGACCTCTCCGTCAGCAGCGAGCGGGGCAATCGTCGGGTTCGTCTGCGCATCAATGATATCTTCTAAATCAGCTTCAAGCTGGGATTCACCGATTCCGAAAAACCGCAGCACGGTTGAAACGATTTTCTCATTAGAACCGAGCTTTTTAAGAAGCAGCGGCTTCGCTTCATTTTCAAACATCGGACGCAGCTCGCTCGGCGGCCCGGGAAGCAGCATATAAAGCCTTGAGCCGTGCTCTGCAAGCATTCCCGGCGCCATGCCGAAATGATTCGCCAAAACGTCTGAGCCCTCAATGACGAGCGCCTGTTTGCGGTTATTCGGCGACATGGTCCGTTTTGTTTTCGCGAAATATTCTTCGATCGACCGGAACGCTTCGTCATTCAGAACGAGCGGGCGCCCCAGTGTGTTTGCAATGGTTTCTTTCGTCAAATCGTCCTTGGTCGGTCCGAGGCCGCCTGAAAAAATAATCAGGTCTGAGCGCTCTTCGGCAATGCGGATGACTTGCTTAAGCCGCTCCGGATTGTCACCGACAGCGGTATGATAAAACACGTTTACACCGATTTCCGCCAGCTCTTTACTGATAAACTGCGCGTTCGTATTGGCGATCTGGCCGAGCAGAAGCTCCGAGCCGACTGCAATGATTTCTGCTTTTTTTGCTATTTCCATCTTTAAGTCCTTCTTTCTTAGTTAGATGTTTTTAACGCATCCCAGTTCTTCGCAAAATAATCCCAGCCGGAAATGACTGTGAAGAGCACGGCCACCCATAAAGCGATATCGCCGAACGGGAAAGAAACGAGCTCAAACGGAAGATTATGCAGCAAAAGCGCGGCAACAGCGATGATCTGAGCCCATGTTTTAATTTTCCCCAGCATATTGGCGGCTACAACTTCCCCCGTTCCCGCCAGCACAAGTCTTAATCCCGTTACGGCAAATTCGCGGCTGATGATGATGATGACCATCCACGCCGGCGCAAGGTCAAACTGCACAAGCGTAATTAATGCCGCGGACACCAGCAGTTTGTCAGCCAGCGGATCTAAAAATTTCCCGAAATTTGTCACGAGGTTCAGTTTTCTGGCGTAGTAGCCATCCACCCAGTCAGTCGTTGATGCGATAATGAACAAAACAGCTCCCGTAAGATGCGCGACCGGAATCGATTCATCCCCTATATGAACGCTGCCCCACTGAAAAGGAACAAGCATGATAATCATAAATACAGGAATTAAAGCGATTCTTGCCAGTGTGATTTTATTCGGTAAGTTAAACATAAAGCCCCTCCAATATATGTACTCGGACGTGAAGAAAAAGTCATCTTAATCGTTCAGATGACTTTTCCCCTTTTATTTTTTCATCTTGATTGTGATGGTCTGCGCCATCACATCATGCGGATTGAGTTCATAGGACAGAACCTCTCCGTTGATTTTAATTTTCAGGTTAGGGGCATAGCCCGTGCGGATTTCAATCTGCTTTTGATCCGTGACGTCTTTTTTAAAGGTTTCGCCTTTTTGCAGCGTTCCTTCTTTTAAAGAACCGCCGCTGTCATCACGGACGCGGATCCATGCGCTGTCAGAAGCAATCAGTTCAAGCTTATACTTATCTGCCCCGGAGACGTTGTATGAAGAAGCCGAGCCTTCCGTTCCGGCCGCTTTGATCTCCGTCTTTTCACTGCTTTTTTCTTTCTTCTGCTCTGACGCTTTTGTGTCCTTTTTGTCTTTTTTGCTGTCAGATTGCGCTTCGTCATTTGTATTGCCGTCGTTTTTCAGCGCAGAATCCTTAGGAATCTCATACTTGCTCTCACTTTGGGTGACTGCCTTATCTCCATCTGTCTGCCCGGATTTGCTCATTCCGAGCTGAATAATCGCATAAATGATCGCGATGACGATAATGACACCGATGACGACAAGGACGGTCGGAAGCCATTCCGCCGCCTTTGAAGCGGACTTAGGAAGCTCCCTTTGCATGGCGAGACCGGAGATTTTTTCCGACACATCGTCATGGTACGTGTTAGGGATGTCTTTTTTATATTCTTCAAATAACTGATCTGAATCAAGCCCGACAGCTTCAGCGTATTGCTTGATAAACGCCCGCACATAAAAATTGCCGGGAATGACGTCATAATTGCCTTCTTCCAGAGCGGTTAAGTATCTTTTCTGAATTTTCGTCGCCGCCTGGAGTTCATCCAATGACATCCCTTTTTCCTCTCTGGCTTCTTTAAGCCGGATTGCTAATTCTGTCACAACAAACACCTTCCAATATTAAAAGTCAAAGCTTGAAAAACCGGTCTGATCAAATATTTGCGGTTCTTCTGCATGTTCATATGTAATAACTTCGTCAGGATCATTTCTGAGTTCGATAATATAATCGAAATCATCGAGCGTATACTCCGAATTTTGAACAAAAATATCGGGGTGCTCCACGACCTTTGTCGCCGGAAGCCGCATAATTTCACTGACGAGCTGAAGATGGCGCTCAGATCCCCGTCTTGTCGAAACGATGCCGTCGAGGATAAACACGTTTTCCGTGCTGTATTCATCGGCAACCAGCTGGCTCCGGATCGTTTGTTTTAGCAGCGTTGATGATACGAAAAGCCATCTTTTGCTGGCACAAACGCTTGACGCAACGATGGACTCCGTTTTTCCGACCCTCGGCATTCCCCGGATTCCGATCAGTTTGTGTCCTTCTTTTTTAAACAGCTCGGCCATAAAGTCAACCAGAAGACCGAGCTCGTCCCTTTCAAAACGGAAGGTTTTTTTGTCATCGGCATCACGCTGAATGTATCTTCCGTGGCGGACTGCGAGACGGTCGCGAAGCCTCGGTTCTCTCAGCTTCGTTACTTTAATGGTCTCCATTGTTTTTAAAATTGATTCCAATCGTTTAATTTGATCTATATGCCGGCATCTGAGCAGCATTCCCCTTCTGGAAAGGTCGACACCGTTAATTGTGACAATATTAATTGACAGCATCCCGAGAAGAGATGAAATATCCCCGAGCAGGCCGGGGCGGTTCACTTGAATTTCATATTCAAAATACCATTCGAGCTTTGCCAAATGATATACCCCCTCCATTGTGGCAAATTTTTACCTTCCTTTATCATAAAACATTTTTCTCTAATTAGAAAGAAGAATGTTGCTCTATAGAGGAAAACATAAAAAAAGAGAGGAGAAATCCCCCCTCTTAATGAGTGCTGTTATTTTCAACAAGCTTCACCATCATATTTGCGATGGCGCGCTGTTCATCTTCAGAAGCAACGCTCCAAAGATCAGCAAGCACTTTTTCCTGATGGTTTTTCGAGTCGACTTCGTTCGCAAGGTAACCGCCGATTTCTGTAGCGAGGTCAGTGATCGTTTCATCACTCATCCCTTTTTCCTGCGCATAGTTCAATCTGTCGCCAAGGAAATTCTTCCAATTATCCCAGTTTTCTAATACTGACATGTTGGGTTCCTCCATTTCATCTGTTGTTACAAAATTATTTTGTCCGTACAGATGCAAACTATACACACATTTTTTTCAGCAGTGCCAGCCGCCGTTTACGGATAATATATGCCCCGTAATATAGGAAGCCTTGTCCGATAATAAAAAGGCCGCCGCTTCGGCGATTTCCTCCGGCTTTGCCAGCCGGCCCGCGGGAATTTCCTCTGCCAACGCTTCTTTTTCATCAGACGTGAACTGATCAAGCATATTTGTATCAACGGCACCCGGCGAGACTGCATTCACGCGGACGCCGCTCGGAGCAAGCTCTTTGGCAAGCGCTTTGACGAACGAATGCTGCGCTCCCTTGACCATGCTGTATAATACCTCGCACGATGCGCCTGTTTCTCCCCAGACGGAACCGATCGCGACGATGCCCCCGCTTTTTTTCCGGATCATGCCGGGCATCAGATTACGCGCCAAAAGAAACGGACTCGTTACATGCAGCTGCACCATCTCCCGCGCCGTGTCATCCGTAACGTCCGTAATCAGGCCGAAATGACTTTTGCCGCTGTTTAATACCAGAGCATCCACAGGCTGCTTAACGGAACGGCTGAGTGTCTCCGCGCCATCCGGTGAGGACAAATCCGCCTGAATAACGGAGGCTTTTACGCCGAATGATGCGCTCAGCCTTTCCGCAAGCCTGTGTGCGGCTTCCTTATTAGAATGATAATGCAAGAGGACGTCATATCCGTTTTTTGCGAGGACTTCACTTATACTTTGTCCGATTCCGCCGCTTGCTCCGGTTACGAGCGCTGTCTGTTTCATCAATCAATACTCCTTCTTTCCCCAGAAAAACATCCCTCAGGGCGTGAGGGATGTTTTTGTTATGATTTTGGCACGACTTTGCAGACTGTCAGCCTGTCTTCTGATATTTCTTCTTCAATGACCCGCTTTACGTCATCCAGCGTAATCTGCTCCAGTACGGTTACGACATCAAACAGACTCATATCTAAAAAGGCGTAGCGTGTGAATTGGTTGGCGATATATTCAGGCGAATTGAGCGCTTTTAAGAATGACCCGATCTTCTTTTTTCTCGCAAGATCAAGTTTTTCCGCAGTCACGGCTGATTCCGCATCAAGCAGCATGTGTTTTAATTCGTCAGCGAGCTTATCCGGCTCCGGTGTATCTCCTCCGACAGAGGCAAAACCGAATCCGTATTCAGCCGTGTAATCGAAGCTGAAGGTCTCATCAATGTAGCCTTTGTCGTACAAGTCACCGTAATGCGGTGAGCTTTTTCCGAAGAGACATTCAAGCATGAGGTTCATGCTGAGCTCGTGCTTTAACAGCCCCCGCCCCGTTTTATAAGGGTCTTTCGCCTTTAAACCGACAAGACATTTTGAGCCTTGCACGTTCATTTTTAATTCCTGCTCCCGGCGGAAAACCGCTTCCTGCTCCTGAACTTCTTCACGTTTGATTTCGGGCTGGTCTGTAAACGGCTTTTTCTCCTGGTTTTTCCGCACCTGGCTGATGACCGCTTCAGGATCTACGGGACCGACGATAAAGAGCAGCATATTGCTCGGGTGATAAAACGTTTCGTAGCACTCATACAGCAGATCTTTCGTAATACGAGAGATGCTCTCCACCGTTCCGGCAATGTCAATTTTCACGGGGTGGTCTTTATACATATTTTCGATAAGGCCGAAAAACAGCCGCCAATCCGGATTATCATCATACATATTGATTTCCTGGCCGATGATGCCTTTTTCTTTTTCAACTGATTTTTCCGTAAAATACGGGTCCTGAACAAAGTCTACGAGTGTTTCCAGGTTTTTCTCCACATTAGAAGTACTGGAGAACAGATAAGCGGTTCGTGTAAATGATGTAAAGGCATTTGCCGACGCCCCCTGCTTACTAAAGTCCTGAAACACGTCGCCGTCCGCTTTTTCAAACAGTTTATGCTCCAGAAAATGCGCGATTCCGTCAGGGACGTGTACCATTTCTTCCTTATTTAAAGGAACGAATTGATTGTCAATGGAACCGTACTTTGTCGTAAACACGGCGTATGTTTTATTAAAGCCCTGTTTCGGCAGCACATAGACATCAAGGCCGTTTGCCATTTTTTCATGATACAGCGTTTCCTGAAGCTGTTCGAAGTTTATCGGTTTAGTCAAGATGCTCCCCCCGTCCCTTTTAAGAAATAAGTCGTATCCAGCTTAATGTTCTTTCCGACATTGATAATGTCCTCTTTTGTCACTTTCTCGATATTGTCAAGGAATCTTTCGATCGGTATCTCTACTTGGGCTGAGGCCTGCTGATACAGAAATTCCGCTAAGCCGTATGCCGTATCAATGGTTTCTAATACTTGATTTTTAATAACGGCTTTCGTTTGGGCGATATCATCTTCTGAAAAGTCACCGTTTTGCATAGCCTGAAACTGTTCTTCAATGATGGTGACGGCCTGCTTGTAATTTTTCACCTCAATGCCCGACATGACCATCAAAAGCCCTTTGAAACTTTCCACCCTTGAGGCTGCATAATAGGCGAGGCTAGCTTTTTCACGGACATTTATAAACAGCTTTGAATGAGAGAAACCCCCGAACAGCCCGTTAAACACCTGCAATGCCGGATAATCCGGATCTGTATATGTCGTATTGGTCCGGAATCCGATATTCAGCTTGCCCTGCTTGACGTCCTCTTCATCAATGACTTCCTTCGGATCGGGCTGTTCATTCGCCGCGCTTCTTTCAAAAGGCTGCAGCTCCCGTTCTTCCGTTTTAAAATACGTATCAACGGCCGTTTTCACCTGATCTGTATCAACATCGCCGATGACGTACAGGTCCAGCTGATCTTCGCGTATGGCTTTTTGATAGGCTTCATACAAATCTTGCGGTGTAATGTGTTCAACATCATCGAACTCGCCGTTGACGTGAAGGGCATACGGTTCGCTTTTGCACATTTCCTGAACGAGACGCAGATTAGAATATCTCATCTTATCATCATATACGGCTTGAATCCGCTGTTTCAGCGTCCGTTTTTCCTGCGTGACATAAAGGGGCAGGAAGGCGCCGTTTTCCAAAGCGGGCGAAAAGACAAGCTCTGATAAAAGCTGAAGGCCTTTTTCCAATAACGGTGTGCGGTCCTTCAGATACTTTTCATTAGGAATCTCAAGCCTGAACGTAATGACATGACGTTCTCCCTTTTTTGTCAGATCAGCTGAAACGGATGTGCCGTACAGCTCATCAAAATAAGACCGCAGATCAGCGGTTTTCGGGCGGCTTTCTGTTCCGCGCAGAAGCACATGCGGAAACAGCGCTCTTTTTGTTACGAGCTCTTTCGTTAAAGGAGCCAGCATTTTAAACGTCAGCGAAACGGTTTTAAATTTCTCGGTCTTTACGATGTGGGCGGTGATCCCGCCGTGCTTTGACTTCATTTCATTTACGTAAGTCATGTGAAACCTCCTTCGTTCATTCTTTCATAGTATGTATTATGACCAAATTTCAGCATTCGCAAAAAAGAGTGCGCAGATGTAATTATATCAACTGGAGGATTTATAAGGAAACAAAAAAACCTCTGCCCGAAAACAGGCAGAGGCATTGAGCGTTATTTTTTCAAATTGAAAGGCCACCAGTTGGCTCTTCCGAATATTTTCACCATGACCGGTACAAAAAACGGAAGGACGACAATTGCGTACATGAGAAGGCCTGTTAATACCACGGTTGCAATCTGTAATAAGGAAAGAACGCCTGACGGCAGCATGGCCGCAAAGGTTCCCGCTAAAATAATCGCCGCAGAAATGATGACGGAACCCATATTTTTCATACTGCTGATCATTGCGGGTTCCGTTCCTTCTTTTTTAAGCTCATTAAAGCGGTCCATTAAAAAGATGGAATAATCCACGCCAAGAGCCATCAAAATGACAAAGCCGAAGAACGGCACGGCCCAGTTTACGCCCGGATACCCGAAGAAGTGTGTAAAGATGTATTCCGTCACGCCGATGGATGCGAAATACGTCAGTACGAGCGACGCCACTAAATAAACAGGCATAATGAGGGAGCGCAGCATCACGATGAGAATCAGAAAAATTCCCGCCAGCATAAACATGGCCGTCCGTTTGAAGTCTGAAGCCGATACTTCCTTCAGATCGGCATTCATGCTGGAGACTCCCGAAACGCCGAAAGAGGCATTCTTCAGATCCGTGTTCGGAATGGCCCTTTTTACGCTCGCTTTGATCGCTTGAATATCTTGAATGGCCGTATTTGAGTAAGGATTGTTATCAAGAACGACGGTCAATTCTGTCGTTTTTCTGTCATCTGACATGTACGTATTAAACACGCTTGTGAAATCACTGTTTGTCAACGCGTCTTTCGGCACAAACCAGCCTGTCATTTCTTTGTCTGACGCCTTGTGAAGCTCACCCAGGTAATCATTCGCCCCCATCATGCCGCTTGATACTTTCTTAAGCCCTTTCACACTATCGTTAAGGCCTGAAGAAAGATCGCTGAGCCGGGAAGAAAAATCACCGAGACCGCTCTTCATTTTTTTCTGGCCCTCCGCGAGCTGTCCTGCCGCCGATTCAAGGCGCGGCATTTGTCCCGCGAGAGCCCCCTGTCCGTCTGACACTTGCTGCAGACCGTTTTCAATACTGGTCAGACCATTGATCATTGCGTTAATTTGAGTGTCAATCTTCTTCTGAGCGGCTGCCAGTCGGGCAAATTGTTTTTCCGCTTGCTGCAGATGAGCCTTTTGACTGTCGACCTGTTTAGAAAACGCTTCTGCATCCGCGTTTGCCTTGGAAACGGCTGACTGTACACCCGTAAAGGCCGATTTGATTTCTTGGTAAGAGGGATCGGTTTTGACTGACGGTATTGACGCTTCCAATTTTGCAAACGGCAGCCGGGCAAGCTGCTTGTTCAAATCGGCAAGCTGTCTGCTGGCTTCATCTTTCATCGGCAGGACGGTTTTTACCAATTTTAAAGCGTTTTGCGTTTCTGAAGCGAGACCGCTGTTTTGTTTGAGCTGTGAAGTCAGCATTTGTTTTTGCTCTTCAATCCGCTTTCTCATCTGGGCGACGCCGGCTTTATTCTCGTTCACGCCAGCCTGCAGTTTATTCAGGTTTTCTCCTATATCAGAAAGCCCGGATTTCAGAGACAATGTTCCGTCAATAAGCTGATTGACGCTTTTCCCCGACTCTTCGATCTGCGGCTGTGAATCAGCTAACGACTTTGCGGCATGCCCTAATCCGTCCGTGATTTTTTCAAGTCCTGTATTGCCTTTATCAAGCCCTTCTTGAAGCTGCTTTGCCTGATTTGTGACAAATAATTGATTCAATCCGTTTCCAGCAGGGCGCGTGGCGCTTCTGACCGTTTTTACACCCTCTGTTTTTTCAAGTTCTCTGCTGATTTTTTCGATATCAATCAGGTGTTTTTCGGTATTTAATGTCTCATCATTTTTGATGACGACTGTGGCCGGAAGAAGTTCTCCTGGGCCGAATGCGTCTGAAATCGTATGAAACGCGCGGACGGATTCATATTTATCCCCGATTTCGTCAAGACTGTTGTAAGACAGCGACCCTTTGTAAAGAAGGATAGGCGGGACGGTGAATACCGCAACGATTGCAAGACTGATGAGCGGCCTTTTAAATGAAAACCGCCCTGACGTTTCCCATGCTTTGCTTTGAGGATGGGAAATATCGCCCTTAACAGGCCAAAACAGGCTTTTTCCTAAAACAGCCATAAAAAACGGCACGATCGTCATGAGCGCAAGCAGCAGCACCGCGACACCGACCGCAACGGCTGCTGCCGACTGATACAGCTTAAATGTCGCAAATCCGATGCAGGCAAATCCGATCAGCACCGCACCGCCGCTGTACAAAACCGTCTTTCCGGCCGTTTTGTAGGTGACGACGATCGCTTCTCTTATATCAGCGCCATGCGACAGTTCTTCTTTAAATCTGCTGAGAAGCAGAATGCAGTAGTCTGTGCCGATCCCGAACATAATCGCAACCATAAAAATCTGAGTAAAAGTTGAGAGCGGAAAATTCAGCTGATCGACTAAAAATGCGACAATCGACTGGCTGACTAAATAAGATATCAATACTGATAAAAGCGGCACGAACGGAGCGACCACTGACCGGAATACAAGGATCAGCACGATCAGGATAAAAGCGACCGTTATATATTCAGTCTTTTTCAAGCCGTCCTGTGAGCTTTTTAACACATCTTCGTCGATCAGCGATTGGCCTGTAATGCCGTATGATACGCCGTACGGTTTCAGCTCTTTATCAATTTTATTTTTTATTTCGATGATATCGTTTTTGGATGTATCAAGCTGCAGCTGAACGAGCATCGTTTGTCTGTCTTTTGACAGCAGCTGTTTTTTAATGTCGTCATTTTTCTCCCCGAAGTATGAAGTCACCGTTTTAATCTGAAGCGCTTTTTTATGTTCAGACAAAGTGCTGACGGCTTCTTCCAGACGATCTTTTTTGTCTGTCATTAAGCCTTTTTCGTGAAATACGATGACGGCAGAAGAAGACGGTGCATCGGAATCAGACATTTCATCAAGCAATTCATGGGCGTAAGAAGAGGAATATCCGTCCGGTACGGAAATCTGCCCTTTCTCCCGTGTCAATTCAGCCATATCAGGCGCTGTAAGCATAAATATCACCGTTGCGGCGACCCACACCGCGGCGATGATCCAGCGGGCTCGGATAATGTTTTTCATTATGTCTGCTGATCCTCCTCAGTCATCATCAATCGATATAATTTTTCATATGTATTCACGAACATCTCCGCCTCGTCTTCATCAAAATACATAATATATGATCGGACGAGTTCCTCAATCCGCCGCTCCACACGGTGAAATACTTCCGTCCCCTTTTCCGTGACATTTAAAAGTATGCTCCGGCGGTCGCTTTGGCTGCGTTCTCTATTGATGTAGCCTTTTTCATACAGGCGGTTCGTCATAGATGTAATGGCGCTTTTATTGACGTGGCACACCGCGGCCAGTTCAATTGATTTGCAATCGGGATTGAGCATAATATAGCGGAGGATGTAATATTGATCCAATGTCAGTTCTTTGTTCACTTTTTCAGCGATAATGCTGTCAATTTTTTTTAAGACGTGCAGGTATACATCGGAATAACGCTGAATCAGCTGCTTTACTTTTTCTTCATGCACCTTTTCCCCCTCCTTCCGATAGTTAATATGTTTAACTATTAAAAAGGATAACGACTTGACGGTATCATGTCAATCTTCAAAATAAAATAAAGAAAGACAGTGCAGATTACACCGTCTTTAATGATTCCTTTTTTTCTTTTGCTTGTGATGAGATATTTAACAGCGCTAAAAATACAGACACAATGCCGCAAAAAGCGGATAAAATAAAAATCAGCCAGCCTGCATTTGACATCAGGGCAGCAAAGATCGGCGGTCCCGCCGCTACTCCGATAAACCGCATGCTGTTATAAAATGAGGTAATGGTTCCCGATTCCTCGTTGTCTACGCCTTCTGTGATGACAGCGTCTAAAGCCGGCAATGCCATTCCGATACCGATACCGCTGACACACAAAAAGATAAATAATAAATAAAAACTGTGATTCCACCATAGGCCGATAAACGACAGTGTCACGGCACTCATTCCGAAAACGATGCAAAACTTCATTTTGCCTTGGTCTTTTCCGATTTTCCTGCCTGCTATATATGAACTGACGGATAGAAATAAAAGCGGGATTGCCAAAAGCGCTCCTTTAGCCACACCGTCAATGCCGTATTTCTTCTCCAGTGAGTCTGATAAATAAAAAAGAACCCCGAACAGCAAAAACATAATCACGCAGCCGATGATAAAAACCGTAAAGAGCCAGCGTCCGTCACGCTTAAATATGCGGCCGACATTTTTCACAAATTCGGAAATAGAAGGCGCTTCTTTTTGTTCCTCCGGCTTTGCCACCAAAAACAATACGAGAAAAAAACTGATGAGCGAAAAAAACGGAATGAACCAAAATGGCATAAACCAAAACCATGCAGCCAAGAGCGAACCGAGAATCGGGCTTATTACTTTCCCGGCAGTGTTAGACGTCTCAATATCGCCGAGCCCCGCGGTAATCCGCTCATCATCCCCTTTGAATAAATCACCGATAAACGGCATCACTACAGGAGCCGCCCCTGCCGAACCGATTCCCTGCAGCACCCGCCCCGCCAAGATAATGGGATAAGGATGCTTGAACGCGGTGGAAGCTATCGCGGCAAGCGCTCCGCCCGCACCGGCTATGAGAAGACAAGGCAGAAGAACCTTTTTTCTTCCGAATTTATCGGACAGATATCCGGCAATCGGAATACAAATAATCGCCACAATCGAATAGACCGTTATAATTAACGATACTTGAAAAGACGATATGGACAGCTTCTTTTCAATCATCGGAAGCACAGGAATCAGCATGGAATTCCCGAGTGTCATCACGAGCGGTACAGAAGCCAGAGCAATGATATTTTTCGTTCCATTTTTCTTCTTACTCAACTTATTCACCCATTCACTATACTTGGTTGTTTCCTGTTTTATTGTGCCTTGCAGAAAACAAAGTATGTACTGAAACGGCAAATAAAAAAACAGACACATGACGCGTCTGTCTTAAAAACGTTTTCTTACAACATGAAAACTGAACTTATCAGCCCGGAAATAATTTAATGAATACAGCACAGGTTCATCATTCTGATTATAGTGGGTTTGCTTCAGCAATAAAAGCGCCGTCTCCGGCTCGCATTCCAAAACCGGTGAAATCGTATCGTGATATCCGATCGGTTCGATATCAGCAACGGCATAGCTGATTACAGACCCGGAGTTTTTTTCCAAAAGATCAAAAATAGACTCCTGTTCATGACAGAAAGAATTCGGCAGAATGTGCATCGGAATCGTATCTAAACAGTAAACGACCGGAGTGCCGCTTGCCGTTCTCACGCGTTCCAAATAAAAAAGCTCCTGCTCAGGCTCAAGCCGGAATCTAGCGATATCTTCATCAGACGGCGTGATGACCTGAGACGACAAAAAAATCGTACCCGGCACCATGTTCGCCTGCTGAATCGTTTTCGTCACGCTGTTGAGCTGTTCAATACCTGAAAGAAACAGCGGTTTTGTATGGACGAAAGTGCCCACACCGTGCCTTCTGATAATCACATGCTCCTCTTCAAGGATACGCAAAGCTTCACGCAGAGTTGCCCGGCTGACACCCATTGATTTTGAAAGCTCAAATTCAGAAGGAAGCTTTTCCTTTTCGGTGTAAATTCCGTTTTGTATATCCTCTTTGATTCGCTCAATCACTTTTAGATACAAGTGACGATTGTCAGCTTTTGTAGACATGTTTCCCCTCCGTAAACCACTTTCATAAATTATTGAACAATTGGGACAACTATATCATGTTTTAATAAAAAAATAAATAGGAATGATTTTGGGTGATATCATTTTCAGTGAAAACTCTCTCCTTTTTAAGAAGAGAGCTCATCATATTGTTCCTTAGATAATAGTACTTCCCTCGGTTTGCTTCCTTCATACGGCCCGACGACGCCCCGTTCCTCCATTGCGTCAATCAGACGGGCAGCTCTCGTATATCCGATTCTGAACCGCCTTTGGAGCATGGAGACTGATGCCGTCTGCATGCCGATAATCAAATCGACCGCTTCGTCATAGAGATCATCCGTTACTTCACTGTGTGTTTCCGAAACTTCTTCCGGAATCATCTCTTCTTGGTACTGCGCTTTTTGCTGCGTAATGACATGATCAACGACATGCTCAACCTCTTCATCGGATAAGAATGCCCCTTGCACACGCACCGGCTTATTTGCGCCTACAGGCAGAAACAGCATGTCTCCGCGCCCCAGAAGCTTTTCAGCGCCGCCCATGTCTAAAATCGTCCGTGAATCGGTCTGAGAGGAGACACTGAAGGCGATTCTTGACGGGATGTTGGCTTTAATAACACCGGTAATAACGTCGACTGAAGGCCGCTGTGTCGCGATAATCAAATGAATTCCCGCCGCCCGCGCCATCTGTGAAAGTCTCGTAATTGAATCTTCCACGTCGGAAGAAGCGACCATCATCAGATCGGCAAGCTCGTCAACGATGACGACGATGTACGGCAGCTCAGGCTGCTTGACTTCTTCTTCGGCATTTGACCGCTTAATATGATCGTTATAGCCTTCTATATTTCTCGTACCCGTATGGGAGAACAGCTCATAGCGGCGCTCCATCTCATTGACGACCTTTTTCAAAGCCTGCGAGGCCTTTTTCGGATCTGTCACGACCGGCGCAAGCAGATGAGGAATGCCGTTATACACATTCAGCTCAACCATTTTCGGGTCAATCATCATCATCTTCACTTCATGCGGTTTGGCCCTCATCAGAATGCTCGTAATAATACCGTTGACACAGACGCTTTTTCCGCTTCCCGTTGCCCCCGCTACGAGCAGGTGGGGCATTTTGTTCAGTTCGGCAAGCACGGCTTCCCCGGAAATATTTCGTCCCAAGCCGATCAGAAGCTTCGCGTCCGGCTTGTCATTGAGCTTGGATTCAAGCACTTCTTTTAACGAAACCATCGCAACTTCAGCATTGGGCACCTCGATGCCGATTGCCGATTTACCCGGAATCGGCGCTTCGATCCGGATATCCTTCGCGGCAAGCGCGAGCGCGAGGTCATCGCTCAGATTCACGATTTTACTGACTTTGACCCCGACGTCCGGATACACCTCATATTTTGTGACCGCCGGACCGAGATGAACCTGCGTCACTTTCGCCTTTACCCCGAAGCTTTGAAAAGTCCGTTCGAGTTTTCTTGCATTCTCGTAAATGTTTTTCTTATCGGTCTGCTGGCCGGTATGTTTCGGGTCAGCCAGTATGTCCAGTGAAGGCATTTGATAATCTTTATTTTCAAGCTCTGTAAACGTCATCGGCGGAGCCGCAGCCGTTTCGCCACTGTCTTGAGCGCCGCCGGAAGGCTCATCTTTTGCCGCTTGTGCAGCCTCCTGCGTTTTTTCCGGAATCAGCGGTTCGGCGGGCTCTTCCTGACGGTCTGAAAAGCTTGAAATAATCGGCTCTGAATGGATGATCGGCGAAATGATTTCCTCATCCTCTTCCTCCGGTTCAGGCTCTTCTTTTTTCTTTTGAACCCGTTTTTGTTTTTTGCCCGATTTTGTTTTTGTTTTCGGCGAAGACATGTTCGTTCTGACCGTTTTCATATCCTCAAGAAATGCCTGCCATTGACTGCGGATAAACCGGCCGACGGGGCTCGTCCACTTTTTGAGCGTTTCCTGCAGTGAACGGCCCGTTACAAGAATCAGCCCCATTAAGATCAGCACGATCGCCATGATTTGTGAACCCGTTGATGCAAATAAAAAGTGGGAAGCTGCAAACAGTACCGCGCCGATCATGCCGCCGCCCAAATCAGGGGAAGCAGCCTGCTGTTTCATGTCAATCATAAACAGCTCCCACGTGTTGCCGATGACACTTGCCGACCGAATCGACCCGTGATGAGACAGATTTTTAAAGAGCTGCACGTGAGACAGCAGCAATATACTGGCGATAATACAGTACAGCCCTGCCTTTCTTCTCGTTAAAAGGCTTGGACTCTTCTTTTTCCAAAACAGCGAAATTCCGAGAAGGAAGAGCGCAATTAAGCATAAAATAAACCACTCTCCGGCAAAAAAACGGAACAAGTACACAAATGTCTGTCCCACAACGCCGAGCTGCAAAACAGCAATAATTGAGATTGCAACACAGAGCAGTCCGCTTAGTTCGTATTTTAGATTGAGCTTACTCTCTTGTTTCTTTTTAGATTTCCGTTTTTTCTTTGCCACACTCATCACCTTACTGCGTTAAAAAATGTAAAATCATACATCATGAAGAAAAGCAGCCTTTTGCCGGCTGCATTTTTCTGTAGGATTCCCCTATTATAGCATATTTTGCCCCCCGAGAAACGGACTGAATGCCGGTTAGATTTTCAGCTTGATTTTTTGTCCCGGAGCGATGTCCGGATTCAGAAAATCCATCGGGTTCGTACTTAAAATCTGTACGACTTCAGCTTCATTTCCCTTCATCTCAACTAGCAGCGGCACGCCGGCGTAATCTACCTGTTCATGCACGCTTTGCTCTATATCCTGACCGTAAACGACTTCTTGGGGCATGACGGTATAAAGGATCATTGAATCATCCTTCCTTCCTCGCCCTTTCGTTCCTCAATCAGCTGATTCAGCTTTTTTATCGCCTGTCCGACGCCGCCCACGGCATCAATTAATCCGTAATCAGCCGCATCTTTCCCGACTACGTTCGTCCCGATGTCCCTGGTTAAGTTTCCTTTTGAAAACATCAGCTCTTTGAATTTTTCTTCGGAAATATTTGAATGATGGGTCACAAAGTTGACGACCCGCTCCTGCATTTTGTCCAAGTATTCAAATGTTTGCGGAACCCCGATAACCAGACCTGTAAGCCGAACGGGGTGAATGGTCATAGTCGCTGTTTCCGCGATAAAACTATGATCACATGACACGGCGATCGGCACACCTATCGAGTGTCCCCCGCCGAGTACGATTGAGACGGTCGGTTTTGATAAGGATGCGAGCATTTCCGCAATCGCAAGCCCCGCTTCCACATCGCCTCCGACGGTGTTTAAGATGATCAGAAGTCCTTCGATTTTCGGATTTTGCTCAATGGCGACGATTTGCGGAATGACGTGTTCATATTTGGTTGTTTTATTTTGCGGCGGGAGCTGGACGTGCCCCTCAATTTGGCCGATGATCGTCAGGCAGTGAATATTGCTATCTTGGGACATTTGCGGCAGAGATGTCTCTCCCAGCTGCTGAATTTTGCTCATAATGCTGTCTTTCGCATCTGATTTTTCGGGCTGCTGTTCTTCGGTGTTTTCCATACGATGATCCATTTTATCTTTCACCCTTTCCGAATGTCTCTTTGTATTATGAACAAAGATGATGATTTCCATCCGGGACATGAACAAAAACAAAGCCGGAGCATCATGCGCTCCGGCTTTGTATACATTATACTTCCATAATGATCGGAATGATCATCGGCTTGCGTTTTGTTTTTTCATAAAGGAATTGATTCAGCGCATCACGCATTGCTTGTTTCAGCGTGGACCATTCTACGGCAGATGTTTCCGTCGCTTCAGTCACGATAGAGCGGACGAGCTCAGTAGCTTGTACAATTAGACCCTCTGATTCTCTGACATACACGAAACCGCGCGTAATGATCTCAGGACCTGATACGAGGTTCTTTTTCTGCTTATCGAGTGAAATCACGACGATGAGAATGCCGTCTTGTGACAATAAGCGGCGGTCTCTCAGCACGATGTTGCCGATGTCGCCGACTCCGAGGCCGTCAATCAGAACGTTTCCGTACGTGACTTTATCCCCGATTTTCACATTCTGGCCGCGGAATTCAACGACGTCACCTTTTTCAATCAAGAAAATGTCGCTGCGTTTCATGCCGATCTCTTCTGCGATTTTGGAATGCGCTTTTTGCATTCTGAATTCACCGTTAACCGGAATTAAATATTTCGGTTTCAGCAAATTAAGCATGAGTTTCAATTCTTCCTGCGAACCGTGACCGGACACATGCACGCGCTTTTGGGCGAAAATGACTTGAGCGCCGGCGCGGGCAAGCAGGTTGACGGTTTTGGAATATATCAATTCATGCCCCGGAATCGGTGTTGATGCAATGACAACGGTGTCTCCTTCTTCAATGTTAAGCTGCTTGTGCGCCTGCTTGGCCATCCGCGTAAGAGCGGCCAGCGGCTCACCATGGCTTCCGGCTGTAACAATTGCCACTTCCCGCTTCGGATATTTTTTCACATCCTGCACAGGAATAAACATTTCATCTTCGGCTTCAATATAGCCGAGCTTGCGCCCAAGCTGAAGCACGTTTTGCAGATTTTTTCCGGCGATTGCAAGTTTGCGGCCGTTCTGGACGGCAGCCTGTATCACTTGCTGGATCCGGTTGATATTAGACGCGAATACAGCAATGATGACACGGTTTTCTGAATTGTTCATCGCATCGGAAATTTCACCGCTTACATATGCTTCGGACGGAGTATACCCCGGGCGCTCCGCATTGGCGCTGTCAGAAAGCAGGGCGAGCACGCCGCTGTTTCCGATTTTGGCAATTTCGCCAATATCACATGATTGGTGATAAGCAGGCGTCTGGTCAAATTTAAAGTCTCCCGTGCATACAATAGAGCCAAGTGATGTTTTGAAGCTGACTCCCACTGAATCCGGAATACTGTGAATCGTTTTAAAGAACGATACTTTCGTTGATTCAAATGTAATGACTGATTTAGAGTGAACTTCACGCAAATCAGCTTTTCGATTATGCCCGTACTGCTTGAGTTTTTCTCTCAGTAATGCAAGCGTAAGCTTCGTTCCGTATACCGGCACCGACAGCTTATTCAATAAATAAAAGACGCCCCCGATGTTTTCATCGTGCCCGTGTGTCAGAAAGATGGCCTTCACGCGGTCAGCCCGTTCTACTAAGTAGGAAATATCCGGAATGACGACATCAATACCGAGCATTTCATTTTCAGGGTGCATCAGCCCTGCATCCACTACAAATATGTCTGAGTCAATTTCAATGACATATAGGTTCTTCCCAATTTCTCCAACGCCGCCAAGGGCGATAATTCTGACGTTTTCTGTATTTTTCTTTTTCAAAATCTGTATCCTCCTAGTCTCATACCCGTCCATCATCACTTGTTCCTATTATAACTGATATCAATTTTAGAAAACAAGAAGAAGCGGAAGGTTTAGGGAAAACCAATATGTATACAAAACGGTCAAACTCACGATAAAAATGAGAATGACCGCGTATTTTAACTGTATAAATTTTTTCTTACAGTTCGCTGATGACGCTGCTCAGGCTCAGACGTTCATCTTCATTCAGCGGGATAAGAGGAAGACGCACAGATCCGACATCAAGGCCTTTCAGCTGTAGCGCCGTTTTGACCGGAGCCGGATTAGGCGCTTTAAAGAGCTCCTTCATGATCGGCAGAAGCTTCTGATGAATCATTGCCGCGGTTGCCGTCTGCCCGTTCGTATAGTTTTTAATCATCTGCTGCATGTCAGAACCTACGATATGGCTGGCCACTGACACGACTCCTCTTCCGCCGACTGCGAGAATAGGAAGCGTTAACCCGTCATCACCTGAATAGACGTAAAAATCTTCCGGTGTTTCGGCAATGATTTTCGTAATGGCATCAAGATCGCCGCTCGCTTCTTTAATCGCAGAGATATTCGGAATCTCCGCAAGTCTGATGGCCGTTTCCGGCGCAAGCGAAGCGACCGTTCTGCCCGGCACGTTGTAAAGCATCACAGGAAGAGACGTTTCTTCAGCTATGGCTTTAAAATGACGGTACATCCCCTCTTGGGAAGGCTTATTATAATACGGCGTGACAAGCATAACGCAATCGACGCCGGCTTCTTCAGCTTTTTTTGTCAGTTTAATGGAGTCTTTCGTATTGTTGCTTCCCGTACCCGCAATAACAGGCACGCGTCCGTTCACTTCTTTGACTGTAAATTCAAAGAGTGCAATTTTTTCTTCCGTTGAAAGTGTCGGGGATTCGCCGGTCGTGCCTGCGACGACTAAAGAATCCGTGCCGTTTTTCAACAAATAGTCGATTAATGTAGACAGTTTTTGAAAGTCTACATTCCCTTTACTGTCAAAGGGGGTAATCATCGCTGTAGATATATTTCCGACATTCATTTTTTTCACCTCATCATGATTCAATCACATTTACTTTGAAAGTTCAAACACTTCATGCAGCGCATTTACGGCCGTTACCATATCTTTTTCATGAACGAGCACCCAGATCGTCGTATGGCTGTCGGCAGATTGCAGAATCGGAATGCCTTTATCAGAAAGTGCGGAGACGATTTTAGACGTGACACCCGGAACACCCATTATTCCGGCGCCGACCGCTGACACTTTCGCACAGCTTTCCGTCACTGTCGGCTCATATCCTAATTCAGCCAAAATGCTGCGCGCGGCTTCCGTTTTACTGCCGGCTACGGTATATACGATTTCACTCGGCGTAATGTTAAAGAAATCTACGCTGATTCCGGCATTTGCCATTGCTTTAAAGACTTCAGTCTGAACGTTGTATTGCCCCATTTTGGCGGGAACCTTAAATTGCGTCACATCTTTCACATGGGCGATCCCCGTGATCAGCCGTTCGAATACATCGCTGCCGATGTTAGACGAATGATGGGACGTCACCAAAGTGCCTTTGTCTTTTGAATAAGTGGAGCGCACGCGGATCGGCACCTTTGCCTGCATGGCGATTTCCACCGCGCGCGGATGAATGACTTTCGCGCCTTGATAGGCAAGGTTGCAGATTTCCGTATATGTGACGTTCGGAAGCGGCTTAGCATTTTCCACGATTCTCGGATCGGCTGTCATAACGCCTTCCACGTCCGTAAAAATGTCGATAAACTCAGCATCTACCGCCGCGCCGAGCGCCGCTGCTGAAGTATCGCTTCCTCCTCTGCCGATCGTCGTCGTGTCGCCTTTTTCAGTCGCTCCCTGAAATCCCGCGACAACGACAGCGTCATGGCTGGCGAGTGCAGCGAAAAGCCGCTCTGTTTTCATTTCTATAATTTTGGCGTCAGTATGCTGGGCATTGGTTAAAAAGCCGGCCTGGGCTCCTGTTAAAGCTGCGGCTTTTATGCCGTTTTCCTTCAGCATGCTGGAAAAAACAACGGACGAAATCGTTTCTCCGCAAGACAGAAGCATATCCTGCTCTCTCGGAGAAATGTCGGACTGGCTGCCGTAAAGGAGCCCGATTAAAGAATCTGTCGCGTACGGGTCTCCTTTTCTTCCCATCGCCGATACGACAACAACAACTTTATAACCTTCACTGATGGCATCTTTAATGTGTGCTAGCGCAAGCTTGCGGCCTTTGTCATCTTTTACGGATGTTCCGCCGAATTTTTGAACAATGATCTTCACTATTTTCACTCCAAATTAGTCTGACGTAACAGAAGAGAGCAGGCAGAGCCTTACTCTCTTCTGTTCGCCTATAGAAAATACGTTTGTTTTATACGAGGTTCAGTTTTTGCAGGCTTTCCGCGATTTGAACTGAGTTCCAAGCGGCGCCTTTTAACAGGTTATCAGAAACAACCCACAAATGAAAACCGTTTGCTCTGTCCAAATCTTTACGGATTCTTCCTACAAATACATCGCGTTTGCCGACGCAATCAGCAGGCATCGGGTAAAGCTGCTCCGCCGGATCATCCTGAAGCGTAACACCCGGAGCTTCTTTTAAAAGCTGTTTAATATCTTCAACGGTTGCGTCATCACGGTCAAGCTCAATGTAAACAGATTCTGAGTGCCCTGTTTCAATCGGCAGTCTGACACATGTCGCAGCCACTTCCAGCTTCGGCATATGCATGATTTTTTTCGTTTCATTAATCATTTTCATTTCCTCAAACGTATAGCCGTTATCTTGGAATTTATCAATTTGCGGAATGGCGTTAAATGCGATTTGATAATGCTTTTTGTCGCCTTTAACCGGCATAATGGACGGTTCTGCAGGTTCATTGTTTAAAATCGCCTTTGTCTGGCTGTACAATTCCTTCGCCGCTTCATTGCCGGCCCCGGACACAGCTTGGTAAGTAGATACAATGACTTTTTTCAAACCGTACGCTTTGCGGATCGGTTCAAGCGCAGCCACCATCTGAATCGTTGAACAGTTAGGGTTGGCGATAATGCCGTTATGTTTGTGCAGATCACCTTCGTTCACCTCAGGCACCACGAGCGGTGTATTTTCGTCCATCCGGAATGCGCTGGTATTGTCAATCACGATGGCTCCCCGTTTTACAGCCTCAGGCGCCAAGCTTTGTGATACGCTTCCGCCGGCGCTGAATAACGCGATATGAACGCCTTCGAAGCTTTCAGGAACAGCTTCCTGCACTGTATATTCTTCGCCTTTAAACGTTACTTTCGTACCAGCAGAACGCTTTGAGG
Organism: Bacillus sp. L75; assembly: GCF_003676355.1. Classification (NCBI taxonomy): domain Bacteria; kingdom Bacillati; phylum Bacillota; class Bacilli; order Caryophanales; family Bacillaceae; genus Bacillus; species Bacillus sp. L75. The sequence continues at coordinate 280,255 of NZ_ML064902.1, forward strand.
ATAGTAGTGTGAGTGTTTCGATTTCAAAGTTTCTGTCTTCCAGTGTTTTCAGCATTTGCTGTCCTACGGCTCCCGTCGCTCCGACAACTGCTACGTGTAATCCTCTTCCCATCTGTAAAACTCCTTCCGCCAATTAAGCATCATTTGTTGAATTGACTTTGCATTTTACGTTTTATTTTACCATAGAATAGTCACGGATTGACCGAATTTTTTTATTCCGGAATGATTTTCTGTCATCATGATTTTTTATTCATGATGGTGTACGAGCACCGGCTGAACTTGCTGGTGCAAAAGAGCTTTTTCTACCGTAATCGGAAGGAGATCCATTCTGGCGACGAGCGATGTCGGTTTTTTCACGTGGTCGTCCTGGCCGAACGGGATGAAATATATGTTTTTTGCGGACATCAGCCTCATTAAATTCGTTCCGTTTAAACCGAGTCCGTCGTTTGTCGAAATTCCGAGCACGACCGGGCGGCCGTTGCGGATCGTGGCTTTCGCAGCCATAAGGACGGGGCTGTCAGTCATCGCATTTGCGAGTTTGCTCATTGAATTTCCGGTTAAAGGGGCGATGACCATGCAGTCGAGCGGAAGTTTCGGCCCGAGAGGCTCCGCTTTTACGATGGAATCAATCGCCTCAAAGCCTGTTGCTTCTTCAATTTTTCTGACCCAATCTCCCCCCTCCCCAAAGCGGGTATCGGTCGATTGAACGGTTGATGTCACGACCGGCCGGACTTCAGCTCCTTGACTGATAAGCGCCTCTATTTGCGGAAAAACTTCCTCATATGTGCAATGCGAGCCGGTTAATCCGAATCCGATTCTTTTCCCTTTCAGAGACATGGTTATTTCCCCTCTTTCTTTAAGTCTGCCAAAAGCTTGCTCAATACGTTCGCAATAATCTGTCCGGCTGTTTTCGGGGCCACAATTCCCGGAAGACCCGGAGCAAGCAGCGCTTTAATGCCTTGTTTTTCAGCATATTTGAAATCCGTTCCGCCCGGACGGGATGCTAAATCCAAAATCAAGGTCTTCGGCGTCATGCGCGATAAAACGCTTTGATTCAGAATCAAGCTCGGTACGGTGTTAATGCAGATATCAATATCATTTACATGTTCAGTAAGCTCTTCAAGTTGAAAAGGAGAAAGCCCCATTTCCGTTATACGGGCCAAATGAGCCGAACTCCGCGCGCCCACTTTTACCTTCGCCCCTAACGCCGCAAACGTCCGGGCGATCGTCATACCGGTGCGCCCCATGCCGAGAACGGCGACATTTGATCCGTGAATGGTATAATCCGTATGCTGAATCGCCATCATGATTGTTCCTTCAACAGTGGGAATCGAGTTGAATATCGCGATATCGTCCCGTTCAAATAATTTCACAAGTTTGCGGCCGGCTTCGCTGGCGATCCCCTCAAGATACGCGTTGGAGATGCCTGAATAAATGACGCAATGCTCCGGTGTCCGCTCAAGATAGCTCTGCTTTAATACCACTTCTTCATTTGAAAAAACCGTGGAAACAACGCCTTCTCCGGTCGTTGCCGATACGGGCAGGATGATACTGTCTATTTTTTGAAAGGGAATCTCATCGATTTTGCATTTGACGGTTCCTGTAAAACCGTCATCCAATTGGTCAAACCCTGCAAGATAAATATCGGCATGCTGTTCTGTCAGCTTTCTTATAATCTCAAGCTGTCTTGCGTCACCGCCAATGATCGCAATTGTCAATCCGGTTAACATCTGAAACGTTCACCTTCTTTACAGTTACTGGATCTTTTAAGTGTCATCCTCCTCTTCATCGTATGTGCAAAGAGAAAGGGCGGTGAATGTACAGCGTCTTTTTCATGAAAAAAGCACCGGCTGTATGAGCCGGTGCTTGCAAAAAATGAATAAGATCTACTCTTCGGGAGGCGTGATCTCCCCCGGAACGTCTAAAATGATCATGTCTGATCCGATTTTTTGGATATGATTCCAGGGGACGCGGATGTCGTGGCCTTGTTTTCGCAATCCGAACCATTTTACCGTCGGTATCAACAGCGCGGTAATTTGTCCGTCCTGTTCATTAATTTCCAAATCGGTCTGGCCGAGCACGCCGAGCCGCTCTGCCCGTTTAATGTCCACAATTTCTTTACCTGAAAGTTCACTGAGCCTCATGATAGCCACCCCCTTGTACTATATGACCCGGAGCAAAAAAAAATGCCTGCCCCGTATAGAGGCAGACTGCTTTTCCGATTAAGACGAGGCCGGCATATTGCCGGTCGGGCTGATGAGCGATAGTGCGTAATCATCCGTAAATAAGCGGCGGCTGAGGCCGTTGACGCTTTCCAGGCTGACCGCATTTAATTCAGTGATAATTTCATCCATGGTCTTATGCTTTCCGAGCAGGAGTTCGTTTTTCCCGTTCCGGCTCATTTTGCTGTTTGTGCTCTCTAAGCTGAGCATTAAGCTCCCCTTCATTTGCTCTTTGCTGTTTTCCAGCTCTTTCGGGGTGATACCGTCACGTTTTAGAACCGATAACGTTTCCTGAATGGTTTCAGACAGAAGTCCGAGCTGATTCGCGCCGGTGCCTCCGTAAATCGTCAGCATACCGCTGTCTTCATAGGAACTGTGATAGCTGTATACAGAATAGGCCAGTCCTTTATCTTCGCGCACATCCTGGAAAAGACGGCTGCTCATGCTTCCGCCCAGCACGTTGTTTAAGACGATCAAATCGTAAATGTCCGGATCTCCGACTTTCAGGCCTTTGAAACCGAGACAGAGATGCGCCTGTTCGGTGTCTTTTTTTCTGGTCAGCTTTTCATAATGAAACTCAGGCTCGCTGATGCCGCTTGCTTTGCCCTTCGCTTCGTATGTACCGAACCATTTCTCCACGTCTTTAATGAATTGTTCCGTTACATTTCCGGCGACAGAAATGACGACGCGGTCCGGCGTGTAAAAGTCATCCATATGCTGTCTGAGAGAATCGCCGTTAAATGACGAAAGCGTTTCCTCCGTCCCGAGAATCGGGTAGCCGAGCGAATGATTGCCGTATGTCGCTTTGCTCAGCAGATCGTGGACAATGTCATCCGGCGCGTCTTCATACATTTTGATTTCTTCATATACGACGTTCTTTTCTTTTTTGAGCTCATCTTCGTCAAAAGCAGAATGAAAGAACATATCAGCCAGCACATCAAGTGCGTAGTTTGCATGCTCATCCAGCACTTTGGCGTAATAGCACGTATATTCTTTTGAAGTGAAGGCATTCACTTGGCCGCCTATCCGATCGAAGGATTCTGCGATTTCCCGTGCGGACCTGGTATTTGTTCCTTTAAAAAACATATGCTCAAGAAAGTGCGAAATACCGTTTGTATCCGGCGTTTCATGACGTGACCCCGTCCCGATCCAGACACCGATTGCCACAGACCGCACCGTTGGATTATTTTCAAGCACAACTCTTACACCGTTTTGGCATGTATAGCGTTTTATCAAGTCTGTTCCTCCTATTCAAAAGACAGGCAAACTGCCGCCTGCTACTTCATCAGCCTGTTTTCATCCATTAAGTCAGACACTGAGCCGAGCGCGTAGCCTTTTTCTTTGATTTTTGCAATCAGTGTATCCAGGCTTTTCGCAGTCGGATCAGTCGGATGCATTAAAATCATGGCTCCATTATGTATTTTGCTCAACACCCTTGTTTGTAAAACAGCCGGAGACGGTTTTTGCCAGTCAATGGTGTCCACGGTCCACATGATGGTGCCCATTCCTTTTTCCGCCGCAAGATCGACCACGGCTTTTCTGAAGCTGCCGCTTGGCGGCGCAAACCATTTCGGCTTTATGCCTAGCGTCTCGCTGATTTGTGCATTGGTTTTGTCAAGCTGTTCGGAAATGCTTCCTGAAGTCAGTTTGCTCATATCAGGGTGATTGTATGAATGATTTCCGATTTCATGTCCGTCTGCCGCTATTTTTTTCCCCAGTTCCTGATTGTTTTTCAGCCATTTCCCTTCAAGAAAGAAAGTTGCTTTGACCTGGTGCTGCTTCAGAATAGGCAGCATTTGCTCCACGTATTCATTTCCCCAGGCGACATTTATCAGGAAAGCGACCATCGGTTTGTCGGGATTTCCTTTATAAATGGGTTCGGGCGCGAGAGAATCAAGATGGACTTTCGGTTTTACCTGCTCATAGACAAGGCCGTCTTCGTGAAATTCTCCGTCCTTTTTCATTTGTTCATAGGATTTTTCCACATTGACTTTTAAACCGTTATATCCCGGTATACTCTTCCATATTTTATCAATCCGCGCGTCTTGCGGCTTCACTTCATACTCTGACGCTTTTTGCAGTAATTCTTCATAGAGCGGATCTTTTGATGCTGACACAGTTACAGCGTCTTTTTTCATTGCGTCTATGTAATCAACTGTATACGGGTTTTTTAACATTTCAAACGAAACAAAAAAAAGAAATAAAAAAACGGCAAACGGCACGAATTTTTTCAACATGTCCTTCCCCCCTCCTCACACATTATGTATGAGGAGGACAAGGTAGAACCCGTCTGTTGTCTTTCTCAAAATAAAGAAGCCGGGTCTCCCAGGCTCCTTGTTAGGTTTTCATTTAAGATTGTTGTTGTTCCTGTTCTTTTTCTTTCTCTTCGCGCAGCACTGCTTTACGCGACAGATTCACTCGTCCCTGTTTGTCAATTTCAGTTACCTTCACAAGGATTTCGTCACCGATTTTCACAACATCCTCAACCTTGCCGACCCGTTCGAGCGCTAGTTCAGAGATGTGAACGAGACCGTCTTTTCCGCTGAAGATTTCAACGAAAGCGCCGAATTTCTCAATCCGTTTGACTTTACCGAGGTAAAGCTGGCCGACTTCGACTTCTCTGACAAGATCTTCGATGATTTTTTTCGCTTTTTGGTTGCTGCTTTCATCAGTAGAAGAAATAAAGATGGTGCCGTCTTGTTCAATGTCAATTTTAACACCGGTATCTTCAATGATTTTGTTGATTTGTTTACCGCTCGGTCCGATAACGTCACGGATTTTATCCGGATTAATGTTCATCGTTAAAATTTTCGGCGCATATTGAGAAAGTTCTTTTCTTGATTCACCAAGCGTGCTGAGCATGCTGTTCAAGATTTCCATTCTTCCTTTTTTCGCCTGCTGAAGCGCTTCTTCAAGAATTTCTCTTGAAAGGCCTTCAATTTTAATGTCCATTTGCAGCGCTGTCACGCCTTTTTCCGTGCCGGCTACTTTAAAATCCATGTCACCGAGGGCGTCTTCCATCCCTTGAATATCCGTTAATACCGTATAGTACTCGCCTGATTTCACAAGTCCCATCGCGATACCCGCAACAGGGGCTTTAATCGGAACACCTGCGTCCATCATGGCAAGCGTGCTCGCGCAAATGCTGGCCTGTGAAGTGGAACCGTTTGATTCAAGCACTTCGGATACGAGACGGACCGTATACGGGAAGTCTTTTTCATTCGGAATGACCGGCTCAAGCGCACGCTCTCCAAGAGCACCGTGACCGATCTCACGGCGTCCCGGTCCGCGCATCGGGCCTGTCTCCCCTACGCTGAACTGCGGGAAGTTATAATGATGCATAAAGCGTTTTGATTCTTCCACGCCTAAACCGTCAAGAATCTGAACGTCCCCAAGGGCGCCTAATGTACAAACGCTGAGCGCCTGCGTCTGTCCTCGCGTAAACAGCCCGGAGCCATGCGTTCTCGGCAGAAGGCCGACTTCTGAAGAAAGCGGGCGGATTTGATCAACGCCGCGGCCGTCCGGACGGACTTTTTCTTCTGTGATCAAACGGCGCACTTCGTTTTTCACGAGTTTAGACAGTGTCTGTTTCACTTTTTTAATCGTATCTTCATCATGCTCTTCTTCTTCGAATTTCGCGACAACTGCATTTTTCACTTCATTGATCGCGTCTTCGCGAGCATGTTTTTCGTGAACCTGAATGGCGCTGAGAAGATCCGGCTCCGCAAGGCTTTTTACTTTTTCGCTGAGCTCTTCGTCAATTTCATACAGTTCGATTTCCGTTTTCTCTTTGCCGACTGCCGCGACGATTTCTTCTTGGAATGCGATCAGGCGCTTAATTTCTTCGTGACCGAACATAATCGCCTCAAGCATGATTTCTTCAGGAACTTCATCCGCTCCGGCTTCCACCATGTTGATGGCGTCTTTTGTGCCTGCAACGATGAGGTTGATATCACTTTTTTCAAGCTGGTCAACCGTCGGATTGATGACGAATTTCCCGTCAATGCGGCCTACCGTCACACCCGCGATCGGGCCTTCAAACGGGATATCGGAAACGCAAAGAGCGAGTGATGAACCGAACATTGCAGCCATTTCAGATGAGCAGTCCTGATCAACACTCATGACAATGCTGATGACCTGTACTTCGTTGCGGAATCCGTCTGCGAAAAGCGGGCGGATCGGACGGTCAATCAGACGGCTGGCTAAAACGGCCTTTTCACTTGGACGGCCTTCTCTTTTAATAAAACCGCCCGGAATTTTACCTACTGCATATAATCTTTCTTCATAGTTAACGGTAAGCGGGAAAAAATCTAGCGGTTTCGGTTCTTTTGATGCGGTTGCTGTGCTGAGCACTGCAGTATCGCCGTAGCGGACCATGACAGCGCCGTTTGCCTGTTTGGCAAGCTGGCCGGCTTCTACTGTAAGCTGTCTGCCGGCCCAATCTATGGTAAAGACATGTTTCTCTTGTCCCATTCGATTACGAGCTCCTCTCTTAATGTGTGAAATAATCAATTACTCCTATTATGAACGAAATGAATTGAACATATCAATGTCAAAGTAGTATGTAAAAGGATTTCATTGTTTTTTATCATTATTTTTTTCGCTTTAATACGATAAAAAAGCGGGAATCCTCCCGCTTTTTACGATTATCGACGTAAGCCTAGTTTGTTAATTAACTCACGGTAACGAGTTACGTCTTTATTACGCAGATACGTAAGAAGATTACGACGTTTACCTACCATTTTAAGAAGACCGCGACGTGAGTGGTGATCTTTCTTGTGAGTACGCAAATGCTCGTTCAAGTTGTTAATTGAGTCTGTTAGGATAGCGATCTGAACTTCTGGAGATCCAGTATCAGATTCGTGTGTTTTGAACTCACTGATGAGTTGATTTTTACGCTCTTGAGTAATTGCCATCCTGTTTCACCTCCATATCATAATTAGCCCCAGTTACCTAGCAACCGTCGGTGACTTCGGATTGCCAAGCAATGGTTTTAAGACTACGAAACATATGATACTAAAAATCGCGCCCATATGCAAATCTTTTAGAAGAAAATTTGTGTACTTTTGATGTTTTTTCCGTTATTTGCTGAAAAAACGGATCGCTTCTTGTTTGTCTTTCCCGATCTGAGCCGTCAGTTCATCGATGCCGTTAAACTTCCGTTCGCTTCGGATTCGTTTGTACCACTCGATTTTAACGTCTTCTCCGTATACATCCTGTTGAAAATTAAACAAATGTACTTCAATTGACGGCTGATCGGGACGCTTTTCATAAAAGGTCGGTTTGTAGCCGATGTTGCAGACGCCTTCATACACCTCGCCTTTTATTTCGGCTTTCACTGCATACACGCCTGTCGGCGGCACGATATAACTGTTGTGCAGGCCGACATTCGCGGTCGGAAAACCGATGGTGCGACCTCTTTTGTCTCCGTGAATCACAGTGCCCCGGACAAAATACGGCTGGCCGAGAAGAGTGTGCGCAAGTTCAACGTCACCATCCTGCAGCGCTGACCGGATATAAGTGGAGCTGATCTTTCTGTCCTGCTCGGTCTGTTTCTCGACAGTCGTGCATCCGGCCTTGCCGTTTAAATCGTCCGGCAGCGTCTCCATCGTGCCTTTTCCGTATTTTCCGTACGTAAAATCGAAGCCTCCCACAGCGTGCCGCGCGTTTAACCCTAAAATATACTCCTCGGCAAACTGTTTTGGAGACAGAGACGCAAACGCTTCATCAAACTTTACGACATACAGCACATCAGCGCCTAAACGCCCGATCTGGCTGATTTTATCTTCAAGCGGCGTAATCAGATCCTTTGGCTCTTTGTCCCTGCCCAACACATGGGAAGGGTGGGGATGAAACGTCATAACGGCCAGCGACAGGCCTTTTTCTTCGGCTATTTGTCTGGCTGTTCCGATTACTTTCCGGTGTCCCAAATGAACGCCGTCAAAGTAGCCGAGCGCCATGACAGACGCCGGCTGCTCTTCTTTTTGTAAATGATGCGGATGAGAAATATGTATCGTCTTCACAGAACGGTCACCTTTTTTCTTATTGTTCGCTTTTTTGCATGAGCACTTTAGCCGGTTTCAGCAGTCCTTTTTTTGAAGGATGCGGCATATAAATGGCCACACATTCTCCGTCTTCAGTACAGAGCGCTATACGGGCGTCAGCTGTCATTGCAGAAAATTCCGCCGGGATGTCAAACACTGACCCGTTTTCAGCTTTCTTAGCTAATGTATCACTTATGACCCATTTCGGCAAATGATTGAGCGCTCTATCGATCGGCACGGCATGCTCTGCAACCGTTCCGTCTGAAACCTGCTGTTCAAGTTCCTCAAACGTGAAACACTCATCAAGGCTGAAATCGCCGGAAGCGGTGCGGATGAGATGCGACATATGCGCGGGATAGCCGAGTTTTTCACCGATTGTCACCGCCAATGTTCTCACGTAAGTGCCCTTTGAGCACGTGACTGTAAAGCGGAATGATGCTGTGTCTTCTTTATAAGTGACAGGGGAAGTGAGCGCGATATCTTCAATCGTGATATTCCGCTTCGGCCGCTCCACTTCAATACCGGCTCTGGCGTATTCATAGAGCTTTTTCCCGTTGACCTTTACAGCGGAATACATCGGCGGCACTTGCTCCTGCGGTCCCTTCAGTTCGTCTAAAACGGCTTTGATATCCGCTTCTTTCAGCGGCTCCTTGACAGGTTTTACGCTGACCGTTTCTCCAGTCTGGTCTTCGGTCGATGTGGAGAAGCCGAGAGTGATCTCAGCATCGTACGTTTTTGACTTGTCGGTGACGTACTCAACAATCTTTGTGGCCCGTCCGACACAGATCGGCAGTACGCCTGACACTTCCGGATCAAGCGTTCCCGTATGTCCGACTTTCTTTGTTTTTAACAGTTTTCTTATTTTCATTACACAGTCGTGAGAAGTCATGCCGACCGGTTTATGTAAAAGGAGAACTCCGTTAACCATATGTCTTTCGCTCCTTTGTTATCAATTGTATCCCGTAAAACGCAGAAAAGAGGACAGACGACACTCGCCCATCCTCTTTCCTTGTTATTCAGACGGTTTATCTGAATGCAGTTCGTGAATCAATGTTTCAATACGGTTGCCGTACTCAATTGATTCATCAAATTCAAATTCAAGCTCAGGCGTTTTGCGGAGTCTGATTCGGCTGCCGATTTCGGAACGGATAAATCCTTTCGCTTTCTCAAGCCCTTTCAGCGCCTCCTCTTTCTTTTTCTCTCCGCCGAGAACGGAGATATACACCTTCGCTATTTGTAAATCACCTGAAACACGTACGTCTGTTACAGTGAGAAATCCGATTCTCGGGTCTTTCAGCTTTCGGCTGATAATATCCCCGAGCTCTTTTTTCATCTGCTCGCCGACACGGTTTGCTCTCATACTCAATTCAATCACCTCTAAGTTAAAACCACTCTGTTCTAGTGATCGTCCGTTCTATTTCGGGAAAGGAGTCAATAAACGCGAGTACGCGCTGGATCTCCTTTTCCGCCTGAACGTGAGAGGAGGAGACGACAGCGATTCCGAAGCTGGTCCGCTGCCAAGTGTCCTGATAGCCGATTTCTGCGGCCGACACGTTGAACTTATTCTGAACCCTCGTTATAATCCGCTTCAGAACGGCTCGTTTCTCCTTTAATGATCCCGCATCATAAATGATGCATTCACATTCCGCAAATCCGATCACTTTCTTTCGATTTCCTGCATGACATACGCTTCAATGATGTCGCCTTCGCGAATGTCATTGTATTTCTTAATTGTAATACCACATTCATATCCTTGTGAAACTTCTTTCACATCATCTTTGAAGCGTTTCAGAACGTCTACTTCCCCTTCGAAGATGACCACGCCGTCACGGATCAGGCGGAGTCCGCTGTCACGTGTAATGTGGCCGTCTGTTACATATCCGCCGGCAATCGTGCCGATTTTCGACACTTTGAATGTTTGGCGCACTTCAACCTGGCCGATGACTTTTTCTTCGTATTCAGGATCAAGCATTCCTTTCATCGCCGCTTCAATTTCTTCGATGACTTTGTAAATGATACGGTGAAGACGGATATCTACATTTTCAGCTTCAGCCGTGCTCTTAGCATTTCCGTCTGGGCGCACATTAAACCCGATAACGATTGCATTTGAAGCAGATGCGAGAATGATGTCTGATTCCGTAATCGCACCGACGCCTGTGTGAATGATTTTCACTTTTACGCCTTCTACTTCAATTTTTTGAAGAGCGGCTGTTAACGCTTCGGCTGAACCTTGAACGTCAGCTTTTACGATTAAATTGATGTCTTTGACATCGCCTTGTTTAATTTGTTCAAACAGATCATCGAGGCTCAGCTTCGCTTTGTCGCTGCGCTGTTCTTCCAGTTGCTTGGAAGCGCGTGCTTCACCGACAGAACGGGCTGTTTTTTCGTCTTTAAAGACGAGGAATTGATCGCCAGCCTGCGGTACGTCGTTTAAGCCCGTGATTTCTACAGGTGTGGACGGTCCGGCTGTTTTCACGCGGCGGCCGAGATCATTGACCATGGCCCGCACGCGGCCGAATGTATTTCCGACAACGATCGGATCTCCGACATTCAATGTTCCCGTTTGAACGAGAAGTGTCGCGACAGACCCTCTTCCTTTATCGAGCTCAGCTTCAATAACCGTTCCTTTTGCCTGACGGTTCGGATTGGCTTTCAGCTCTTCCACTTCACTGACAAGCAGAATCATTTCGACAAGCTCGTCAATTCCCTTGCCTGTAAGAGCGGACAGAGGAACGAAAATCGTTTCTCCTCCCCATGCTTCAGGAACGAGTCCGTATTCAGTCAGCTCCTGCATGACACGGTCAGGGTTCGCGCTTTCTTTATCCACTTTATTCACGGCAACGATAATCGGAACCTCAGCCGCTTTCGCATGGTTGATGGCTTCGACTGTCTGCGGCATAACGCCGTCATCAGCCGCTACGACTAAAATGGTAATATCAGTTACTTCCGCACCGCGTGCACGCATTGTTGTGAACGCCGCGTGTCCCGGAGTATCTAAGAACGTGATTTTTTTGCCGTTTTCTTCGATCTGGTAAGCCCCGATATGCTGGGTGATTCCGCCGGCTTCACCTTCAACAACTTTTGTTTTTCTGATGCTGTCAAGGAGGGTCGTTTTCCCGTGGTCAACGTGGCCCATGATCGTCACGACAGGCGGACGGATTTGAAGATCTTCTTCTTTGTCAGCCTCTTCATATTTTTCAAGCTCAGTTTCTTCAAGCACAATCACTTCTTCTGTTTCTACACCGTATTCAGATGCGATCAGTTCGATTGTGTCTTTGTCAAGCTCCTGGTTAATGGTAGCCATTACGCCCAGAAGCATCAGTTTTTTAATGAGTTCAGACGGCTCTTTGCCCAGTTCCTCGGCTAAAGCTCCGACTGTTAAAGAGCCGGAAAACGTAATTTTCTCAGGAAGCTCTTTTTTCGGCTTCAGCGGTTTTTGCTGATACTGATTTTTGTTGTTATGATTGCGTTTGTTTTTGTTTTTGTTGTTGTTGTTATTCTTCTTGTTTTTGTTAAATTGATTATTCTGCACGTCATTCTTCTTTCCGTCTCGAATTTTGTTTGGTTGATTCCCAGCAGGCTGCTGATTAATCCCTTGCGGCTTGTTTTTGTTCGTTTCCGCAGGCTTCTGAGATGTAACGCCGGCGCCGCCTTTTTTAAATTTCGCATCAAGCTGCTTAATGGTCTTTTCTTCAAGCATTGCCATATGGTTATTTACTACTATATCCATGTTTTTCAGCGCAGTCAAAATTTCCTTGCTTGAAACATTGATGGCTTTTGCATATTCGTAAACTCTCATTTTAGCCATTCGTTCACCCCCAAAAATATTAATCGAGCAAGCTGATCAGCTTATTCGCAAAACCTTGGTCAGTGACGGCGACAACGACACGTGATTCCTTGCCGATAGAGCGGCCGAGATCAGCGCGGCTTTCGACTTTTTTATAAGGCACTTTATAATAATTGCATTTATCGGATACTTTTTTTGCAGTATTCGCAGATGCATCTTCTGTCAGCAGAACAAGTTTTGCACGCGCATTTCTAATTTCTTTTATAACCAAGTCCTCGCCCGACACGACCTTACGAGCTCGATTGGCCAGACCCAGCAAGGGAAACCATTCCATTCCAGACATGTTATTTTTTCACCTTTTCCGCCAGTTCCAGCAATTCTTCGAAAATCTGGTCATCGATTTGTGATTGAAATTGATTTTGCAATGTGTTTTTCTTTTTCGCAGCTAAGATGCATTCTTTCTCAAGGGTGATATAGGCACCCCGCCCGTTCTTCTTTCCGGTCGGATCGACTGAAATCTCTCCTTCTTTAGAACGGACAATTCGGATCAGTTCCTTTTTAGGCTTCATTTCCCCCGTTACCACGCATTTGCGCAGAGGAATTTTTTTTCGCTTATTCACCTAAAGTCACCTCTTATTCATCCGATTCGGCTGTTTCAGGCTCCATAAAGAGCGGCTCTAAATCGTCATCTTCTTCATGCTCTCTCGGATAGATGCCAAGGTCTCTTGCATCCGTTTCACTTTTGATATCGATTTTCCAGCCTGTCAGTTTCGCAGCTAAGCGGGCGTTTTGCCCTCTTTTTCCGATTGCCAGAGAAAGCTGGTAATCAGGAACGATGACAGTCGTGGCTTTTTCTTCTTCGCTGACGATGACATCCAGCACTTTAGACGGGCTGAGCGCATTGGCAACAAATTCAACCGGATCATCAGACCAGTTGACGATATCAATTTTTTCGCCTTTCAGTTCATTGACGATCGCCTGCACGCGCTGACCTTTAGGACCGACGCATGAACCGACCGGATCAACGTCAGGGTCATCAGTGCGGACGGAGATTTTAGAGCGGTCGCCCGCTTCTCTGGCAACGGATTTCAGTTCGACCGTTCCGTCATAAATTTCCGGCACTTCGATTTCAAAAAGACGCTTCAACAGACCAGGGTGCGTTCTTGATACATAGATCTGAGGCCCTTTTGTCGTTTTTTCGACTTTTGTGATAAATACTTTAATCCGATCGTGCGGTTTATAGCTCTCATTCGGCATTTGTTCATTGACGGGCAGCAGCGCTTCAATCTTACCGAGAGACACGTAAATAAACTTGCTGTCTAAGCGCTGTACAATTCCCGTCATGATGTCTTCTTCACGATCGATAAATTCTGAGTAAATCACGCCGCGCTCAGCTTCACGGACACGCTGCGTCACCACTTGTTTCGCCGTCTGCGCAGCAATGCGGCCGAAGTCTTTCGGCGTTACTTCTATTTCAACGACATCTCCGACAAGGTAGTTCGGATGGATGTGCTGGGCGTCGTCAAGCGAGATTTCAAGTCTTGAATCGTATACCTCGTCTACGACATCCTTTCTTGCGAACACGCGGATCGTGCCCGTCTCACGGTTCAGATCGACCCGTACGTTTTGCGCCTGGTTAAAATTTCGCTTATACGCGGAAATTAAGGCAGCTTCAATTGCTTCGATGATAATGTCTTTACTGATGCCTTTTTCTTTTTCAAGAATAGTGAGAGCATCTAATAGTTCACTGCTCATGTTAGCGGTCTCCCCCCTTAAACACTAATACTTCATTCATTAAAATGTTACAGCTAATCTTGCGTTAGCTATTTTTTCATACGGAATATTGACCCGTTTCTTTCTTGTTTTGACCGTCATCTCTATTGTAACAGTTTGTCCATCGAATTCAGCCAATTTGCCTTCAAACACTTTTAAACCGTCAATCGGTTCGTACGTTTTCATGTACACATTTTTGCCCAGTGATTTTTCGAAGTCGGCTTTTTTCTTTAATGGACGCTCGGCTCCAGGAGAAGATACTTCAAGAAAGTAGTTCTGGGTGATCGGATCGGCCTCATCCAGCTTTTCGCTTAACGCTTCGCTGACTTTGGCGCACTCCTCAATATCAACACCGTTCTCGGAATCAATAAACACGCGAAGGAACCAGTTTTGACCCTCTTTGACAAATTCAATGTCTACGAGTTCAAGCTGAAGGTCATCCAGTATGGGCTGAGCCATTTCTTGAACGGTATCAGTCACTTTTTTGCTCATGTTTTTCCTCCTTGTGCTGTCGATATCATATCAGCCGTTCCTCTGCATAAAAACCCTGCTTCAAAAGAGCAGGGGCATTGAGAAAACGATGGACATGTCGAGGCAAAATTGCCTGTTCAATACAAAAGAGCGGGTTTCCCCACTCTTTGCCTCGGTAATCGTTAGCATTTCCAATAAAACTATACCATAACCATATATTTAATGCAAATCAAACTCCGCTCGGAGGCTGTGCACAAAGCTTAAAACAGAGACAGCTGATTTTGGTCCGGAAGCGACTCAAGACAGCCGTGACGGTCTAAATACTCTAAAATGGTTTTTGACACTTTTCCGCGTTTTTGAAGATCCTCTTTTGAAAGGAACTCCCCTTCTTTCCGCGCTTTCACAATATTGAGAGCGGCGTTGGTTCCGAGTCCCGGAATTGAGTTGAACGGCGGGATGAGACTGTTGCCGTCAATGATAAATTCCGAAGCGCTCGAACGGTATAGATCGACCTTCTGGAAGGAATAGCCGCGCTCACACATTTCAAGCGCAAGCTCTAACACGGTAAGGAGGTTTTTCTCCTTCGGCGAAGCATCAAGCCCTTTAGAGCTGATATCATCCATCACCGCTCTGATGGCGGTCGAGCCTTTAATCATTGTATCAATGTCAAAGTCATCTGCGCGGACGGTAAAATACGCAGCATAATATAAAAGCGCGTGATGTACTTTAAAATAGGCAATCCGCACCGCCATCAGCACGTATGCGGCGGCGTGAGCTTTCGGGAACATGTATTTGATTTTTTTGCATGAATCAATATACCAGTTCGGCACATTGTTCTTTTTCATTTCTTCTTCCCATTCCGGCGTCAGGCCTTTGCCTTTACGGACGAATTCCATGATTTTAAAGGCCAGTGAAGGCTCAAGGCCCTGATAGATCAAGTAAACCATAATGTCATCACGGCAGCCGATCACTTCGCTCAGTTCACACGTATTGTTGTGTATCAGTTCCTGCGCATTGCCGAGCCATACGTCCGTTCCGTGAGAAAGTCCGGAAATCTGGACAAGCTCGGAGAACGTAGTCGGCTTCGTATCCTCAAGCATCTGCCGCACAAATCGCGTCCCGAATTCAGGAATGCCGAGCGTCCCCGTTTTACAGCCGATCTGCTCTTCAGTGACGCCGAGCGATTCTGTGCCTTGGAAAATCTTCATAACTTCCGGATCATCTGTCGGAATCGTCTTCGGATCAATTCCGCTTAAATCCTGAAGCATCCGGATGACGGTCGGATCATCGTGCCCCAATATATCAAGCTTCAGCAGGTTGTCATGAATGGAGTGGAAGTCAAAATGAGTCGTTTTCCATTCAGACCCCGTCGCATCTGCCGGGAATTGTATCGGTGAAAAATCGTAAATATCCATGTAATCCGGGACAACGATAATCCCCCCCGGGTGCTGGCCGGTCGTTCTTTTAACACCGGTGCAGCCTTGCACCAGACGGTCGATCTCCGCGCCGCGCATGTGCAGGTTGTGATCGCCCGCATAGCCTTTCACATATCCGTAAGCCGTCTTTTCCGCGACGGTGCCGATCGTTCCCGCGCGATACACGTTATCTTCACCGAACAATACTTTCGTGTAGTTATGGGCATGCGGCTGATACTCACCTGAGAAGTTCAAATCGATATCGGGTACTTTGTCACCTTTAAAGCCTAAGAACGTTTCAAACGGGATATCATGTCCGTCCTTTTTCAAAGGTGTGCCGCAAGACGGGCAGCTTTTATCCGGAAGGTCAAAACCGGAACCGACTGATCCGTCATTAAAGAATTCGGAATATCGGCAGCTCGGGCACACGTAGTGCGGAGCGAGCGGGTTCACTTCAGTGATTTCCGTTAAGGTCGCCACAAGCGATGAACCGACGGACCCCCGGGAGCCGACGAGATAACCGTCATCCAGAGACCGTTTTACAAGCTTATGAGAGATGAGATAAATAACGGCGAACCCATGACCGATGATACTTTTTAATTCTTTTTCTATTCTCGCTTCCACAATTTCGGGAAGCTCTTCACCGTAAATGCTTCTGGCGCGCTGATAGCTCATTTCACGGATTTCTTCATCAGCCCCGTCAATTTTCGGCGTGTACAGATCGTCTTTGATCGGTTTGATCTCATCGATCATCGAAGCGACTTTCTGCGTATTGTCAACCACGATTTCTTTCGCTTTTTCCGCACCGAGGAAGGAGAAAGCCTCCAGCATTTCATCTGTCGTTCTGAAGTGCACTTTAGGCAGTTCGTGTCTGTTTAACGGGTTGGCGCCGCCTTGGGAAGATATTAAGATCTTCCGGTAAATTTTATCCTCATCGTTTAAATAGTGGACATTTCCCGTAGCCACGACCGGCTTATTCAATTTTTCCCCGAGCTTCGTAATGTTGGCGATGATTTCTTTCAGCGCTTTTTCATCCCGGACGAGCTCAAGCTGCAGAAGGTGTCTGTATACTTCCGGCGGCTGCACTTCAAGATAATCATAGAAGGATGCGATATCTTCAACCTCTTCAGGAGATTTTTGCATCATGCCTTCAAAGACCTCACCCCTGTCACAGGCAGAGCCGATTAACAGACCTTCTCTGTATTTATTAAGCTGCGACCTCGGAATGCGCGGCACTCGGTAGAAATATTGAATATGAGAAATGGACACGAGCTTAAACAGATTTTTAAGGCCGGTCTCATTTACGGCAAGCAATGTAGCGTGATAAGGCCTTGATCTCTGATAAGCATTGGATTGTCCCATATTCTCATTCAGCTGATCATGATAAAAAATGTCTTTTTCAGCGGCATCTTTGAGCATTTTCAACAGCAGGTAGCCCGTTGCTTCAGCGTCAAAAACCGCTCGGTGATGCTGGGTTAATTCGATATCAAACTTCTTACATAACGTATTTAAGCGGTGATTTTTAAACTCAGGATACAGGAAACGCGCGAGTTCCAGCGTATCAATGACCGGATTTTTCGCTTTTTCCGTTTTCAAAAGACGCTTGTACGCTACATTTAAAAATCCCATATCAAAGCTGGCGTTATGAGCCACAAGCACGTCATCGCCGATCCATTCTTTAAAATCCCGGACGACATCAACGACATCGGGAGCGTCGCGGACCATGTCGTCAGTAATCCCGGTAAGCTCTATCGTCGTTGCTGACAGCGGATGGTGCGGATTGGCGAACGCTTCGAATTTATCGATGATTTCTCCGCCTCTTATTTTGACTGCGGCAAGCTCAATGATGGTGTCATACACTGCGGACAGACCTGTCGTTTCAACGTCAAAGACAACGTATGTGTCTTCTTCCAGGAGACGGTGAGCTGGATTGTATGCGATCGGAACGCCGTCATCTACGATATTGGCTTCCATTCCGTAAATCATTTTAATGCCGTGTTTTTTCGCGGCGGAATAGGCATCCGGGAAAGACTGCACAACGGCATGATCAGTTAACGCAATCGCTTCATGTCCCCATTTTTTCGCCTGTTCGACAAGCTTTCCGATGCCCGTTACAGCATCCATTTGGCTCATCGGAGAATGCAGATGAAGCTCAACCCGTTTTTCGCCTTCAGGAGCGGTGTCTTCACGGGTTTTGGCTTTTATTTCATTCACGTCATTTGCAATCATGACGAGGTCTCTGACGAATGTATCGTTTTGAATGCTTCCCCGCGCCTTTACCCACATGCCTTTTTTCAGCGTTTTCATCAAAGCGGCGTCTTCTTTTTCTCTGGCGAACATTTTTACTAAAATGCTGTTTGTATAGTCCGTGATTTTGAAAATGCAGAGCGTGCGTCCGCTTTTCAGCTCGCGTGTTTCAGCATCAAACACAAACCCCTGCACCGTAATTCTTCTTTCTTCATCCATGATGCTGTCAAGCGTCCGGATTTCTTCGTTCTCTTTAATTTGATAGCCGATGACAAGCGGTCCGGACGGTGCCTGATCCTCATCGCCCTCTTTTTCCTTCTTCTCCATCTCGATAAGCGCCTGCATCGCCCGCTCCTGATCTTCAGCAAGCTTTTGCTCGCGGAATTTCTGGACTTCTTGGTCAGATACGAAAATTTCGGTATCCAGCTGCAGTTCCGGAAAGCCGAATTGGCGGTAGCTGTGCTGAATCAGCGCGAAGTATTTATTTTTGAGCGCAGATGCTTCTGTATCTGTTTTTGTTTTCACGATCAGTTTGTTTCCCTTGAGCTTCGGCTTCTGCTGATTCAAAAGAGCCACCATCGGCGGCGAGGTTCCTTCAAGCTCTTCAATACAGCGTGTCCAATAATCCTGTACAAGCTCCTCTGTCACTGTAGGGTCGATGACCTGAACAGACGATGTGACACGGGCGATGTGAGCAAACGATTGTGTTAACCTCATCATGAATGAATCATATATTTGATACGGCAAAAGAGCCTTAAAGCGAAATTGGAAATGCCAGGCCTTTTCTGCTTTATGGATTGTCAGTTTATCAATCTCTCCGTCTTCAAAGTATGTCATGAAGGTATCATCTGTCATATTAAGCTGCTGCAGAAGAATCTGAAACTGTCTTCTGTTTACTGATAACTGTTCCATTCAGACAGTATCCCTCCCTTAAAACATCATAAGTGAAGGTACCTCCGCAGGTGATGAGGTACCTTCTTTTTTCTCTATTTTAACATGATTTTGTATGATTCGTTATGGTGATTACTTCGTCTTGATAAATTCAGAAAGCTCATCCACTGAAACTTCGGCAGATTCACCGGTTTTGCGGATTTTCACTTCTACGATGCCTTCGTCGGCACGTTTTCCGACAGTGATGCGGATCGGAAGGCCGATCAGATCAGAATCAGCAAACTTCACGCCTGCGCGTTCAGCACGGTCATCGTATAATACCTCATAACCTTCCGCCTGGAATTTGCCGTAAAGCTGTTCAGCAAGCTCTTTTTGCGCTTCGTTTTTCATATTCAGTGCCAAAATATGAAGATCATACGGAGCAACGCTTTTCGGCCAGATCAAGCCTTTTTCGTCGTGATGCTGTTCAGCGATGGCTGAAAGCGTTCTGGACACGCCGATTCCGTAACATCCCATCAGCATCGGCTGCGCACGCCCGTTTTCATCAAGGTATGTCGCATTCATCGCTTCAGAGTAACGCGTGCCGAGTTTAAAGACTTGTCCGACCTCAATCCCTTCAGCGAAACGGATCGTGCCTTTTCCGTCAGGTGACGGATCGCCTTCCTGAATGATTCGAAGATCGGCATATGCTTTTACTGACGCGTCACGTTCGATGTTTACGTTTCGGTAATGACGGTCTTTTTCATTCGCGCCGCTAACGGCGTTTACCATTACTTTCACGGCTTGGTCGGCATAAATCTCAATGTCGCCGGCAGCGCCGATCGGCCCCGCAAATCCCGGCTCCGTGCCAAGTTTCTCTGCTACTTCTTCATGAGACGCAAGCTCAACCACTTCCGTGTTCAGAAGGTTTTTCACTTTCACGTCATTGACCTCATGATCGCCTCTTACTAACACGAGAACAAATCGGTCATCAGCTTTAAACAGCATTGATTTGATGCAGGCGCTCGGCTCGATCTGCAAGAACGAAGCGAGCTCTTCAATGCTTTTGACATTAGGCGTATCAATTTTCTCCAATGCCTCGGGGGTTTCATCTGACGGCTCGCTGTTCATGACAACTTCCGCCATTTCCGTATTGGCTGCGTAAGAGGATCCATCGGAATAAGCGATGGTATCTTCCCCTATTTCAGAAAGAGCCATAAATTCATGCGTGTCTTTTCCGCCCATCGCGCCCGAGTCGGCAATAACGGGACGGACGTTTAATTCACAGCGTGCGAAAATGCTGCTGTATGCGCCGTACATGTTTTGGTATGTTTCCTCCAGACTTTCTTCAGAAGCATGGAAAGAATACGCATCTTTCATGATGAATTCGCGTCCGCGCAATAAGCCGAAACGCGGGCGTTTTTCATCTCTGAATTTAGACTGGATCTGGTAAAGAGTGAGCGGCAGACGCTTATAAGATTTCACCTCATCGCGCACGAGAGAAGTAATGACTTCTTCATGCGTCGCGCCTAAAGCAAATTCACGGCCGTGGCGGTCTTTCAGACGCATTAATTCAGGCCCGTACGTATACCACCTGCCTGATTCCTGCCATGTTTCAGCCTGCTGAAGGGCCGGCATCAGCATTTCCACCGCGTTGATTTTTTCCATTTCTTCACGCACGATCTTCTGAATGTTTTGAATGACCCTGTAAGCCAGGGGCATGTAGCTGTAAACCCCGCTCGTATTTTGTCTGATAAATCCCGCTCTCAGCAGAAGCTTATGGCTTTTTGCTTCAGCATCAGCCGGCACTTCTCTCAGGGTCGGAATAAGCGTCAAACTTTGTCTCATGTCTTCGCACCTCTGATTTTTTACTAGTCAATTATAAGAATAAACGCTGGATATCGTTCCATGTGACAACCAGCATAAGAAGCATTAAGAAAGCTACGCCGATAAATACGACAAATGCTTCCTTGTCACGGTTTATCGGCTTGCCGCGGATTGCTTCAATGAATAAAAACAGCAGCCGCCCGCCGTCAAGCGCCGGTATCGGCAGCAGGTTGACAATTCCCAGGTTGATGCTTAAAAACGCCGCAAACTGGAATAGGTTGATAATACCGGTTTTTGCAACTTGATCCGTCATATCATAAATGCCGACAGGACCCGAAAGCATATCAAGCTTAAACTGGCCTGTCACAAGTTTGCTCAGATTGGTCAGGATCGCTTTTGTGACATCAACGGTAGATGTCGCGCCGTAGGCAATCGCTGCAAGCGCGCCTTTTTCAGTCGGCGCATAAGAGCCGAAGCGGCCGATTGTTTTTTTATTTTCATCTTTTACAGCTTCAGGTGTAACCGAGATATGAAACGATTTGCCGTCCCGTTTGACGGCGACATCGATTTTTTTTCCGGGATTTTCTTTTACCGCTGTCACGATGTCGGTCCATGACCTCATTTTTTCACCGTTAATGCTCTGGATATAGTCGCCTTCTTTTAAACCGGCAGCCGCTGCGCGTCCATTGTCTGTCAGCTTCCCGAGCTCAGGCTGATTCGAAGGCACGCCTTGAATGAATCCAAGCATGACGAGAATGACATACGCTAAGATGAAGTTCATTATCGGACCGGCAGCAATCGCCTTAATCCGCTTCCATACGGGTTTAGACCCGAATTGTCGATTGTAAGGCGCAATCTGCACTTCTTCTCCGTCTACGATAAAAAAAGAGGTCTGACTGACAGTAAAGCCCGCCAGTTCATCTTCTTTCCCCTGCTCGTACCCGGTAATCTTCATTTCGTGCTCAAGATCAGCCGTCTCCACCTCGATAATTAAAGCGTCGGGATATTTTTCCTTTTGATTAATGATGACTTTTTCCACTTCGTCATCTTTATTAAAAAGAAGCCCGACGGTATAACCGGGTTTGACTTCGATCATCTCCGGGTCTTCACCGGCCATGCGGACGAACCCGCCGACCGGAAGGAGTCTGATCGTATACACGGTTTCATTCTTTTTAAATGAAAAGATTTTAGGGCCGAAGCCGATCGCAAATTCACGGCAAAGGATTCCCGCTCTTTGGGCGAGCAATAAATGCCCGAGCTCATGGAAAAAAACGAGCGTTCCGAAAATAATAATAAACGCGATAACTGTATTCACGAACATACCACCTTATGTGAGTATTGAATTAACGTATCCCCGGGTGTCTTTGTCCACTTCTTGGATATCCGCAAGACTCGGATCCTGAATTACGCTGTGGCGGTCCAATGCTTTTTCAATCAGGTCCTCAATCGATAAGAATGAAATCCGTCCGGCAAGAAAAGCGGCAACGGCTTCTTCGTTGGCCGCATTTAAAACCGTCGGCATCGTTCCCCCTATTTTACCTGATTCAAAGGCAAATTGTAAGCAGCGGAACCTTTCAAAGTCAGCTTTCGCAAAATGGAGGCTTCCGATCTCCCATAATTCAAGCCTTTTTGTTTCAGGCAGAGGCAGACGGTCCGGATATGTCAGCGCATATTGAATCGGCACCCTCATGTCCGGATTTCCGAGCTGGGCGATGACGCTTCTGTCGTGAAATTCAACCATCGAATGAATGATGCTCTCCTTATGTAATACAACGTCAATCTGTTCATACGGAATGTCAAACAGCCAATGCGCCTCAATGACTTCAAGTCCTTTATTCATCATTGTAGCCGAGTCAATCGTAATTTTTGCGCCCATCGACCAGTTCGGGTGGTTAAGGGCGTCGGCAATCGTTACAGACTCAAGCTCCTGCCGCGTTTTATCTCTGAAACTGCCGCCGGATGCCGTAATGATCAGGCGCTCGATATTTTTGCTCTGTTCGCCTTGCAGGGCTTGAAAAATAGCGGAATGTTCGCTGTCGACCGGAAGAAGAGGAACACCGTATCGTTTTGCGTGTCCTTTCACTATATGCCCGGCAGTGACAAGAGTTTCCTTATTTGCAAGCGCAATTGTTTTTTTCTGTTCAATCGCTTTCAAAGTCGGGATTAAACCGACGCTTCCAAGCAGCGCATTGACCACGATATCCACTTCGTCCATGACTGCCGCTTCAATCAGGCCTTCTTCTCCGATGCCGATTTGACATTCATGAGAAAAAGACGCTTCTTTCACTTTTTGGTATGTATCCATGTCGCCGACTGCTACATATTTCGGCTGAAACGTTCTGATCAACGGGATCGCTTTCTCGGCGTTTTTACCGAAAGTCATCGAGACGAGACGGAACTGATCTTGATGCATGCGCAATACGTCTAACGTCTGCTCCCCTATTGATCCTGTTGCTCCTAAAAGACAAATATTCTTCAAAATGCCACTCCCATTCTATGCGTCCAGATCGGTCTTATTTTCATATTAGCCTTTCTCATGAAAAAAGCGCAAGCAGAAAGTATAAGAACGGCATGACAAACAAAAAGCTGTCAAATCGATCTAAAATGCCGCCGTGCCCGGGAAGGATTTTTCCCGAATCCTTCACATCATAGTGCCGCTTAAGCGCTGATTCAACCAAATCCCCGATCTGTCCGAATACAGACAGAACAAGCGTGATGACCAAAAGAACCGGGTATGAAATCGGAAGGTGCGCAAACAGCTGAAAAACAGCCGTAAAAATAAGGGCGATGACAATACCGCCGAGAAACCCTTCCACCGTTTTGTTGGGACTGATTTCGGGCCACAGCTTCCGCTTCCCGAGCGACTTTCCGACGAAATATGCGCCTGAGTCCGTTGACCATATGACAACGCAGGCATAAAAGATATATAAAAGCCCGTTTGTTTCAATGTTTCTGATTTCAATAAAATAATGAAAACACAGTCCGATATATACCGTCGCGAGAACGATAAACCCGACTTCATCAAACGTAAAGGTGTTTTTCACGAGCACCGTATAGCTGAGCAGAATCAATACGGCGAAAATCGTTACTTCCATTTTCGCATCGAAAAAATGATATTTGTCCGGCATCATATACAGCCATAACAACAAGAGGCTGATCAGACCCGGAAAAGAAAAAAATCTGAGCTTTTTCATCCGCAAAAGCTCAAAAAGCGCTATACTTCCCATCACGTAAACAAATACGGTGAACGGCAATCCTCCGAAAATAACCAAAAATAAAAATAATGCCGCTGCCAGAACACCTGTTAACAATCTTTGTTTCATTTCCACCATCCTCTAAATTCCGCCAAACCTCCGGCCCCGCTGCTGAAATTCTCCCACTGCCTGCAGAAAGTGATCTTCTTTAAAATCGGGCCACAGGACATCTGTAAAAACAAATTCACTGTAAGCCACCTGCCAAAGCATAAAGTTGCTCAATCTGATTTCTCCGCTCGTTCTGATGAGCAGCTCCGGGTCCTGGATTGATTCTGTCATTAAATGCCCGGAAAAGAGCGCTTCATCAATGTCTTCGATATTCAGCGTGCCGCTTTTCACCTGTTCAGCCAGTGCTTTTGCCGCATTGACGATTTCCGTGCGTCCGCCGTAGTTCAAAGCGAAATTGAGAATCAGCCCGTCATTTTGTTCTGTATCTTTTACGGCCTTCTCAATCGCCCTGTACGTATGAGAAGGGAGCGCGGATTCATCTCCGATAATTTTCACCTGTACATTTTCCTCTATTAATTCAGGAAGATACGTATTCAGGAACTCTTCCGGAAGCTTCATCAAAAAGTCGACTTCCATCTTCGGGCGCTTCCAGTTCTCCGTTGAAAACGCATAAAGAGTCAGAACTTTAACGCCGAGCTGACTTGCGAGCTTTGTCACCCTTTTTACCACTTTCATTCCTTCATGATGTCCTGCAATCCGAGGGAGTGAACGCTTCTTCGCCCAGCGTCCGTTTCCGTCCATAATAATGGCAATGTGTGCGGGAATTTCACCCTTCAGTATGTCTTCTTTTGTATACCGTTCTAAGTTGGAAGCCGCATTCTGCTGATTCTTCCAATTTTTGAGTATGTTGAGCATGAGATTCCTCCGTCACCCAAAAAGGTTGCGTTGCTGATGATCAATGTAATCAACAGTATTAACAAAAAAACCCCCTGTAAACATGAGAGGGTCTTTTCACATTATCTATTGTACATAGTTTTTCATTAAACTTCCATGATTTCTTTTTCTTTGTCCTTCGTGACGCTGTCAATTTTTGACACATATTCATCTGTCAGCTTTTGAACGTCTTCACTGGAAGCACGAAGCTCGTCTTCTGTGATGTCTCCGTTTTTCTCAAGTTTTTTGAGGTCATCGTTGCTGTCACGGCGGACATTACGGACTGCTACTTTCGCTTCTTCCGCGTATTTTTTCACGACTTTGACAAGTTCTTTACGTCTTTCTTCCGTCAGAGCCGGGATCGCGATGCGGATAATTGTGCCGTCACTTGTCGGCGTTACGCCAAGATCAGCTTTCAAAATCGCTTTTTCAATATCACCGATTGCCGTTTTGTCATACGGTGTGACAACAAGCATACGCGCTTCAGGCACATTGATGGAAGACAGCTGGTTTAAAGGTGTTTGGGCACCGTAGTATTCTACTGTCACTTTATCCAATAGAGATGGGTTGGCACGTCCTGCGCGGACTGACGCCAATTCACGTGAATAAGCGGCAACCGCTTTTTCCATGCGTTCTTTTGTTTGTGTTAATACTTCGTTTGACAACGTTATTTCCCCCTTACGATCGTTCCGATTGATTCGCCGATTACGGCACGCTTAATATTTCCTTCTTCCATAATAGAAAAGACGATCAGCGGAATATCATTATCCATACATAGTGAAGAAGCCGTAGAATCCATGACTTCCAGCCCGTCTTTTAACACATCGAGATAAGATAATTTTTCGTATTTAACAGCTGACTCATCTTTTCTCGGATCAGCATTATACACACCGTCGACATTATTTTTCGCCATTAAGATCACGTCCGCTTCGATTTCAGCGGCACGCAGCGCTGCGGTTGTGTCCGTAGAGAAATAAGGGTTTCCTGTTCCCGCGGCAAAAATAACAACGCGTTTTTTCTCCAGGTGGCGGATGGCTTTTCTTCTGATGTAAGGCTCAGCGACCTGACGCATTTCAATTGATGTCTGCACTCTGGACTGAATTCCGAGCGTTTCCAGGCTGTCCTGCAGGGCAAGTGAGTTCATGACAGTAGCAAGCATGCCCATATAATCGGCCGTCGCACGGTCCATTCCTAAGTCACTGCCCGTTTTTCCGCGCCATAAGTTGCCGCCGCCTACGACTACGGCCACTTCGACGTCAAGCTCAGCGATTTCTTTTACCTGTTTAGCGATGGATTGGATGACAGTCGGATTAATGCCGTTTCCCTGCTCTCCTGCCAATGCTTCTCCGCTAAGCTTTAAAACGATACGATTGTATTTTGGTTTTTCCATAATAACCTCCAAGTGTAAACATTGCCGTTTCCTATTATGCAAGAGAAAAAAAGGTTTGTAAATATAGTTTTAAAAATAGGGAACACAAGTAGTGTCCCCTATACTGCCTGAAAAGCCGCGAAAGATTCGCCAAGGCTTTCCGCCATTATTTTTTCACTTGGTTCATAACTTCTTCAGCAAAGTTTTCTTGGCGTTTTTCAATACCTTCTCCAACTTCGTAGCGGACGTAAGTTTTAACAGATGCGTTTTTCGCAGCCACAACTTGTTTCACTTTTTCGTCTGGGTTTTTAACGAAGGCTTGGTCTAATAAGCAAATTTCTTCGAAGAATTTGTTCAGACGGCCTTCAACCATTTTAGCTACGATGTTTTCCGGTTTGCCTTCTTGAAGAGCTTGCTGAGTCAGAATCTGACGCTCATGGTTTGCTTCTTCTTCAGACACTTGGTCGCGGGAAATGTAACGAGGATTTACCGCTGCAACATGCATCGCGATGTCTTTTGCAAGATCCTCGTCAGTTGTTCCGCTAAGAACGGATAATACGCCGATGCGGCCTCCCATGTGAAGGTAAGCACCGAACGCTTCGCTGTCTTCTTTTGAAATAACAGCAAAACGGCGAAGAGTGATTTTCTCTCCGATTTTAGCAACGTTGCTTGTGATGTATTCTTCAACAGTAGAACCGTTTTCCATCTTTTGACCCATTGCTTCTTCAAGATCAGCAGGAGCGTTTGCAAGAAGGTGGTCAGCAAGCGTGTTCAGAAGCTCTTTGAAGCCTTCGTTTTTCGCAACGAAATCAGTTTCAGAGTTTACTTCTAAGATAACGCCTTTGTTGCCGTCAGTTTTAATAAGAGTAGAACCTTCAGCAGCGATACGGTCAGCTTTTTTAGCCGCTTTCGCAATTCCTTTTTCTCTCAGAAGGTCGATTGCTTTGTCCATATCTCCGTCAGTTTCAGTCAATGCTTTTTTACAGTCCATCATACCAGCGCCTGTTTTTTGACGCAGTTCTTTTACCTGCTGTGCAGTAATAGCCATTTGAATTCCTCCTTATATGTGTAAACAAGATATGTATAGATACATTTTTCTTGAAAAAAGGTGATAAAAGGCAGTCCCTCTTATCACCTTTTGATTAGGTTACGCAGTTGTCGTTTCTGTTTCAGGTGCAGTCTCTTCAGCAGCTTCCGCTTCTTCTTCGCCTTGCTTCGCTTCTAAGATAGCATCTGCCATTTTAGAAGTAAGAAGTTTGACAGCGCGGATTGCGTCATCGTTTGCAGGGATTACGACATCAATTTCATCAGGATCACAGTTTGTATCTACGATTCCGATGATAGGAATGTTCAATTTGCGAGCTTCCGCAACAGCGATGCGCTCTTTGCGAGGA
The DNA here is from genome assembly GCF_003676355.1 of Bacillus sp. L75. Taxonomy (NCBI): domain Bacteria; kingdom Bacillati; phylum Bacillota; class Bacilli; order Caryophanales; family Bacillaceae; genus Bacillus; species Bacillus sp. L75. Next base: position 307,810 of record NZ_ML064902.1, read on the forward strand.
TCGATGATGAATAATGCATCAGGAAGATCCTTCATGTCTTTAATTCCGCCGAGGAATTTTTCAAGACGCTCTAATTCTTTTTTCAATTGAACAACTTCTTTTTTCGGAAGTACTTCAAATGTACCGTTTTCTTGCATTTTCTCGATGTCTTTCAGACGCTTAATGCGTTTTTGGATTGTTTCGAAGTTTGTCAGTGTACCGCCCAACCAGCGTTGGTTGACATAGTACATGCCAGAACGTACAGCTTCTTCTTTAACAGAATCCTGAGCTTGTTTTTTTGTGCCGACGAAAAGGATTTTTCCGCCTTCAGCAGCAAGGTTTTTCGTGAAGTTGTAAGCTTCCTCTACTTTTTTCACTGTTTTTTGAAGGTCAATGATGTAGATTCCGTTACGCTCCGTGAAAATGTAACGCTTCATTTTTGGGTTCCAGCGGCGTGTTTGGTGGCCGAAGTGAACACCAGCTTCAAGCAATTGTTTCATAGAAATAACTGACATGTGATTTCCTCCTAATAAAATGGTTTTTTTCCTCCGCTTAGGTCATTTTTGTGCAGAACTGCCGTTTGCAGCACCCTCTGCATAAATCGTTAAGCGTGTGTATTTAACACCAAGACATAATATAACACAGCTTTATGCGACAATCAAGAATCCTTTACAGCTTTGCCGCGAAATTTTAAAAACAGCTCGATTTCTGTCTTTCCGCTCTGCATCCGTTTGGCGATTTCCGCGGGGGTGAGCCCTTGTTCATATAATTCTGAAACACGTTCTTCAAACGAATGCGCGCCCCTGTTTTCGTCACTTTCAACCCGTTCCGTTGCACTGATAAGCTTTTCCATGTGGTCCGGAATATCAGGCTCTTCTTTCGGTTCCGGCCGGGGTTCGGCGTCTTCTGCGTCCGGCGCTTGACGGCTTTTTGCGTCTTCGAGTCTTTCATTTTCTTCTTTCAGCTCAAGCAGAAACGCTGCAAGGGTGTTTTCCGTCTCTTCAAGAATCTTCTTCTGCTGGCGCTCCGTCTCCTTGAGGGCTGAAAACCTCGTGTACAGAATAATGACGGCATAAAGCAGTACGCCGTGAAGCACAAAGCTTAAAAGCCATAATAGTGTTGACATGTTTTTCACTCGCTAACCATGAGTTCATTATTGAATTACTTTTTCAAGCAGATGCTTTAATTTAAACAGCGCCTTTGAATGAATCTGTGAAATCCGCGACGTCGAAAGGTTCAAGACTTGTCCGATCTCGGTCAAAGTCAGTTCTTCTTTATAGAATAAACTGACGACAAGCTGCTCTTTTTCAGAGAGCTCGTGAATTTTGCCCGCAAGCTGAGCGATCAGCTCGTCCTTCATGATTTTTTCTTCCGGCGGCACATTTTTGTCATCTCTGATCATCACTTGAATATTCTCACCGTCATCCTGGTCGTGAAGCTTTTCATCAATTGATAAGAGATTGGCAAAAAACCCTTCATTCATCGTTGATACTACGTCCTGCTCCGTCATCCCCAGCTCTTCTGCGATCTCTGAAGGAGTCACATTCCGAAGGTAGCGCTGTTCAAGTTTTTCGATCGCCGCTTCGACTTTTTTTGTCTTCTCCCGTGAAGTTCTGGGCAGCCAATCTTCTTTACGCAGCCCGTCAATGATTGCACCGCGAATTCTAAACGAGGCATAGGTATCAAATTTTAAATCCCGGCCGGGGTCAAATTTTTCCAGGGCATCATATAAACCAAGCATACCAAGGCTCATTAGATCGTCTTTATGCACCGATTTCGGCAGTCCGACGGAAATTCTGCCGACATGATATGTGACCAGCGGCATGTAACGGCGCATTAAATCATCACCGGCTTTAGGATCTTTCCACTCTTTCCAGCGCGACCAAAGCACCTGATCTTCATAATTCAAGGATTGCATTGTTATCCCCCTACCTCATACCTTTATTAAATCGTTGTTTCACCTTGTTTAACAGTTCGAATGTGCAGCATGCAGGACTTTGGCTCAAATTCAATCGTCCGGCCGCTTGAGCCGCCCGTATCTTCACTGATGACCGGAATGTTATACAATGAAAGCTGCTCTTTGATGGCCGCTACATTCCTCGGACCGATTTTCATCAGGTCGTTTGTCATTTTAAACTTAAACATCTCCGCTCCCCCGGCGAGTTTTGCCTTCAGGGCAAACTTGCGGCAGCCGGCTTTCAAAAGCATATCAATCGTCATCTTAACGGCGGTGTCCGCGTATTTTGCACGGTTGAGCTCCGCCGTTTTTGATAAACCGGAGTCCGGCAGCATGACGTGAACGAGTCCTGCCGTTTGTTTGTCTTTATCGTATAAAACCAGCCCTACGCATGAACCGAGTCCCGAGGTCCGGATTTTATCCGGGTAACGCGCGACTTGAACATCCGCAATCCCCACTTTAACGACTGCGGCTTCCGCACGGCTCATAAAGCCGCACCCAATGAGACGAAGAGCTTTTCAAAAGAATCATAGTCCGGGAGCATAAACATGTGGGCTTTGAGCTCTTGCCGGCTGCCCTGGTCAAAAATAGAAGTATCCACGACAATGGCATGCTCTCCGACTTGGCTGAGTTCCATCAGCCCTTCACTGATAACCGCGCCGAACATATCAAGTGAGATTTCCGGCACGCTCGGGTAAATCTCAAGCTTTGTCAAATCAGCCAATGCCGTTAAATAGGAACCTGCTAAAATATTGCCGAACTCATGTAAAGCAGAAGAACTCAAATGATCTTCACCCAACTGGTCAATATCAAAATCCGGATTTCCGATCAGCTCTCTGATAAACTGTTCCGCCTGATGGAAAGGCATGATGAGAAAGATAGAGCCGGTCATGTCGCCTTCCATTCTTAAAAAGATACTGGCGACCGGCGTTTCAGCCCCGCCGAAAAAATCAGCGAGCTCATCAAATGTCAATAAAGTCGCAAACGGCACTTCCATGTCTATCTTTCTGTTCAGCAGCTGAGCCATTGCAGAAGCCGAGTGACCCGCCCCGATATTTCCGACTTCCCGCAAAATATCCATCTGCTCTTCTTTGATCGCTTCAAACTTACTCATGTTGTCTTTTCCCCTTTAAGCATTAGGCTCTCCGGACGCAGATGCCGAAGCACCTTTATCCAGCACCGCATGCGCATCGATAATATTGAGGAGCCTGTTATCTTGCTTGACGATCTGTTTAATCCACACATCCGTTTCCTTTGTCTGGCTTTCAGGCGCGGATTCGATTTCATTTTCATGCACGGTGATGACGTCATTGGCCTCATCCACGACCCATCCGACATCAGCGTCACGGTAAGAAATGATGATAATCCGAGTCTCTTCTGTGATGTCCTGTTCAGGCTGATTCAGACGTTTTCTTAAATCAAGAACCGGGGTAATCACTCCGCGCAGATTGATAACGCCGCGGATATAAGATTCCACACCCGGGACCCTCGTCGGTTTTTGCCACTTTTCAATTGATTTCACCTGGGAAACTGAGATAGCGTATTCTTTCCCGTTTATCATAAACACAATCATTTTTTCACCTGTTTTGATTTCAGCAGTCATTCGGGCACCTCCTCGTGTCGTTTTAGTAGATCAGCGCATTGCAATCAATAATCAGCGCCACTTCTCCGTTTCCGAGAATCGTAGCGCCGGAAATCGCAAAGACGTTCGTCAAATAGTCGCCGAGTGATTTCAGTACGACTTCCTGCTGTCCGATAAAAGAATCCACGACAAAAGCAGTGGATTTATCGCCCTTTTTCACGACGATTACATGGAACTGATCGGCATCCTGTTTTGAATCCGTAATGCCGAATTCTTTTTTCAGATAGACGATCGGAACGATTTGGCCTCTGAAATCAATCACTTCTCTGTCATGCGTCTGCAGGATATCTTTCTTATCAATAACAGCCGTCTCTATAATAGAAGAAATCGGTATCGCAAACGTCTCTTCTTCCAGTTTAATGAGAAGAACGGATATAATTGAAAGTGTCAGCGGAAGCTGGATACTGAAAAGAGAACCTTGGCCTTCCGCGGATTTGACACTGACAGAGCCGCCGAGTGATTCGAGTTTATTTTTTACGACATCCAGGCCGACGCCCCGCCCTGAAATGTCAGAAATTTGATCGGCAGTCGAGAAGCCCGGAGCAAAAATAAGCTCGTAAATCTCATTATCTTCAAGCGTTTCAGCATCACGTTCGGTGATTACACTCCGCTCGAGCGCTTTTTCAAGAATTTTCTTTCTGTTCAGGCCGGCCCCGTCATCTTCAACCTCAATAAAGACGTGGTTGCCGCTGTGATATGCCTTAAGCACGACATGACCTGATTCCGGTTTTCCTTTATTCACCCGCACTTCAGGCGATTCAATGCCGTGATCGATGCTGTTTCTGATTAAATGAACAAGCGGATCGCCGATTTCATCAATCACCGTGCGGTCCAGCTCCGTTTCAGCTCCGATGATGGACAATTCGATTTTCTTGTTTAATTCCTTTTGAAGCTGGCGGATCATTCTCGGGAAACGGTTAAAGACGGTTTCTACCGGCACCATCCGCATATTAAGAATAATAGACTGAAGGTCGCCCGAGATTCTGGTCAGGCGTTCAACGGTTTCAGTCAGCTCATTGTGGTCAAGCTCTTTGGCGATCTGCTCAAGACGTCCGCGGTCAATGACAAGTTCTTCAAAAAGGTTCATTGAAGAATCCAGTCTTTCAATGTTGACGCGAATCGTTTTCGAGCCGCTGTGATGCTTCGGCTGTTCTTCCGTTTTCGCTTGCGGCTTAGGCTGTTTCTCAGCCTTTTTAACCGGAGCTTCCTTCACCGGTTCAGCCGCTTGCGGTTTTTCGGCCGTTTTTAACGGCGCACCGGCAGAAATTTCGACATTCTCCACTTCTGAAATGCCGCTGATGAGTTCTTTAATTTCTTCAGCAGGCTGCTTTGTCAAGAAACACACCTGAAAATCCGTTCCGAAATCTTCCGTCTCAAGCACTTCCGCGGCGGGTATCGTTTTTGCGACTTCCCCGGCTTCATTCAGCTTTTCAAATATCATGTACACGCGCACGGCTTTGAGCATGCAGCTTTCATTCAGGGAAACCGTTATTTCATAGCGGCTGAATCCTTGCTCTTCCGCCTCTTCAATAACAGTCCGTTCGAACTCGTCATAATCCCATTCAGTTGAAGCCTGTTGTTTTGAAGCCGGCGGTTCTGCTGTTTCGGCTGAAGCCGCAGTCTCATGCACCGCATTTACGTCGAGCTTCGCACTCACTTCAGAAATATCACGTTTGCCGTCTCCTCCGTCAATAATGGACTGCACCATCTCTTCAAGATGATCAAGCGCTTCAAACAGCACATCCAGCCAATCTGATGTAACGGGCATTTCTCCGTTGCGGATGGCGTCCAGCACATTTTCCATCAGGTGGGTTAAATGCGCCAGATCTGTATACCCCATCGTTGCGCTCATGCCTTTCAGCGTATGGGCAGCTCTGAAGATGTCATGCACAAGCTGAAGGTCTGCCGGATCTTTTTCCAACAGCAGCAGCTTTTCGTTACATGTCTGTAAGTGCTCTTTACTTTCATCAATAAAGACATCTAAATATTGATTCATATCCAATTGATTCACACCCTCTCTTTTTTCACACATCCGGTAATGGATGCCGCGATATCTTCCACATGTTTAATCTCATGAATGAGGCCCGCCTTTATCGCTGACTTCGGCATTCCGAACACAACACAGGATTCGTCCGATTCCGCAATCGTTTTAACGCTGCCTGTTCTAAGCATTTCTTTTACGCCCTCGGTTCCGTCGCTGCCCATGCCTGTCATAATGACGGCTACCTTTTCGTAATCGGATAAGCGGCTTGCCGACCGAAACAAATAATCGGCTGACGGTTTATGCCGGCTTTCCGTATCATGAACGTCAAGAATGATGCGGAGCCTTCCGCCTTCCTCTGCAACCGTCATATTTTTTCCGCCGGGCGCGATGTACACCCATCCGTCTTTCGCTTCTTCACCGTTTTCCGCTTCTTTGACCTGAATATCTGACAAATGGTTGAGTCTGTCTGCAAGTGAAGCGGTGAAGCCTTCAGGCATGTGCTGAACGACAAATACAGGCGCCTTTAAATCCTTCGGCAGTTTCGGAATCACCTTTTGCAGAGCCCGCGGTCCGCCTGTAGAGGTCGCGATGAATACGGCCTGCTTGGCGGATCTTACTTTCGGTCTTTCAAATCCCGCCAAAGCCGGACGTTCCGGGATAGAAGACTCTTTCACTGCCGCCTCAGGTTTTTGTGCGCGGGACAGCCCGGCTGCAATCACCCTCTCAATCAGCTGCTCTTTAATTTTATAAAGATCAAGTGAAATTGCTCCGGAAGGCTTGGTGATAAAATCAAAAGCGCCCATTTCCAGGCAGTTGATCGTTCGGTCCTTCCCTTGCTGTGTCTGGCTCGATACCATGATGACGGGAAGTTTATATATGCTGATGATCTTCCGCAATGTATCCGTTCCGTTCATGACCGGCATTTCAATATCAAGCGTGACAACATCCGGTTTGAGAAGCTCTATTTTCTTCAGCGCCTCTTCCCCGTTTCTGGCTGTCCCGATGACTTCTATCTGCACTTCCGCAGCCAGAAAATCGGTAATCATCTTTCTCATAAAAGCTGAGTCATCAACGACAAGCACACGAATCACTGTAAAGTCCTCCTCAATAAAAAAGAAGATAATCTCTCAATAAATGCCGGTTTCTCTTCTCTTGGTTTGTTTTCTTCCGTTTGAAACAAGACATCCGTCAGAAGACGGACGGACCTGCTGGCTTTTGCTTGAGGACTTTTTATTAAAAAAGGCACCTGGTCAATGACGGCTTGACTTACTAACGGGTCATCGGGTATGGAGCCGGCGAAACGCACCTCCGCGCCTAAAAACATGTGAATCGCATGAGAAAGGCGGTTGTACGTGTCCAGCGCCTGTTTTTGGGCGCGGGCGCGATTGACGGCAATGTTTACGGTCAGCCGTTCATCCGCGAGCAAGAGATGTTTGATCGCGCTGTAGGCATCCATAATGGCCGTCGGCTCAGGCGTTGTCACGGCGAGAATGTCTTCCGCCGATAAAATAAACGGCAGCTGTTCTTTTGAAAGTCCCGCTCCCATATCAAACAGAACGTAATCAAAATCGCTTAATACAGCGGAAAGACCATTCATAAAAGCCGACCACTTCTCTCCGTCTGCTTGATAGATCGCCTCAAGCCCCGTTCCTCCGGATATGTAGCGAAGGCCTTTCGGACCGGAGGACAGTGATTGCGCCAATGCGTGCCGATTCTCCATCACATCAATAATGGTGCGGGAAGAAGCAGCGCCGATCAGCACATCAATGTTGCCCATTCCGATGTCAAGATCAATGATGAGTGCTTTTTTTCCTTTTTCCTGCAGGGCAACTGCCATGTTTAATGTTAAATTAGATTTTCCGACGCCGCCTTTACCGCTGATGACGGCTAATGTCTTCGCTTTTTTCTCATAAAGCTCCGGCTTGATCATTTGCCGCTCTCTCATTTTCCTTCTTAATGACTCTGCCTGATCGGGTTTCATGTCAAAAGCATCCTTACAAACTCTTTTGGTGAAGCCGATAGGATGTCTTCAGGCACATCCTGTCCATTTGTCAAATAGGCGGCGCCGATTCTTGATTCCGACAGCACTTGAAACACGGAGCCGAGTGAGGCGGTTTCATCCGTTTTCGTGAAAATGAATTGATTGACCGGCACACCTGAAAACTGTTTCAGCACCTGTTTCATATCTTCATATTTTGCAGATGCGGATAATACGAGAAAGGATTGTAAGCCTGATTCAAACGGAATCATCTCTTGTAATTCCGTAATATACTGCTCTTCTTTAAAGTTTCTACCGGCTGTATCAATGAAAACATGGTCATATTCAGCGAATTTTTCCAGTGCCTTCAGACATTCTTCCTTTGAATAGCATACTTCAAGAGGAGCCTGAAGCAGCTCCGCATATGTCTTCAGCTGCTCGACCGCGGCAATCCGGTAAGTATCCGTCGTCATAAAGGCAATTTTTTTATGCTCTGTCAGCATTGATGAGGCCGCGAGTTTCGCAAGTGTAGTCGTTTTGCCGGCCCCGGTTGAACCGAAAAGCACGACGTATTTTGATTGAATCCCTTCCTGCCACCTGTCTGCCGAAGGGAGCTTTTTCACTAACAAATCCTGCAGTTTTGAGCTGACATTATCTTCAGTTAAATCTCCGGAAACAATTGAAGAACGGAGCAATTCACTGAGTACGGCGTTTTGCGTATGATCAGGAAGCCCGGCTTGCTTCAATAGTCTCTCGGCTTTTTTTAATGGTTCAGGGAGCACTTCTTTAAAATGCGCCAGTTCGCCGGAAATACTTTGATCCGGAAGACGCGGCGGCTGAACAGGCTCAGCTTTCTCCGCCGTTTTGGTCTTTTTCATTTCTTCAGCGGCAGCCGGCGGCGTTTTTCTCGCTTCCCTGACGTCACGATCTAAAACCGCTATCACTTCGACGGCCTGCTGCGACCGCAGCCCCAGCCATTTTCTTTTCTTTACTTGTTTGGAATGTAAAATAACGGCATCATTGCCGAGTTCCTTTTTGATTTGCTTCGCGGCATCCTGCATTGAAGCGGCTGTAAATTTTTTTATTTTCATTAAATATCCACCACTCCAATGCTCTGTACTTCAACATTTGCTTCCAGCTCATTATAAGAAAGAACCGGAAGATCAGGGAAATACCGTTCTAACAGCTGTTTTACATACATTCTGACAGCAGGCGAGCAAAGAAGAATCGCCGACTCCTGGCGGATGGAAAGCTGCTCGGCCTCTTTAGCGACAGAACGGATGATGCTGTCTGAAACCTCAGGGTCGAGTGACAGGTAATTGCCCTGTTCAGTCTGCTGTACCCCGTCTGCAATCGCTTTTTCCACCCGGCCTGAGCATGTGATGACCTTCAGCGTTTCATGCTCTCTCGCATATTGTGCCGTGATTTGTTTGGCAAGCGACTGTCTAGCGTATTCTGTCAAAAGGTCTGAATCTGTCGTTAATCTTCCGTAATCGGCAAGAGTTTCAAAAATGGTCACCAAGTTTCTGATTGAAACTTTTTCTCTCAGCAATTTGGCAAGCACCTTTTGAATATCGCCGACAGAAAGAGGGTTTGGCGTGACTTCCTCAACAAGCACAGGATAATTTTCCTTCAGATGATCGATCAGCTGCTTGGTTTCCTGTCTGCCGACCAGTTCATGGGCGTGCTGCTTAATTTTTTCTGTAATATGCGTAGATACGACTGATGCCGGATCAACAACTGTATACCCCAGCATGTCCGCTTCATCTTTTGCAGCTTCGCTGATCCATTTTGCGGGAAGTCCGAACGACGGTTCAATCGTTTCAATTCCTTCAATGACGTCATCTTCAGGCGTCGGTGACATCGCTAAGTAATGATCCAGCAGGAGCTCTCCTTTAGCGACTTCATTGCCTTTAATTTTCAATCTGTATTCATTCGGCTGGAGCGCGATGTTATCTCTGATGCGCACAACCGGAATGACAAGTCCCAATTCAAGCGCAAGCTGACGTCTGATCATGACGATGCGGTCAAGAAGATCACCGCCCTGCCCCGCGTCTGCAAGCGGCACGAGTCCGTATCCGAACTCAAATTCAATCGGATCAATATGTAAAAGCTGCACAACGCTTTCCGGGCTTTTCAGTTCATCCGCCTGAGCCTCTTCTTCAAGAATTTCTTCCTCTTCTTCGCTCGGCTTATCCGCTTTGGACAGCATGTAAGCGCCGAATGCAAGCAGACCGGCGATCGGCCCCGTCAGCAGAATGCCGATCGGTGTAAGAAGACCGAGCAAAAGTACAGTTCCCGCGGCTACATACAAGAGCTTCGGATAAGCAAACAGCTGGCCTGTAATATCATGACCGAGGTTTCCTTCAGATGCCGCTCTCGTCACGACGATCCCCGTAGCCGTTGAAATGAGCAAGGCCGGCATTTGAGAAACGATACCGTCACCGACCGTCAGCATTGTAAAGTGAGACGCAGCTTCTTGTATGCTCATCCCCTGCTGCAGCATGCCGATTACGATTCCGAAAATAATATTGATCATCACGATGATGATACCCGCGATGGCATCCCCTTTGACGAATTTGCTCGCACCGTCCATGGCGCCGTAAAAATCCGCTTCCCGGGCGACTTTTTCACGTCTGTGCTTTGCATCCTGCTCCGTAATCATGCCGGCATTTAAATCCGCGTCAATACTCATTTGCTTTCCGGGCATCGCATCGAGCGTAAATCTCGCCGCCACTTCCGATACCCGCTCGGCGCCTTTTGTAATGACGATAAACTGAATAATAATCAAGATAATGAAGACAACAAGCCCTACCAGCACATTTCCGCCGACAACGAAATTCCCGAATGTCTCAACAACCTTTCCCCCTTCTCCGTGAGAAAGAATCGAACGTGTCGTCGACACATTGAGCGAAAGCCGAAACAGCGTCAATAACAGCAGCAATGACGGGAATATCGAGAATTGCAGCGGTTCTTGCATATTCATTGTGGTGAGAAGCACGATCAACGCAAGAGAGATATTAATGATGATCAAAATACTTAACAACCATGGAGGGAATGGAATCACCAGCATTGCCACAATGAGGACAACACTTATTAAAACCGATAAATCTCTTGTTGACATGCTGTTTTTCTCTCCTTTTGAATCTGAAATTCACTATACTTTTTGTTTCGTTTTATATACATAAGCCAAAATTTCCGCAATGACTTTGAAAAACTCTTCCGGCACGGCCTGGTCAATGTCAACCTGATCATATAACGCACGCGCGAGCGGCCTGTTTTCAATCGTCATGACATCGTGTTCTTTGGCGATCTGCCTGATTTTTAATGCGAGATGGTCGACCCCTTTGGCAACAATGTAAGGAGCGTCCATTTTCTTTTCATCATATTTTAAAGCTATCGCATAATGGGTCGGGTTGGTAATGATGACATCCGCTTTCGGTACTTCCTGCATCATCCGCCTCATCGCCATTTCCCGCTGCTTCTGCTTAATCTTGGACTTGATAATCGGATCACCCTCCGATTTTTTGTATTCATCTTTTATATCCTGTTTTGACATTCTGATATTTTTCTCATAATCAAAACGCTGATATAAGTAATCAAGCCCGGCCAGCAGCATTAAAGCCCCTGATCCCGCAAGCCCCATCCAAAGAGTGAGCTTGGAAACGAAAGTGAGCACTTCCGCAGGAGTCAAAAGCGGAAGGCGGAGAATATCGCCATAATGCAGCCAGAGCACCATAAAGGCGGCAAAACCGACCACAGTAATCTTCAAAATGGATTTGACCAGTTCAACAATCGCCCTCATGCTGTAAATCCGCTTAAATCCTTTCAGCGGGCTGAGCTTATTCAAGTCAGGCTTGAGGACTTCCGCAGAAAACAGAAAACCCACCTGCATGTAATTGCTCACGACACCCGCCACAAGCGCGACCAGCATAATCGGCGCGAGAATGAGGCTGATATCTTTCACCGTATCCACGAACAGTTCATGCACGGCAGATGCTGACAGATGTAAAGATATCGATTTCGTATAAAACGTTTTAATAAAGGACAGCAGCCTGTCCCGCATATAAGGACCGAGCGCGATCAGCGAAAGAAAGATAATCAGTAAAGAAACGGCTGTATTCACATCCGTACTTTTCGCGACCTGTCCTTTCTTTCTTGTATCCTTCCGTTTTTTCGGCGTGGCTTTCTCCGTTTTTTCACCGGCAAAGAATTGCAGATTCAGTCTGAGCCTCATCATGTCACACCGACCAATGCCAATAGATTCCGCATGGTTTCAACGGTAAGGCTGAAGATGTTGCGGACAACGACAAACATCACCGCCATACAAACGATCAGCATAATAAAGCTCACGGCTATTTTCAGAGGAAGCCCGACAACGAAAACATTCAGCTGCGGCACCGTTCTCGCCACGATACCGAGCGCCAAATCAACTAAAAACAGACTGGCCACAACCGGCGCAGACATTTGAAAAGCAATAATAAACATGGCATTGAAGCTTTTTGCGATAAAAAGTCCAAAGTGATCATTTCCAAACGACGGAAATGCCTGATCAAGCGGGATATACTGAAAGCTGTAATAAATCCCGTCCAATAAAAGATAATGGGCGTTTATGCTGAGCATAAATAACAGCGCCAGCGTATAAACGAATTGTCCGATCAGCGGGCTTTGCGTTCCTGATTGCGGATCAATGACATTGGCGATGGAAAAGCCCATCTGAAAATCAATAAAGGAACCTGCTATCTGAATGGCTGTCATCATCATGAAAGCGATCAGCCCGAGGCTCAAGCCCACAACGGCCTCTTTTATGACAAGCAGCATATACTGTTCCCCTATTTCTATTTCCGGCGCATGTTTCAGCGTGCTGAAGCAGATCACCGAAAGAAAAAAAGCAAAGCCGATTCGGTGAACCGCCGGCAGATTCCGATGTCCGAACACCGGCACCGTTACAAAAAAAGCAGAGATTCTGATAAAGACCAATAAAAAAGCGGGAAATAAATCAATGATGGAATTCATTTGATTCTACCCTGCAAATCGGTTCAGATGAGAAAACAGATCAGTTGTGAACGAAAGAATCGTCGACAGCATCCAAGGACCGAAAAAGATCAGTCCAAGCATCACCGCCACGATTTTCGGAATGAACGCAAGCGTCTGTTCCTGGATTTGAGTTGTCGCTTGAAAGATACTGACGAGCAAACCGACAATCAGCGCGATCGCAAGCAGCGGCCCGCTGATCATTAGTGTTACATATACGGCTTTTTCCGCCATGGAAATTACAAATTCTGAACTCACAATTAGCACCTACCCTAAAAGCTGTCAAGCAAAGATTTCACGATTAAATACCATCCATCGACCAAAACGAAAAGCAATATTTTAAAGGGCAGAGAGATCATAACCGGCGGTAGCATCATCATTCCCATTGACATTAAGACGCTCGCCACGACCATATCGATAATTAAAAACGGAATAAAAATCATAAAGCCCATTTGAAAAGCGGTTTTGAGTTCTGATATCGCATAAGCGGGCACCATCGTCGTCAAAGGAATATCCTGAATCGATTCAGGTTTTTTCATTTTGGCATAGTTCATAAACAGCGCCAGATCCTTCTGCCTTGTATGCTTGCTCATATACTCTTTAATCGGCTTCTCGGCTTTTGTATATGCTTCATCGAGACTGATTTTATTGTCCATCAGCGGCGTTAAGGCTTCCTTATTAATCTCTGAAAAAGTCGGCGCCATAATAAAAAACGTCAAAAACAGCGCAAGGCCGATTAAAACCTGGTTGGGAGGCATGTTCTGCGTCGCCAGTGAGGTTCTTACAAAAGACAGGACGATGACGATTCTCGTAAAGCAGGTCATCAAAATCAGAATCCCCGGCGCTACTGAAAAGACAGTCAAAAGCAGCAGTAATTTAACAGTGGAGCTGACTTCGGTCGGACTGCTTGAATTAAAAAGATTAATAAATTCATTCATGATGATAAGGGCCTTTCTTCTTTCCTTCAGAACGGCTTTGTTTCAGCTCGTTCAGCTGTTCTTTCAGCGCTTTTGAAAACGACGGAAGCATCGTTTGCGGCTTTTTTTCTCCATCCTTACGCCGATTTACGAGCTTGGTCCATTCCACTTTTGAAGACATCGACTCTTCGTATTGGCTCAGAATCGCCTCGCGCTCTTTTTCATCTTCAATTTCTTTTAAAAGCTGTATCGTTTCGCCCACACCGACTACGAGAACACTGTTTCCCACTTTAATCAGCTGCACGGAACGGTTTTGGCCGACTGACGTTCCGCCGATATTTTCTACATATTGAAACGGCTTCAGCAGACGGTTTCTTCTATTCATCAGTTTGACAAATCCATAGATCAGCAGAATGACGAATAATAACGCCCCAATCATCTTTACAAAATCAAAAGCGGAGACAGAAGATGCAGAAGCATCCCCTATCTCTTGATCAGCCGTTTGTTTCGATGTATCGCTTTTTTTCTCTGTTTTGTTTGTTGATTGTTTGTCAAACCATTCGTTGACGGTGGAATTGTCAGACTCCGCCGCAAAAGCAGGGAACGGATGTACATTGAGTAAAACGAAACAACAAATCAAAGCTAGTAAACCATGACTCTTTTTCAACAGTCGTACACCCTTTAGCTTAATGTTTTATTAATAGCTTCAAGCACGCGGTCCGCTTGGAACGGTTTCACGATAAAGTCTTTTGCACCGGCTTGAATCGCGTCAATAACCATTGACTGCTGGCCCATAGCCGAACACATGATGATTTTCGCCTGCGGATCGATTTGTTTAATTTCCTTTAAAGCTGTAATCCCGTCCATTTCAGGCATTGTAATATCCATTGTCACAAGGTCGGGGGAATGCTCTTTGAATTTTTCGACTGCCTGCGCTCCGTCTGAAGCTTCAGCTACAACGTCAAAACCGTTCTTCACTAAAATATCCTTGATCATCATTCTCATAAATGCTGCATCGTCTACAATTAAAATTCTGTGTGCCATAATCTGTTTCTCTCCTCTATGTTCGCTTATTTTAAATTGTTAAGGCGGTCTGCCTGACTTAAAATATCAGTGACTCTCACGCCGAAGTTTTCTTCTATGACAACGACCTCGCCCTTTGCTACGATCCGCTGGTTGACCAGGATGTCAACAGGTTCACCAGCCAGCTTGTCAAGCTCAATAATGCTTCCCGCAGAAAGTTCAAGGATTTCTTTGACGCTTCTCTTCGTTCTGCCGAGCTCAACCGTAACGGAAAGCGGAATATCCATCAGCATATCAAGGTTATTCCTTGATCCTTGCGCCGCTTCGTTATGATCAAATGCCTGGAATTCTACCGGAGCGACTTGAACAGGAGCAGCTTTTTTTGCGGTTCCCTGTCTCTTCGGAAGCTCGGGTTTTGCCTGCGGCTCCGGCTGCATGGCAGGTTCCGGCTGCGGCGTTTCGTATGTTTCCTGTGGTTCTGATACGGTTTCTGCGGCCTCTGACTCATGCTGGTCTGCAGTCATCAGGTCTGCGATCAGATCTTTCGCAAACGTAATCGGATAAAGCTGCATGATGCTCGAATCGATTAATTCGCCGACTTTCAGACGGAATGACACTTTTACGAGCAGGTCATCCTCAGGTATTCTGTCGGTCCCTTTTTCTTCCGTCACATCCAGAAGTTCAACCCTTGGCGGAGAAATGTCAATCTTTTTACTGAACACGGTCGACATTGACGTAGCAGCCGAGCCCATCATTTGATTCATTGCTTCCTGCACGGCGCTCAGGTGGATTTCACCGAGTGACGGATCGGCGCCCCGGCCGTCCCCGCCGATCATCAAATCCGCGATGATGGCCGCGTCGCTTTGTTCGACGACGAGCAAATTGCTGCCGTCAAAGCCTTCTGTGTAGTTCACTTCAATGGCAACATACGGATGAGGAAATTCATCACTGATTTTGCTTTTTGAAATGACGGTCACACTCGGCGTCGTAATGTCCACTTTTTGATTTAAAAGAGTGGACAGCGCCGTAGCCGAGCTGCCGAACGAAATATTCCCGATTTCTCCGATCGCATCGCGCTCAAGTTCAGACAAGTTCGCCCCTTGAGGCTGTTCTGTATCCTCTGACTGACTGCTTGTGCCGTTAAGAAGAGCATCGATTTCATCTTGAGATAATCTATTGTTCATCTTGTTCACCTCTTATGTCGTGATCTAAAATTTGCACTGCCTGTCTTCGATTCACCCGGCCGGCCTGCCCTAAAAACTTCGGTTTGTTTCCGACCAATACAGTAAGAGGATCAGTCACTGATTTGTCCAGAGTTATACAGTCCCCGACTTCCAAACTTAAAAATTCTTCTATTGTCAGTTCAGAAGCGCCCAAGAGAGCCACAACGGGAATTTGAGCCGTCATGATGCGCTTTTCAAGCAACTTCGTTTCTTCGGGCTTCGCTTCATTCCGGTCTGATTGCATCCAATAATGTACGGAAAGCTTAGGGATAATCGGCTCAAGTACGACATGGGGAATACAAAGATTAATGACACCGCTGATTTCACCTATCTGCGTATTGAGAGAAATGACAACGACTGTTTCATTTGGGGAAACCATCTGTACAAACTGAGGATTCACTTCAAATTCAGTCATTTCAGGGTCAATATCAGCAATCGATTGCCACGCTTCTTTGTAGTTGCCCAGTGCATTTTCAAATAAGTTAGAAATAATATTCGTTTCAATTTCCGTAAGGCTGTCAGCTTTGTTATGAGTGATGCCGATGCCTCCCATGACGCGGTCAAGCATTGCGTATGCGATGGTGGGATTAACCTCCATCATGATTCTGCCTTCCATCGGATGAACATCGAATAAATTTAAAATCGTCATGTTCGGTATGGAACGGATAAATTCTTCATACGGCACCTGGTCAACTGAGCTGACGGATATATGAATATACGTTCTGAGCTTGGCGGAAAAGTGTGTTGTGAGAAGCCTCGCAAAGTTATCATGTATCCGGGTTAAACTGCGTATCTGATCTTTCGAGAATCTGAGAGCCCGTTTAAAATCATATACCTTTACTTTTTTCTCTTTAACTTCCTTTTTCAGCTCTTCCGCATCCGCCTCACCCGTGGAAATGGCGGAAAGCAGTGCGTCTATTTCATTTTGGGAGAGAACTTCTCCTGACATTTTCTTCACCTCCGTATTCTGTCAAATTTGTTTTTATTGCAGATTAAAGGAGGTAATGTACACTTTCTGAACTTTTCCTTCTTGGAGATAGCTGTTTACTTTCTCTTTTAATGATTGTTTAAACGCTTCTCTTCCTTTATCTCCCTCAATCTCTCCGGCGCTTGTGCCGGCTAAAATGGAAATGATGTTGTCTTTCACCTGAAAATCGCGTTTTTCAAGTTCTTCCTTCGCTTTAGCCGAGTCGGTTTCAAGCTTGATGCCGATACGGATGATGCTGTCAGACTTTAAGTTTGTCGTAATATCGTCGACAGACACAGTGGCTGCAACGACTTCGTCAATTGTCGGCTTTTTATCTTTGCCGGAATTTCCGCTGACGACAAAATATGCTGCCGTTCCGAGGCCGGCGATGACAATTAAAATAATCAGCAAAATGATGACTAATTTTTTCTTCATTCTTCTTCCTCTATTCCCTGATCCAGTGAAAATATTTGTATACTATGGTAAAACGATATGACTTTTTTGAGAACTGCTTCTTCCGGTTCTTTCACTACGAACTTTTTGCCGTTGGACAGTGTAATCGTCGTGTCGGGGAAGCACTCAATCTGTTCGATAAACAGCGCGTTCAGCGTAAAAGGCTGGCCGTTTAAACGGGTGACTTGAATCATGCAATCCGGAGAAGCGGCCTAACCGCCTCTCCTCCCTCCTTACCGTTTCAGATTAACCAGCTCCTGAAGGATTTCATCTGAAGTCGTAATGATTTTTGAGTTTGATTGGAAACCGCGCTGAGCAACGATCATTTCGGTAAATTCATCTGTCAGATCTACGTTTGACATTTCAAGATAGCCTGCCAAAAGCTTACCTGTTCCGTTTTCGCCCGGAGTGGTGACTGCGCTTGCAGCTCCTGAACTTAATGATTCTCTGTAAAAGTTGCCTCCGATTTTTTCCAGACCGGCGCTGTTAGGGAACGTGACCAGACCGATTTGTCCGGCATCATGAACCTCATCCCCTGCATCAGTGTATGTAACGGTTCCGTCTGCACCGATGCTGTAATCTTTCGCATCAGTCGGAATATTGATTTTGCCGCCGCCGATTTTTTCAAGATAGTATCCGTCAGTCGTAACAAGGTTCCCTTGATTGTCCTTTCCGAAATTCCCCGCACGTGTGTAAACAATTCCCGCACCTGTATTAATCTGAAAGTAGCCGTCTCCGTCAATGGCTAGGTCGGTTTTATTCTGTGTAGCCTGCGGGGCGCCGGTTGAATGAACAACATCAATGGAAGAAGTCGCGGCACCCAAGCCGATTTGTTTTGAATTGGTCACGTTTGAACCGCCGGCGACTGTCTGGCTGATCATATCTTTAAATGTAACGCGGCTTTTCTTAAATCCCACTGTGTTGACGTTGGCGATGTTATTGCCGATTACATCTAGTTTTGTCTGAAAGTTTTTCATGCCGCTGATACCGGAATATAATGAACGTAACATGTTAAATTCCCCCTGAGTTTCTTATTATTTAGATGTTTCGCTGACGGCCGTGACATTCCACGGACTGACCTCTTTGCCATTTTCAAGCACGAGCACGTAATTGCCGTTTGAATGCTTGACTGAATTGACTGGGCTTGTCTGATCCTTCCCGTCGCTGTCGCTGAATGTGACATTTTTGCCGATCCAGTTCACATACATCGTAAACGGATCTTGATTTTCTACAAATTTAGTCATCGTCGTATTCATATTCATCATTTGCTCCAATGAAGAAAATGTCGCCATCTGGCTGATAAATTCTTTGTCATCAACCGGATTGAGCGGGTCCTGGTTTTGAACCTGTGTCATTAAGATCTTCAGAAATTCGTCTTTCCCTAAATTCGTGCTGCTGTTTACTGCGGCGGTGCTCTTCGCGCTTGAAGTGGTTGAAGCGCCCGCCGCGGCATAATCCGAGTTTACTGATGTCAACTATTCTTCCTCCATTTCATTGAGAGAAAGCTCCTCCAGCATATCTCCGAAATCGCCTGACTGCTGCTGGTTCTTCTGCTCTCTCTGTCCCTGATGCTGCTGTTTATTGTGATCGGCCGTCTGCCCGTAAACAGGCTGCTGATCCCCGCTTTGAAGCGGGACTGTAAAACGGTCGACCTGGACCGACATATTCGGAAGCGACTGTTTCAGCTGAGGAAGATGCTGTTCCAGCAGCTCTTTCGCGGACTGGCTGGATGCGATTATTTTGCTTTGAAACATCCCGTTTTCGTTTGTCACCTTAATTGTGACAAATCCGAGGTTCTCGGGATTAAGACGAATCGTAAAGCTTCCGGTTGTTTTCCCGAA
This sequence comes from Bacillus sp. L75, assembly GCF_003676355.1. Lineage (NCBI taxonomy): Bacteria > Bacillati > Bacillota > Bacilli > Caryophanales > Bacillaceae > Bacillus > Bacillus sp. L75. The sequence goes on from NZ_ML064902.1 coordinate 326,808, forward strand.
AGGCGTGTATTTCATCTGTTTCCAGCCGCTGATGACCTGATCCGTTAACGGTTTATTTTCTGCCGGCTGCTGTTCAGCTCCTGCGGACGTTTGCTGAATGCCGGCAAGGCTTCTCGTTCCCGAAAACAGTATATGTGCAGACAATTTGCTGTCAGGCGCCTTTGCGTGAGAAACCGTGCCGCCGTTTTGCTGTTCTGTTTTTCCGGCTGACTCTTGGGATGATTCAGATGATTGAGATAACACAAAAGCTTTCAGCTCAGTTTCAGCCATATCCCATTCCTTTGTTCCCTTTTGAGAAAGGCCCGCAAGCTGCTCCGCGACGCTTTGAAAGCTCTTCAGCTCAGCGGCTGTCATGGAGTAAAGTTTAGATGCAGATTCGTTTTTCGGAAAAAATGTCTGCCGCAGGTCTTGAATCACGCGGTCTGGGACACCTTGTTTTTTCAATGCCTCTAATAAACGGGCGCCTTCCTGGTAAACCGCCTTTGCCTGCGCGCTGTCAGGCAGTTCCTGCTGAGATGTGAAGAGCTGGGATACGGCTTCTTGAATGAAAAGCAGACCCTTCTCAAGCGCATCCTTGACGGAATCCCCGTCTTTTGCGAAAGAATCCGGCTCATCCGTTTCAGGCTTCGCCCCATGCTTTTTCCCCGCTAACATGTCTTCAACAGATTCGGCAAGCTGTTTCAATAAAGGAAGAGCTGTTTCAGCCGTCTGCTTTCCTTCAAGAGCTTTTACCGCCTCAAGCAGCTGTTTTAGCTGCAATTCTTTATCTTCCGGGCCGGCTTTCAGCCAATCACCGATTTTCGATAGGGCATCATTCAGCTCAGCGTCACTTGTTTTGGTTTCATCTCCGGGCTGCCGGGGAGAAGTGATTTCCGACAGGAGCCAGTTCTGAAATAGACCTAAGCTGTTTACATTCATCTTCACATTGCTGTTTTGTGCAGCCTGCGTACGATTACCCGTTAATTCAAGCAGCTTCAACTTACATCACTCCTTATTTCCGTCAGCGGATAGTTTTTCTGTATATTTAGCCGCTTGTTCAGGAGTCATTTTCGTCAAGATTTCAGCAAGCTGCTTTTTACTTAATCCGTTTAAAATATCGAGGGCTTCTTTTTCTTTCAGCTTTACGATAATGCTTGCCGCTTTACCGCTGTCCATACTTTTATAGATGTTGATCATTTTATCTTTTCCGGCTGAATCCGCAGCGTCTTTTTTCGTTTCATCCGTCTTCGTTTTCTGCTGCTGTTCAGCTTCCTGTTTCAGTGAACGGATTTTCTGATTCAGATTATCGATTTCGGACTTGCTTGTGTCTAAATCTTTATTCAAAATGTTAATTTCACTTTTTTGTTCCTTTATGGTCTTTTCAAGAGAAGCCGTTCTGTCTTCCTTCTGCTTTTCCCCCGCGCTTTTCATTTCTTTCGTTTCGGGAACCAATTCTTTTAAAACAGGCGTTTTAGCGGCTGTTTCCTGAATCGGCTTCATCACATCAACGCCGGCAGCCCAAAGGATGATGCTTGCGACGATGATCAGAAAAATCAGCGGGATCATGATAAAAAGCAGGATTGAACCGAACTTTCCAGATCTCTTTTCTTTATCGGCCATTTCATTCGCTCCTAATGCCCCTGAATCATAAACTGCTTGATTGAAATGTCGTCCATTTCCCTCATCTCTGCAGCTTTGTCTTCAAGTGCGAACATATTAAATTGTTTTTCCCGCATTTTTTCAAATTTCTTTACTTCAATGTTTTTTTCGGTGAGCTGTTCCTGCTTCTCATTCATTTCATTTCGTTTCATGATGACAAGCTTTTGATAATGATAGATGGTGTTCTCAAGATTGGAAACGAATTGCTGATAATGTCTCATTTCCTGAACGCTCATCCCGCATTTAAGCTTTGATTCTTTGTCTTTTTCGAGCAATTCTTTTTTGCTCATATTTTCATATAGTTTTTCAGCCACTGTCTCAAATTCAGAAACCGATTGTCTGTATTCAGTCAATGTTTGGTCTTTTTCATTTTCTTTTAATTCCAGCAGCTTTTGAAATCTGAATTGGTATGCCACGATGTTTATTCCTCTTTTCCTGTCAGACTCGTCAATGCCGCAATGCTGTCTTCCAATTGAGCAGGTTCTTCCGTTCCTTGTTTTAAAAATTGAATAAGCTGCGGATAAAACTGAATCGCTTCATCAATTTCTCTTGATGATCCTCTTTTGTAAGCTCCGATATTAATGAGATCTTCAGAGTTTTGATAAGTTGACAGAAGATCGCGGAATTTGTTGGCCGCCTCTATATGCGCTGTGTCTGAAATATTAGACATGACCCTGCTGATGCTTTTCAGGATGTTCACGGCCGGGAACTGCCCTTTGTTGGCAAGCGCCCGATCGAGAACGATATGCCCGTCTAATATTCCGCGCACCGTATCGGCAATCGGTTCGTTCATGTCATCTCCGTCTACGAGAACCGTATAAAAAGCGGTTATCGTTCCTTGTTCATTCGCGCCCGTTCTTTCCAGCAAACGGGGCAAAATAGCGAACACAGAAGGTGTATATCCTTTTGTTGTCGGCGGTTCTCCCGCTGCCAGGCCGATTTCCCGCTGAGCCATCGCGACCCTCGTGACAGAGTCCATCATGAACATCACATTCCGGCCTTTATCGCGGAAGTACTCTGCAATGGCGGTGGCCGTATACGCCGCTTTTAAACGCATTAAGGCAGGCTGATCAGAGGTCGCGACTACGACTATCGAGCGTTTCAGGCCTTCTTCACCTAAATCCTTCTCGATGAATTCACGCACCTCGCGCCCCCGTTCCCCGACGAGTGCGATAATGTTTAAATCAGCTTCAGTCTGCTTCGCGATCATTCCCATCAGGGTGCTTTTTCCGACTCCGCTTCCGGCAAAAATCCCGATTCTCTGCCCTTTTCCTACCGTCAGCAGACTGTCAATCGATCTGACGCCGACACCCATCTTTTCCCGTATCGGCGGGCGTTTCATCGGGTTTGGCGGCGGCTGTTCCGTCGAAACGGGGGACAAACCTTTCGGAAGCGCCCGGCCGTCAAGAGGTTCGCCGAACGCGTCGACAACTTGTCCGATTAAACCCGCGCCTACTTTGATGCGGAGCGACTCGCCAGTGGCCTCCACAATGCTGCCCGGCGCGATGCTGGCCGCTTCCAGATAAGGCATTAACAGAATGTTTTCATCTTGGAAGCCTACAACCTCAGCTTTAATCGCTTTTCTCGCATGGCCTTTCGGATAAATGAGACAAACATCTCCGATTGAGCTTTCGGGCCCTTTTGATTCAATCATCAGCCCGATGACCCGTTTAACCTTGCCGTAGCGCTTGTACGGATCCGCTATTTCAATTGAGTCTATTAAATACTGTGTCTTCATTGCTCCGCTCCCGCCTCAAGCGCCGTTAAAAGTTTTTGCTTTAATTGCATCAGCTGGGTGTCTATGCCTGCATCAACACGTCCGAACGGAGTTTCTATCGAGCACGTTCCCTTCGCGGCTTTTTCATCGGCATATAAGCTTAATCTGCATTCTTTGTATAACAGCTGCTGAATTTCGTCCATATGCTGATGAACCGTCTCATAATATTCAGGGTCCACATAGATGGAGATGTCATCATAATCTTTTACTTCGGCTACTACCTGTTTGACCAGCAGAAGGAAAGCCTCTTTATCATCACTTTTTTGCCGCCATACTTTTTTAGCGAGCGCAACGGAAAGCTCAATGATTTCTTCCTCAGCGCTTTCCAGTTTTTCCTCGACTGACTGTCTCGCCATTTCCATAACGGCATTGGCCCGGCTGATGAGATTAGCGTATTCAGCTTGAGCCTCGGCTTTTCCCAATGCCATGCCTTCTTCATATCCTTCTGCCTTTGCTTCTTCTATCAATCTTTGTTTTTCTTCCGCCCAGCGGTTTTTCTCTTCTTCAATCTGCAGAAGAGTGTGCTCTAATTGATTTTTCGCTTCTTCAGACACCCTGTCGGCTTCGGCCTTGGCAAAGGCCATGAGAGCCTCCGGATTTTCGGGTTCCTCCCGGTCTGGATGGGAATGTGATTTCCTGACTTCCTGCAAGGAAAGCTTGCGCCGTTTTTGTTCAGGAGAAAATGGTGATTGCTGTTTAATGATATTAGACAATAATATCGTCTCCTCCGCCTCGCGCGATTACAATTTCTCCGGCTTCTTCCAGCTTGCGGACGACGCCCACGATTCTTGATTGCGCCTCTTCTACATCACGCAAACGCACAGGCCCCATAATTTCCATTTCCTCTTTAAACGTTTCAACCATACGCTGTGACATATTGCTGAAGACGATCTCTTTGACTTCCTCGCTCGCAACCTTCAATGAAAGCAGGAGGTCGTCGTTTTCAACATCTCTGATCACGCGCTGAATCGCACGGTTATCAAGGGTGACAATATCTTCAAAGACAAACATCCGTTTTTTGATTTCATCCGCCAATTCAGGATCTTGGATTTCCAATGAATCAAGGATCGTTTTTTCCGTTCCTCTGTCTACGCCGTTTAACACTTCAACAACGGCTTCTATGCCGCCGGTCTGCGTATAATCCTGCGTAAAGGAGGAGGACAGCTTTTGTTCAAGGACCCGCTCCACTTCATTTATGATTTCAGGAGACGTTCTGTCCATAACCGCAATCCTTCTTGCCACCTCAGCCTGAACGTCCGGGTTCAGCTCAGACAAAATCTGTCCGGCCTGCACCGGGTCAAGGTAGGATAAAATCAGCGCCATCGTTTGCGGATGTTCCTGCTGAATGAAATTTAAAATCTGTTCGGGCTCCGCTTTTCTCGCGAAATCAAACGGCTTTACCTGCAAAGAAGAGGTGAGCCTGTTTAAAATGCTTACCGCTTTGTCTTCTCCGAGCGCTTTTTCAAGCACTTGGCGGGCGTAATTTAAACCGCCTTGTGAAATATAGTCCTGAGCGATTGCGATATTATGAAATTCTTCAATGATTTCATCTTTTCTTTGATGATCGACGCTTCTGACCCCCGAAATCTCGAGTGTCAATCTTTCAATTTCTTCTTCAGACAAATGCTTGTACACAGAAGCTGATACATCAAGGCCTAAGGAAATCATGAGGATGGCTGCTTTTTGTTTTCCTGTAAGCTTGTTCTGATCACGTTTCGCCATTTTCCACTCCCCCTAATCCTCGTCCAGCCAGCTTCGAAGCAATTTAGCAAAGTCTTCCGGTTTTTCTTTAGCCATTTTTTCAAGCTGTTTTCGTCTGACTGTTTCTTCCGTTTCAATTTTCTCTTCGTTGATATCAGGCAATCGAACCGGCTCGGGCGGTGTTTCATATTCATATTCTTCGTATTCATCCTCTTGTGAGCGTTTCTTTCTGATGAGGAGAATAATAAGCAGAATAATGGCCGCAAGCAGTACGCCGCCTGTAATGTATACCCAGATCGGAAGACCTGAAGATTGTGCCGAATCTGTGTTCAGGCTTGTTTTTCCGTCAAACGGCTGAACGGATACAACGATTTTATTGTTGATATCATTGTCTGTCAGGTTTTGATTTTGCGTTTCGTTTTTATCAAGAGACGTTCTGACGACCGTTCCTAAAATCTTCTGTATATCAGCCTGTCTCTGTGCTGATAAGGAAGCGGCATTTTTCGGATTAGGCGGCTCCACCATGACCTGAATGCCTAAATCACGCACTTTATACGGGCTTTCAGCGATTTCTTTATGAATGCGGTTGACTTCATAGTTGATTTTATTGCTGCTTTTTTCGTAGTCCCCGCTGTTTGAACCGCCGTTTGTCTCGGCATAGTTCGCGGTGTCATTGCTTCCCGTTCCGGCCGTGCCGCCGTTGGCCGCGCCGTCGCCTTTATACGTTTCCGCAACTTTTTCGACGCTTACCGCTATGCCTTCCATGTTATCTTTATCGACAGGTTCGACAGTGTCTTCAGTGCGTTTTTCCTTCGTGAAGTCAACATCCGCCGTCACGGAAACAACGACCTTATCCTGCCCCATCATTGTGCCGAGCAGTGACTGAACATGTTTTTGAATGTCCTTTTCGACCTGCGACTTAATACCTTGCTGAGAAGCATAACTGTCAGAAACGGACCCTGCACCGCTGTCACTTTTGTCATAATATGTAGAATTTTGATCCATTATGACGATATTATCTTCTTTTAAGTTCGGAACACTTTTAGAAACGAGATGGTACAGCCCGTTGATCTGGTTTTGATCAAGCGAGTAGCCCGGTTTCATCTGCAAAACGATTGAAGCGGACGCTGCCGGCTGATCTTCACCGACGAACACGGCTTCTTTCGGCATGTTGATCATGACCTTCGAGCTTTTAATACCGTCCATTTCATTTATCAGGTTTGACAATTCGGTCTGAGTCGCCTCAACCTTTAAAACGTCAAACTCATTATCCGTCAGGCCGAAGCCCGCATTTTGTCCGAAAAACGAATAATCAATTGATCCCGTTTTCGGCAGGCCTTCCGCGGCAAGCTGGACTTTAAGCGCATCCACTTGGCTCTCAGGAACCTTAATGACCGTGCCGCCGTCAGCAAGTTCAGAAGACACCTTTTTCGTATCGAGCTCTTCTTTAATCTTCCCCGCTTCTTCCGCGGACAAATCTTTATAAAGAGGCACCATCTTTTCAGACGAAGTAAAAATAATAACGACGATGAGTAAAATAATGAATGCGGCCAAGCCGCTTACCATGAGTATCTTCTGTGTTTTTGATCTGTTGTTCCAAAACGCTGCCGTTTTGGTTTTCATTTGCATTAGAGTACGATTCATGTTAACCCCCGGTCATTCCAGTCATTCTCTTCAATCTGACCACTACATCTGCATTCTCATGATTTCCTGATAGGCTTCCACGGCTTTATTGCGGAATTCGGTAGCGGCCGTCAGAGAAATATTTGCTTTTTGGGCAGCGATCATGACCTCGTCAAGGTTTACATCCTTTCCTGCAGCCAGTTCGTTCGTTATTTGGTCAGATTTCACTTGTGACTCATTTAACGAATCAATAGAGTTTTTTAAAAGCTCCGAAAAGCTTGTTTGGTTTGAAGAATCAGTTTTTTGAGTTTGGTTTAATTGATTCGTTACGTTTTGAGTATTTTGGGTTTGTTGAAGCTGAAAAGGAGTAATAGCGTTAACCACTTACATCACCTTACTTTCCGATTTCTAACGCCTTCAAAAGCATGCCTTTGGAGGCGTTTAATGCAGTTACGTTTGCTTCGTATGATCTCGAGCTGCTGACAAGATCCACCATTTCCTTTAATGGATCTACATTTGGTTTTTGTACATATCCGTCTTTATTCGCATCAGGATTCTCCGGATCATAAACGAGATTAAAAGCGGACGGGTCTTCCGTAACACCAGATACCTTTACGCCACTTCCCGCGCTTCCTGTTCCGTTCATCTTGGAATGTAAAAGGGACGAAAATGATTCGCCTCCGGATTGGAGAGATACCAGCTTTCTTCTGTAAGGCACCCATTCGCCATTTACCTGCTTCGCTCTCGTTGTATCCATATTGGCCAGGTTGGACGATACGACGTCCATCCGGACACGCTGTGCAGTTAAAGCGGAACCCGAAATATTTAAGCTTTGAAAGCCACTCATTATTTTCCTCCTGTCAAGACGGTTTTCAGAGAATTGAATTTGCCGCTCATTCTTTCAACCAAAGCCTGATAATTAATTTGGTTTTCGGCTAAATCTGTCATTTCTTTGTCGATATCGACATTGTTTCCGTTTTGCTGGTACGATGTATCACTGCTGGACACGATAGAATAATCGTCCCCCGAACCCGTAAAGTCAACGTGCCGATAGTCGGTTTTTACAGCCTCAAGATTGGATGTTTCCTGATCTAACAAATTTCGGAAAGAGACTTTTTTTGCCTTATAGTTCGGTGTATCTATATTGGCGATATTATTAGTTAAGACTTTTTGCTTAATGTCCGCTCTCCCCAAGGCATTCTCAAGATTTTGTATAGTTCCAGAAAATAAGTCCAAATCCACTTACCTCCATTTCAGATATTTTTCTCCTAAAAATCCTTGTCGAGAATTGTAAAACCATATGCTTATTGTAAGAAATAACAGGCTTAAAGTCTATGAAGTTAGGCTAAAAAAAAGTGCTCAATTATATCTATTTTGCATGTAGGTATTAAGTCCTAGAATATTTGTACTACAAGGATTTGTTTAATATAAGACTGAAAATAGCAGAATTTCTGTTTCTTCCTCCTTTTTTCACACAGCAAGATGGATTATCTCAGATCAGATTCCAATAAGCAACTTTAAACTGCAACTTTTCACCTATTGTCCATAAAAAAAGCAGAACCCCCATTTTTAGGGATCCTGCTTTTGTCTTAATGAGATTTAAGGTTTTCCAATTCAATAAGGAATTTGTTGTTCAGAACTTTAATGTACGTCCCCTTCATTCCCAGTGATCTGGATTCAATGACGCCTGCGCTTTCCAGCTTTCTCAGCGCGTTAACGATTACTGAACGCGTAATGCCGACACGGTCCGCAATCTTACTTGCCACAAGCAAGCCTTCGTTTCCGTCAAGCTCTTCAAAGATATGCTCAATCGCTTCAAGTTCACTGTAAGACAGAGAACTGATCGCCATTTGAACAACCGCTTTGCTTCGCGCCTCTTCTTCGATTTCTTCCGCTTTTTCTCTTAAAATCTCCATTCCTACAACGGTTGCTCCGTATTCAGCAAGAATGAGATCATCATCTTCAAATTGATCCTGCAGACGGGACAGAATGAGCGTGCCCAGTCTCTCTCCTCCGCCGATGATCGGCACGATCGTTGTTAAGCCCGCTTGGAACAGGTCTCTGTTTTCTACAGGAAACGCCGTGTATTCGCTGTTGATATCAAGGTTTGAAGACGTCTCCGGAACATTGAACAGATTTCTCGTGTACTCTTCCGGGAACTGGCGGTCTTCAAGCATTTTTTTCATGCGGTCATTTTCAATCTGCTGATTAATAGAGTAGCCCAAAAGCTTTCCTCTGCGGCTGACGACGAAAATATTAGAATCAATGACGTCACGAAGCGTTTCAGCCATTTCTTTAAAGTTTACGGGTTTGCCTGCCGCAGCCTGCAGCATGCTGTTAATAATTCGTGTTTTTTGTAGTAAAGCCATGATAAATAATCCTCCTAGAATTCCTCTTATTAAATTTTCACAATATAAATTGACTTAGATCTTTGTTGTTTGCAATCGTTCCGAGCTTTTCTTCAACGTATTGCGGCGTGATGGCGACTTTTTCCATCGTAACGTCCGGCGCTTCAAACGACAGGTCTTCCAAGAGACGTTCCAATATCGTGTGAAGCCTTCTCGCTCCGATGTTGTCCGTATCCTGATTCACATGATAAGCCACTTCGGCGATCTTACGAATAGCTTCGTCAGAAAATTCAAGAGATATACCTTCTGTCTGCAATAAAGCCTGATATTGTTTTAACAGCGCGTTATCGGGTTCGACGAGAATTTTCACAAAATCATCTACCGTCAGCTTGCTCAATTCTACACGAATCGGAAAGCGGCCCTGCAGCTCCGGAATCAGGTCAGACGGTTTGGCCATATGGAATGCCCCGGCTGCGATAAACAGCACGTGATCTGTTTTGACGGAGCCGTATTTCGTGACGACGGTAGATCCTTCGACAATCGGAAGGATATCTCTTTGAACGCCTTCTCTCGATACATCTGCTGAGGAAGAAGCCCCTCCGTTTTTTGCGATTTTATCTATTTCGTCAATAAAGATAATGCCGCCCTCTTCAGCTCTTAACACGGCCTCTTGGCCGACTTCATCCATATCGATTAATTTGCCTGCCTCTTCATTGGTCAGAACCTTCCTTGCTTCTCTGACCGTCATTTTGCGGCGTTTTTTCTTTTTTGGCACCAGATTGCTCAGCGCATCCTGCATATTCATGCCCATCTGCTCCATCCCGGAGCCTTGCAGCATGTCAAACATCGACGGCTGCTGCTCTTCCACCTCTACGGAGACGTAATGGTCTTCGAGCTCTCCCAATGCGAGCTGATGCGCCATGCGCTTTCTTTTCTCTTCAAGGCTTGCTTCTTCCTGCTGGTCGGCTTCATCATCATTTGCCGCCTGGCTTCCTCCGAAAAGCATTTCAAACGGATTTTTCACACCCGCTTGTTTTTTCTTTCCCGGAACGAGAAGCCGCACTATACGTTTGTTTGCATTTTCTTCAGCCTGTTCTTTCACTTCGCTGATTTTTTCTTCTTTAATGAGCCGCACGGATGTCTCAACGAGGTCTCTGACCATTGATTCGACATCTCTGCCTACATAGCCGACTTCTGTAAATTTTGTCGCTTCAATTTTTATAAATGGCGCACCGGTAAGCTTGGCGATCCGTCTGGCGATCTCTGTTTTCCCCACCCCGGTCGGGCCCATCATCAGGATGTTTTTGGGAACGATCTCGTCTCTCAGTTTTTCATCAAGAAGACTTCTGCGATAGCGGTTTCTTAATGCCACGGCGACAGCTTTTTTCGCATCCTGCTGTCCTACAATGTATTGATCCAACCGATCTACGATTTGTCTCGGTGTTAACGGTTTGTTTTCCATGCGCCTCAAGTCCTTTCTATTCAAGTTCTTCCAAAATGATCTGATCGTTTGTGTACACACAAATCTCGCCCGCGATTTTCAAAGCGGCTTTTGCAATATCTTTGGCGGACAGATTCTCTCCGGCATAGGTTTTCAGCGCTCTTCCTGCTGACAGGGCGTAGTTTCCGCCGGAGCCGATTGCCAAAATGCCGTCATCCGGCTCAATCACTTCACCTGTTCCCGATACGAGAAGCAAGGTATCCTGGTTCATGACAATCAGCATGGCTTCCAGCTTGCGCAGCACTTTATCGCTGCGCCATTCTTTCGCAAGCTCAACCGACGCACGTTTTAAATTGCCGTTGTATTCTTCAAGCTTCGCCTCAAACATTTCAAAAAGTGTGAAAGCGTCTGCAACAGATCCCGCAAATCCGGCCAGAACCTTTCCGTTAAACAGCTTTCTCACTTTTCTCGCGGTATGTTTCATGACTACAGCCTGACCGAATGTGACCTGGCCGTCTCCTGACATAGCGCTTTTCCCGTTATGCTGGACGGCAAAAATCGTTGTCGCATGAAAAGATGACATGAGAAGGGCCTCCTTTTAATTTTCTTTAAAAGCTCTCGGGTGGTGGGACATATATGTGTTTCTCAGCATTTCCTTCGATACATGTGTGTATATCTGCGTAGAAGACAGATTGGAATGGCCCAAAAGCTCCTGGACGCTTCTTAAATCAGCCCCTTCATTCAGCAGATGAGTCGCAAACGTGTGCCGAAGCATATGCGGGTGTATATGTAAAGTGCCAGATGCTTTTTTTACAAGCCCGCTTAAAATATACCTGATTCCTCTGGCGGTCAGCGGGCCGCCTCTTTGATTGACAAACAGCACATCATGAGGCTCTTTTGCTTTTTCAAGCAGGCACTGCCTTCCGCTGTTGATATACAGCTCCAGCGCATCACGGGCATATGAGCCGAACGGGATATAGCGCTGCTTCTTGCCTTTCCCGTGAACGAGCACCGTATCCATGAACAGGTCAAGATCGCCGACAGTGAGCGTACAGCACTCACTGACCCTCATTCCGGTCGCATAAAGAAGCTCAAGCAGGGCCTGATCGCGCATCCCTGACGGCTGACTTCTGTCTGAAACAGCGAATAGTTCCTCAAGTTCTTTTTCATAAAGAAACTTCGGAATCCGTTTCTCTTGTTTCGGCAGATGAACAAGCTGAAACGGATTCTCTTCAACAAGCTTTTCCCTCATTAAAAATTTATAGAAGCTTCTCAAAGCTGAAATTTTCTTGCTGATTGTTTTTCTTGACAGGCCTTTTTCATAAGCCTCCGTCAAAAATATTCTCACATCATGATATGCAGCTTCTTTCATTCCATTTATATTTTGAGCATGCAGAAACATCCCAAATTCTTCAATCGAATTAACATAATTCACAATAGTATATTGTGAATAATTTTTTTCAATTTGTAAATATTCAACGAATAACTTTAAAAAAAAGTTAACATTCTCAGTCATTATGAAGACCTCCCTCTCCGAAGGGCTTTTAAATGGTATCATATAATGCATCGAAGTTGCAATGAAAAGCTATATCGTTTTCGAAATAGTTTGAATAGTCTCAATTGCGCGTTTAGCGTATTCTTCATTTCGTTCTTTTTTGTTTTTAATTTTTACAGGCAATTCTTTTAAGAGGCCGAAGTTTGCATTCATCGGCTGGAAGTTCTTCTGATTTGTCGTCGTAATGTAGTGAGCCATGCTTCCGATCGCCGTCTCCTGCGGGAATGTCACAAGATCCTGACCGAGCACAAGTTTGGCGGCATTGATTCCCGCTACAAGACCTGAAGCGGCAGATTCAACATAACCCTCTACGCCGGTCATTTGGCCCGCGAAAAACAGATCGTTCCGCTGTTTAAATTGATATGTCGGGTTCAAAAGGCTCGGCGAGTTGATAAATGTGTTTCTGTGCATGACGCCGTATCTGACGATATCAACATTTTCAAGACCGGGGATCAGTTTAAGCACTTCTTTTTGGTCTCCCCATTTTAAATGTGTCTGAAAACCTACAATATTATAAAGCGTTCCCGCCGCATCATCCTGTCTGAGCTGAACGACTGCATAAGGGCGCTTGCCTGTTTTCGGATCTTCCAGTCCGACCGGTTTCATCGGTCCGAACAGCATTGTTTTCTTGCCTCTTTTCGCCATGACTTCAATCGGCATGCAGCCTTCAAAGAAGATTTCTTTCTCGAATTCTTTTAAAGGTACCGTCTCAGCCGTCGTCAATGCTTCATAGAAACGGTCGAACTCTTCCTCTGTCATCGGGCAGTTTAAGTACGCCGCTTCTCCCTTGTCATAACGGGATTTTAAGTACACTTTCTCCATATCGAGGCTGTCTTTTTCGACAATCGGCGCCGCCGCGTCATAAAAATACAGATACTCTTCTCCCGTGAGCTCTTTCAGCTGCTGAGAAAGCGATTCTGACGTAAGCGGTCCGGTGGCGATAACAGTCGGGCCTTCCGGAATCTCTGTTACTTCCTCAGTAAGAACCGTTACGTTCGGATGGTTTTTCACGAGATCCGTCACGCTTTGCGCAAATTCATGACGGTCAACGGCAAGCGCTCCCCCGGCCGGAACCGAGCATTTATCAGCAGATTGAATGATTGCCGAGTCAAGGGCCCGCATTTCTTCTTTTAATACGCCTACCGCATTGGCGAGTGTATTTGAACGGAGGGAGTTGCTGCATACCAGTTCGGCGAATTTATCAGTATGATGGGCTGCCGTCTGCCTGACGGGCCGCATTTCATATAGTTTCACTTGAATTCCTCGTTTTGCAAGCTGCCATGCCGCTTCACTTCCGGCAAGGCCTGCTCCGATTACATTAACTGTTTGCTGGTTCATTTCTTTTCATCTCCTGTTGTTTGTCCCTTCCACACAAAGAAGGTGAGCAAGGCTCTGCTCACCGCTACTTCTGTGGTTCTTCCTTATAATCGCATTCGACGCATTGGACTTGTATGCCTTTTTTAAGCTTTTTCTCTACGAGCATATTTTCACATTTCGGGCATTTTCGTTCAATCGGTTTGTCCCAAGATACGAAGTCGCATTCAGGATAACGGTCACAGCCGTAAAAGATGCGTTTCTTTTTTGATTTTCGTTCGACAATGTTTCCTTCATGGCACTTAGGGCATTTTACGCCGATTTGTTTGACAATCGGTTTTGTATTCCGGCAGTCAGGGAAATTGGAGCACGCCATAAATTTGCCGTATCGGCCCATTTTATAAACCATCCGGGAGCCGCATAACTCACAATCTTCATCGGCGTATTCAGGTTCAATTTCCACTTCTTTCATTTCGGCTTCCGCTTTTTTCACGCGTTTTTCGAAATCAGTATAGAAGCTGTCAATGATTTGAACCCATTCTGTCTGGCCATCTTCAACATGATCAAGGTCTCTTTCCATTTTAGCCGTGAATTCAACGTTAATGATTTCCGGGAAAAACTCCATGATAAGATCCAGCACGATCTGCCCAAGCTCAGTCGGCACAAACCGTTTATTGTCTAATCCCACGTAACCGCGGCGCTGGATGGTGTCAAGAGTCGGCGCATATGTCGAAGGACGGCCGATCCCCAGTTCTTCAAGCGTTTTAACCAGGCGCGCCTCTGTATAACGCGGAGGCGGCTGAGTAAAGTGCTGCTCAGGCTCAATATCTTTCGATAAAACCGTGTCTCCCTCTTTAAGGTCCGGAAGCATGCGGTCTTTTTCTTCCAGCTGATCGTCTTTACCCTCTACATAGACTTTCATGAAGCCGGCGAATTTGACTTTACTTCCGTTTGCCCGGAATGTCAATCCGTTATTGCTGAGATCGACGCTCATCGTATCAAGGACGGCAGGGGCCATCTGGCTTGCAACAAAGCGCTCCCAAATCAGCTTGTATAATCTGAGCTGGTCTCTTCCAAGCACCGCTTTTAAGTCGGCAGGTTTTCTGAGCACCGAAGTCGGGCGGATCGCTTCGTGGGCATCTTGTGCGTTTTCATTTTTCTTTGCCGGTTTCCGTTTTCCCGCTAAGTACTCTTTTCCGTACGCCTGATCAATAAAAGCTGACGCTTCTTCAACGGCTGTATTGGAAATCCGCGTTGAGTCCGTTCTCATATACGTGATGAGCCCGACTGTCCCTTCTTTGCCGAGATCAATTCCTTCATATAATTGCTGCGCGATCATCATCGTTTTCTTCGCTCTGAAATTCAGCTTTCTTGCAGCCTCCTGCTGCAGAGTGGACGTTGTAAACGGCAGAGCGGGATTTCGTTTGCGCTCTTTTTTCGTAACCTTGTCAACTGTATACTTATTGCCTTTCAGCTGAGCAAGGATGGCTTTTACGTCTTCTTCGCTTTTTAAAGGAAGCTTTTTGCCGTTTTTTCCGAAAAATCCGGCTTCAAACGTCTCTTTTCCTTTTAAAAATGAGCCGGTAATCGTCCAGTACTCTTCAGGTTTAAAATCGTTGATTTCCTTTTCCCGGTCGATGATCAGCCGGAGCGCAACGGATTGCACACGGCCCGCACTGAGGCCTTTTTTTACTTTTTTCCAAAGAATCGGGCTGATTTTGTATCCGACGAGTCTGTCTAGTATGCGGCGCGCCTGCTGCGCATCGACAAGATCCATATTAATCATGCGCGGATGTTTAAATGATTCTTTAATGGCGTCTTTCGTTATTTCATTAAAGACGACCCGGCAGTCCGAGCTGAGATCCAGATCAAGACTGTGTGCGAGATGCCATGCAATCGCTTCCCCTTCTCTGTCGGGGTCGGCCGCGAGATAGACTTTTTTTGCTTTCTTTGCCGCTGTTTTTAATTCTTTTAAAACAGGGCCTTTTCCGCGGATCGTAATATATTTCGGTTCAAAGTTCTGTTCGATGTCAACTCCCATTTGACTTTTCGGAAGATCCCGGACATGTCCCATTGAAGCTTTGACTTTATATTTCTTCCCTAAATAACGTTCAATCGTTTTCGCCTTTGCCGGCGATTCCACGATGACTAGATAATCAGACATTTTCATCCCCCTCAAGAGGTGTTCTCTCTCTTTTCAAGTATCAATTCATTTTAGAGCTGCCTTTTTATGGCTTTCAACATTTCATTCTTTATGATGAACGTCATTTTATACATGAAAATAATGTGCAACTTTAAATCCTCACTATTATTAAATATTACAATACCGTTTGTCAAACGATATTTCAAAAGGGTTCCGTATACTGAACGCATCGGGCGGTCAGCTCTCCGTCAATATCCTCTGCGCATAATACAGCTTTCGCCCCTTCTTGAATGAGTTTTATAGGTCCTCCGGAATATGGATTAAATATGGAACCCGGAACGGCAAATACCTCTCTGCCTTGATCGAGAGCCTGGTAAGCTGTGATTAATGAACCGCTTTTTTCTTTTCCCTGCACGACCACAATTCCTTCACTTAGTCCGCTGATTATGCGGTTTCTCATCGGAAAGTGCCATTTTTTCGGCTTTGTTTCAGGAGGATGTTCTGAGAGTAGGAGATGGTGTTCAGCCATGTATTCTGCTAACAGGAGATTTTCCCGGGGATAGATGTGATGGAATCCGCCGGCTATCACGCCGATCGTAAGCCCTTTTGCCCTGATGCTCGCCTTATGAGACAATCCGTCTATACCGGATGCAAGCCCGCTTACAATGATCCAGCCTTTTTTTGAGAGTTCGGCGGAAAGATGCCCAACCGCTTTTATTCCGTCTTCCGTCGGTTTCCGCGTTCCTACAATCCCGATTTTTCTGCCTTTTTCAAGAAGCAGCGTGTTCCCTTTTGCATACAAGACAGCCGGCGGATCATAAATCGCTTTAAGCCATGTTGGATAGCGGCTTGATGAAATCGGAATGACAGTAATGCCTTCGCGGCGGTAATCGGACAGAACTTCATCAAGTTCCGAATTCTTGCGCTCTATTTCCCGAAAAATTGCTTCCGGGGCTGTTTTCCCTTCTGATAAAACAGTTAATGGATGCGGATTCGGTAAAAAAGACAGAGAGTGATCAGCTTTCCACCATTTTAATAGAAGAGACGGGGAAATGATTTGATTAATACTGCAGACCATTAAACAGCGCGATGCTTGATCCAAATCTGGAAACCTCCTCTTTTTTTCAGCAAAAACAGGAACAGCCGTTACGGCTGCCCCTGCTTCGATCAGTGCGTTTTGCACGTTTCAAATAAGCCTTTTTCTTTTAACACCTTAATCAGCGTTTCACCCATTACAGAAGGGGTTTCCGCGACTTCAATTCCGCAGGCGTTCATCGTTTTGACTTTTTCTTCTGCCGTGCCTTTTCCTCCGGAGATGATGGCGCCCGCATGGCCCATGCGTTTTCCCGGAGGCGCGGTTTTACCGCCGATAAAGCCGACAACAGGCTTCGTCATGTTCGCTTTCACCCACTCAGCCGCTTCTTCTTCAGCTGTGCCGCCGATTTCTCCGATCATGATGACAGCATGTGTTTCAGGATCTTCATTGAACGCTTTTAACACGTCAATAAAGTTCGTGCCGTTGACCGGATCGCCGCCGATCCCTACAGCGGTAGATTGGCCTACGCCGGCTTCTGAAAGCTGATGGACGGCCTCGTATGTCAATGTTCCTGAACGGGACACAACGCCTACATGACCCTTTTTATGAATGTATCCCGGCATAATGCCGATCTTGCATTCTTCAGGTGTAATAACACCAGGGCAGTTCGGCCCTATTAATCTCGTTTTCTTGCCTTCCATAAAACGCTTCACTTTCACCATGTCCAAAACCGGAATGTGCTCAGTGATACAAATGACAAGATCAATTTCCGCGTCAACCGCTTCCATAATTGCGTCCGCCGCAAACGGAGCCGGCACGTAAATAACTGACGCATCTGCGCCCGTTGTATGAACCGCTTCTGCGACCGTATTGAATACCGGTACGCCTTCCGCTTCCGTTCCGCCTTTTCCAGGTGTTACACCGCCAACGATATTCGTGCCGTATTCCAGCATCTGCTTTGTATGAAATAAAGCGGTAGAACCTGTAATCCCCTGTACAATAACTCTTGTATCTTTATTGATAAAAACACTCATTATCTGGTCCCCTGCCTTTCATTCTTTCCTAAACTAAGGATACGATTTTCTGTGCGCCGTCTGCCATTGATTCCGCAGATGTGATGTTTAAGCCTGATTCATTCAGGATTTTCTTTCCTAAATCTACGTTTGTCCCTTCAAGGCGCACGACCAGCGGCAATGTCAAGCCGACTTGTCTCGTGGCTTCAACAACGCCCTCGGCGATGACATCGCACTTCATGATGCCTCCGAAAATATTGACGAAAATTCCTTTTACGTTTTGATCGGAAAGAATGATTTTAAAAGCTTCCGTAACTTTTTCTGCGGTTGCGCCGCCCCCGACATCAAGGAAGTTTGCAGGTTCTCCGCCGTAGTGTTTAATGATATCCATAGTAGACATTGCAAGACCCGCGCCGTTTACCATACAGCCGATATTTCCATCAAGGGAAATGTAGCTTAAATCGTATTTTGACGCTTCGATTTCTTTCGGATCTTCTTCATCTAAATCTCTGTATTCCATAATGTCTTTTTGTCTGTATAACGCATTGCTGTCGAAGTTCAGCTTAGCATCCAGCGCCATGACGTTTCCGTCCCCCGTAACAACGAGAGGGTTGATCTCGGCGATGGAGCAGTCCTTCTCAACAAATGCTTTATATAAACCGAGCATAAATTTAGCGGCTTTGCCGACAAGCTCTTTCGGGATGTTAATTGCGAATGCAATTTCCCTTGCCTGATAGCCCTGAAGGCCGACAGCCGGATCAATTACCGCTTTTTTAATTTTTTCAGGTGTTTTTTCCGCTACTTCTTCAATCTCCGTTCCGCCTTCTTCAGACGCCATTAAAACGATTCTTGAAGTAGCGCGGTCAAGTACAAGCCCGACATAGTATTCCTTTTTAATATCGCAGCCTTCTTCAATAAGTAAGCGTTTTATTACTTGTCCGTCCGGACCCGTTTGATGTGTGACGAGCGTCTTGCCTAACAGTTCTTCGGCATACTCTTTCACTTCATCTTTTGTTTTTGCAATCTTTACCCCACCAGCTTTGCCGCGGCCGCCAGCATGGATTTGCGCCTTTACGACATAAACCGAGCTTGACAGGCTCTCTGCTTTTTCAACTGCTTCCTCTGCTGTAAAAGCCACTTTACCTTCAGGAACAGACACCCCGTATTTTCTGAGGACTTCTTTTCCCTGGTACTCATGGATATTCATTTCCCATCCTCCTAACTTATGTAGCAAAACTAAAAATAGACTGCGCTTTCATTCTATATAATACTGGAAGAATTGTCTAGGGTCCAAAACAAAATCTTTATATCCTTCCAAACATTCTAACTTTTATTTTATTGAAAATATAAATTTAAACGGAGTCCGGGAAATGAATAGTCCTTATTTTTCGTTTTTCAGGGTTTCGTCCAGTTTGTAAACAAATGAAAAAATTTCGGCAACGGTTTCATAAAGCGCCTCCGGTATCTGATCGTCAACCGTCAAATGGCGCATTAATTCGACAAGGGTTCTGTCTTCCTGAATGGGGACCCCAGCTTTCTCAGCTTCTTTTATAATATTTTCCGCCACGTGCCCCCTGCCTGTTGCGACAACCTTCGGGGCTTGGTCTTTCTGCCGGTCGTAATGCAGGGCGACAGCTCTTCTTAACGGCGTTTGCTCTTTCATATTTTCACATCCACTTTTCTTCCGCCGTCTTTTTCTATAAACTCTTCCACAAGAGCGCTCTGGTCTTTCGGGCGCCGTTTTTTAGCCGTGACGCCTGACAGGCTGAAGCCCGTTTCTTTTACGGCTTCTTTTAAAGCCGGTACGAGAGGGTCGATGGCCGCCTGAAGCTCAAAATCAGTCTCAACCGTAATGGTCATTACATTTTGCTGAATCATGCAGTCCACAACGGTTTCTTGCAGTGTTTCAAGGTGCAGCAAAAACAGGAGCCTGCAATGTGACGGATCGAGTTTTCCGTCCGGCTTCTTCCGTCCTTTAAAGAGAACTGTGATGTCATTCTCATACGCGGACGCTCCCAGCGGAAATGACAGCACCATCTGCGTAACAGAAGGATTATGCTGCTCAATAAACAGCTGGCCGTTTAATTTATGAATAAGCGGTTCCGCCTCTTGTTTAACGGATTGGGGCGCCTCTTGAAGCGTCCGGACGGCTTGGAGGGCTGTTTTCAGTGCTTGTTTCTCCGGCTGCGGAGATACGCCTTTTTCAAGCGCTGTAATGAATGATAATTCATCACGCGTGCCCAGTCCTTTTTTGATTTTCTGCAAAAGGCTTAATACATCATGTTTTTCTGCATATTTCAATTCGGTGAGCTGAGCGGCTTTTTCAAAAACAGCCGCCTCCTGTTCTGTCAGATGTGCGTTTTGAAGAACAGGTGCTGTTTTAAATGTTTTTTCTTGAGAAATGAGAGCCTTAATGATCTCCGCCGTTACTTTTACAGGACGGTTTTCAGTTTTTTCTGCCGATGTCATTAATTTCTCTATAATCTGTTTTGCCGTTTTTTCAGGCAGTTCCGTATCTGTCCGTGCACTCGGAGGAGAAGGTTGGCTTGAGACTGCCTTTCCGTTTTCACGAGTCTCTCGGACAAATGGTGATTGTTTTGATTCCGTCCGTTCTCCTTCATCCATCAGCCCGGTTTCTGAGATCGGCATGCGTGCAGCCTCGGCAAGCTTCTTCAAGAGACGTTCTGCATGAAGATCCGTTTCCGCGTTTAACACGTCAGAAACCGCCTCTTTGAGCACAGACAGCTCTTTTGCCGATTGCGGAGCCTGATTGATTGCCTGAAGCAGTCCTGAGAGGAGGCGCCGGGTCGGAACCGGATATTTAACGGCATGAATGGCTGACAAGACTTCCGGATGTGCGGGCAGTTCCCGTTTCAGCGCAAATACGATTGTTTCCGCCGCTTTTTTCAATTTGGCGGCCGGAAGCGATTCAGCCCAGCGGATGCAAGCTTTGAGGCTGTTTTCCGTCATCGGCAGCTTCTGCTGCATAAACGTTTCGGCAATCTGCAGAGACACAGGGCCTGGTTTGACAGAAAGAGCGTTTAACAGTCTTCCCGCCGCTTCCTGAACGGTTTTCGGGCTTCCTTCGAATTGGTCGATGACATGAAGCCGGCCCGTTTTTTCCGCCGGCTGTTTGTCATAAGAAAACCAGTAATACGCCTGCGGGCGAAGGGCGGTTTCAAGTTTTCCCTGCATCGTCCGGCCGCCGATTTGGATAAGAGCGCTTTGATCGTCCAGCAAACGGAGAACCTTCCCTAACAGCAGCCTTTGAGCGCCGCTGTCTTTACCGCCGTCTTGCCGGTCCGGAGGGATTTCCGCCGTCAGCTGTCTGAAAGCCGCTTGGATTTCGCCGCTTATGTTCATGTCTTAAGCCTCTTTTCTAACAATAAGATTGAACGGGAGCGAACGTTTTTCGGTGAATAGTTGTCGGTCCGTATGCCTGAAGAGCTTCAAGATGTTCTTTCGTTCCGTAGCCTTTATTTTTTTCAAAGCCGTACATGGGGTAGGTTTTGGCGTACTCAGCCATGAGACGGTCCCGCGTTACTTTTGCTATGCAGGCTCCGGCGGCAATTGACACGCTTTTGGCATCCCCTTTTATAACTGATGACTGCGGAATGTCAAGCGGCAGGGTCATGGCATCAACAAGCAGATAATCAGGTGTTTCCGTTAAAGCATTGACGGCTTTTACCATCGCCAGTCTCGCGGCCTCATAAATGTTGATCCGGTCAATGACGTCCGCATGGACAATGCCGACTCCTACAGCCGCCGCTTCTTCCGTGATCCGGCTGTAATACTCCTCGAGCTTCTTTTCCGACAATTTCTTCGAGTCCGTGAGACCGAGAATCTCGCATTCTGCCGGCAAAATGACGGCGCCGGCGACAACCGGTCCGGCAAGCGGCCCTCTTCCGGCTTCGTCAACACCCGCAATCAGGCGGAAGCCCTTTTTGGATGACAGTCTTTCGTATGCCGTCATGTTCAGCCATTGCTCTTTAAGAGCTTTTTCCTTCGCGTGCTTTTTCAGCCATTGCTCTAAAAGCGTCTGTACGCTTTTTCTCGGGTCTTTCTCACATTGGGCAAGGAAGGGGTCGCTTTCGTCCCTGACCTCTTGCAGGCGTTCTTTTACGCTTTTTACGGTTAATGTATTCACGTTCTCTTCTCCCTTACATTATGTATATCGGTATTCTGCGGAAAAAATAAAGACCCGCATCTCTGCGCGTCTTTATTCTGATGGTGTTTCAAATGAAAGCCTGCCGAATTTTTCCGTCCGGATGTCCCGAATGATGACTTCCGTTGTTTTATCATAGTCAACCATTCCGCCGCCCATCAAACAGCCGCGTTTTTCACCGATCGCGTCGAAAAGAGCGGCGATATCCTCAGGGATTTCCTGAAGTCCGTAGCGCTCCTTCAAGCGGTCGGGATAATGCTCTTCCAGAAAGCGCAGCCCGAAGACAGCCACATCCTGCAGGTTGATAATCGTATCTTTAATCGCCCCGGTGATCGCCAGGCGCAAGCCGACAAGCTCATCTTCAAATTTAGGCCATAAAATTCCCGGTGTATCGAGCAGCTCTAATTCCTTGCCTACCTTTACCCACTGCTGTGAAGTGGTAATGCCGGGCCTGTCTCCCGTCTTGGCAATGTTTTTTTTGGCCAGCCGGTTAATGAGCGTAGACTTGCCGACATTCGGAATGCCGATGATTAATGCGCGGATTGCTCTTGGCCTAACACCTTTTGCTTTCATTTTATCGAACTTATCTTTCAGCAGCTCTTTCGAGGACGGCACGATTTGATGCAGTCCCTGCCCGTTAACGGAGTTTATTGAAAGAGAGGGAATGCCCTGTTCCTGAAAGTGGTCCTTCCACTGGGCAGTCACAGCCGCATCCGCCTTATCGGCTTTATTTAAAAGCATAATGCGCGGCTTATTTTTTAAAATCTCCTCAATCATCGGATTTCTCGATGACATCGGGATTCTCGCATCCACCAATTCGTATACGATATCAATTAATTTCAGTTTTTCTGTTACTTCCCGTCTCGCTTTAGCCATATGGCCTGGGAACCATTGAATGGTCATGTGACTTCGACACCTGCCTTATTTACCGGAACCGGATGTTCCGATGATCTCTTATGTATTTTACGTTGCTTGTTCTGCTTTTACAAATTTCATATAAAAAAAGAGCCTGTTACGGGTAACAAGCTCTTTTCGTTCGTTATCATTATCGTCTGATTTCTTTAATACGAGCCGCTTTTCCGCGAAGTTCACGCAGGTAGTAAAGCTTAGCGCGACGTACTTTACCGTAACGTACAACTTCGATTTTCGCGATTTTTGGTGTGTGTACAGGGAATGTACGTTCAACGCCAACACCGTAAGAAATCTTACGAACTGTGAACGTTTCGCTGATTCCACCACCACGACGCTTGATCACAACACCTTCGAAGATCTGGATACGCTCACGGTTACCCTCAACAACTTTTACGTGTACACGTAAAGTGTCACCAGGACGGAACGCAGGAAGATCAGTGCGAAGCTGTTCTTTTGTGATATCTTGAATTAGTTTTTGCATCGTTTTCAACTCCTTCCAACAGATGCTCTTGGCCACAACTGCAAGGCACAGCGGAACATCGTTTTCAAGCTTCTGAAGGATAAGCCTCCTTAAGCCACAAGTAGTATCTTATCATATCTTCATCGCCTGCGCAATAGAATCTATTCGTTTTCCCACTCGGAAATCCATTTTCTTTGCTCATCAGTGAGAGGATAGTTTTCAAGAAGATCGGGACGTCTTAAAAAGGTTCTTCTGATTGATTCTTTATTTCGCCATTTTTGTATTTTAGCATGGTTGCCCGACAGAAGGGTCTCAGGCACTTTTAAGCCTCTATAATCTGCAGGCCTCGTATAGTGCGGATGCTCTAAAAGCCCCGTGCTGAAGGAATCCTCCACGTGGGATGCTTCTTTTCCGAGGACGCCCGGCAAAAGCCTGACAACGCTGTCGGCGATCATCATGGCAGGGAGCTCTCCCCCGGTCAGCACAAAATCCCCGATGGAGATTTCATCAGTGACAAGATGTTCCCGGATCCGTTCATCATACCCTTCATAATGTCCGCAAATAAACATGAGATGTTCCTCTTGTGCCAGCTCCTCGGCTTTCTTCTGCGTATAACGCTCACCTTGCGGGCAGACGAGAATAATGCGCGGCTTGGCGTCCGTACCGGCTGTCAGCTTTTCAACCGCATCAAATACGGGCTGCGGCTTTAACACCATCCCGGCTCCCCCGCCGTACGGGTAATCATCAACCGTTTGGTGTTTATTATCCGAAAAAGCCCGGAAATTGATGACGTCAAAACGGACAGCCTCTTTTTCCTGTGCTTTTTGCAGAATGGAGGAGCCGAGCACCCCTTGAAACATTTCGGGAAACAGTGTTAAAAAGTCGATTTTCATTCGTCTATTAACCCTTCCATTACATGAATCTTAATTTTCTTCTCATTTATATTAATATCCTTTACCACAGAAGCAATATACGGAATGAGCGAATCTTTTTTGCCTTTTCTTGCAACCACCCATACGTCATTAGCCCCTGGCGTCAAGATTTCCTTCACTGTGCCGATCAGTTCCCCGTCTTCTGACACAACCTCGCAGCCGATGATTTCATGAAAATAAAATTCATCTTCTTCAAGCTCTCCCAAGTCTTCTTCAGGGACTTTGATCACCATGTTTCTTAGGTGTTCGACTTCATTGAGACTCGGCATTTCTTTGAATTGCAGCAGGTGAAACTGCTTGTGAAGCCTGTGGGCGCTGACCGTTACTTTGATTGGCTCCGCAGCCCCTTCCGCAAACAAATAGAGCGTATTGCCGGGCTTGTACCGTTCTTCGGCAAAGTCCGTTTTAGAAATGACCCGCACTTCGCCTTTAATGCCGTGGGTATTTACAATTTTGCCTACATTAAACCATCTGTTTGTCATATTATCACCTCGGGCGGATTTCAATTACTACCCCGTCTTTTATGACGATGGTATTTGCCGCTGTTTTTTCATGCCAGTTATCACCGACGTTGATTGAAAGCAGCGCATCGATCTCCTTTTCCTTCACTTCGCTTCCAAGCGGGAGCGACTCTGTCTGGCTTATTTGGAAATCGATCATTTTGATTTTGTCTTGTCTTTTCTCAATGGCTTTTTTAAAAGATTCCGCTACATCGGGATTCTGCTGATCTTTTTCATGTTTTCTAAGCTGAAAATAGAGCTGGCTGCATTCTCGTTCAAGCGTTTGCTTTTTTTCTGCAAAAGAGGCCAAAAGCTTTTCCTTGCTTTGCTCGGTCAGAACCTGCATAACGGTTACTCTGTGAATAATCTGCATAGGACCAGACTCCCCACTCTTCCAACATATTTCTGTTCATTTGCCTTTTTTACGTGTAAAAAAAGGGGAGGTGCCGGCCCTCTCCCTTTTTCAGTCAAATATTTCAAATTGAACTTTCTTAGAAGACTGTGCGCCAGCTGCAAAAACGACGGTTCGAATCGCTCTTGCAGTCCGGCCTTGCTTTCCGATAATCTTACCGGTATCTGACTTATTGACAGATAAGCGCAGCGCAATCTTTTGATCAGTCTCTTCCTTTGTGACCGTTATGTCTTCCGGATGGTCGACAAGCGGAGCCACAATGCTGACAATCAAATCTTCCAAGTTCTGATCAGTCATTACTTGCCTTGTTTAGCGTTGTGGAATTTTTCCATAATTCCTTGGCTTGAGAACAAGTTGCGGACTGTATCAGAAGGTTTAGCTCCTGTTTGAAGCCATTTAAGAGCAAGCTCTTCGTTGATTTTCACTTCAGCCGGCTTTGCAACCGGGTTGTATGTGCCGACTGTTTCGATGAAACGGCCGTCACGCGGTGAACGAGAATCTGCTACAACAATACGATAGAAAGGAGATTTTTTTGCTCCCATACGTTTTAAACGAATTTTTACTGCCATTTTACTAGCACCTCCGAAAATATTTCAACAAGATAGTATATTAACAATGATAAAAGTGTTTGTAAAGTGTTTTTTCTTAACAACGGTTTTATCATGTATAACCGATTACATAAAAGGTAATTTAAAGCCTTTTTTCTTCCCTTTTGTCATGTTGGTCATCTGCTTCATCATTTTTTTCATTTCCTCAAACTGCTTTAAAAGACGGTTGACTTCCTGAACGGATGTTCCGCTTCCTTTGGCAATCCGCTTCCGCCGGCTGGCGTTAATGATATCCGGCTGTTCTTTTTCAAGAACAGTCATTGATTTAATGATCGCTTCCACATGATTCAGCTGTTTTTCATCGACTTGGATGTTTTTTAAGCCTTTCATTTTGCCTGCGCCGGGCATCATTTGCAACAGTTCGTCAAGAGGCCCCATGTTTCGGACCTGGCCGAGCTGCTCCAGAAAATCATCCAATGTGAAGCTCATCGTTCTCATTTTCTGCTCAAGCTCTTTGGCTTTGTCTTCATCAACGGTCGCCTGAGCTTTTTCAATCAAGGTCAGCACGTCACCCATTCCGAGAATTCGGGATGCCATCCGTTCAGGATGGAACGCTTCAAGAGCATCGAGCTTTTCTCCCATTCCGGCGAATTTAATCGGCGTTTCGGTGACCGCGCGGATAGAAAGCGCCGCACCTCCGCGGGTATCCCCGTCAAGCTTTGTTAAAATGACGCCCGTTAAACCGAGCTGGTCATTAAAGCTTTTGGCGACGTTTACCGCATCTTGACCGGTCATTGAGTCGACGACAAGGAAAATTTCCTCAGGATTTGCGACTTCCTTTACGCCGGAGAGCTCATCCATCAGTTCATGATCGATGTGCAGCCGTCCGGCGGTATCTAAAATCACATAATCATGATGCTCTTCCTTCGCTTTTTCAATCGCCTGTCTGGCAATTTCCACCGGGCTGACCTGATCGCCAAGCGAAAAGACCGGCATATCAAGCTGTTTCCCCAGGGTTTCCAGCTGTTTAATCGCGGCGGGGCGGTAAATATCCGCAGCCACGAGCAGCGGTTTGCGGTTATGTTTTTTGCGCAGCAGGTTGGCAAGCTTCCCCGTGGTTGTCGTTTTACCGGCACCTTGGAGCCCGACCATCATAATAACGGTCGGCGGGCGTTTGGCGACGGCAATTTTGCTTTCTTCGCCGCCCATCAGCTCGGTAAGCTCTTCTTTTACGACTTTAATAACCTGCTGACCGGGTGTCAGACTCTGCATAACGTCCTGTCCGACAGCCCGTTCACTTACTTTTTTCACAAAATCCTTTACGACTTTAAAGTTAACGTCAGCCTCAAGAAGCGCAAGACGAACTTCACGCATCATCTCTTTTACGTCTTGTTCGCTGACTTTTCCTTTTCCGCGGATTTTTGAAATCGTCTTTTGCAGTCGGTCGGCTAATCCTTCAAATGCCATTGTTTGCCGCCTCCTAATCTAATTTCTCAAGCGCTTCAATCAGAGCCGTCATTTTTTCCTCTTCCTGCAACCCGGAAGCAAGCTCTTTCAGCTTTGTAAACATTTCTTTACGCTCCTGAAACTTTTTAAAAAGGAGCAGTTTTTCTTCATATTGTTCAAGCATCGCTTCAGTCCGTTTGATGTTATCGTAAACGGCTTGCCTTGAAACGTCATACTCTTCGGCTATTTCACCAAGGGAGAAATCGTCCAGATAATAAAGCGACATATAGCTCTTTTGTTTTGACGTCAGCAACGACTGATAGAAGTCAAATAAATAGTTCATTCTCGTCGTTTTTTCGAGCGACATTTGAGCTCTCCCCTTTGTTAAGTCAAATCCCTTTACAAAAACTTAGTTTACATGGTTTCAGAGCGTGTGTCAAGTTTTTATCTTGTCAAAGCAGGATGCTCTTTTTACATAATAAGTTTTTTCAAAAAAATTCATATAGACCGTCGTTAAAATACTCGAATTCTTGTTTTGATACACGATAGCGGCAATAGCCTTCGTAAAAAGCATTGAGGCATGCTTCATTTGTGACAAAATGACTGATCGCTAATGATTCATCATATCGCGGATCTCCCGCCGATATTCCCGCAGCATCGATAAACAGATAGACCTCTCCGTCTTTCACCAGCACATTATCAGTCGTGCAGTCACCGTGAATCATTGTCTGCTGAACAGGAACAGGCCTGCACCTGTCCAATTCCTTCAAAAGCTCTGCACTTCCTTCAGCCTGTCCTTTTTTGACATATTCCCCGGCTCGTTTGATTTGTAGATCGAGCCAGTCTGTTTCCGGCTGTAAACCAGAGACCATTTCGGTTTCATGCAGACGTTGCAGAAACTGGCCGAAACTTTTGATCAGCTTTTTCTTTTCAGTATCCCCTTTTGCTTTTCTTAAAGCCGAAGTCAGTGTGATTCCATCCTCAAATGACATTACGATATGGCTGGCATGCTGTTCCTGTATCATCCCATAATAAATAGGAACAGGCAGACGACGAGTTTCCGTCAGTTTTTGTAAAACGAAGGCTTCTCTCATTAACCATTCCCGATACTTCTGTTGAAAAGAACTTTTCAGCAGAAATGCGTCTTGGCCGGTCACTATTTTCCGAACGGTTGAAGTGCCTCCCTGTTCATCCAGCAGCGACATATGGTTTATCGCGCCGATCTTACTTTCCAATTCAGCTTTCAGCCATTTGTCCAACAACTGCCCCCTCCATTCCGATCTATCAATGCGTATAAAAAAACGAGTATAAAACCGTCCATTTTACACTCGTTTTTTATTCATTAATCCTCGGCTTTTTCAACTAAATCAGAAAAGAGACCGTATACGTAAGATTCTGCATCAAACCGCTGGAGATCGTCAACCTTTTCTCCGAGGCCGACCAGTTTCACGGGGATGTGAAGCTCATTGCGGATCGCCAAGACGATACCGCCTTTTGCGGTGCCGTCAAGCTTCGTTAACGCGATACCCGTCACATTCGTCGCTTTGGAGAATTCTTTCGCCTGCGCCATCGCATTCTGACCTGTCGTCGCGTCCAGCGCAAGGAGAACCTCATGCGGAGCCTCAGGCACTTCGCGTTCGATGACGCGTTTGACTTTTTCAAGCTCTTTCATTAAGTTTACTTTATTCTGAAGGCGGCCGGCCGTATCACAAATCAGCACATCCGCTCCTCTTGCTTTAGCCGCGTGTACGGCATCATAAATAACCGCAGCAGGGTCGCTTCCGGCAGCCTGTTTAATGACAGGCACGCCTGTACGCTCTCCCCACACTTCAAGCTGTTCAATCGCCCCGGCTCTGAAGGTGTCTCCGGCAGCGAGCACAACGGATTTGCCTTCATTCTTCAGCTTATGGGCAAGTTTTCCGATCGTTGTCGTTTTTCCGACGCCGTTTACCCCGACAAGCAGAATAACGTTCAGGCGCCCGTCCTGAATATTTAATTCAGAAATCTGTTCGTCGCCGCTGTTATAAATGTCGACAAGCTTTTCAGAAATGACGGACTGCACTTCCTGAGGATCCTGGATGTTTTTCAGCTTCACTTCTTTTTTGAGCTCATCAATCAGCTCCATGACGGTTGTAAAACCTACGTCAGCGCCAATCAGCACTTCCTCAAGCTCCTCGAAGAAATCCTCGTCGACTTTCCGGTAGCGGGAGACGAGTTCGTTCACTTTATTTGAGAAGGAATTTCTTGTTTTTTCAAGACCATCTTTAAATTTTTCAGAGACGGAGTCTGTCTGTTTCGTGATTTTCTCTTTTAATTTTTTAAAAAAGCTCATCTTTCAACCTCTTTCCTCGTTACTGAACGAATTCTTTTGTTTCTTCCAGTTTGACCGAAACCATTCGGGAAACGCCGGATTCCTGCATCGTAACACCGTAGAGGACATCCGCTTCTTCCATGGTGCCTTTTCTGTGGGTGATGACGATAAACTGGCTGTCGCCGCTGTATTTTTTTAAATATTGCGCAAACCTGAATACATTGGCTTCATCAAGCGCAGCTTCCACTTCATCAAGGACGCAGAAGGGCACGGGCCTTACTTTCAGAATGGAGAATAAAAGGGCAATGGCAGTCAGCGCCCGTTCTCCCCCTGACAAAAGATTTAAGTTTTGCAGTTTTTTACCCGGAGGCTGCGCGATAATGTCCACCCCGGAATTAAGAAGATCATTCGGATCAGTCAGCTTCAGTTCAGCCCGTCCTCCTCCGAATAAAGAACGGAACACGTCGTTGAATTGAGAACGGATCTGGATAAACGTTTCATGGAATCGCTTCGTCATTTCAGAATCCATTTCTTCAATGACTTGAAACAGTGTATTTTTCGCTTCCGTCAGGTCATTTTTCTGCTCTGTTAAAAACTGATACCGTTCGTTTACTCTTTCAAATTCATCGATGCTACCGAGATTGACCGTTCCGAGCTCTTCAATTGAAAGCTTGATCAGTTTGACCCGTTTTCTCGCCTCTTCAGGCTCGAGTTCGAGCTGATATTGTTCTTTTGCTCCTTCAAAGGATAAGCTGTACTCCTCGCGTAAATACTGCAAGAGATTATCAAGCTCAACTTCCATCCGGCCGAGTTTTACCTCTTCATCTTTCAGAATGTCTGTTTTTTGCTTGTAGAGACGCTTCATCTCTTTCAGTTCAAGCTCGTTCGTATCAAGAGCCCGCTGGAGCTTCACACGCTGGTCGCGCCGGCTGGCGATCAATTCGATCGTTCTCGTTTTATCGTGAAGCTTGTGATGGGCTGCTTCTTCAAGCTGCTCCTCACCGCTTGTGCTGGACGTCATCTCTGAGGTCAGAAGGCTTAAATCTTCCCGTGTTTCTTTCAGAGCGAGCTGTGTTTCTTCAAGCTCTTTTTTCAGCCTTTTGAGGTTGTCTTCCTCACTCGAGCACGCCTGTTCTTTTTTCGCAGCGGCCACTTTACATTCCGTCAGTTCATGAGAGAGCGTTTCTTTTGTTGAGGATAGGGTCTGCTTTTGTTTTGTCAGCCTTTCCATCTCTTCCTCAAGCTCTTTCAGCTGGCCGGATGCCTCACTCAGCTGTTCTTCCAGAGCTGATTTGCGCGTCTCTTTTTCCCGGCTGCTTTCGGTCAGTGATGCTTTCTCCTGATCGTAAAGCTCCAGATGGGTATTGATGTTCTTTTCAGCAACTTCGAGTTCATACAGCCTGCCTTTTACATCCTGCTGCTTTGTTCTGAAAGCTTCACCGTCTTCACGGAGACCGCTCAGCGTATGTTCAAGCTCTTGAATGGCCTGCTTCAGCGTTTTGACCTCTTTTTCGAGCAGAGCTGTTTTTTCTTCCATTTCGGCAAGCCGCGCAGTCACCGTCTCAAGCTCACGGCTTCTGCCGAGCAGAGAATTGTTTTTCTTTTTGACCGCGCCGCCTGTCATTGATCCGCCTGGATTGACGACATCGCCCTCAAGCGTCACGATGCGGTAGCGGTGCCCGAGAAGCTTGGCCAGTTCATTCGCGCCTTTTAAATCTTCAGTGATCAGCACGGTGCCGAGAAGGTTTTGAATGACATTCCGATACGCGGCATCATATGTGACAAGCCCGCTCGCTGTGCCGAGGAAAGACGGATGCTTCTGAGCCGTCTGTTCATCACGGGTTTGGAGCTGGCGCGGTTTCATAACCGTAAGCGGCAGGAACGTCGCGCGGCCGAATGAATTCTGTTTTAAATATTGAATCGCTTTCCGCGCCGCCTGCTCGTCGTCTGTGACAACGTGCTGCGCCGCTGCGCCGAGTGCAATCTCGATCGCCGTTTCATACTTTTGTTCGGTGGCAATCAGTTCGAGAACGGCGCCGCGGATGCCGCCGAGCTTCTCTTTCTGCTTCAGCACTTCTTTTACGCCTTGGTAAAATCCTGAAAAATCGCCTTGCATCGTTTCAAGCATATCTTTTTTGGATCTGGCCTGCTGGACGAATTGATATGCCTGATACAGCGCTGATTCTTTCTTTTCATACTGGCGTTTTTTCTGTTCATATGCTGTCTGGACTTCGCGAAAGCGGACGACCTGATTGTGAATATCCTCTTCAACGGCAGCCAATTCTTCTTCGCACGCCGCTTTGCGGACTGCAATATCGTTACGTTCTTCAAGATATTTTTCATTGTTTGCTGTCAGTCTCGCCTGCTGGACCGCGGATTGGGACATCTGGTCATCTAAAAGCTGCAGCTCGTTGCGAATCGACGCCTGGCTGTTTAACAATTCAAAGTAATCGCTTTTTAATTGTTCGATTTTCTCATCTACATTTTCATTATGCAGACTGAGAGCCTGCTGCTTTTCTTTCACTTGGGCGTTTAACCGCTTCACTTCCGCACGCAGCTTATCATAGACGGCAGACTGTTTTTCAATGTCCGCTTTCAGTTCGGCTTCTTTGTTCGTGTAATGTGTAACGGATTCCTCAAGCTGTTCCCGGTTTTGCGCGGCGTTTTTTTTGCGCTCTTTCAGCACTTCTTTCCGGCCTTCCAGCTTTTCCAGCTCTTCACTTGTCACGAGCAGAACCTGCTGCAGTTCGTTGACGGATTCATCAAGCGCGTGGATTTTATCTCTCGTCTCTTCTATCATCGCTTCTTTTGCGGATAGAGCCGATGATTCCGCCAATTCTTCTTCTTTAGCAGCCTGCACCTTGTCTTTTAAACCCGACCATCTGCCATGCAGTTGTTCGATGTCAAAGGCGGTAAGGGCGATTTCGACATGCTCAAGCTCTTTCTTTTTTTCTAAGTAGTCTTTGGCGATTGATGCCTGGATTTTCAGCGGTTCGACCTGATCTTCAAGCTCGTGAAGAATATCTTCCACCCTGTTTAAGTTATCCTGCGTCTCAAACAGTTTGTTTTCCGCTTTTTTCTTTCTTGTTTTATATTTCAGCACGCCGGCCGCTTCTTCAAAAATACTGCGGCGGTCTTCCGCTTTGCTGCTGAGAATCTCTTCGACTTTCCCCTGGCTGATAATAGAGAATGCTTCTTTTCCGAGCCCGGAGTCCATAAATAAGTCAATGATGTCTTTCAAACGGCACTGCTGATTGTTGATGAGAAATTCACTCTCTCCGGAACGGTACACCCGTCTCGTCACGCTGACTTCGTGATAATCGATCGGGAGAAAATGATCTTCATTATCAAGCGTTAACGTGACTTCGGCAAGGTTCAGCCGCTTGCGTGAATCACTTCCCGCAAAAATGATATCTTCCATTTTTCCGCCCCGAAGCGAGCGGGCTGATTGTTCGCCGAGCACCCAGCGGATAGCTTCGGTAATGTTGCTCTTTCCGCTGCCGTTCGGACCGACAACGGCCGTGACGCCTTTTACAAAGTCAACGGATATCCGTTCTGCAAATGATTTAAATCCTATAACGTCTAAACGTTTGAGGAACATCCCAGATCCTCCTTATCGTATAAGTATCTCAATATTATCATAATCACCCGCTTATATCAGGCGCAGACATACTGAAATCCCCCTAGGGATACAGGGGGATTTTATTGTTTCGTATGATGTTTTTGCAATTTTGCAAGAGCTTCCTGTGCCGCATGCTGCTCGGCTTCTTTTTTGGAACGTCCGTTCCCGATACCGAGCGCCTCACCTTTAAGAGAGACTAGCGCCTCGAATTCCCGGTTGTGGGCAGGCCCTTTTTCATTGAGAATTTTGTACTCAAGCGATCCTTTTCCGTCCCGCTGTACAAATTCTTGAAGCTGGCTTTTGAAATCCATCACATGAGAAAAAGCACCATCGTTTATTTTAGGGAACACGTACACTTTCAGGAATTGCTGAACCGGGTCAAGGCCCTGATCCAGATACAGTGCGCCGATAAACGCTTCAAACACATCCGCTAAAAGCGCAGGACGCTTTCTGCCGCCCGTCATTTCTTCTCCTTTTCCCAAGAGAACAAGATCGCCGAATGACAATTCATGGGCAAGTGAGACGAGTGACGGCTCGCATACGATAGCGGCTCTCAGCTTCGTCAAATCTCCTTCACTCATGGCCGGGTATTTGGCAAATAAGAATTGGGAGATCGTCAGTTCCAAAACAGCGTCACCTAAAAATTCAAGCCTTTCATTGTCTTCATACGGCTTTTTCCGATGCTCATTCACATAAGATGAATGTGTAAATGCTTGATACAAAAGTTTCTCGTTTTGAAAATGAACCGAAATCCGTTCTTGGAACTCTTTAAATTGCTCTATTTTTTTATAGAACTTTTTTTTATCTTTAAAATGTGAGTGTTTTGACATAGTAACCTCCATAGGCACATCAGGTTCACCGCGCTCCCCGCCGTAAACGGAATCGGCAGCGCGTACAGCGTCAGACGCCGGTAACCGAACGATTAAAGGGCTAAAGCCCCGCTGTCAGGCGGGACTTTTAGCATCAGCTTATTGCTGGTTTTGTATGTAGTTCACAGCGTCGCCGACTGTTGCAATCTTTTCAGCATCTTCGTCAGAAATCTCCATATCAAACTCGTCTTCAAGTTCCATAACAAGCTCAACTACATCTAGGGAATCAGCACCTAAGTCTTCCTTGAAAGAAGCTTCAAGTTTGACGTCAGCTTCATCAACGCCAAGGCGGTCTACGATGATTTTCGTTACACGCTCTAATGTATCTGCCATAGCAATTCACCTCCCCTCAAGTATTATAGAGGATTCGTTTTTAAAAAACTAGAGAAACTAGGATGAAATTTTAAAAACAAATCTTTACATCACCATTCCGCCGTCAATATGAAGGGTTTGGCCCGTCATATAACGCGATCCTTCAGAAGCAAGGAACGTAACAACGCTGCTGATATCGGAAGGATCACCGAAACGCGCGAGCGGAATCTGCTTCAGCATTTCATCTTGGACTTCTTTAGAAAGCTTGTCCGTCATATCTGTAGAAATAAAGCCCGGAGCAATGGCATTAACCGTAATATTGCGGCTCGCAAGCTCTTTGGCTGATGACTTCGTTAAGCCGATTACACCGGCTTTTGCCGCCACATAGTTCGCCTGGCCGGGGTTTCCGCTGACGCCGACGATTGATGATACGTTGATAATCCGGCCGGAGCGCTGTTTCATCATCTGTCTTGTCACGGCTTTCGTGCAGTTGAATACACCTTTCAGGTTAATGTTAATGACATCATCCCATTCATTTTCTTTCATTCTCATCAGAAGATTGTCTTTTGTGATCCCCGCATTGTTCACGAGAATGTCGATTGAAGAAAATGCAGCGACAGCCTCTTTCATCATGTTTTGTACTTCTTCGGAATTTGATACATCGGCTTTTACCGCGATCGCGTTTCGGCCCAAAGATTTGATTTCATCTACGACTTCGTTCGCTTTCGCTTCATTCCCGGAGTAGTTGACTACTACGTTACAGCCGTTTTTCGCAAGATCAAGCGCGATCGCCCGCCCGATTCCGCGGGACGCTCCCGTTACCACTGCTGTTTTTTCATTAAGCATCCTGATTCTCCTCCTTCAGCGTTTGAATCGCCAGTTCGATGGTTTCATGGTCAGAAACCGCGATTGTTTTAAGGCGGCGGTTCACTTTTTTCACAAGGCCTGAAAGCACTTTTCCCGGCCCGATTTCAACAAACGTCGTGACGCCTTCGTCAATCAGTTTGTTAATGGTTTCTTCAAAGCGAACAGGTGAATACAGCTGTTCGATCAGTTTTTTCTTGATATCGTCTTTTTCTGTCATAACGTCAGCCGAAACGTTTGAAATCACGGGAACAGCCGCATTTTTTAACTCACAGGCGCTGAGCACCTCCTCGAGTTTTTGCGCTGCCGGCTTCATTAATTCAGAATGGAACGGTCCGCTTACTTCTAATGGGATTGCCCGTTTTGCTCCGTTGTTTTTCGCTTCTTCTGAAGCCAGCTCCACGCCTTTTGCCGTTCCGGAAATTACGATCTGGCCGGGGCAGTTCAAGTTTGCAAGCTGTACGAGATGACCGTTTTCCGTCACTTGATCCGTCACCTTTTTCAAGGACTCCGCATCCATTCCGAGAATAGCGGCCATGGCGCCTTCTCCGGCCGGCACGGCTTCATTCATGAATTCTCCCCGTTTTCTTACCGTGTAAACGGCATCTTTAAATGTCATCGCTCCCGCCGCAACAAGCGCCGAATATTCTCCGAGGCTGTGGCCGGCGGTGAAATCAGGGGTGATGCCGGATTCTTTAAACTTTTCCAATACGGCGATGCTCGTTGTCAACAGCGCAGGCTGCGCATTGTATGTAAGGGTCAATTCTTCGGCGTCACCTTCAAAAATGAGCGAGCTCAGCTTTGTTTCAAGCGTTTCGTCCGCTTCATCAAAAATACGTTTTGACGCTTCTTCGCGTTCGTACAGGTCTTTTCCCATACCGATATATTGTGATCCCTGTCCGGGAAATAAAAATGCAATCTTACTCATGATGCGGTAACCTCCAGACTACTCATCTGTTTTTTCTTCTTTTACTTCTTCTTCTATAAATGCGGCCACGTTTTGGCTGACCATTTCTCTCGCCTGGCGCAGCGCATGGTAAACAGCGCGTGCGTCAGAAGAGCCGTGCGCTTTAACGACGGGCGCTTTCAAACCGAAAAGACTCGCCCCGCCGTACTCAGAATAGTCCATTTTCAGTTTCATTTCCATCAGCTTCGGCTTCAGCACTCCCGCTGCGAGCTTAGAAACAAAACTTGAAGTCAGTGTATCTTTCAGCATTTTGAAAATCGATAACGCTGAACCTTCCAATGTTTTCAACGTGACGTTGCCCGTAAAGCCGTCTGTGACGATGACGTCAGCAGCGCCTTCGAGCAAGTCTCTCGCCTCAACGTTTCCGACAAAATTCACGTTTGTTTCTTTTAATAATTCAAACGTCTTTTTTGTCAGGTCGTTTCCTTTCTTTTCTTCCGTGCCGACATTTAACAATCCGACGCGGGGCGAGCTGATTCCGAGAACCTGCCGGGCATATACAGATCCCATAATTCCGTACTGGACGAGATGCTCCGGTTTGGCATCGACATTGGCTCCCACGTCCAAAAGAAGGAAACCGTCGCCTGAAACGGTCGGAAGCGTCGGCGCAAGCGCAGGCCGGTCGATTCCTTTAATTCTGCCGACGATAAACAGTCCCGCTGTCATGAGTGCGCCCGTATTCCCCGCTGAGATGCAGGCGTCCGCTCTGCTTTCAGCCACTTCCTGCGCCATCAGCACCATAGAAGAGTTTTTCTTTCTGCGTACGGCGCGGACCGGTTCATCCGTCGGTTCAATCACTTCATCGGCGTGCAACACAGTGATGCGGTCTGATGTTGTTGGCAAGTGTGATTCTATCGTTGTCTTGTCACCGACCAGCGTAATATGAAGATCGTCAAATGCCTCAATACTCTTCATTACTCCGTCAATAACAGCTTTGGGTGCGTTGTCGCCCCCCATTGCATCTACAGCTATTCTCATGCATGCTCCACCTTTATGATTGTTTTGAACGATACATGTCAAAGCTGCCGGAGAACACGACTTCTTCTCCCACATAGCTGTTGACTTCAACTACCGTTCTGCCTTTTTCTTTTTCGACTGCCGTCACTTTGGCTTTCGCAACGACGCGCTCGCCTTCTTTCACCTGTCTTGTAAAGCGGATATTTGCGCTTGCGGTCAGCGCCAGCTCATCATCAATGACGGCTACGGCGAGTGAGTTCGCCTGCGCAAACAAATGATGCCCCCGCGCAATTTGATTGCGGCTGAAGACATGTTCGCGTCTTACTTCTAATATGGAAATGGCCTGGCCGTCAAGCTCCAGATCAATAATTTCACCGATCACTTCGTCTAAAGACAGTGATTTCACTTCATCATCAAGCGTTTGTTCTGCCACGTTTTTAATTCTTTCCCTCAGCTCCGGTATTGAGAGCTCTAAGCGGTCTAAACGGATCGTCTGAATGCTGACGCCGAATTTCCCCGCTAATTCTTCATCTGTGATGAAGGGTGTCGATTTGATCGTCTGCTGCAATAATTTTTGGCGTTCTTTCTTGCTTCTTCTCATCTGTAAACACCATCCGGACAATTAAGACTAGGTACTAATAGTAGTATATAATCTCATAGATTGGAATGCAATGATTGTTTTTTGAAAGCCGCCGAATTTTGCAGAATCAGCTTAATTTCTCCCCTTCCAGGACGCCGCTTGAAAGTAATTGACCGCGCAGCATGCGGTATTCGTCATCTTTCCAAAAAGCCTCTGAAGACACCAGATTGGCCGCATCCTGGCGGGCCGTCTCCAAAGCTCTGTAGTCATGAACCATATCCGCCACCTTGAACTCGGGCATACCGCTCTGTTTTTTTCCGAAGAAATCACCGGGGCCACGCAGTTCAAGGTCCTTTTCAGACAGCTCGAAGCCGTCGTTTGTCTCTGACATGATTCTCATCCGTTCCTTCCCGGTTTCGGATTTCGGATCTGCCATCAAGATGCAGAAAGATTGGTGGTCTCCCCGCCCGACCCGGCCGCGGAGCTGATGGAGCTGAGATAACCCGAAACGGTCGGCGTCATAGATGACCATAATCGTCGCATTCGGCACGTTCACCCCGACTTCTACGACGGTTGTTGACACAAGTACCTGACATTGATTGGCGCTGAATTCTCTCATCACCTGATCTTTTTCATCAGAATGGAGCTTCCCGTGCATCAGGCCGACATTCCATTTACCGCGGTAAACGTCAGACAGCATGTTATATACGTCAATCGCATTCTGTACATCCAGTTTATCCGACTCTTCAATGAGCGGGCAGATAACATAGGCTTGCCTTCCCTGCTTCAGCTCTTTTTCTATAAAAGCCAAAATCCGCTCCAGCATGTCGTGTTTCACCCAATACGTTTCGATTTGTTTTCGCCCCGCGGGCATTTCATCTATCACGGAAACATCCATTTCTCCGAAGACGGTAATGGCCAGCGTTCTCGGAATCGGAGTAGCTGTCATAAACAGCACATCCGGATCCTGACCTTTATTCTTGAGTTTTTTGCGCTGTTCGACCCCGAACCGGTGCTGCTCGTCCGTAATAACAAGGCTCAGCGCTTTGAATTCCACTTCATCCTGGATTAAAGCATGGGTCCCTACTAAAATATCAATCTCTCCGAGAGCAAGCCGCTCCAAAAGCTCCCTGCGCCGCTTTCCTTTGACAGAACTCGTCAAAAGCGCGATATTTACATCTTCATTTGCAAACAACGATACGAGAGAATCTGCATGCTGTTCGGCCAGAATTTCAGTCGGCACCATTAATGCCCCCTGATACCCCGACAAAATCGCAGCGTACAAAGCGATGGCGGCGACGGCCGTTTTCCCTGATCCGACATCACCTTGCAGCAGACGGTTCATTCGGTAAGGGGATGTCATATCAGCGGTAATTTCCCGAAGCACACGCGTCTGTGCGGTCGTGAGCGAAAACGGCAGGCTGTCTGTGAAAGCGGCGAGCTTTTCAGCAGGAAACACATGGCTGATGCCTTTTGACTGTTCCCTTTCCGCTTTACGGAACGCCTGCATTTTCAGCTGAAATAATAAGAATTCCTCGTAAACAAACCGGCGTCTTGCCTGCTGTAACGATTCCCGCGTTTCAGGCTGATGCATCGTCTGCAGGGCATGTTTGTAGTCAGGAAGCTTGTAGCGGATTCTCAATTTTTCAGGAAGCGGATCAGCCGCACTGTCCAAATGATGCTGCAGCGCTTCCTTAATAAACCGTCTCATCATTTTTACGGTGACGTTTTCTTTAACGGAATAAACAGGCTCAATGCTTTTATCTTCTTGATGAGGACCGTTTTTTAATTCCTGCACGGAAACGGTCTGTCTGTGTTTATCCCATTTCCCGGATATCGTGACGACAGAACCTAACGTCAGTTTCTTTTTTAAGTAGGGACGGTTAAAGCAGACCGCGGTAATTAAATAATTGCCGACAAGCACTCTGAATGTCAGCCTGTTTCGTTTTTTGCCGTAATAGGTAAGAGAAGGTTCTGAATGAACCTTCCCTTCTACCGTCACTCTTTCTTCATGTTTTACTTCTTCTAAATCCCTCAGCTCATAGTCATCATAACGGTAAGGGAAATAATTCAGAAGATCAGAAATGTCATAGATACCAAGTTCGTGCAATGTTTTTTCTGTTTCCGGCCCAATGCCCTTAATTTCCGCTATACTAGTTTGCTGATGGTGTGCCACTTGATTTCAGCGCTCCTCCGAAAATTTTTTTCTCTAATTCTCTTCCCGTCGGTGTCGCGGCTAAACCGCCTTGTCCCGTTTCACGCAGTGCTGTCGGCATTGTCTGGCCGATTTTGTACATCGCGTCAATCACCTCATCGCAAGGAATGCGGCTTGTAATCCCGGCCAGCGCCATATCCGCCGCGATCATTGCGTTGGATGCTCCCATTGCGTTTCGTTTGACACACGGCACTTCTACCAATCCGGCGACCGGGTCACATACGAGACCGAGCATATTTTTCAGTGTAATCGCCATTGCTTCCGCTGATTGCTGAGGCGTTCCGCCCGCCATTTCCACAATCGCAGCCGCTGCCATGCCTGATGCTGACCCGACTTCCGCCTGACAGCCTCCTGCCGCTCCTGAAATACTCGCATTATTTGCTACGACAAAACCGAACGCGCCGGCTGTAAACAGAAAACGGATCATTTGTTCTGTCGTAGGGTTCAGCTTATGCTTTACGGCGAATAACGTTCCCGGCACGACCCCGGCAGAGCCGGCGGTCGGTGTAGCGCAGATCGTTCCCATCGCCGCATTGACTTCATTTGTCGCCACAGCTTTAGAAACGGCGTCTAAAATCAGATTGCCCGACAGACTTCTTCCCGATTGGATGTATGCCTGAAGTTTCACGGCATCTCCGCCTGTTAAACCGGTCTGACTCGTGACGCCCTTCAGCCCTTTTTCAACAGCTGCTTCCATGACGGAGAGATTGCGCTCCATTCCTTGAAAGATTTCTTCCCGCGTTTTTTGCGTCACTTCCATCTCTTGGGTGATCATCACTTCCGAAATCGGAATTTGTTTTTCTTGAGTGATTTCTATTAATTCTTTTACATTACGAAACATGTCATTTTCCTCCTGACTTTTTAGTCAGCTATCTTAGTAACCTGTATAATATTAGGAAGTGTTGAAAGCTCGTCAAGCACTTCTTCTTCAATATTCTGATCGACCTCAATCGTCATCAGCGCAAGCTGGCCGACGTCCTTACGCGCCACTTCCATATGTCCGACGTTGATGGAGAATTTCGCAAGCACATTGGCAACGCCTGCAATCGTGCCGAATTTATCATTGTGAACGACTAAAATAGCCGGATGGTTTCCGGACAAACGCAGCTCAAAGCCGTTGAGCTCCGTGATTTCTATTTTTCCGCCGCCGATGGAAATACCGGTAAGGGCAAGCTCTCCCTCATCATCAGAAATGACGATGCGCGCTGTATTCGGATGAACGGGCACGGCATCCTCTGTACGGAACTCTACATATATGCCCTTCTCTTCCGCAATTTGAATCGCTGTTTTAATCCGCTCATCAAATGTATCAAAATCAAGCAGGCCGCCGATAATCGCGACATCAGTGCCGTGACCCTTATACGTCTCCGCAAATGATCCGTAAAAAGACACAACGATTCGGCGGGGCTCCCGCCTGAATAAGCTTCTGGCCACTCTGCCGATCCGGGCGGCGCCTGCGGTATGTGAACTGGACGGACCGATCATTACCGGGCCGATAATATCAAAAACGCTTCTATACTTCATGCTGGTTTGTTCCTCCTTAACATCACTTTATTCAGCGCTTTTCTTTAGACTAATTGAACATTTCTCAATTGGCAAGCAGGCACACTGCCGCACTGCCGCAGGTAAATAAAGGCATAAGAATAGAAGGGCCTGATAAGCCCTTCTATTCTGCCGCAAATATATATGGATACAGAGGCTGTCTGCCGTTATGGATTTCAACCTCGATATCTTCACAGACGCTTGCAATATACTCAGCGAGTTTCTCAGCTTCTTCTTCCGGCGCGTCCTCTCCGTACAGGATGGTGATGATTTCATCTTCATCCCCGATCATTTCATCCAGCAGCAATTTCGCCGCACTTATCCGATCTTCGGCGCTGCCGATAATTGAACTGTTTAAAATGCCGATAAAATCACCTTTTTTAATATCTTTGCCGTCGATATGGGTGTCT
The DNA here is from genome assembly GCF_003676355.1 of Bacillus sp. L75. NCBI lineage: Bacteria > Bacillati > Bacillota > Bacilli > Caryophanales > Bacillaceae > Bacillus > Bacillus sp. L75. The sequence continues at coordinate 368,421 of NZ_ML064902.1, forward strand.
CTGACTGAATATGTCACCTGTCCGCTTTTCACATTCCGGATGGCCTCAAGCATATTGGCTTCATTTACGTCAGCCGGCTGGTCAGGGTTAAACGCAAGCAGGGCGGTCATGCCTTGAGGGACCGTTTTTGCCGGAATGACAATGACATTTTCTTCAGCCACGCTCGCCGCCTGATTGGCAGCCATCACAATATTGGAATTGTTCGGAAGAATGAAAACCGTCTCCGCATTGACAGACTGAACGGCTTCAACAATATCTTCCGTGCTCGGATTCATTGTCTGGCCGCCTTCGATTACGTGTGAAGCGCCGATGCTCGTAAACAATTCAGAAATGCCCTCTCCCATTGCCACAGTCACGATGCCAAAAGGCTTGCGGGCTTCTTTCATAACGCCGGCCGGCTTTTTTTCATCATGTTCTTGGCTGATGATTGAAGTATGCTGTTCCCTCATGTTTTCAATTTTAATTTTAATCAAATCGCCGTAACGCTGTGCGAGATTGAGTACGTTCCCTGGTTCTTCGGCATGAATATGAACTTTCGCCAGCGTGTCATCAGCCACGACCAGCAATGAATCGCCGAAACGGCTCAGTTCGTTTCTGAACGTCTCTTCCTTGAACGTCCGTTTATCTTGATCCAGCCTTACCATCACTTCCGTACAAAATCCGAATTCAATGTCTTCTGTACTCAGCATGCTCTGCGCGCTTTTATGATGCTCGGCATTCACCATATCATCGAGTGCCGGAAGAACCGCTTTTTTCGGTACGGCCTCTCCTTTTAAAGCAGCCAAAAAGCCTTCATATACACAAAGCAGACCTTTTCCGCCGCTGTCAACGACACCGACGTCCTTTAAAACAGGAAGCAGATCCGGCGTGCGGTTCAGCGACGCTTCCGCTTCTTCAATAACGGCCTCCATGACCGAAATAATATCGGTTTCTTCTTTGGCCGAGGCGACCGCTTTTTTAGCCGCATCCTTGGCCACGGTTAAAATCGTTCCTTCAACCGGTTTCATGACCGCCTTATATGCCATATCCACTCCCGCTTGGAGTGCTGCGGCAAATTCTTGGGCGTCTATTTGGTTTTTGTTTTCAATGCTCTTTGTGAAACCTCTGAACAATTGGGACAAGATCACCCCTGAGTTTCCTCTCGCTCCCATAAGCAGGCCTTTTGACAAGGCGATGCCGACTTTGCCGATGTCGGGTGAGTCAATGTGCTCTACCTCTCTTGCACCGGATGACATCGATAAATTCATATTTGTTCCGGTGTCGCCGTCAGGCACGGGAAACACGTTCAGCGCATCCACCGCGGATGCGTTTTGAGACAATGTCTCAGCCCCCGCCAGAATCATTGCCGCAAAAGCTCTCCCATCTAAGTTTCGTCTAGACAATACTCATCCTCCTCACTACGGGTTCGTTACTCGTACGCCTTGGACATAAATATTTACAGAATCAACTGCAAGTCCGATTGTTTGATTTACTGTGTATTTTACCTTCGTCTGAACATTGTGGGCTACTTCGGATATTTTAGTGCCGTAGCTGACAATAATGTACATGTCGATATGTATTTGTTCGGCTTCCTGACGGACATGTACGCCTTTTGCGAAGTTCTCTCTCCGGAGGATTTCAGACAAACCGTCTTTAATCTGGTTTTTTGAGGCCATCCCCACTATTCCGTAACAGTCAATGGCAGCGCCTCCGGCAACCATTGCGATGACTTCGTTGGATATATCAATCTGTCCGTATTTTGTCTTCATTTCAATGGACACACAGGTTCCTCCTTCAGATGCATAGAGTTATCATTATTCTACTATATGTATCCCATTATGAAAAGAAAAGATACAGACAGCGGCCTTCAGCGCGGAAATGTGATTGGTTTTACATGTCAAGTGATTTTTCTTGAAAGTAAGGGAAACAATAGTTGCAAACGGTTTTTAGCTGTGGTAAATTATTTAAAGTATTGTATAACGAAAGCATCTGAGACACTATGTTTGAAAAGATGTTTCGCGCAGTTAGGAGGGAAACAAATGGCACGTAAATGTTTTATTACAGGTAAAAAAACAAAAGCCGGAAACAACCGTTCTCACGCAATGAACGCTTCTAAGCGTACTTGGGGCGCCAACCTTCAAAAGGTCCGCATCCTCGTTGACGGCAAACCTAAAAAAGTATATGTATCTGCCCGGGCTTTAAAATCCGGTAAAGTTGAGCGTGTATAAGCAAAAATGAACGCCTGCCCTTTTATGCGGCAGGCGTTTTTTATGCGTTCAAAGAGGGCAATTTCAGCTTCTTGGGCTTACTCTTTTCTAAATGAGCCCAGCATCGCCCGGACAATTCCTCCTAAAAACTTCGGCAATTTAATGGTATAAAATTTCATTTTGTCCCCTCCTATAAGTCCCGTATCCGCTGCGTTCATCACTTTAGGATTCATGGTTTTTTCCGCATATGGCAGAAGCCGCTTTTCTAATCCGCGCTCCTTACCATTATTAATATGCCTTTTGCAAACGAAAAAGTACCTCGTGAATGAATGAGTTCGTTACTAATACATAGTGTGGAACCCAGAGGAATATGACAATTATCAAGGGGATATTTAAAACCGTCGAGTGTCAGGCCGTCTGCCGCTTCCGTAAACGGAATGAAAGAAATATAGCGTCTGCGCACTTTTTCTTCAATTGTATAACGGCCGGGCCCGAACATCTGAATGTCATTCTGCCGGTCGATCAGCTCGACATCGGTATTCTTATGTAAGGCTTTATACAGCAGCTGGATATTCCCTAAAAAGTGATCGGCTCTTCCGCCCGTCACACCGAATATCCGAATGTTTTCCGGTTCTTTTTGTAAAGCCCAGTCAAGGGCGAGTTCAAGATCGGTATAATCTTTTTCCGCCTGATACACATGGAGGGCCGGCGCTGCTTTTTGAATCTGCATGAGCTCCTCTTCCGTAATGCTGTCAAAATCACCGAAAGCTTCCTGCGGAATGATTCCGGCCTCCAAAAGAGCAACCGTCCCTTTATCGACTCCGACCCACGTCGTATCTCCGTCTGTGTATTCGGATAGATCGGGAATAAGCTCCCGCGGGCCTCCCGCAACGATATTGATTGTATTCATATGTTATCCTCTCTCTTAGACGCGAAAAGAGCCGGCGGCTTTCACCGGGCTCTTTTTCAGCATGTTTATGATGCGTTTCGGATGTCAGCGATGGCTTTTTTCCGATCCGGCTGATTATATACGGCAGACCCGGCAACAAGCAGATTGGCGCCCGCTTCAGCGCATAAAGGGGCTGTTTCTTTATTAACGCCTCCGTCCACCTCGATTAAAAGCTCAGACAGGCCTTTCTCCTCAGCCAGCTGTTTGACCTGACGGATTTTCGGCAGAACCGAATGAATGAAGCGCTGTCCGCCAAAACCGGGGTTAACCGTCATTAACAGCACAAGGTCAAGCTCCTCGATCACATGTTCAATCGTTTGGACGGGCGTATGCGGATTGAGCACAACTCCCGCTTTTACTCCCTGCTCTTTTATCAATTGAATGGTCCGGTGAAGATGCGGACACGCTTCAGCATGAACGGAAAGGATGTCCGCACCGGCTTTTGCGAATGCCGGGATGTAGCGGTCCGGGTTTTCAATCATAAGATGGACATCCAGCGGCAGATCAGTCACCGGACGGACGGCTTCAACGATAAGCGGCCCGATTGTAATGTTAGGGACGAAATGGCCATCCATGACATCAATATGGATATAGTCCGCCCCTCCTTTTTCCACGTCTTTAATTTCCTCGCCCAGTGAAGCAAAATCGGCGGAAAGAATTGATGGCGCAACCTTAATCATATTAATACCTCGGCTTTCTCTCTTTTATTTCCTGCATAAATTCTTTGTAATGCTCATAGCGGTACGGCTGAATCTCTCCTTCTTCCACCGCTTGCTTTACCGCGCATTTCGGCTCTTTAAGATGCAGACAGCCTCTGAATTTGCAAGAGGCGCTTATTTCTCTGATCTCAGGGAACGTGCTGCCCAGCTCTTCTTCCTCAATGCCGGTAAATTCAAGCGAACTGAACCCCGGAGTATCCGCAACCAGACCGCCTGATGTATGAATGAGCTCCACATGGCGCGTCGTATGTTTTCCGCGTCCCAAATGCGCGGAAATCTCGTTTGTTTTCAGCTCAAGCTCCGGGCTGATCGCATTTAAAAGCGAAGATTTTCCGACTCCGGACTGACCGGCAAACACCGTCGTTTTGTTCTCGAAGTGTTTCACAATGCCTGTTAAGCCGCTGTTTTCTTTTGATGACGTCACATATACGTCATAACCGATCGCCTGATAGTCTTTCACGTAAGAAAGTATCGCCTCTTTCGATTCCCCGTCTGCAGCTAAGTCCATTTTGGTTATGCAGATGATCGGGTGAATGCCGTTGGCTTCCACAAGGACGAGAAAACGGTCCAATAAAGACGTGCTGAACGCCGGCTGAACGGCAGAAAAGACAAGAACGGCCTGATCGACATTTGAAATCGGCGGCCTGATCAGCTCGTTTGTTCGTTCTTTGATTTCCAGCAGGTAGCCTTCTTTATCATTTTCAGCCTGATAAACGGCATAATCGCCGACCAGGGGCGTTATTTTATTTTTTCTGAAAATGCCCCGGCCCCTGCATTGAATGATCTTGTCCTGTGATTCATCCAAGACATAATAGAATCCGCTTAACGCTTTTATAATTTTGCCCTCAGGCATAGGGTCCCTCCTTGTCAGTCATTATCTTTCGGGTATTCAATCGTTTTGTAGCTGACGACTTTATGATCGACCATCACTTGATAATACCCCTTCTGTCCCTGATCAATCTTCAGTTCAATTGTTTTTTCAGTCGGCTCTTTTATTTTAAATGAGTCATACGTATCAGAGATGCTGTGGTCCTTATCATCGATGGCGATTTGCACTTCAAGCTCGTCCCCTTCATGTTCGGGTTCGTAAGGAATGCTGATTTTTTCTTTTACCGTTTTCGCCGGTTTTTCTTCAGGTCCGAGCGAGAACGTCACTTCAACATTACTTCCCGGCTTAACCGCAGTGCCGGCTGCCGGCTCTTGCTTCATGACTTGTCCTTCCGGCACGTCATCTGAATGGGCTTGTTTTTCAACAAGCTGCAGGCCGTTATCTTCAAGATACCCTGAAGCCGCTTCTTTGCTGTAAGTCTTTAAGTCCCTCAGCGTAACGTCCGCCGGGCCGAGGCTGACCGTTAGATTGACTTCATCGTCGCTTGCAACCATGTCGGTGCCGGCTGACGGGTTCTGATCAATTACGGTGCCGGCCTCGCTGTCATCGTTCTCTTCTTTGACATTGACATGTTTGAAGCCTTTTTCCTTCAGCGCTTTTTTTGCGTCGCCGATCTGCCGCCCTTTCACGTCGATCAGCTGGGTTTTCGGTTTTCCGATGCTTTTGTACAGTTTTACAGAAGAGCTTTCTTTAACGGTAGACCCCGCTTTTGGGTCCGTTTTGACCATTAATTCCTCTTCTATTTTTTCATCTTCAATATCCGTTATATCAGGATCCGCCCGGAGCCCGTTCTTTTCAAGCAGGGCTTCCGCTTTTTCGTACTTCATGCCCCGTACATCGGGGACGCTTACATCTTTAGGCATAAATAAAGACGGAAACACGGTGACCGCAAGAACAGCTGCCATAATGAAAATGAAACAGACGGCCAGCAAAACCCACGGCCATTTCCGTTTTTTCTTTTTGGCGGGCTGCTGTTCCTTATCATCCGTCTCCCCCGGCGTCTCCGCCTGAGGCGCGGCTTTTGTGCCGTCAGTAATAACGGGAATGGCTTTTGTCATTTCCTCATCATCCTGCACGGAAAATTTTTGTTCATTCAGCCTGCCGGCGTCAAAAGCCGTTCTGATGTCCGCTTCCATGTCCTCGGCGCTTTCATAGCGGTGAAACGGGTCTTTAGCGGTTGCCTTTAAAATAATGTTTTCGACGCTCTGCGGAATGGAAGGGTTCCACTTTCTGGCGGAAGGCGTTTCTGTTTGCAGATGCTTTAGCGCTATACTGACGGCTGATTCTCCGTCAAAAGGAATTTTACCTGTTAAAAGCTCAAACAGCACGATGCCGAGCGCGTAAATATCTGATTTTTTCGTTGCCAGACCGCCTCTCGCCTGCTCCGGAGACAAATAATGAACCGAGCCCAGCACAGAATTCGTATGTGTGATTGTCGTAGACGTAAGCGCTGTGGCGATGCCGAAATCCGTCACCTTGATATGCCCTAAATGATCTATCAATATATTGTGCGGTTTAATATCCCGGTGCACGATATGGTTTTGATGGGCATGGGCGATGGCCGAGACGATCTGCTCCATAACGGACAGCGCTTCTTTCGGATGAAGCGGTCCGTGTGCTTTTATGTATTCCTTTAATGTCATGCCTTCCACATATTCCATGACAATGTAATAAATATCGCCTTCCTCCCCGATATCGTAAATACTGACGATATTCGGATGATCGAGGCTTGATGCCGACTGTGCTTCTCTTCTGAAACGCCTGATAAAATCAATGTCATTCACAAAGTCAAACCGCAGAATTTTAATTGCGACTTCACGTTCGAGAATGATGTCCTCAGCTAAAAAAACGTTTGCCATTCCGCCGCCGCCAATGGGCCGAAGGATATGATAACGCCCGCTGATCCGCTTGCCGGTTAGCACTTGTCTTCACCCTCTTTTGCATCTGCGGAAAACTCAATCAACACAGCCGTGATGTTATCTTCGCCGCCGTTTTGATTCGCTTTGCTGATGAGAAGGTCTACTTTTTCCTGAGGATCAGATTCGGCTTGAAGCATTTGTTTGATCTCGTGATCTTCTATTTTATTTGACAGTCCGTCAGAGCATAAAAGCAGCTGATCGCCGTCAGACAGTTCAAAAGAACGGGCGTCGGGACTGATGGTTTCATCTGTCCCCAGCGCTCTCGTCAATACATTTTTCCGCGGATGGTGCTCGGCGTCCTCTTTCGAAATTTCCCCCGTCTTGACCAGCTCATTCACAAGCGAATGGTCTTCAGTCAGCTGAGTGAATTCCCCCTCTTGAAGCAGGTAGCACCGGCTGTCACCGATATGAGCCACAGTGACAAACTTCCCGGTGAATAAGGCGCAAACAACAGTGGTGCCCATTCCCCGGCATTCTTCATTCGCTTTAGCGTGGTCATGTACTTTGACATTCGCCTCATGAATCCGGTCTTTCAGCCAATCCTCGCAAGCAGACGGCAGAGAAGGAACCGTTTCGGTCCGGTTCCACTGCTCTTCCATCGCCGCAACCGCCATCCTGCTCGCTACATCTCCGGCAAGATGACCGCCCATGCCGTCGGCGACAACCGCAAGCACCGCGTCTTCTTTTGTGAAAATGCCCGCCGCATCTTCATTATGCCGGCGGACTTTACCTGTATCTGTTTTCAAGGCTGTAATCAACCTCTTCACCTCGTCTCGTCTTGACGCTCCTTCGCGCGAAGCTGACCGCAGGCCGCGTCAATGTCATGGCCTTGCTCTCTTCTGATCGTGACATTTACACCGCGGGATTTTAACGTTTTTTCGAATGCGAAAATCTGATCTCTCGGTGTGCGGACGTAATCCCGTTCAGGCACATAGTTTACCGGAATTAAATTGACATGGCATTTCACGTCTTTTAACAGTTCTGCAAGCTCTTCTGCATGTTCGACCTGATCATTTACGCCACCGAACAGCCCGTATTCAAAGCTGATCCGTCTGCCTGTTTTCTCGATGTAATATTTGACGGCCTCCATAAGGTCAGGAAGCTTATAGGCTTTGTTAATCGGCATCAGACGGCTTCTGATTTCCGTATTCGGAGCATGCAGAGAAATCGCGAAATTGATCTGCATTTTTTGATCGGCGAAATCGTAAATCTTCGGAATGATTCCGCTGGTGGAAACTGTGATATGACGCGCTCCGATGTTCAGCCCTTTATCGTGGTTAATGATTTTTAAGAAAGCGAGCATTTCATTGAAATTATCAAACGGCTCTCCGATTCCCATGATGACGACTGAGCTGACGCGTTCATCCGTTTCATCAAGCGCCTTTTGCACTTTCACGACTTGAGCGACGATTTCTCCCGCTTCAAGATTCCGTTTCAGTCCGCCGAGCGTTGACGCGCAAAATGTGCAGCCGATCCGGCAGCCGACCTGTGTCGTTACACATACAGAATTACCATACTCGTGTCTCATTAAAACCGTTTCGATCGTATAACCGTCATGAAGCTCAAATAAAAATTTCATCGTGCCGTCTTGAGATGTCTGTTTTACAGCCGTTTTCAGCGTTGTCAGCACAAAATTGCTCTCGAGTTTTTCACGCAGGCTTTTTGAGAGGTTTGTCATTTCATCAAATGAAGAAACCCGCTTCTCATAAAGCCATTCAAAAATCTGTGCTGCGCGGAACGGCTTTTCGCCATTCTCGGTCAGCCATTGTTTGATTTCATCTAATTCAAAAGAGTAAATGGACGGCTGCTCAGTCCGCAGCTCTTTCCGTACGCTTGTCTTTTTTAATTGTGTCATTTTTTATCCCTTCTTTCTCATGCTGCTAATAAAGAAACCGTCTGTTCCGAAATAATGCGGAAGAATTTGAAGGCTTCCATCCTGAACAAAGGGTCTCGCCTTTTCAGGCAGCCGCTTTTCAAGAGACAAATCGGGTTCAAACTCAGGGTGTTCTTGTATAAACGCATGCATAACTTCTTCATTTTCTGTCCGGTCCATTGTACACGTACTGTATACGAGTGTGCCACCTTTTTTTACTAATGGGGCGATTTCCCTTAAAATGCCGAGCTGGATTTCTGACAGCCGTCTGCTGTCCTCCGGCGTCTTCGTATATTTCATATCGGGTTTTCTTCTGATGACGCCGAAACCTGAGCAAGGGGCATCAACGAGAACACGGTCAAACCGTTCTGCGCCAAAGGCCTCTCCCGCTTTTCGCGCATCCATCGTTTGCGCGTCGATGATCGTAAGCCCGAGCCGTTCTGCGCCCTCTTTAATCAGCTTCACTTTATGGCGGTGAAGATCAAGCGATGTGAGGCTCCCCTCGTTCTCCATCAGTTCCGCAATGTGAGCCGACTTTCCGCCCGGTGCGGCGCATGCGTCTAAAACGGTTTCGCCCGGCTTCGGGTCCAGCGCCCGCGCGACAAGCATTGAGCTTTCATCCTGTATGGATACCCGGCCGTTTTGGAAAAATGCCGTGTTCGCGATGCTTCCTTTTAAAAGCTTAATCGCATCAGGAGAAAGGTCTCCGGCTTCAGCTTCAAGACCGGCATTCTCCATCTCATTCAGCACCGTTTCCCTGTCGCTCTTTATGTGATTGACACGGAGCGTCTGCTTCGGCGGAATGAGATGAATCCGGCAGATCTGTTCAGCTGCCTCAAAGCCGTACGCCTCGACCCACTCTTTTACGAGCCACTCGGGATGGCTTGTCTCTGTGGAAAGACGGAGAACCGGGTCTTCAATTTCAGCGAATGACGGCGCCCCTTCACGCTGCAGGGAGCGGAGGATGCCGTTGACAAAGGACGCAATGCCCTTATGCCCGCGTTTTTTGGCGATCTCAACCGCTTCATGAATGGCGGCGCGATCCGGTATTTTTTCTAAATACTCCATTTGATACGCGGACAGACGAAGCAGCTGAATCACCCATGGCTTCACTTTATTCGGCTTGCGGATAAAAGGCTTCAGCATGTAGTCTAAGGCGATTTTATTTTGCAGCGTTCCGTAGACAAGCTCTGTCAGCAGTCCTCTGTCCTGATCGCTGAGCGTGTTCGTTTTGATAACCGATGTAAGAAGCAGGTTGCTGTATGCCTGATTTTGCTCAAGCTTCTCAAGCGCTTCAAGGGCGAGCTCCCGGACATTAATTTTCTTCATTTGCTTCTCCTAATACGTCACCGGGCTGCACATTTTTGCCTCTTACAAAATCTTCGCCCTTCATCCGTTTTTTTCCCGCCGGCTGCAGCTCTGTGATTAAAAGGGCGGTGCTGTTTCCTGATGCGGCGACAATGCCGTTTTGCTCCGTGCGGATGACTGTTCCGGGCGCAGCTTCAGTTTTTGCCGCAACTTTTTCAGAAGCCCATACTTTCATATTTTGACCGTTCAAAGTTGTATAGGCGACAGGCCAAGGGTTTAAACCTCTGATCTGGTTGTAGATCTCTTCTCCGGGCTTTGCCCAATCAATCCGCTCCTGCTCACGCTTAATGTTAGGCGCGTAAGTCGCTTTTGATTCGTCCTGTTTGATCGGTTTAATATTTCCGGAAATGACGTTCGGGACGGTCTCTGACAAAAGCTTCGCCCCCGCTATGCTTAATTTGTCGTGAAGCGTGCCGACGTTATCCGTTTCATCAATTTCCACTTCGATTTTCGAAATCATATCGCCCGCATCAAGCTTTTCAACCATATACATGATTGTCACGCCCGTTTTCTTCTTGCCTTGGAGAATCGAATAATGTATCGGCGCTCCGCCTCTTAATTCAGGCAATAGTGACGCGTGTACGTTGATACAGCCGTATTTCGGGCCGTCCAGCAGCTGCTTGGGCAGGATCTGTCCGAATGCCGCCGTAACAATCAGGTCCGGCTTCAGGCTGAGCACTTTTTCTATTTCTTCTTCGAGCCTTACTTTTTCGGGCTGAAGCACGGGAATGCCGTGACGTTCAGCTTCAGCCTTTACAGGAGGGGGCGTCATGATTTTTTTTCTGCCTTTCGGGCGGTCAGGCTGCGTAACGACACCAACCACTTCATACCCGTCTTCAATAAGCGTGCGCAGGACGGGAACTGAAAAATCGGGCGTTCCCATAAAAACGATCCTTGTCATCCAATCATCCTTCCATTTCTGCCAGTTCTTCTTCAGTATAGTAAGCCGTAATTTTTGATGTGAATAAAATGCCGTCTAAATGATCCATTTCATGCTGAACGGCTCTGGCCAAAAAACCCTCCGCTTCTAAAATAAACGGTTTTCCTTTACGGTTATAGGCTTTTACCTTTACGTAATCCGGGCGGGTGACATCGCCGTAAACCCCGGGAAAGCTTAAGCAGCCCTCGACTCCGGTCTGTTCACCGCTCTTTTCAAGAATAACCGGATTTACAAGGTCGATCCGGCCGCTTTCTTCACCGATGTCCACGACGGCCGCTCTTTTTAAAATGCCGATTTGCGGCGCGGCGAGGCCGACGCCATCCATTTCGAGCATCGTATCGTACATATCGTCAAGCAGTTTTTTTAATTTTTTATCAAACACTGTCACTTCATCGGCTGGTGTTTCCAGAACCTCCGCCGGATGTGTGACGATTTTTTTCACAGCCAAAATTTTGCCCTCCAAAAACTAATGTTACATCAGCATGTACGGATTCATATCGATTGAAATCATGACATGCTTTTGCGCAATGTCGCGTTTATAGTGCTCCAGTATCTTTTTCAACTGAATCTGCAACTCGTTTTCCTGTCTGTATTTTATCACGCATTGATAGCGATATCTATCTTTGATCCTGGCGATCGGGGAAGCCGCCGGCCCGAGAATTTTCGTATCAGGCCCGCATCCCGCTCTTAAATAGTTTGTAATCTTTTCTGCGGTGACCGCGGCTTTTGCCGCTTCTTCATGAGAAACGGTCACCAGCGCCACGTAATAATAAGGCGGGTATGACTGGGCCCGTCTGTGCGCCATTTCCTGCTGAAAAAAAGTTTCATAGTCATGCGTTTTCGTCAGCTGAATGCTGTAATGAGACGGTGTATACGTTTGAATGACCACCGTTCCCGGCTTTTCATGCCGCCCGGCCCGTCCGCTTACCTGCGTCAGCAGCTGGAATGTCTTCTCCGCGGCCCTGAAATCAGGGATGTGAAGCGTCGTATCTGCGCTTAATACTCCGACGAGCGTCACGTTCGGAAAATCAAGCCCTTTTGCGATCATTTGCGTGCCGAGCAGGATATCCGCCTTCCCTTCACCGAACGCTGACAACAGTTTTTCATGGGCGCCTTTTCTTGAAGTGGTGTCCACATCCATCCTGATCACGCGCGCCTGAGGCAGCACTTTGGTAAGCTCCTCCTCCACACGCTGCGTGCCCGTGCCGAAAAAGCGGATATGTTCGCTGCCGCATTCCGGGCATGTTCCCGGGACAGGTTCCTCATGGCCGCAGTAATGGCATTTCAGCCTTTGTCCGTAGCGGTGATAAGTCATTGAAATGTCGCAATGCGGACATTGCGGCACATAACCGCAGTCCCGGCACATCACAAACGAGGAATACCCCCGTTTATTCAGAAAAAGGACGGCCTGCTCTTTTTTTGCAAGCTTCTCTTCCAGCTGTTCCATCAGCTCTCTTGAAAACATTGATCTGTTGCCGTTTCTCAGTTCTTCTCTCATATCAACGAGAGAAACGTCAGGCATGAGCTGGCGATTTACGCGATGTTTTAATGGAAGCAGCTCATAAACGCCTTTTTTCGCCCGCGCAAATGACTCCAATGTCGGCGTGGCGCTCCCGAGGACGACCGGACAGCTGTGATGCTCGGCCCGGCGGATGGCTACGTCCTTTGCATGATACCGCGGCATTTCCTCCTGCTTATAGGAAGATTCGTGCTCTTCATCAATAATGATCATGCCGAGATTTTCAAACGGGGCAAAGATGGCCGATCTGGCTCCGACGACAAGCCGGACTTCCTTGCGCTGAATCTTCCGCCATTCATCGTATTTTTCACCTGTGGATAATCCGCTGTGCATGACCGCAACCTGTGAGCCGAAGCGGCCTTTAAAACGGTTGACCATTTGCGGTGTCAACGAGATTTCCGGAACGAGCACGATGGCTTCTTGTCCTTTTGCCAGCACTTTTTCAATGGATTGCAGGTAAATTTCCGTTTTGCCGCTTCCCGTGACGCCGTGAAGCAGAAAGACGTGATGGACATGATCGGCTACAGCTTGTTTAATCGGCTCAAAAGCGGCCTGCTGCTCTTCTGTAAGAGAGAGCGGCTCTGTTTTTTTGAACATTCTGTCCTGATAAGGATCGCGGTAAACCTCCTCAAAGCTTTCCGTAAGAAGCCCCTTTTTAAGAAGCGTTTTCAGCGTCGCGGAACTGGAATCGGTCTTTTTGCAAAGCTCGGCCGCGGAAATCTTTGCTCCCCCGCCGATAAAATAAGTAAGCACGGCGAGCTGTTTAGAAGCCTGCTTTGTCAATGAATCTGCGTGCCGGGCGAGTTCTTCTTTGTCCGCCCCCGCTTCGATCATGCGGATCATTTTTTTATTCGTTTTTTGGGCGACTTTATATGTGACATCAATGCTTCCTTTGCGCACGAATTTTTGAAGTGACGAAAGAATGCTTTCATCGGTAATATCCGAGTACAGAAGACTTTTTTGATTCCTGAAAAGCTGTTTGATGTCCGGTGTCAGCGCTTCTTCGTCAACGACTTTCAGCTCTTTCTCGTACTTCGCCTTCAGTGCGGCGGGCAGCATTGCCTGAAGCGCCGTGATTTTAAACGACAGCGTTTTGTCAGAAAGCCATGAAGACAGCTGCATCAGTTCCTCAGTCAGAACGGGCGTCAAATCAAGAAGCTTCTCGACTTCCTTCATTGAGCCGCCGTTTAATTCAGACGAATCTTTCAAACCGGTCACAAATCCTTGAAGCTTGCGCGGGCCAAACGGGACAATCACCCGCATGCCGACTTCGATCATCCCTTTTAAATGATCGGGAATTTTGTAATCAAAGGGTCTGTCAATGTTTTTGGAGCTGACATCGACAATGACTTCTGCTACATTCATACGGGTTTTCGGTCCTCGGCTTTCAAAGCGGTCATTTCCTTCAGCATTTCAAAGGAAACGTCAAGTTTAGACATAAGCGCAAGCTCCCGTTTTCTTCCGTCCCGGAAATAGAAGGTGACGACATTCGTATCCGTGCCAAATCCGGCCCCTTCTGCTTTCACATCATTTGCAACGATCATATCAAGGTTTTTCTGTTCAAGTTTTCTGCGCGCATAGCGTTCGACGTCTTGCGTTTCAGCCGCAAATCCGACCAGCAGCTGGTGTGTTTTCCGTTCGCCGAGTTCTTTCAGTATGTCTGCCGTACGGTTGAATTCGATCACGAGCGAACCGTCTTTCTTCTTCATTTTGTGATCAGAAACAGCCGCCGGCGTAAAATCGGCCACGGCCGCCGTCTTAATCACCATGTCGCATGAATCAAACACAGAAAACACGGCTTCTCTCATATCAGCTGCCGATTGCACAGGAAGAAACTGATACAGCCCGACTGGCGGCTCTATTGACACCGGGCCTGAAATCAGCGTGACCCGCGCCCCGAGACAGACGGCGGCTTCAGCAGCGGCGTAGCCCATTTTGCCGGTGGATTTATTTGTGAAGAAGCGGACAGGGTCCACGGCTTCGCGCGTCGGACCGGCCGTAATGACAATATGTTTTCCTTTCAGCGGCGCATCGTCTTCAGGCTCCTTAAAATGCTCTCTGACACGCTCAACAATAAGCTCCGGCTCCTCCAGCCTTCCTTTGCCGACATATCCGCATGCCAAATAGCCTTCACTCGGCTCGATAAAGCGGACCCCGTCCTGATAAAGCACAGAGATGTTCCGTTTCACCGCCGGATGATCATACATATGGACATTCATCGCAGGCGCCACCCAAACCGGGGCCTCAGCCGCCAGCACCGTCGTTGTGAGCATATCGTCAGCAATTCCGTTGGCAAGCTTGCCGATGATATTTGCCGTAGCGGGCGCGACAATAATTAAATCCGCCCAGTCAGCGGCATCAATATGAGATATCACCTTCGGATTTTGTTCATTAAATGTATCTGTATATACTTCATTCCGGCTCAGCGCCTGAAATGTCAGCGGAGAAACAAACTCACGCGCGGACTCAGTCATAATCACTTTGACGTTTGCGCCGGCCTGAACCAGCTTGCTCGTGAGTGCGGAAGCTTTATAAACGGCAATTCCTCCGCTTACGCATAGCAAAATGTTTCGGTTTTTCATGAAGTCTTCTCCCCTTTATGAAAGCATTGGACAAATCCCAAACGGAAAAAAATAACAACCTATGTAGAGATAGGTTGCTACGTGTGCTTGTTATTCGCTGTCTTCTCTTTCAAACGAAAGCAGGCCCGCGTCTATTTCTTCTAAAGCTTTGCCTACATATTTGTGAGAAATGGTATGTTCAATCTGCTGGTCTTTTTTGATCTGCATTTCACGCGCGCGTCTTGCAGACACGGTCACCAGCGTATATTTAGAATCTAATTTATTCATTAAAGAGTCAATTGACGGATCTAACATAAGTTATTCTACCTCCAGCATTTTCTTATATCTCGGAGCGACGCGTTCACGTTTTAAGTGCTCGGCGAGAACGATTGCGTTAATCTTATCACAAGCCGTTTGGATATCGTCGTTTTCAACGACATAATCATACGCGTCCATCATTTCGATTTCAGCTTTTGCGGCATTCATTCTGTTTTCGATTAAATCGTCGGTTTCAGTCCCTCTTGTCACGATTCTGTTTTTCAGCTCAGAAAGACTCGGCGGCGCTAAGAAGATAAACAGGCCTTCCGGAAATGCATTCCGCACTTGGAGCGCGCCCTGCACTTCAATCTCTAAGAAGACGTCTTTTCCTTCTTGAAGCGTCTGTTCGACATAATCAACGGGCGTTCCGTAATAGTTGCCGACATATTCTGCCCACTCAAGCAGTTTGTTGTTTTCAATCATGCGTTCGAATTCATCTCTAGATTTAAAGAAATAATCGACGCCATCGACTTCGCCCTCTCTCGGGTTTCTCGTCGTGACTGAAATTGAGTATTCAAATTTCGTGTCCTGTTGTGAAAATATTGCTTGCCGAACCGTTCCTTTTCCAACTCCGGAGGGACCTGAGAGAACGATTAATAACCCTCTTTCTTTCATGCGGCAATTACCCCTGCCCTTCATCCATAATTTCTTCTTTCACAGAAAGTCTGTGTGCAACTGTCTCAGGCTGGACGGCAGATAAGATAATGTGATCACTATCCATGACGACAACTGCACGGGTTCTTCGTCCGTATGTAGCGTCTATTAGCATTCCGCGGTCTCTTGCATCCTGGATCATTCGCTTTATTGGCGCAGACTCCGGGCTGACAATCGAAATCATCCGATTGGCGGAGATGATATTGCCAAATCCGATATTAATCAGTTTAATCGTCATCTTCTACGTTCCCCCTGTAAAATAGACGTCTCTAGTGTAACCTGAAGAGGCCGTCTGTAAACAATACGCACAGTCGCTATTCTATATTTTGCACTTGTTCCTTCAATTTTTCAATAGAACTTTTCATTTCAACGACAAGCTTTGTGATTTGATGATCATTGGCTTTTGAGCCGATCGTGTTCGCTTCCCGGTTAAGCTCCTGAACAAGGAAATCAAGTTTGCGGCCGACTGCCCCGCCTTCTTTTAATATATCACGGAATTGAACAAAATGGCTCTTCAACCTGGTAATTTCTTCCGTTATATCAGAACGATCGGCGAAAATGGCGCATTCCGTGATCAGCCTGCTTTCGTCGAGCGCATCCTCCGTCCATTCCTTCATTCGGGCGTAAAGACGCTCGCGGTATTGAATAACAACGGCCGAAGCGCGCTCTTTCACCTGTTCGGACAGCGTCTCAAGCCGCTCAATGTGCAGAAAGCAGTCTTCCGCCAAAAGCCGTCCTTCTTTTTCCCTCATGTCACAAAGTTCCTTTACAGCCAGCTCAGCGGCTTCCCTGATGACTTCTTCAAGCTTGTCATCACGCATTTGTTCTTCGTGTATCTGCGCAATATGTTCAAATTTAAAGAACTCCATTGCATCGGGTTCTGCGGCCAGGCTGTAGCGCTCTTTCATGACGCGTGCGGCGCTCACATATTCATCAAGGAGCTCCCAATCGATGTTCAGGCTTCTTTTTATGAGCGCGTCACTGTTTACAGTGAGAAACAGCTCTACTCTTCCGCGCTGTATATGCTGCAATATCGTTTGTTTCAGCTTATCCTCTACATATAGCAAAGGCCGTGGCAGGCGGGCGTTCACTTCTTTGAACCGGTAATTGACGGATTTCAATTCAACGGTTGCCGAGAGATCGCCTTTTGTGCTGCTTGCGCTGCCGAAGCCTGTCATACTCCGTATCATATGAAACACCCAATTCTTTCCCGTTATCAAAATAAAAGGGCAATAGACATGCTATTACCCCTAAGATTATATCATATGGAATTATTTTTTTCTTGTCAAAAGTGAACCCGCCAGCAAAAAAGTAGGTATGCCCGACATACCGATAATCAGCATCCAATCGCCCGGCGTAATCGGCACTGTTTTGAAAATCGGCTGCAGCGGCGGATAATAGATGACGATGACCATCAGGAAGATAGAAGAAATGATGGCCCCGAGCAGATAGATATTTTCAAACGGATTCCGGGAGAAAACAGACGTTTCGCTCCGGCAGTCAAACACGTGTATAAGCTGAGCCAGGACAAGAGTCGCGAATGCAACGGTCTGTGCGTAGGGCAGATTTTCAGGATTGCGGTGATAGACGATGATAAACGCTAAAATGGTTGCAGCTCCGATTAAAAACCCTCTTGATACGACTTTCCAGCCCAGTTTTCTCGCAAACACTCCTTCTTTCGGGTGCCGCGGCTTCCGCCTCATCAGGTCTCCTTCCGGCTGATCCATACCGAGGGCCATCGCCGGCAGCCCGTCAGTGACTAAGTTCACCCACAGTATCTGAATCGGAACGAGCGGCAGCGGCAGAGCGAGAAGCATCGCAAACAGCATCACTAAAATTTCACCGACGTTGGAGGCGAGCAAATACCGGACGAATTTTCTTATATTTTCATAGATATTCCGTCCCTCTTTTATGGCTGATTTAATCGTAGCAAAGTTATCATCTACCAGAATGAGAGAAGAGGCTTCCTTTGCCACATCCGTTCCCGTCACGCCCATGGCAACGCCGATATCTGCCTGCTTTATGGCCGGCGCGTCATTAACCCCGTCTCCCGTCATGGCGACGACGTGTCCGTTTTCCTGGAACGCTTTGACGATTTTTAATTTATGTTCAGGCGACACACGTGCGAAGACGTAGACATCATCGACCGTTTCGATAAGTTCTTTCTCCGTAAGCTCATTCAGCGTCTTCCCGTCCATCACACGCCCCTTTTTCGGAAGAAGACGCAAATCTTTCGCAATGGCCTTTGCCGTTTCGACGTGATCCCCTGTGATCATAACCGTTTTAATGCCGGCTTCACGGCATTCTTTAATCGCCTGTCTGACCTCCGGACGGGGCGGATCAATTATGCCTGACAAGCCGAGCATCGTCAGATTTTTTTCCGCCTGCTCCATTGTCGGTTTTTCTCCGGGCTTAAGCGGTTTATAAGCAATCCCGATCGTACGCAAAGCTTGCGACGCCAGCTCTTTCAGAACCGCTTCCGTTTCTGCTTTCTTTTCTCCAGAAAATGGCGCGCTTCTTGCGTCGTACATCAGATGTGACGAGCGGTCAATCAGCACATCGGGCGCTCCTTTAGTGATGACGAACTGCTTTTTTTCCTGATCCTCTACAATGACGGTCATCATTTTGCGGACGGAGTCAAACGGAAACTCGGCAACCACGCGGTAGTGCCCGCTGAGCCAATCGTTTGAATAGCCGCCCTTTCTTGCAGCCGTCAGCAGCGCTCCTTCTGTCGGATCGCCGTCGAGTACATAATGGCCGTCTTTCAGTGCGATTTCGGATGTGTTGCACAACGCGCCGAAAACCAGCATCTGTTCAAGAATCTTCTCATCTTTCGGCTTGATTTCCCGCTCATCTCGGGTGAAAACGCCCTCCGGCTCATAGCCGATGCCTGACACTTTAAATGTTTTTCCCCCTGACCACATATGGGTGACGGTCATTTTGTTTTGTGTCAGCGTGCCGGTTTTATCAGAACAAATGACAGAGGCGCAGCCCAATGTTTCAACCGCCGGGAGCTTTCTGACAATTGATTTTTGTTTGATCATGCGCTGGACGCCGATTGATAATGCCACCGTAACAATGGCGGGAAGCCCTTCCGGAATCGCGGCGACGGCCAATGACACCCCGGCCAAAAACATGCTGTAAAGCTCATGTCCCTGTAAGACGCCGACTGCAACGACCAATACCGTTAAAAGGAGCGCGACGATAATTAAAATTTTGCCGAGCTCTTCAAGTCTTCGCTGCAGCGGTGTTGAAAGGCTGCCGGCGGATTCCAGCATATCGGCGATTTTCCCCATTGCCGTATTCATTCCTGTACCGACGACGACGCCGACACCGCTGCCGCGCGTTACGATCGTACCCATAAACGCCATATTGCTGATGTCGCCTAACGAAACATCCGGCTTTCTCAGTTTATCAGCTTGTTTAACCACCGGAATTGATTCCCCGGTCAGCGCCGATTCCTCAATTTCAAGGCTTTTCGCTTCAACGATCCGCACATCCGCGCCAATCCGGTCGCCGCTTGAAAATTTCATGATATCGCCGGGAACGAGCTCCTTGGACTGAATTTTCTTCCAGCTCCCGTCCCGCAACGCTGACACATACGGCGTTGACAGCTCTTTTAATGCATGTAAAGACTTTTCCGCCCGCCGCTCTTGAAAAAAACCGAGAACCCCATTGACAAATACAATCGCCATAATCGCTACGGCATCTACATATTCGCCTAAAAACCCGGATATTAAGGTTGCCGCCAGCAGCACGAGCACCATAAAATCTTTAAATTGGGCGAAAAACACGGCGATCGCCGGTGTCCTCTTGCCCTCCTGAAGCTCGTTCGGTCCGTGCTTTTCAAGGCGTTTTTTCACCTCTTTTTCGGTCAACCCCTGTTTAATGGACGTATTTGTTGCTTTCAGCAAATCGGTTTGTCCCATTTCATGAAACTTCATTCTTCTCGTCCACTCCCCTGCCTCGCTTTAGAGATGTCACTCTGTAAACAAGCTTATTCTGACTCGTCCCTTTTCATGCTATAATTATC
This sequence comes from Bacillus sp. L75, assembly GCF_003676355.1. NCBI lineage: Bacteria > Bacillati > Bacillota > Bacilli > Caryophanales > Bacillaceae > Bacillus > Bacillus sp. L75. The sequence continues at coordinate 388,349 of NZ_ML064902.1, forward strand.
GAATGCAGGAAGAAGGAAAGGGTGTTTTATATGTCTTTTGATGGCATGTTTACATACGGAATGACACATGAATTAAACAGCCGGATCGCCGGAGGCCGGATTACGAGAGTCCATCAGCCTTTTAAGCACGATGTGATATTTCATATCCGCGCTAACGGAAAAAACCATAAATTATTATTATCGGCGCATCCGAGCTATTCACGGGTGCACATGACAAACCAGGCCTATGAAAATCCGAGCGAGCCGCCGATGTTTTGTATGCTGCTCAGAAAGCATATCGAAGGCGGATTTATTGAGAAAATAGAACAGGCCGGATTAGACCGGATTATGATATTCCGCATAAAAAGCAGAAATGAAATCGGCGACGAAACCGTCAGAACGCTGTATGTTGAAATTATGGGGCGGCACAGCAATATTATTCTGACTGACGGAGAAGGAGCCATCATCGACGGGCTGAAACATTTATCTCCGTCGATGAACAGCTACCGGACCGTTCTGCCGGGATATGATTACAAGCTTCCTCCCGCTCAGGAAAAAATTTCGCCGCTTGCCGCGGATGAAGAGGACGTTTTGCGTTATCTCAGTTTTCAGGAAGGACGGCTTGACCAGCAGATCGTCAGACATTTCTCCGGTGTTTCTCCGCTGTTTGCAAAAGAAGCCGTGCACAGAGCGGGCCTCGCTAACAAAATAACGCTGCCGAAGACGCTGATTGAAATGTTCCATGCCGTGAAAGATTGCAGGTTTACACCGAACATTACGACAGCCGGCGGAAAGGAATACTTTTATCTCCTGTCTCTCACACATGTAAACGGAGAGGAGCGCACCTTTCACTCACTGAGTGAGCTGTTGGACCGGTTTTATTTCGGCAAGGCGGAACGCGACCGCGTCAAACAGCAGGCTCAGGATCTTGAGCGGTTTGTCGCAAATGAACGGAAAAAGAACGCCAATAAGATAAAAAAGCTGGAAAAGACGCTCGACTACTCAGAGAATGCGAAGGAATTCCAGCTATACGGCGAACTGCTGACGGCAAATTTGTATATGCTGAAAAAAGGTGACAAAGAAGCGGAAGTCATCAATTATTATGATGAAGAAAGTAAGACGGTGACCATCCCTTTAAATCCGAACAAAACACCGTCAGAAAACGCGCAGATGTATTTTACAAAGTACCAAAAGGCGAAGAATTCCGTCGAGGTGGTAAAAGAACAGATCCGTCTGGCCGAGGAGGAAATCGCTTATTTCGATCAGCTGATCCAGCAGCTCTCCTCCGCCTCCACAAAGGATATTCACGAAATAAGGGAAGAGCTTGTGGAAGGCAAATATCTGCGACCGAAACAGCAGCGAGGACAGAAAAAACAGAAGCAGCACGTTCCTGTTTTGGAACAATATGAATCTTCACGGGGATTGACGATTCTTGTCGGCAAAAACAATAAACAAAATGAGTACTTAACGACAAAAGCTGCCGCAAGGGATGATTTATGGTTCCACACGAAAGACATTCCCGGTTCCCACGTTGTGATTAAAAGCAGCGATCCGGATGAACAATCCATACTGGAGGCGGCTGCGATCGCCGCTTATTTTTCCAAGGCGAAAGATTCCGGCTCCGTTCCCGTTGATTATACAAAAATCAGACACGTGAAAAAGCCAAACGGCGCAAAGCCCGGATTTGTCACCTATGACAGCCAGCATACCGTATTTGTCACACCTGATGCCGACCTTGTCATACGGCTGAAAAAATAAACACACCTCCAAGCTGAAATCCGCACTCAGCTTGGAGGTGTTTTTTCTTACGTATAAACGGAGACGACACTCTCCCAGCCATCAGAACCGATCTTTACAATATCTGATCAGTTTCCCGTCATGTCTGCCTGATCCGCCGGGGACCGTCCTCTGATTAAAGCGGTCACACCTGATTTGGCGGCGGATACTATCACCTTCCCTCGTCAAACCTGAACACATCCGGCCCAGTTAATATAATCATGCCGGGTCTCTGACCTTTCCTTTGTATGCGGGCGGAATCCAGGCGGCATTGGGATCAGATACATATTCCGCGTCACTTCGCAATCCTGACCGCTTGCCGGCATATACCGTTCAAACTGCCCGCTTTCGTTTTGAATTGTTCACAATCGGGGACTGTCAGGACAGTATAAAAAACACCCTGCCTGAGGGACTGCCCCCCGTTTTTGAGACAGGGGTCAAAACACCTTTTAAACAGCCAATTGCCGATAGTTTATCGGTGATTGGTTGTTTAGTTTGGTTTGAATACGAATATTGTTATAATAATGAATGTATTCTATGACAGTGCGTTCTACGATGGCAGTCGTAGTTCGATCAATGCTGTTAAGATAGAACGTTTCAGACTTTAGCGAGGAATGAAACGATTCGATGGAGGCATTATCAGCGGGCGTCCCTTTGCGGGACATGCTCATGGTAATGCCTTTTGTTTTAACAGCTTTTTGATACTCGTAAGATGTATACACAGAACCTTGGTCACTATGTAACACGCAGTTCTCAGGCAGCATTGGTAGCTGATCAAGTGTGTCTAAGACAAAGGCTGTGTCCTGCTTATCCCCAATAGTAAAAGCAATCACTTCTCCATTGTATAAATCTAATATACTGGAAAGGTACAATTGTTTCTGTCCATAAGGCAAATATGTGATGTCCGTTACTAGTTTTTCAAGAGGACGATCAGACTGAAAGTTCCGATCCAATATATTATCGACCACGGCATATGGCTGCCCATCCTTCTTGCGCTTTTTCACCTTAACCCGACACTGCCATTGATTTTTCTGCATAATACGTTGAACCGTTTTATGGTTAATACACATTCTCTTTTTTAGTATGGCTGTGATTTTTCGATATCCATATCGATACTTGTGCTCTCGGCACAACGTGCCGATTTGTTTTTCCAAATGGCGCTTGGGATGATCCTTCATCAGATTCTTCTTCCAACGATAATAAGACGCTCGAGAGATACCTAAATGAATACAGATATCCTGTACGGTCATTGTGCTGTGCAATATTTCTACAAGTTCGACTGACGTTTCGCTATCAACTTCCTTTCCAATTCGTTGTACTTTTTTAAAACTTCATTCTGTTGTCTCAGGTAACGAATCTCTGCCTGCAGTTTCTCTAAATCGGAAGAATACTCCGGACCTTTTCCGTAAGTGTATTGCTTTCCAACAGGCTGTTCGAATCGATGTGTATCACCAGCCTTATACCATCTAACCCATGTCTGAACCTGTGTCTTATTCTTAATATTCAACTCCTGCATGATCTCTTTCATAGGTACGCCTGCCAATCTCATTTCTACAGCCTTCTGTTTCGCTTCAACCGGATAACTCACTCTTGTCCCCATAGAAAAAACACCTCCAAGTCTAATTTCGGATAACAATCATCCGTATTCAAACTTGAAGGTGTTTTTATTTGTCTCATCTTATGGGGTCAGTCCCTGATGACAGACAAGGTGTTTTTTATGGTCTTCTTCTTTTCTCAAATAATCGATCCACTTCTTCAGCCAAATCAGCAGTAATGAGATGCTCTATGTCCTCAGCCAGTCTTTTCGTATGTGCCGGGCTTGCGCCGCTTGTTGATACGGATACTTGAATGCGCCCTTTGCGGATGATCTTCGGCATATACACGCTGCCCTGTTCAGCATCGCTTACACAATTGACCAGCTGCGTTTCAGAAGCGCTCGCGGCTATCTCCTGATTCACGTTGCGGTCATTTGTCGCGGCAATGATGAAAAAAGCGGGCGCGAGATCCTTCATTTCAATTTTACGGGAAACCCAGCGGATGCGTCCTTCATCCGCCAGCTGTTTAATTTCGGGCAGGGCATCGGGACTGATTACAGTAATATCCGCGCCTTCCGGAAGCACCGTTTTGAGCCTTCTAAAGGCAACATTGCCTCCGCCCGCGATGATAATTCTTTTTCCGCTTAAATTAATGTGCAGAGGCAGCATACTGTCCCCCCTTAAAATCAAACTGACCGCCGGGGTTTCGAACAGCTTCTGACACACGGTTCAAAAACGCCTGCTTAATATGCGGGTGAAAACCTAAGTATGAAGCGAGATGAACATTTTGATTGACCGTTTGAAGCTTTTGAACTTCCCGTTCAATCTCAGTCATTAAAAGCCCGGTAAACAGAAGATATGGAACGTTAAAAACGGGTGCTCCGTCATCCTCTTCAAGGCCGGCAAACACTTCTTTATAGTGCGGATCACATGCTGTTAAAAAACAAGGGATGACTTCTTTAACAGGTGTAATCGCCTCAAGTTTTCCGGCAATCTCACTGACTGCGTTCTTAACTGCCGGATCTGTGCTTCCTCTTCCGATCAGCACCACTTTCGCCTGCTCAATGGGCACTCCGGTATCTTCAATGCGATGATGCACCGCTTTTACGACTTCATCGTCCACTCCGATCGGAACACCATATGTCACTTTTATATCGGGATGCAGGGCCGCCGCACGGGCGATTTCAGTCGGAATGTCATGTTTTGCGTGGGCAGCGGTCAACAGCAGTAAAGGCACGGCCGCAATATGAGTGGCGCCTTGTCTGACACATGCTTCAAATCCCGCTTCAATAGACGGTTCCTGCAGTTCTAAAAAACAAATTTCCTGAATGGGAGCGTCAGCGTGCGGCATGCACCCTTTTAAAAACGCCGCCGACTCTGTCTGCGCTTTTTTCAGCCTGCTTCCGTGCCCGATGTATAAAATCGCCTGCTTCATTTACAACGCCTCGCTCAAATCCAGATTTTTCTGTTCAGATGCATACCAGTCCAGTTTGCAGTGATAATTGACGACATCGCCGATAACAATTAAGCTCGGGTTTTTGATTTCTTCTTTTATCACTGTGTCTGAAAGCGTGCCGACGGTGCAGACGACTGTTTTTTGCCTGTCCGTCGTTCCCCAATGAATAAAGGCTGCCGGGGTGCCGGCGTCTCTGCCGTTTTCCAGCAGCATTCTTTCAATCTGCCGGATATTTTTAATTCCCATATAAATCACCAGCGTATCAATGCCCGTCGCCAGCGCTTTCCATTTTTCTTCAAAGTCGTCTTCTTGTTTATAATGTCCCGTAACGAATGCGACATTGGAGCTCGCCTCTCTGTGCGTCACGGGAATGCCGGCATAAGCAGCAGCCGCGATTCCTGATGTAATGCCGGGAACGATCTCAAACGGAATGGCGTTTTGTGCGAGAGCCTCCGCTTCTTCGCCTCCGCGGCCGAAAACAAACGGGTCGCCCCCCTTGAGCCTTACAACGGTTTTCCCCTTTTTCGCATACTTCACAAGGAAACGGTTAATCGTATCCTGTTTCATAATGTGAAAATCCGGGAGCTTGCCGCAGTAAATCAGATCCGCTTCTTCTCCGGCATACTGTAAAATCTCTTTGCTTACCAATCTGTCATATAATATAACGTCCGCTTTCTGTATGGCTTTCATTGCCTTCACCGTTAATAAGTCCGGATCTCCCGGACCGGCTCCAACGATAAATACTTTCCCCATAGCATGTCTCCCCGATCCGTTTTGAAATCTTCCCAGAACAGCCGCGAGGCCGCACTTCAGCTATTTTACCATATCCCGCCATTGCGGGGGATATCCGGCTGATTGCGCGGCCTTTTTGGACCTATTATGCTAAGCTGTTTTTCACAAAGTCAACCAGTCTTCCGGTGCATTCTTCGCGTTCACATTTCCCTGAATCAAGTACGAGCTCAGGCGCTTTCGGCTCTTCATACGGTGAGTCGATCCCCGTAAAGAACGGAATTTCACCATTTCTTGCTTTTTTATATAAACCTTTCGGATCGCGCTTTTCACATATATCGAGATCGCATTTCACATAGATTTCATTAAATTCGCCCTCTGCCACAAGCTCTCTCACCTGATCTCTGTCCTCACGGAACGGAGAAATAAAAGCCGTGATGACGATGGTTCCCTGCTGAACGAAAAGCTTCGCCACTTCCCCGATGCGGCGTATATTTTCCTTGCGGTCATCATCGGAAAAACCTAAGTCCTTGTTTAAGCCGTGGCGGATGTTATCACCATCAAGCACGATGACTTGATAGCCTTGTTCAAACAGCTCGCGCGCTGCGGCGTTTGCAATCGTGGATTTTCCTGAACCGCTTAAGCCCGTCAGCCAGAGGATAGAGCTTTTATGCTTGTTTTTCTGCTGGTATTCTTCTTTCGTTATTGAGGCTTCATGCCACACGATATCACGATTTGTCACTCTATTTTCCTCCTTAAGAAACGCCTGCTTCTTCTTTCGTTTTCAGCCCTTTAATCAACACCTCGACAACTTCAGGACGGCTGAATTCCGCCGGCGGCATGACGCCGCTTCGCAGCATTTCTCTGACCTTTGTTCCTGACAGAATGACGTGGTCTTCTCTGTCATGCGGGCATGTTTTGGCCGTTCCCATGTTGCCGCATTTCCGGCAGAAGAAGCTGTGCTCGAATTTCATCGGTGTAATCCCGAGTTCATCCGCTGTAAATTGATCAAACAGCTCTTGGGCTTCATATGTGCCGTAGTAATCACCGACGCCGGCATGATCGCGGCCGACGATAAAATGCGTGCAGCCGTAGTTTTTGCGGACAAGCGCGTGGAAAATGGCTTCTCTCGGCCCCGCATACCGCATAGCCGCCAAAAATACGCCGAGGAACACGCGGTCTTTCGGATAATAATGATCGAGCAGCACCTGGTAGCTTTCCATTCTGACATCCGCCGGAATGTCATCTGATTTTGTTTCACCGACGAGCGGGTTCAAAAACAGGCCGTCAACCGTCTCAAGCGCGGTTTTTTGGATATATTCGTGGGCGCGGTGGACCGGATTTCTCGTTTGGAAACCGACAATGGTTTTCCAGCCCTTTTCTTCGAAGCTTCGTCTTGTATCGGCAGGTTCAAATGTAAACTCGGGAAACTGCTTTGACGCTTTTTTAACTAATGTGATCGGCCCGCCGACATACGTATCGCCGCGTGAAAATAATTTTTTCACGCCCGGATGCGCGGCATCATCGGTTTTATATACGTGAACGGCTTCTTTTTGTTTATCCGGCGTATAAATATCTTCGATGTCGACTACGCCGTATGTTTCTCCGCCGTAAGTCAGTTTCACCGTGTCGCCGACGGCAAGCTCAGCCGCTTTATCTGAATCGACCGGAAGCGTGATCGGCAGGGACCAGACAACCCCGGATGCCAGACGCATATTTTCAACGACTGACACGTAATCTTTTTCTGTGAAAAATCCTTCAATCGGGCTGTACCCCCCGATCCCGATCAGCTCTAAATCAGCGAACGAAATCAAATCAAGCTCAATTTCTTTTTGGACGGATGTAAGATCATACTGCTCATTTACCCGATTAATTAATGTTCCTCCGTGCGGTGCTAAACTCATAATACATGATTCCTCCCAGTTAACAGATAAATAAACTCAGATTAATAGTTAAATGCCTCCGCCTTGTTCATGGACAGAGCGTTTCTCTTTTCGGATGGCTTTCATCAGACTGGCGGCTCCGCCAGCTGCCAAAAGCACGCTGGCCATCATAAAGATGGAATAGTAATCTCCTTTTAACAGCAGGGAGACAAGCAAATACGAAATCGACAGTGACAAAAACGGTGAAACGACCCATACTTTGAGCATCGTTTTCACGACTTCTTTATGAAAAACGTTCGGCCCGTTTTTGGCCATTCCGATACCGATAATTGATGATGATGTGACTTGCGCCAATGGGACCGGCAGACCGAAGACGGAACTGATAATGACAAGCCCCGCGCCGGTTCCTGAAAGCAGTATGCCTTCTCCGGCTGAAAATCTCGTAATCTTTTTCCCGTTGGTTTCAAGCACTTTGCGTCCTAAAAGCAGAGCGCCGAGAGCGACAAAGATGCCTCCGTACAGCGTTCCTTTGGACACGCTGAGCACGCCCGCAGCAACCAAAGGGCCCACCGCATTTGCGACATTGTTCATTCCGGCTGAAAAAGCTTCCCAAAACCCCGCAATCAGCAGCACAATCCCTAAAATCTTCTGTTTCCGACTCGAAATGACTCGAATATTCAGAGAACTGAATACCTTCGAGACGAGAAACGTGAAACAGAACGCGACGAACGGTACGAGCACCCAAAAAATCACGATGACTAAAAGATGCTGTAAAAACAATACTTTGTACGCGACGCCGACACCGACAATCGCCCCGACAGTGACCTCACTCGTCGACAGCGGAATGCCGAGCACATTCGCCGTGAATAATGATAGCGCCGCCGATCCGATAATAATGCAGACAATGGTGAGCGAAATGGTTTGTTCGGGAATGATTCCGCCGCTGATCGTCTTAACGACTTCACCGCCGCCGATAACCGCCCCTGACAGGACTCCGGCCGCGCAGATGATCAGCGCATACGTTTTCTTTTTAACTGCGCCGGACCCGTAAGCGACTCCCATTGAAGCCGCGGCTCCGCTGGCTCCGATATTCATGGCAAAAAACAGGCAGAATAAAATAGCGGCTAATTCCATCGTGCAGCTCCTTTATTCATGCAGTCCGCATTCTGTTTTCGCCATGCCGTTCCATCTGCCGCTCCGCAAATCTTCCGCGGTAAACGCAGGTGAAGTGCACGGTTCACAGCCGATGCTAGGATACCCCTGATCGTGGAGGATATTGTAATCCAGCTCATGCTTGGAAGTATATCTCCAGATGTCTTTCCATGTCCAATGGATCAGCGGGCATACTTTAATCGATTGAAACTTGTCGTCTTTATTCAGGAAATTCGTATTCGCCCGGCTCGGCCCTTGATCCCGGCGAAGGCCGGACAGCCATGCCGGATGCCCTGCGAGCGCTTCTCTTAACGGCAGAATTTTTCTGATGTAGCAGCACTGGTTCGGTTCTCTTTCCCACAGTTTATCTCCGTGAGCCTCGGCCTGTTCTTCAAGAGTAAGGCTTGGCTTTTTCAGGATAATGTTCAGTCCCGGGTAACGCTCTTTCACTTTTTCGATCGTTTCATATGTTTCTTTAAAGTGAAGACCCGTATCAAGAAACACGATTTCCGCGTCTTTCTTTACTTTAGAAATTAAATCGATCAGGACGATGCCCTCAATCCCGAAGCTGCACGCGTAAACAAGCTGGTCTCCGTAGTGGCCGTATGCCCATTTTAAAACGGACAGCGCGCCTTTATAGGAATCGTCTTCCGGAAATGTAATCGCCGGCTCTTCCCATGTGTCATACGTTAGCATTTTTCCTTTCCTCCTCCCGGAGACAATCAATCAGCTGTTGTTTTCTGCCGGTTGTCTTATCCCTCAATCTTTTTTTCATATAAAAAACTTTCAATCCAGCGGAATGAAAGACAGTGACCCGGTATAGCCCTTATCTTCAAAATGCTGTGCATTTTTCTGGATGCGGCACCTTGCATGACACGCAGGTTGCCGGGCGTCATCGGTCCAGTCCCTCAGCCGCTCTTGATAAGCTTTTTAGATTTGTACTAAATTTTAGCACAATTCTAACAGAAGTCAACCCGAGTTTTTTGATAGGAATAATAAAACAGGCCCTGAGGCCTGTTTTTATTGTCATTATTTTTTAAACCAATCTTTTGACTCGGGATTCTGTTTCCATGATTTCAGTTTCTCAATGTCATCTGAATGAATCGTTCCGTTTTCAAGCGCGACTTCAATCAGCGTGTCATAATCCGTTAACGAGTAATAAGGAAGACCCGCTTTTTTAAAGGCTTCTTTTGCTTTCGGCAGTCCGTATGTAAAAATGGAAATGACGCCGAGGACTTCCGCGCCCTCTCTTTGAAGGGCCGCTGCAGCTTCAAGCACGCTGCCTCCGGTAGAAATCAAGTCTTCAATCACGACTGTTTTTTGCCCTTTTTTAATGGCGCCTTCTATTTGATTTCCTTTGCCGTGCGCTTTCGGTTTGCTTCTGACGTAGCACATCGGTGCGCCTGCACGGTCTGCGAGAAGCGCAGCATGCGGAATGCCCGCCGTTGCAGTACCCGCGATCATCTCTGCCTCGGGAAAATGCTCTTTCAGCAGTTTGCCGAGCCCGTCCGCCACATCATTTCTCACTTTTGGATACGACAATGTCAGACGGTTGTCACAATAGATCGGTGATAAAATGCCGCTCGCCCACGTAAACGGCTCATTCGGGCGTAAAAAGACAGCTTCAATGTGTAATAGATGTTTTGCGATAGCCTGTTTCATCGGCGAACGCCCTCCCATTCCAGTTTAATTGCTTCATATGCTTCAACGGGGTTTTCCGCTTTTGTAATTGAGCGGCCCACGACGATGGCTGACGAACCGTTTTCTTTCGCAAATGACGGAGTCGCCGTCCGGACTTGATCGTCAGCTGCGTCACTGGCCGTGCGGATGCCCGGTGTGACTGTCAGAAATGAAGGCCGGACCGCTTCATAAATGGCTTTTGTTTCATGTACCGAACATACCACTCCGTCCAGCCCGCACTCTTCCGCCATTTTGCCGTAATGCACGACCGTTTCTAACAGCGGCTTATGCAGCAGAAGCTCTTCCTTCGCCACCTGCTCTGAAGTGCTGGTCAGCTGAGTCACCGCGATTAAAGACGGGCGTTTTCTGCCTGCCGGCGTGCCTTCTTCAAGCCCCTCAAGGGCCGCGCGCATCATGCGTGCGCCCCCTGCCGCATGCACATTGACGAGATCAACGCCGAGGCCGGCCAGCCGCTTCATCGCTTTATTGACCGTAGTCGGGATATCATGAAGCTTTAAATCTAAAAATATATCACAGTTCCGTTCTTTTAATTGGTGAATGATGGCGGGGCCTTCCTGATAAAAAAGTTCCATCCCGGTTTTGACAAAAAGCCTTTCCTTTTCAAACAAGTCTAAAAACGTTAAAGTCTCTTCCCCTGATGCAAAATCAAGCGCGATGATGGGCAGGTTGTTTTTCATGTTTCCAGCTCCTTCCGATGCATTCACTTACAGATTGAAAGCCGTGTTGGCTCAGTACACGGGGGAGCTGTTCTATGATTTCCGGGCAGACGAACGGATTGACGAAGTTTGCCGTGCCGACGGCAACCGCACTCGCTCCCGCAAGAAGAAATTCTAATGCATCCTCTGCGGTCTGAACGCCTCCCATCCCGATAATCGGGATTTGAACGGCCTGGCTGACTTCGTATACCATCCGGATGGCGACCGGTTTGATCGCCGGGCCTGACAGTCCGCCCGTTTTATTTGCTAAGATCGGCCGTCCCGTCTTGAGATCGAGCCTCATCCCGATGAGTGTATTAATCATCGTCAGACCGTCAGCACCGGCCGCTTCAATCGCTTTGGCAATTTCGGTTATGTTTGCGACATTAGGCGAAAGCTTCACATACACAGGCACTGCGGAAACTTCTTTCACCGCTTTTGTCAGTTCGGCCGCCATGACGGGATCAGTACCAAAAGCAATCCCCCCCGTTTTGACATTCGGACATGAAATGTTAACCTCAAGCGCATGCACATTCGGCGCTTGGCTGATGTGCTCGGCCACTTCTTTATAGTCGTCCACCTGAGAACCGGCGACATTTGCGATAATCGGTGTGTCAAATTGTTCGAGCCAAGGCAGCTCATGGTTGAGCACATGCTCAAGGCCGGGATTTTGCAGTCCGATGGCATTCAGCATTCCCGCGCTTGTCTCCGCCACTCTCGGCGTCGGATTTCCGAAGCGGGCTTCGTTCGTCGTTGCTTTAATCATAATGCCTCCGAGGCATGATAAATCGTAAAATCCGGCATATTCTTTCCCGAAACCGAAACATCCGGAAGCGGGGATGATCGGGTTTTTCAATTGGAGACCCGGCAGATTCACCTCTAACATTACAGCGCCACCTCCTCAGCTTTAAATACCGGCCCGTCAAGGCAGACCTTTACATAGGATGTATCGCTTTCACCCGTACGGCACACGCAGGCGAAGCAGGCTCCGATGCCGCAGCCCATCCGCTCTTCCATCGAAAGATAAACCTCTTTATGGCCGTACTGCTGCTTCAGAGCTTTCAGCATCGGTGTCGGTCCGCAGCTTAGCAGGACATCGAATTCGAGCTGCTTTTCACGGATGACATCGGTGACAAACCCTTTCTCTCCATATGTACCGTCAGCCGTTGCCACATAGGTGTCTCCGTACGCACGACATTCCTGTTCGTAAAAAACATCCTTTGCTGATTGAAATCCAAGCACATGAATGACGTTTACGCCTTTTTCCGTCAGGCGCTTTGACAGTTCCTGCAAAGGCGGAACCCCGACTCCGCCTCCGACTAACAGCGCGGTTTTGCCGGGTTCAATCCGCCGGACGGGGAATCCGTTGCCGAGAGGGCCGAGAACGTCTATCCTGCCGCCCTCTTTTTTCTCGGACAAAAGACGCGTTCCCTCACCGTCAGCTCTGTAGATAACGGATACTTCATTCGCGGCGAAATCGACGTCCGCAATGCTGAGCGGTCTTCTTAATAGCGGCGTGACCGCGTCACTCACCTTCAGATGTAGAAATTGACCCGGCTCGGTAAGGTGCCGGACAAGCTCTCCTTTCAGCACCATCTTATAAATCCGGTCGGCAATTTCTAAGTTGGATTGAACAGTCAAATGCGCTTTTTTCATATCGTGGCTGCCGCCTTTTGATTGGTTTCGGATGCAGGCATATGATCCGCCCGGAATGTCATGCTTTCCAATACCCGCAAAATGGCTTCAGCCGTATCTAAAGATGTCAGGCAGGCGACTCCATTCTCAACGGATTCGCGGCGGATTCTGAAGCCGTCTCTGGCCGGCTGTTTGCCCTTTGTCAGCGTATTGATGACAAATTGCGCTTCGCCGTTTCTGATCACATCGAGCAGATTTTTCCCTTCTTCGCCGATTTTTCCGACGACTTGAGCCGGAATCTGAGCGTCTTTCAAATAAGCCGCCGTTCCTTCCGTCGCCAAGATTTTATAGCCGATGGCGTGGAACCGCTTCGCGATCAGCAGTCCTTCTTCTTTATCTTTATCGGCAACAGTCAACAGCACTGAGCCGTAGTTCGGGATTTGAATGCCAGAAGCAATCAGCGCTTTATAGAGCGCTTTTTCCAGGGTTGAATCTTTGCCCATGACCTCTCCCGTCGACTTCATTTCAGGGCCTAACGTAATATCTACTCTTCTCAGCTTCGCGAATGAGAAGACAGGCGCTTTCACGAATACCCCCTGCTGTTCAGGCTGCAGCCCCTCTTGATAGCCGAAATCAGCAAGCTTTTGGCCGAGAATGACCTTTGTCGCCAGATTCGCCATCGGAATCTTTGTGATTTTGCTTAAGAACGGCACGGTTCTGCTTGACCGCGGATTTACCTCAAGCACATACACTTCACCTTGCGACAGTACGAACTGGATGTTCAGCAACCCGATGATGTTAAGGCCTTTTGCCAAGGCTACAGTGTATTGTTCGATTTTTTTCTTAATGTCTTCGCTTAAAGACTGAGGCGGATAGACGGCGATTGAATCCCCTGAATGGACGCCGGCCCGCTCGATATGCTCCATAATTCCCGGAATAACGACTGTTTCGCCGTCAGATACGGCATCGACTTCGATTTCTTTCCCCGTCAGATAACGGTCGATTAACACCGGATGCTGCGGGTTGATTTTGACCGCATTTTTCATATAGTGAAGCAGCTCTTCTTCGTGATAGACGATTTCCATCGCCCGGCCGCCAAGCACATACGAAGGGCGGACAAGTACCGGATAGCCGATGGATGCGGCAATTTTGACCGCTTCGTTCACCGACACGGCGGTTTTTCCGAGCGGCTGCGGCACATTCAGCGCCTCAAGCGCCTGCTCAAACTTATCCCGGTCTTCCGCACGGTCTAAATCTTCAAGTGATGTGCCGAGGATTTTGACGCCGCGGGCGCTCAATTCTTCCGCAAGATTGATCGCCGTCTGGCCGCCGAATTGGACGACAACGCCTTCCGGCTGTTCCAAATCGATGATGTGCATGACATCTTCTACCGTCAGCGGTTCAAAATACAGTTTGTCTGATATGCTGAAATCAGTGGACACCGTCTCAGGGTTGTTGTTGATAATAATCGCTTCATAGCCTGCCTGCTTGATCGCCCAGACAGAATGAACGGTCGCATAGTCAAATTCGACGCCCTGTCCGATACGGATCGGGCCGGAACCGAGGACGACGACGCTTTTTCTTGATGTAACCTCAGACTCATTTTCTTCCTCATATGTGCTGTAAAAGTACGGGGTTTCTGATTCGAATTCCGCCGCACATGTATCCACCATTTTATATACAGGCTTGATGTCTGCTTCTTTTCGCATTTGATACAGCTCTTGTTCCGGCATATTCCATTCCCGGCTGATATATTTGTCGGAGAAACCGAGTTCCTTCGCTGTCTGAAGGACGGCGAGGCTGCCTTTTTCCGCTTTCAGCTCTGTTTCAAAAGCGACCAGCTTACAGAGCTTGTGCAAAAAGAATACGTCAATTGCGGAAAATTCATGAAGCTGCTCCACTGTATAGCCTCTTCTGAACGCTTCAGCAAGATAAAACAAGCGTTCATCCCCGGCCTTTCTGATCCGTTTTTCCAAAAGCCCGTCAGAAATCTCTTCCGCATCCTTCAGTTCCAGGTGATAGACATCGGCTTCCAATGAGCGGACCGCCTTTAACAGCGATTCTTCAAGGGTGCGTCCGATGGCCATGACCTCTCCGGTGGCTTTCATTTGCGTCCCGAGCCTGCGGTTTGCCGACTCAAATTTGTCGAACGGCCAGCGCGGGATTTTAGAAACGACATAGTCAAGCGCGGGCTCAAAAGCCGCATATGTTTTTCCCGTTACGGGATTCATCATTTCATCAAGAGAAAGCCCGACTGCGATTTTCGCCGCAAGCTTTGCGATCGGGTAACCCGTCGCTTTTGAGGCGAGGGCAGATGAGCGGCTCACCCGCGGATTCACTTCGATAATGTAATATTGGAAGCTGTCGGGATCGAGCGCGAGCTGAACATTACAGCCGCCTTCAATGCCGAGCGCGCGGATCAGCTTTAATGAAACATTGCGCAAAAGCTGGTATTCCCGGTCGCTCAAAGTCTGGCTCGGGGCAACGACGATGCTGTCGCCCGTATGGATGCCGACCGGATCGATATTTTCCATGTTGCAGACGACGATCGCGTGATCTCTGCTGTCTCTCATGACTTCATATTCGATCTCTTTGTAACCGGCAATACTTTTTTCCAGAAGGCACTGATGGACGGGGCTGAGTTTTAATCCGTTTTCGACGATCTCTTTCAGTTCTGCTTCATTCGAGCAGATGCCGCCGCCCGTTCCGCCTAATGTGTAAGCGGGGCGCACAATAACCGGAAACCCGATCCGGCCGACAAATTCCTCGGCTTCCTGTAAAGTGCGGATGATCTCACTTTCCGGCACCGGTTCATTCAGCTCATTCATCAGCGTACGGAATAAGTCGCGGTCTTCCGCCTGCTGGATGGCGGACAGCTTTGTGCCGAGCACTTCCACCCCGCATTCCTCAAGAACCCCGAGTTCAGACAGCTCAACGGCAAGATTCAGTCCGGTCTGGCCTCCCAGAGTCGGCAGGATGGCGTCCGGCCGTTCTTTTCTGATAATACGAGTGAGAAACTCCGGCGTCAGCGGTTCTATGTATACCCGATCAGCCATTTCCGTATCCGTCATAATCGTTGCCGGATTCGAGTTGACGAGAATGACTTCATAGCCTTCTTCCTTTAAAGCGAGACACGCCTGTGTGCCCGCATAATCAAATTCCGCCGCCTGTCCGATAATAATCGGGCCTGATCCGATCACTAAAATCTTTTTAATATCTACGCGTTTTGGCATACCGCTTCCCCTTCTTTCTCAGTTGTTTCGATCAAGTCAATGAATCTGTCAAATAAATGATTGGCGTCTTCCGGCCCCGGTGAAGCTTCAGGGTGGTACTGAACCGTAAATGCCGGCAATGTTTTATGTTTGAGTCCTTCGATCGTTTGATCATTGATCGCAATGTGCGTCACTTCAAGCTCTGTCTCATCTATTGAAGAAACTGTATATCCGTGGTTTTGGGCGGTTAAAGCGACTTTCCCTGTCGCAAGCTCTTTAACCGGATGATTGGAACCCCTGTGTCCGAATTTCATTTTTTCCGTTTCCGCTCCGGATGCCAGTGCAAATAATTGGTGGCCGAGG
This sequence comes from Bacillus sp. L75, assembly GCF_003676355.1. NCBI lineage: Bacteria > Bacillati > Bacillota > Bacilli > Caryophanales > Bacillaceae > Bacillus > Bacillus sp. L75. Next base: position 404,465 of record NZ_ML064902.1, read on the forward strand.
CAGATTCCGAATAACGGCACCTTCCCGAGTATGCCTTTTATCATTTCAATGGCTTCCGGCACATCTTTCGGATCTCCGGGTCCGTTAGAAAGCATGATGCCGTCCGGCTTGAGCTGAAGCACTTCTTCCGCCGTTACATTGTACGGCACAACGATGACATCGCATTTTCTTTTGTTTAACTCTCTTAAAATGCCGTGCTTCATACCGAAATCGACGAGTACGATGCGTTTGCCGCGGCCCGGACTCGGATATGCCGTTTTCGCAGATACTTGAGCGACTTGATTTCTCGGCAGTTCCGTTTCTTTCAGCCTTGCAAGAACCTCTCCGACATTCTCCTCACTTGAAGCAAACGTTCCTTTTAATGCGCCGGCCGTGCGGATCATTCTTGTGAGCTTTCTCGTGTCAATCCCTTGTAAGCCGGGGATATTTTTCATTTTCAAATACTCGTCAAGCGTGTAAGCCGAACGCCAGTTGGAAGGCAGCTCGCACAGTTCTTTTACGATCAGCCCTTTTACAAAAGGAGTGATGGATTCAAAGTCATCTCTGTTAATTCCGTAGTTGCCGATCAGAGGATACGTCAGCGTCACAATCTGCCCGCAGTAAGAAGGGTCTGATAAAATTTCCTGATAACCGGTCATTCCCGTGTTGAATACGACTTCACCCGCGGTATGCTCCAGGCTCCCGAATGCTTCACCCTCAAATACCGCTCCATTTTCCAGCACTAGTCTTCTTTTCATTTGACGAGTCTCCCTTCTTCGTATGCAAGCTTACCGGCAGCCATCGTTGCAACAGGCCAACCGAAGCACTTCATCTTGTTGAATGGCGTATTTTTTCCTTTAGATAAAAATGTATCTTTGTCAATGGCTGCTTCTTTTTCCAGATCAATCAGGGTGATGTCAGCCGGCGCCCCCGGTGCAAGCGTTCCGTACGGAAGATCAAATGCCTCGCAAGGTTTTACCGTCATGAAATCAACCAGCTGCTTCAGCGTCCACGCCCCGTTTTTCACAAAATGTGTGTACAGAAGCGGAAAGGCTGTTTCTAAACCGACGATCCCGAAAGGCGCAAGCTTCATATCCGTGTTTTTCTCTTCTTCAGTATGCGGCGCATGGTCAGTGGCGATGAAATCAATCGTACCGTCTAAAAGCCCTTCAATCAGCGCCTCTCTGTCCTCTTTGCTGCGAAGCGGCGGATTCATTTTAAAATTGGTATCAAGTCCCGGGATATCTTCGTCACAAAGCAGCAGGTGGTGCGGCGACACTTCCGCCGTCACGCAAATTCCCGCTTTTTTTGCGTCTCTTACGGCTCTGACCGATTCTTTCGTGCTGATATGACACACGTGGTAATGGCAGCCCGCCGCTTCCGCCAGCAGGACGTCACGGGCGATATGTACCGCTTCACAAATGGAAGGTATGCCGTTCAGGCCGTTCGCTTTTGAAAAAGAACCTTCATGCACGCTCCCTCCGTAAATAAGTGAGTTATCCTCACAATGAGCGACAATCGCTTTATTCATTGAAGCCGCCCGTTTCATGGCTTCATACATCATTCCGGCCGTCTGAACGCCGACGCCGTCATCGGTGAAGGCGAATGCTCCGGCTTCATGAAGCGCCTTAAAATCTGTCATTTCTTCGCCGGTTTGCCTGATCGTAATGGATGCGTAAGGAAGAACCCTGACAGATGAGGTTTCTTTGATCCGGTTTTGCAGCCATTCCATCTGCTCTTTCGTATCCGGCACCGGTCTTGTATTCGGCATGGCTGCGACTGTGGTAAAGCCGCCTCGCGCCGCGGCTTTAGAGCCCGTCTCAATGGTTTCTTTTTTCTCGCCGCCCGGTTCTCTGAAGTGAACATGAAGGTCTACGAGTCCCGGTGAAACGAACAGTCCGTCAGCGTCGATCACCGTTTCTCCGTCTTTCGCTGTCAGAAGCCCGGTTTCCGAAATGAATTCACCCGTTACCCGGATATCCTGTGCCACTTTTTCTCCCTGTTCATTTAACATCCAGCCGTTCCTAATGAGATAAGACATAAGCCGCTTCTCCCCTTTTCACATTGGTTTGCAGTGCTCTTTTTAAGACTGCCATTCTGATATACACGCCATTTTCCATTTGTTTAAAGATTCTTGATTTTCCGCATTCCACTAATGTTGTGTCAATTTCGACTCCTCTGTTCACCGGTGCGGGATGCATGATGATGGCATGCCGCTTCATGCTCTCCGCCCGCTTTGCGGTCAGCCCGTATGCTTCCAGGTAGCCTTTTTGGTCGGCTTCTGTCTGATGCCTTTCATTTTGGATGCGGAGCAGCATGACGACATCTGAAGCTTGTATGGCTTCATCCGTCTGTACACAGGTGCCGAAGGCGTTTTTCTCATCCTGCCATTGCGGCGGACCAGAAAACAGCACGCGTGCGCCGAGCCTTGTCAGCACCTCGGCATTTGACCTTGCCACCCTGCTGTGTTTGATATCGCCATGAATGGAAACCGTCAGGCCCTGAAAGGTCTCAAATTCCTCTTGAATCGTCATTAAATCGAGCAATGACTGAGTCGGGTGCTGGCCGCAGCCGTCGCCGGCGTTTAAGATCGGAATATTGACTCTGCCGGTCAGATCTTTGTAATATTCATCCGTGCTGTGCCTGATGACGCAGGCGTCCGCTCCGATTGATTCCAGAGTTTTGACCGTGTCGTATAAGGACTCGCCTTTTTGAACGCTTGTGCTCGTATCGTCTAAGCTGAGCACGTTCATCCCGAGTTTCTTTTCCGCCACTTCAAAGCTGAACCGCGTTCTCGTGCTCGGTTCAAAAAACAGATTCGCAACAAATTTTCCCGCGAGATCGGGGCGGACTGTTCCCTCTTTTATCGCTTTTGCCTCACGCAGCAGTTCTGTAATTTCAGCTGCGCTCAGTTCAGACATCGCCGTTAAATGATTCATGTTTTTCTCCTCCGTTTCCGCTTGAAGGCCGTAAAAAAACACCCCGGTCTATAGACTCGGGGTGCGGTTAAAGAGAGAAGCAGCGTACAGCTTCTTCCCGTTATAACCCTTCCAAGCCTCTCTGGACTTTCTTTAAAAGGTTTTACATATGATTTTGTTTTTCTGATGCAATCGCGTCTTCTTCATTTGCATGCGGCAGGATGAGGTTCAGGATGACTCCGACGATTGCCGCAAGCGCCATGCCGGATATTTGGAACCCGCCTTTTGATACTTGAATAAAAGCCCCTCCGACGCCGATCACGAGGATGACGGATGTGATAATCAAATTTCTCTTGTTTTCATAATCAATGTTGTTGTCAATCAGCATTCTTAAACCGCTGGAGGCGATAATTCCGAAGAGCAGGAAGGAAACGCCTCCCATAACCGCGGACGGAACAGAGCTGATCAGCGCTGATACTTTTCCGATAAACCCGAAGCACAGCGCAATCACACCCGCGCCGCCGATGACAAAGACGCTGAAAACTCTCGTAATTGCCAGGACTCCGATGTTCTCGCCGTATGTCGTCGTCGGCGGGCCGCCGATTAACGAAGCGATGATCGTCGCAACACTGTCCCCCATTATGGAGCGGTGCAGTCCCGGCTTTTTAATGAAATCCTGTCCGACGACTTTACTCAGCACCATTTGGTGGCCGATATGTTCTGACATCGTCACGAAAGCGACCGGCACCATCGCAGCCGCAATGCCCAATGTCACTGACGGCGTATAGTCTTTGAAAGGGATGATAAATTCAGGAACGGCGAACCACTTTGCATCAATGACCGGCTGAAAATTGACGATGCCCTGTGTCAGCGCAAACAGATAGCCGCCTATAATGCCGATCAATACCGGAATCAGGCTTAAAAATCCCCGTAAAAAGATGGCGCAGATAATGGTGATGGCCAAAGTGACGCCGGCTACACTGAAATGTTTCAGGCTGTAGACGAGTTCCTTCGCATTCGGATCGGCATACATTGCCATATTGACGGCTGTGCTTGCCAGTCCGAGGCCGATGACGATGATGACCGGCCCGACGACCACCGGGGGCAGCAGCTTCATCAGCCACCCCGTTCCAAGCTGCCTGATGAGCAATGCGATCAGGCCGTACACAATTCCCGCCAGGAAAGCGCCGACCATGGCAGCCCCCGGCCCTCCCGTCGCCTTCACCAAGATAATCGGTGATATAAAGGCGAATGATGAGCCGAGATAAGCGGGAATCTGGCCTTTTGTCACCAAGAGATAGGCGAGTGTCCCGATTCCACTCGTGACAAGCGCCACTGCCGGGCTCATTCCGACCAGTTTCGGCACGAGTATGGTTGAACCGAACATGGCGAATAAATGCTGCAGGCTGAATGACAGCCAAGACAATGGATTGGGGACGTCCCTGACTCCCAGGTTTACTTTTTTCTTACTCATGGCGTTTTCCTCCCGGTTGACTTTCAAATGGTATAAAAAAACCTCTTTGCTTTTTGCGCAAAGAGGCATACAAAACCCGGCCGCGTCGATCCGCCCGGCTTTGTGTTTTAAAATCCTCTTTGCAAACTCTCTGGAATGCATTTAAAAAGGGTGATTATTCATTTTCGTAAATGGCGACCATATCAGTCTGATCAACTTCGCTCAGCTGAACCATTACTTTTTCAGCTTTTGAGGTCGGAATGTTTTTCCCGATATAGTCCGCTCTGATCGGCAGCTCCCGGTGCCCTCTGTCGACAAGCACGGCAAGCTGTATCGATGACGGCCGTCCGACATCAACGAGGGCATCCATCGCCGCTCTCACCGTCCGGCCGGTATAAAGCACATCATCAACCACAATGACCTTTTGGTCTGTAATATCGGCCGGAATGTCCGCGCCTTTTACAAGCGGCTCTTCATTGCTCGTTTTTTTCGTGAGGTCGTCACGGTAAAGGGTGATATCGATTTCCCCGACGGTGACCGGATTCCCTTCAATCTGTTCGATCCGCTCGGCCAGCCGCTTCGCTAAATAAATGCCTCTTGTTTTAATCCCTACAAGAATGCAGTCATTCATTCCTTTATTCCGTTCGATCATTTCATGGGCTATCCTTGTCAGCGCCCGCCTGATCGCCTGTTCGTCGAGAATAACAGCTTTTTGATTCACTCGTGACACCTCTCCATTCGTATATAAGAAGAAAAAACCCCTCCTGCCAGAGCATAGAGGGGTTCCTTTCCAGGACGAAGACACACACGTGTATCTCTTCTGTCCTATCCGTTATCCTTCTCAGCCTCTCTGGACTGTGTTAAAGAATCTATTCAGCTTGTTTTTATTATTTCAGAAAAGAAAGTCGCTGTCAATGGCTATTTCTTAAATCTTCAATGAGTTTTTTCATATCTTCAGGAAGGGGCGCTTCAAACTCCATGTATTCGCCCGTCCGCGGATGATCAAAACCTAATATTCCGGCATGAAGAGCCTGACCATTGAAATCAATGGTTTTTCTCGGTCCGTACTTCGGGTCGCCTGCCAAAGGAAACCCGATATATTTCATATGAACACGGATCTGATGCGTTCTTCCGGTCTCAAGACGGCACTCTACGAGCGTGAAATCTTGAAAACGCTCAAGCACGTGGAAATGCGTGACGGCGTTTTTGCTGCTTTCTCTTGTTACGGTCATGCTTTGACGGTCTTTTTTATCTCTACCGATCGGAGCGTCAATCGTTCCGTCATCATGTGAAATCACCCCGTGGACAACCGCTTTGTACTTTCTGGTCACGGTTTTATTGACGAGCTGATTAACGAGTGATTCATGCGCCATATCGTTTTTAGCGACCATTAACAGACCGGAAGTATCTTTATCAATCCGGTGGACGATTCCCGGGCGCATGACGCCGTTAATGCCGGAAAGGTCGTTGCAGTGAGCCATCAGTCCGTTTACAAGCGTCCCTGTCACATGGCCGGGCGCCGGGTGTACAACCATGCCCCGCGGTTTGTTCACAACCAAGACGTCCTGATCCTCATAGTAAATGTCCAAATCCATCGGCTCTGCAAGCACGTCCAATTCTTCCGGTTCAGGAATGGTGACGTTTACCTGATCGCCGGGCTGCATTTTGTAGTTCGCTTTTACGGATTTGCCGTTAACGGATACCAATCCCTCTTTTACCCATTGCTGCACTTGAGTGCGTGACCAGTTTTCTCCCGTTGAAGCCAAAAATTTATCAATCCGTTCGCTCTTTTGTTCAGGCTGAACGGTTATCTCAAATTGATTCATGTTATTGCTCCTTCTTTTTCCCGCTGTCAAACAGCATATGAATAAATAAAAGTATTACACCGACGCACAGTGAGGAGTCCGCGATATTAAAAATCGGATAGTGATAATCCACGATGATGACATGAATAAAATCCACCACTTCCTGGCGCGCCGCCCGGTCAATAAAGTTTCCGGCCGCACCGCCCAGCATTAAGCCGAGAGAAATTCCGAGTAACATCTGCCCTTTTGCATAACGCTGTATGTAATAAACGATTCCGATAATCACGGCGATGGTAATGACGTAGAAAAACCACATTTGGCCGGCTAAAATCCCCCACGCCGCTCCCGTGTTGCGATGAGATGTGATATAAAGCACCTGATCGATGACAGGTATGCTTTGTCCCAATTCCATATGGCTGACGACAAGCCATTTGGTCAATTGGTCGGCAATAATAATAAAAAGAGCGATAAGATAATAAAGCACACACGTTCCTCCAGTATACAGTTACTTTTATCCTTTATGAATTTTATCAGTAAAAGATGCCAGAGTAAAGGCAGATCATAAGCGCATGCAAACAGACGCTGTCACTCATACAGCGCCTGATCATATGCATAATCTCCGGGTTCCCAATATGGAAGGGTTTTCTTTTCAAATTGAGCGGGATAATAAAAATCATCAGCGGTTCTGGCCGTCGGCAGCACCGCAAGTTTTTCAATCGGAATGGGGGCGCCTGTTTTTTCACAATAACCGTACGTATTGTTTTCAAACTTAGACAGGGCAAGAAGAACGTCCTGAAGTTCTTCTTTTATATGATAGATCAGAGTTGCTTCTTGGTCGTTCATTGAAGGTTGAACAGATGCTGACATTTGAAAGCAAGAATATTCGAATAATCTTGATTGAAGTTCTTCTTTCATCATGAGAAGCTCCGTGTGGATTGCGGTCAGTTGATCATTCATTCATCACAACTCCTGCTCTTGATGTTATGGCTTTATTGTTGCCCCCAGAGCGTCATTTGAAGCCCATAAGATTTTTCCTGTCGTTCTAATCGATGACATTAGTGGCATGTAAAAAAGCGCCCGGCTGACACCGGGCGCTTTCTCATTCATTATTTTTGATAATATTTTTCAACGATTTCCGCATTGCGCAGTGATAATGTCGGATATTTCGGATTGGCTCCGACATCTTTAGAAATTACGCGGGAACGCTCACACATCTGGCCTTCCGCTTTTTCTACGGTCATTTTTCCTGTTGTGAAGCTTTGCGCGTTTTCCGGCGCTTCACTTTCGTCTTTTACTGTCAGTTCTGAGACGATAAACAGCTGCGCGATGTTTTCTTTAATGGATGACAAGAGGTCGCGGTTTTCTTTGTTCGGATACAAAGTCAGGCTCGCTTCCAATGATCTTCCGATAATTTTTTCGTTACGGGCTGTTTCCAAAGCTTTCAGCACGTCGTTTCGAAGCTCCATGAAGCGGTCGAATTTTTCTTCTGTCGCTTGACTGTCCGGAACAGCAATGGTTTCCGGCATATCTGTCAGCTGCACGCTCGCTTCTTCAACAAATGATAAGTGAGACCACATTTCATCCGCCGTGTGCGGGAGAATCGGCGCCGTCAGCTTCACTAACGCCAGCAGCGTTTCATAAAAGACGGTCTGCATGCTGCGGCGGTCCGGATGATCCGCATGCTCGATGTACACAACATCTTTTGCAAAATCAAGATAGAAGGAGCTGAGCTCGATCGTACAGAAATTGTGAATGCTGTGATAAACAACCGCAAATTCATATTCATCGTACGCTTTTTTCACCTTATCGATCAGCTTATTCAGCTTGATCAGCATATATTGATCCACTTCGCGGAGATCTTTTACATCAACGGCATTGACGCTTGGATTGAAATCGAACAGGTTGCCGTGAAGGAAGCGGAACGTGTTGCGGACTTTCCGGTATACTTCCGCGACCTGCTTCAGAATATCTTCAGAAACCGGGTGATCGGCCTGATAGTTTACGGAAGATACCCATAAACGCAGAATTTCAGCTCCAAGCTGTTTTGCGATTTTTGTCGGGTCAATCGTATTGCCGAGTGATTTACTCATTTTACGGCCGTTTGCATCAAGTGTAAATCCGTGGCTTAATACGCCTTTATACGGCGCTTTGCCGGTGACTGCAACAGCGGTGGAAAGAGATGAGTTAAACCAGCCGCGGTATTGGTCAGAGCCTTCAAGGTATAAATCAGCCGGACGGACAAGATCATCACGTTCTTCAAGAACAGCCTGATGGGAAGAACCTGAATCAAACCACACATCCATAATGTCTTGCTCTTTCGTGAAGATTCCGTTCGGGCTTCCCGGATGTGTAAATCCTTCCGGCAGAAGGTCTTTTGCCTCTCTTTCAAACCAGACGTTTGAGCCGTGCTGTTTGAACAGCTCAGACACGTGTTCAATCGTTTCGTCAGTGATGATCGGCTCACCGTTTTCTGCATAAAATACCGGGATCGGAACGCCCCAGACGCGCTGTCTTGAGATACACCAGTCACCGCGGTCGCGCACCATGTTGTAAAGGCGCTGTTCGCCCCACTCCGGCACCCACTTCGTTTGTTTGATGGCATCAAGCAGATCGGATCTGAAATCTTTAATTGACGCAAACCATTGCGCTGTCGCTCTGAAGATGGTCGGTTTTTTCGTTCTCCAGTCATGCGGATAGGAGTGTGTAATAAACTCGAGTTTCAAGAGCGCGCCGTTTTCTTCAAGCTTCTCCGTGATCGGTTTATTGGCTTTATCGTAAAACATTCCTTCAAAGCCCGGCGCTTCGTCGGTCATGTTTCCTTTTTCATCAACAGGGCACAGTACTTCTAAGCCGTACTTTTGGCCGACGATAAAGTCATCTTCCCCGTGGCCCGGGGCAGTATGAACACAGCCTGTTCCGGCATCGGTTGTGACGTGGTCACCGAGCATGACGAGTGAATCTCTGCCGTACAGCGGATGTTCTGCAGTGATGTATTCTAATTCTCTGCCTTTATATGATGCGACAACTTCAGGATTTTCAAAGCCGCATGCCTCCGCTACGTTTTCGATCAGTTCAGCAGCCACTACATAACGCTTGTCTCCAACCTTGATGACATTGTACTCAAGATCAGGATGAACGGAAATTCCGAGGTTGGCAGGCATCGTCCACGGCGTCGTCGTCCAGATGATGAAGCTTTCTCCGTTTTCCAGAACGCCTTTACCGTCTTTCACCTTAAACGCAACATAAATAGACGCGGAACGTTTGTCCTGATATTCAATTTCCGCTTCTGCTAAGGCAGATTCACTTGAAGGCGACCAGTTGACCGGCTTCAGACCTTTATAAATATAGCCTCTTTTCGCCATCTCGCCGAAAACGCGGATCTGCTGCGCTTCAAATTCAGGCTGAAGCGTGACATACGGGTTTTCCCAATCGCCTCTGACGCCGAGACGCTTGAATTGTTCGCGCTGTCTTTCGATCTGCTGCCATGCATAATCTTCGCAAAGCTTGCGGAAATCAGCGACGGACATTTCTTTCCGGTTTACTTTTTTGTTTTTCGTCAGCGCCGTTTCAATCGGCAGTCCGTGCGTATCCCAGCCCGGCACGTACGGTGCGTTGTAGCCGCTCATTGATTTATAGCGGACGATGAAGTCTTTCAGGATTTTGTTCAGGGCATGGCCCATGTGGATGTCTCCGTTTGCATAAGGAGGTCCGTCATGCAGTACGAATTTCGGGCGGTCTTTCGTCCGTTCTTGAACAAGACGGTAAATGTCCTGCTCCTCCCAGTCTTTTTGCATGTCCGGCTCACGATTCGGCAGATTTCCGCGCATCGGAAAATCTGTTTTCGGCATTAACAGCGTATCTTTGTAATCCATTTTCATTCCTCCACAACATTTTTCAGAAAATAAAAAAAGCCCTCTCATCCCATAAGGGACGAGAAAGCTTATCTCGCGGTACCACCCTTTTAGAAAAAACGGATCATCCGTCTTTTCCTCTCGAACATCGTAACGTGATGGAACGTCCTATCCTACTCTCGGTTCAGAAAGGAAACTAAAGGGCTGATCTGCATGATTCCGGCCATCCCGGGCTTTCACCTTCCCCGGGTCGCTTTATAGCCTGTTTTGAGTCATGCCGGTCCCTTTCAATCGTCTTTTCATCTGAATTTATGAACGTATTATATTCGAACGGGCCGGAGAATGTCAAGAAAATCAGAAAATTATTCTTTTTCCTCAAATACCGCGTCGACTTCGTATTCCAGCAGATGATCCCAATCATCGTTCTTCAGCAGATCGAGCTGCGCTTCAATCAGCATTTGGAAACGTGTTCTGAAGACTTTAGACTGTTTTTTCAGCTCTTCGATTTCCATTGCGATTTTTCTTGATTTGGAAAGCGACTCATTGATGATGCGATCAGCATTTTTTTCTGCTTCACGGACGATCAGCTTCGCTTCTTTCTGCGAGTTGCGCTTTACGTCTTCTGCGGCTTCCTGGGCTACGAGAATTGATTTATTCAGCGTTTCTTCGATATTGGCAAAGTGGCCGATTTTTTCGTCCAGCTCGTTCACTTTCGCCTCAAGCTCCGTTTTTTTACGGAGTGCGATTTCGTAATCTTTTCTGACCTGCATTAAAAATTCATTTACTTCATCTTCATCATATCCGCGAAAACCTTTTGTAAACGTTTTGTTATGGATATCATTCGGCGTTAATGGCATATTGCCACCTCCATTTTTACATTTCAGTACGGTTATCTAGTTCACATTATAAAACAAATACGGCACAGATGGAGAAAAAAACTGAAAAAACGACTCATTTTTGCCGTTCAAATGTAACTTTCCATTTGTCTTTTTTCGTTTTTCCGTCAACTTTTGCCAAACTGCATCGTCCGAAGCCGCGAATCGAGAGCATGTCCCCTTCAGCAACCTGATAAGACGGATCTTCAATGGCTTTCCAATTCACCTTAACGAGCCCGTTTTTCACAAGCGCCTGCGCTTTCTGCCGGGATTGCCTGCTCATTGAAGCGCAGACGGCGTCGAGACGCAATGAAGAAACCGTGTCATCCCTTATTTCGACATCTGAAGCGGGAATGTGAAGAGCGGAAAGCTCGATTTTCTCAAGCTTTACCGGCGCTTTGCCCGCCTTGGTCAGCTGAGTGCTGACAAAATCGGCGATTTCACCGGAGACGATCAGCTGCACGGCTTCCTCAGAGAAAATCAGATCGCCGTATTTCTGCCGCTTTAAGCCGATCCCCATTAATGATCCGAGAAGAGAGCGGTGGTCAATGCTGACGAATTTTTCAGCGTATTGAACGTCAAAAGCCCGAAGCTCAAAATCATCCTGTTCAGGTTCCATATATTCAGGGTATAAAATCGCGCGTTTGCGCTCAGCTCTGTCATATCCTCCGAAAAACGCAAGACCGCAGGCGTCGCCGATAACGGCTTTTACAATGACCTGTTCTCTGGGATCTAAGAAATCAGTCAGCTTCATCCGATACTGGTCCAGGACAATCTGTTTCCATTCAAGCGCCTGATCAATAAAAGGCCGCTCGTCTTGTCTGAAGTGCTGGTAAATATCGCTCATGTTCTTTCCTTTCTATGTAAAGAGGCTTGGCTGGTGCCAAGCCCATATCAAACTGTCGCATTCAAGTATACATTGCGATCATGCGGTATAGGCCCCAAAGTCCCGTCGTGGCAAACCGAAGCACGATAATCGCTACAATCGGGGATATATCCAGCATGGCAATGGGCGGAATGATCCTTCTGAACGGCTCTAAATACGGTTCGCAAATCGCTGCGAGAAACCGTCCGACCGCCGTTTCTCTCGTACTCGGCACCCATGACATAAAGATATAGATGATCAGGGCAAACGAGTAGATGTAAATTAAATAACTCAGAACGGAAAAAATTTGATAAAGAATCATCCTGCTTTACCACCTCTGATGTTCGTCTTCATTTATAAGCTCCGAAATCGTGCCGGAAACGTCGACATTATCAGGCGTGCACAGAAAAATATCTGAACCGATTCTCTGAATGTCGCCGCCGATGGCGTAGACGGTACCGCTTAAAAAGTCGACGATTCTTTTCGCCTGATCATGCTGGATGCGCTGCAGATTGACGACAACCGCCCGCCTGTTCTTTAAATGATCGGCGATTTCCTGCGCTTCCGCATATACACGCGGTTCACTCAACACCACTTTAGAGGATTTCTGAACACTTTGCAAGCTTACTACGTTCTGCTTGCCCTGCGGCTTCTGAGCGTAAGCAGGCTGTTTATCTTTCTGCTGTTCATGCTCTTCCGGATGATCCTGCTCCGTTTCAATGTATTCGTACTCGTACTCCTCCTCATCCATTGAGAAAAAGTTTTTCAGTTTATTTTTCATGCTCATTTGTTTACACCCCCCGGTTCATTTCCGACTAATGAAGAGCCGATTCTGATAAAAGTTGCGCCCTCTTCAACAGCGATTTCATAATCATTTGACATGCCCATTGACAGTTCCCGGCACGGTGCGTTTGTCTGATGCAGTTTTTGCACCTGATCCCTCAGATCACGCAATTGCCGGAAGCAGGCTCTGATCGTTTCTGTATCGTCTGTCAGGGGAGCCATCGTCATCAGGCCCTCTACAGAAATGTTTCTAAACTCAGAAAGCTCTCTGATAAAGGGGATGACCTCCTCTGTTTTCAAACCGTGCTTAGACGGCTCAAGCGAAGTATTCACCTGCACAAAACAGCGAACCGCATGCTGCGCCCGTTTTTCAATCTCTTTTGCCAATGACAGTCTGTCTAAGGAATGAATATAAGATACACGGTCAACGACGGCCTTCACCTTTCTGGACTGAAGACTGCCGATAAAGTGCCACTCCGGGCTGCCTTTGATGACTTCCTGCTTATGGATAAGCTCGGCATCCCGGTTTTCTCCCAGACTTGTAATACCGGCATCAACGGCCTCTTGAGCCCTTTCGGCTGATACGTATTTTGTAACCGCGATGACAGTAACATCTTCGGGGCTTCGGCCCGATCTGTTACATGCTTCGTTTATTCTTTCGTTTATATGTCGTAATTGATCAGCAACACGCAAGATCTTACGCCTCCTTCATTCCGATAAAGGACATCATGCGTCCCGTTTTCCCTTTGTCGCGGCGGTGTGAAAAGAATAGTTCACGCTCTCGTTCGGTGCATAAACCGCTGACTGAAATGTTTTCTTCCGGAATGCCGCAATGTATCAGAAGAAGACGGTTGACCTCTTTTAAATCAAGCTGATACTGGCCTTTTTCCGTTTCGCATATGGCGGATTCAGCCGTAAAAGGCAGCGCCCGCACTTCATTGATGACGCGGTCGTCGACTGTATAGCTTCCCGCGCTGATGGACGGACCGATGACAGCCTGAATATCTGTTAAACGGGAGCCTTCTTCGTTTACCCAGCGTTCCGTCATGATACGTCCGATTTGTTTGACCGTCCCCTTCCATCCGGCATGGGCAGCGCCGATAATGGATTTCACCGGGTCATAAAAATACAAGGGCACACAGTCCGCAAAACAAAGGGCCAAAAAAAGATTCGCATCTTTCGTGTAGAGCCCGTCCGTCCCGCGGAATGCGGAAGAATAGTCTCTCGCTCCTTTTCCTTTATCCCCGGCTGTCACGCGCCGGACGCGGTTTTCATGTGTCTGGTCGGCGAACACCCAGGAATCCAGATCAGTACCGCATAAGGACGCTATGACTTCACGGTTTGTCACAACATCATGAGCTTTGTCCCGGACGTGCAATCCGGTATTTAATGACTCATACGGAGGATTGCTGACACCGCCGTTTTTCGTTGTGAATCCGGCGATGACCTTTGTGTTAAGCTGATTCACACAGTTCCAGTCTTCTATCATGAGTGCCGAGGGGGTGGTAAGACTAAACGGGTGATATGTATTCATGGAGATCCAACCTTTCGACAAACATTAAAAAAGCGTAATTTCCCACTCATTTTAACACAATTTTAAGCATACGTTTAGCGGCTGATTGAAAAATGAGATAAATAAATGTGCCGGAAACATTGAGATTTCCGGCTTTTTACAAGTAAAGGGAGGATTACGCTCCCCCCTTTGGTTCGTTTACACGCACTAAGATGACATCTTCCCCAATTTTAACTATATTTCGCCAAGGAATGATCATTTCCTCTTCTTTTCCGAAAAAACCGAGAACTTTTCCGCTGCCGCCTAAAATAATCGCCTGAATTTTTCCCGTTGTCACGTTAATATCAATATCACCGATGCTTCCGAGTTTTTTTCCGTTCGACACGTTTACCACATCTTTTATTTGAAATTCAGATATGCTGATCATCCGTATCACGCCCTTTGCCCGTTCTTTTTCCTATTATATGAACGGCCGGGCTGAACCTTGTCACATCGGGCAATCTTTTTTGCGGCTGCACCAGCCGAGGATAAATCTCAGCATAATTTTCGTATAGTCCATAAGCTCATCAACGGACACTTCCTCGTTTACGGAGTGGGCGTTTTTTAAATCGCCGGGACCGTATATGACGCTCGGAATCCCGGCATGATAAAGCCACCCTCCGTCAGTTACGGTTTGGGAAACATCAATGACGGGCTCCTGTTTTCTGACGGCTGAGTGTGATGCAGCCAAGACAGAAACTGCCGGATGATCCGGGTCGATTTCCAGCGCCGGGAACACCTCTCCTCTGTCTTCAATCATCGAAGATCCGCCCCATTTGAACACCGGCCTGTTTTCTTTGAGCCACAGATCACTGTCAGCGACACGATTAATATAGTCTTCGATTTCTGCGGCTGCTTGTTCGTGCGTTTCGTTCGGATAAAAGTGGACGGTGATCCATAACCGGCATTCATCGGCGACAAACGCTGCGTGTCTTCCGCCTTCAATGACGGCAGGGTTGATCGTATTGGTGCCGGGCGCAAAACCGGGATAGCTTTTGGTTACCGCCCAGTGGCGCTCCAGCTCTCCCAAGGCAGTGATGATTTTCGCCATTTTTTCGATGGCGCTCGCTCCGAATGTGCCTCCGCCCGCATGAATCATATTGCGCCTCATGCCGTCATGAAATGTTTGTTTGCTTTTCAATTCTATCCAGCCGGTGATGACTCCGCCCTGCCCTTGAATATGCAGGCTGCTCGTATCCGCGACAACGGCAAAATCCGCGTGATAGCCGCGTTTGCAGCATTCCAGCGTCCCCGCCTCACCGACTTCTTCTCCGATTACAGACTGTACAATGAGGTCGCCCGGAAGCTTAATGCCGGCATCATGGATCAGCTTCAGAGAGAAAAGAACACACGCCAAACCCCCTTTCATATCAGCGGCGCCCCTTCCGATCAGCATGCCATCTTTTACGTGCGGCTGAAACGGGTCAGAGTGCCAGTCTTCGCCCCCGGCTTCTGCCACATCAATGTGTCCGTTTAAAATCAGGCTTTGATGCCTGCTTGAATCTGTCCCTTTTAAAACACCGACTACATTCGGATCTTCCGGATACACATCCCACATATCGACCGAGCAGCCCGTTTCTTTTAAAAATTCGGCCACCCACTTTTGGGCTTCTGCCGTATTTCTTGCTGGCGGGGCCGGAGTGGGAAAGGCTATCAATCTTTCAGCAATATGTATGAAGTCGTGCCGCCGTTTCTCCGCCTGGTGTAACAGCATATCAATCTGATGCATTGGAAATCTCCCCTTTGGCTGTATCAAAAAACCCATTTCATTCATGAAATGAAACGGGTAAAAAACGGATCTTCCTCCGCTTTTTTCACCGCTTCCCTCCGCCGGCATGATCCGGATCAGGTCCGTTAAGGGTTGAGACAAACGTCTCTCTCAGCCGCATGGCAGCACCCCCAGGGTGAATTTATGTTATTTTACAGATGATGCCCCTTTTGCACGTGTTAAAAGCGGGCGGCCATTGTTCCATAAGACATTGACAGGCATATCGAAAAACGCTGTAAGCCGCTCGTCAGAAAGCATGTCCCTGATTTTCCCGGAGGCGAACACCTCGCCCTGTTTTAAAAGCAGCGCCTGATCAAACACCGGCAGAATTTCTTCAGCGTGATGGGTGACATAAAGGATGGACGGCGCATTTTCTTTTTCGGCGATCGACGTAATCGTGTCCAGCAGCTGCTCCCTTGCCATAAAATCAAGACCCGTCACGGGTTCGTCCAAAATCAGCAGTTCCGGATCAGCCATAAGCGCCCGCGCAATCAGCGCTCTTTGTCTTTCCCCTTGTGATAATGTTTCATACCGTCTGTCGGCGTAACCGATGGCGCCCAAATCCTTCAGAAGTCCGATCGCTTTTTCCCTTACCTGCTCACTCGGAGTTGCGTACAGCCCGATTGAGGCGTACGCGCCGCTGAGGGCGATTTCAAAAGCGGAGTCCGCGGCATATAATTTGTGCTGAAGACCTGCCGAAACAAGACCGATTTTCCTTCTGAGCCTGTCACCGAGCTCTGTTTTGCCGAATTGATGGCCGAGCACCTGCATCTCTCCTGAAGTGGGGAAGTAATAAGAGCATAACATATTCAGCAAAGCCGTTTTTCCGGCTCCGTTTAATCCGTACAGCACCCAATTTTCGTTTTTCTCGACGCGCCAGTTGATATCTTTCAAAATCCATTTCCCGTTTCTTTTTAATGACACACTGTCCAGCTGTAAAATCATTGCAGTTTCCCCCGTTTACTTTGTTTAAATTTTCTAAAAACTTTTACACATTAGAATACATCACTTTTTTGCAAACGTAAACCATCGCATGAAAAAAGCCTTTAAACAAGGTTTAAAGGCTTTTTCCGTTATTGATGGATATTCTTATTCATTTGTTTAATGGCTGCCTTTTCAAGCCTTGAGACCTGAGCTTGGGATATGCCGATTTCTTCAGCGACTTCCATCTGGGTTTTCCCTTGGAAAAAGCGCTTTCGCAAAATCATTTTTTCCCGTTCGTTCAGTCTTCTCATGCCTTCTTTCAGAGCCAGCTCCTCAATCCATTGTGTATCCTTATTGCGCTCATCGCTGATCTGGTCCATCACGTAAATCGGATCGCCGCCGTCATTATAAATCGGCTCAAACAGTGAAACCGGATCCTGGATGGCGTCAAGGGCAAACACAATTTCTTCATGGGGCACTTCAAGAACTTTGGCGATTTCCTCTGCTGTCGGCTCCCTGCTTGTCTCACTGATTAACCGCTCTCTTACTTGAAGCGCTTTATATGCGATATCGCGAAGCGACCTCGAGACGCGGATCGGATTGTTATCCCGCAAATATCTGCGGATTTCTCCGATGATCATCGGTACAGCGTATGTTGAAAACTTAACATTATGGCTTAGGTCAAAATTATCAATGGATTTCATTAGTCCGATGCAGCCGACCTGAAATAAGTCATCAACATACTCTCCTCTGTTGTTAAACCTCTGAATGACGCTTAAGACAAGGCGCAGATTGCCGTTTACAAGCTTTTCCCTCGCTGAATCATCGCCCTCATCCTGTAATTGCCTAAACAGCTTTCTCATCTCTTCATTCTTGAGCACCGGTAATTTGGAGGTATCCACCCCGCAAATTTCGACTTTATTTCTTGACACGTTTTTCCCTCCCACTAGGAGCTGCTGTACAACGTTAAGTATCTCCTCGGGTGGGAAAAATATGCACCGCCATTTTACAGAAATAAACATCCGGCGACGGCAATCCTTGCGGCAGTAAGGGCTGTCAGATGGAAAAAATTTTACACCATTTTGTTAAACTCTTTTCTCAGTCTTTTGATAATCCGCTTTTCGAGCCGGGAGATATAAGATTGTGAAATCCCCATCATGTCGGCTACATCTTTTTGAGTTTTTTCTTCTTCTCCGACAAGCCCGAAACGCAGTTCCATAATCTGCTTTTCTCTTTCGTTTAATTGCTCAAGCGCTTTTTTCAAAAGTTTTTTATCCACATTGGCTTCAATGTCTTTTGTAATAATATCATCATCTGTGCCGAGCACATCCGAAAGCAGCAGCTCGTTTCCGTCCCAATCAATATTCAGCGGTTCATCAAAGGACACCTCTGAACGGATTTTATTGTTTCGGCGCAAGTACATTAAAATTTCGTTTTCGATACATCGCGACGCGTAGGTGGCGAGTTTGATTTTCTTTTCCGGATTAAAAGTGTTTACCGCTTTGATCAAACCGATGGTGCCGATGCTGATTAAGTCCTCGATGTTGATGCCGGTATTTTCGAATTTGCGGGCAATGTAAACGACAAGACGTAAGTTTCTCTCAATCAGGATGGCCCGCGCCGCCTGATCCCCGCTCGGCAGCTTTAATAAGAGCACCTGCTCCTCTTCTTTAGACAAAGGCGGCGGCAGCGCCTCGCTTCCTCCTATGTAATACACTTCATCGCTTTTCAGTCCGAGTTTCATCAGCCATTTATACCACAAATATGTCAGACGCAGCTTAAGTTTTTTCATCTTCCTCCCCCTTCTAAATACAACGCGTTTTGAGTATGATGAATAACAGACTTTTCGTCAGGAAACATGTTTTACAGCCTTCCCTGTCAGCATCTTCGGATGAACGATTCCGTCAAATTCACCGTCCGCGGATAATGGTTTTGTGCTGATGCCGATCAGGCATTTTTCACAAGCGATCATTTCGTCTTTTGTTAAAATCGTGACGTAATCCGGCTTTAAACAGAGTAAAAATTGATTGTCCTGGCCGACGCCCCTGTATGGAATCAGCCTCAGCTTATCCGCATGGCGGAACGAATCATCAAGCTGCTCTATCACTTCAAGCGGACTGGCGGATTTGATGAGGTCCGTTTCCTTTTCGCTGAGAATCAGAGCGAATTTGTCAATGTGAAGGATCATGACCGGCGTTTTCGTCAGCGGATCATACAGCTGATTCCCGGAATCCACCAATCCTTTCGCGCGGATTGTCTGTCCGCTGAATTCCGCCTGCACCATGACAAGTTCATCGTACTGAATGGACTTCGTCTCGATGTCTTCAATTCTCTTTTTCGAGAAAAACCATATGGCCGGAAATCCGATAACTACAAACATCCAGCTGATCGGGTCGCCGAATCCGGTCTGGCTTGTGACCATTACCCCTTGCTGCACAATTGATTCTGTCTGCAGCAGGGAATGTACGCCGATCATTCCCCCGCCGACGAGAAAAGTCGCGAAATAAAAGGCGAACAAATTTTGAAAAAAGTATCGGAACCGTTTAAAGCCAAAAGCCGTAAGCACGATGACTACTGAAAACGCCATTTTTCCCGCCGGATGCTCCACAAAGGGAGAAACAGGCGTAAACATCAGAAGCACAATGGCTGACCCGATGAAACCGCCGGCGGCCACTCTTCTTTTTTTTACCTGGCGTTTTAAAATAAAGGCGGTCAATAAAAGCAAAAGAGAATCAAAACAAAAGTTCAACAGCCAAATGACATCCAGATAGATTTTCACATCTGACCCCTTTCCTCTTTTGTCTTACTTATCTGTTTCTCTCTCTTGTTTCATAAGTATAAAGCAAGCTCTGTGGGAAAGTCTGTCAATTAATGTTGAGGGTAAAGTACAATTTTTAAGGGATAACCGTTTTATTTGTCGAGGGCCGAAAGGGTTGCTTTCCTATTGTCCGCTTCAACTAAAAAAGCGCTGCCGTGATCTGGCAGCGCTCTGTTTTTACTCATTGATATAAAGTTTTCCTTTAGCCGTCTGTCTCGTTTCATTTCCGTAGTCATCTCTTGCGATAACGTCAATTTTTGCTCCGCTTGCTTTGATGGAAGAGGTCGCCGTCCAGTAACCCTCATATCGTCCCGGAGAAATTTCTCTCAGCGGAAGCTCTGTTGCGTTTTGGCTCCCTGCCCGGGCGTTTGTCAGAGGCAGACGGATAACGAAGGAAGCGTCTAATTTCTTTCCGCTTGAAAAAGCGATTTTCACTGATTCTCCGGCTTTTAATTCCTTATCCGCTCCGGGAACCAATCCGGAAATGACGGGAGCATTGTAATTGACATCGATTACCGTCTTTTTCGTTGTTTTGTTACCCGCTTCATCTGAGGCCGTGACCTTGATCTCATTGCTGCTGTTTTCCAGAAGGGTTCTCGCTTGATAAGAACCGTTATTTACTTCAGCTTTTTTTCCGTTCACCTTTACCCATTTTAAATGGGCGTCGTGCACTTTTCCTTTTACGGTCACTGCTTCTTTATTTGTTTTATCACCGTTTGCCGGACTGTCAATCGTCACATCCGGCTTATCCTCATCCAGTATGACCGTGACAGGGCGTGACTCATCGGTTGACCCGCTGTCTGTCACAGATGCCGCCGTCAGCCGATTGGCATCTTCAGTGAGTGTGACGCCGGCCTGGAAATTGCCGTCTGCATCTGCTTTCGTTTCTGCGGCGGTTTTACCGTTATTGGTAAGACGGACAGCGGTTTTTGGTGAAGCCGTTCCTTTCACCGTGATTGACCTCTTGTTTGTAAATGACCGGTCTTCAGGCGACGTTATTTCAGGCACAGAAGCTTCGTAGTCGACCAAAGCCCTGATCATAAAGTTTCCGTCTGATTTATCGGTTTTAGACCAGCGGCCGTCGAGGTATTGCCAGTTTCTGTTCGAGTACGGACTGCCGTCATCAGATGACAGGGCAGGTGTATAAGGATCGGGTTTCGTCTGGCGGAACACAAGATAAAAATCCTTTCCGACCGCGATTCCTTTTGAGCTGAGATCCACTTTGGTCCATTCGCCGTTTCGAAGCGCTTCAGCTTGGAACGGGCCGGCAATTTTGCTGCCCGGAGCTCCATCAGGGCCGGATGCATCATATACTTCTGCTTGGAATTCGGTACCGCCCGGATCAGGCCAGTCGGCGCCCCAAAATTTAAAAAGGCCTCCCGTCAGCATACCGTGTTCTTTTCCGTCTTTAAGCGTCATCTTTACGGCAGATTTGCTGCCGGCTTTAAAATATGACAGCGCGGCTTCTTCCGCTCCGTTATCATAGGCAATTTCCCCTTCATAACCGATATACGGCTTAAGCTTGACGTTTTTTTCAGCATCTCCTTTGATGTCAACGGAAAATTCGCTATTGTAAAAGCCTTTTGCCGCTACTTTGATTGTGTAGGAGCCTTCGTACGCCTTAAGCGAATATTCCCCTTTATCGTTTGTCACCGCCGGTTCAATTGCGGCATCCTCAGCCACATAAAGCGCAGCCCCTTTTACCGGTTCGCCTGTTGACTGATTGGTGATGGTTCCTTTTAGCGTGCCGGACGGCATTTGCTCCAGTGTAAAGTCTGCCTGTGCGGTTTTGTCTGATTGAATAGAAACTTGTTTCGAAGCGGACTTAAATCCGTAAGCCTCGGCTTTCAGCGTATAGCTTCCCGCCTTATGCGACAGGCTGTAGCTTCCGCTAACAGGGTCGGAATATACGGATTTCCCCGTCTCGGCGACACTGATTTGCGCTCTGAGAGGGAGGAGGTTTGTTTCACGTTTTACTCTTTTTCCGGGTGATTTCACTGCCGGTTTGGCCTGTTTCGGACTGACTGCTTTTTTCTTCAGGTGGCCGGGAGGTGTTTGTCTATTGTGTTTACTTTTTTTAGCCGCCTTGCCGAGAGGGCTGCTTGAAAGCCGGACATCATCGATATACCATCCGTCTTCATTGAGTACTTCGTCTGACTGCATATTAAACATGAGCTTTATGTTTTGGCCTTTATACGCAGATAAATCTGCCTCTTCATCGTTCCATCCTGCGGAGTCACCATTGTAAACGGCCGCCTGCTCCCAATTTGATTTTCCTTCCGGAAGAACGAACACATACCCGTAATCAAAAAATTCTTCGAGCTTGTGCCAGCTTTTAAATTGCAAAAACAGCCGTCCTGTTTCCGGAACTTGAATCGGAGGCATCACCAAATTCATGTTGGCTGAATCGGCATAAGGGCCGGACAGATTCGTCGCATACACTTTATCTCCGGAAAATGCGGCGCCGGGCCCTGAACTCGGGATACCCCATTCCCATTGGTCGTGTGTCCCGTAACTGGACCAGCCCGCCGGCTGTGATTCAAAATCCTCTTTGTATCCCGCCGTAATGCTCGGTTTCACGTCAGCCCGGTACGTATCAGATTCTACAGAATGACCTCCGAAATCTTTTATGGTCCATTTATAACTTACCTTGCTTCCCGTTACATCCGGAATCTCCGCCTGGTATGTTCCCTTTTTTTCATCACCGCTTTTTTGAACGGCGGCTGTCGTTTTCCACTTTCCTTCATCAAACTGATAGGAAAGGCTGACTTCAGTTACACTTACATCGTCTTCTGCTGTAACCGTTAACGGAAGGTTTGCCCCTTTGTAAGCCGCTGAGACCGGTTCATGGTGAAAGCTGGGCGGATTGTGATCTTCGCCCGCAGAAGAGACCTTGCCTTCTACGCCTCCGATTCCGTCCGTTACGGCAGAAACGGCATCAAAAGCGTTAACGAGACCGTGGCCGTAACCGTTATTCGGTGATTCCGGAAAAACGGAATCTGTCAGCTTTTCGGCGGTGCGCGTCAAAACGTCTTCCATTTCATCGACCGTAATAGAGGCGTTCGCCTGCCTTAACAAAGCCGCCGTCGCCGCCACATGCGGCCCGGCCATTGAAGTTCCGTCCCAGCCGCCTTCGTATGTTCCTCCAGGAATCGAAGAACGGATATTCACTCCCGGAGCCGAAATGTCCGGTTTTGTTTCATGATACGGTGAGGGGCCTTGAAGTGAGAAATCAGCGAGTTTCTTGTCGATGTCAGTCGCACCTGTCGCAAATGCTTCAGGATAATTGGCCGGGTTTGCGATTGAACCCGGTCCTCCCGGTGTAAATAAGTCTTCATTTCCCGCAGAGAATTCCGGAAAAATCCCTGCCGCTCTCCACGCATTCACCATATCGCGGTACCACTCGTCCATTCCCGAACCGCCTGCCCAGGAATTATTGACAACATCCGGCGCCATCTCGGGATGCGGCGTGCCGTTTTTATCTTTAGGCGCGAGCACCCATTCACCGGCATCCAAAATATCGGCATCAGTTCCTCCGTCATCTGAAAATGCTTTTACTGCGATCCATTTTGCCCCCGGAGCCACACCGATTTGATTTGAGCCGTCAGGTTCTGAACCCGTCATGGTCCCTGTTACATGAGTGCCGTGTTCAAGATCATCGTAGGGAGCGTCTTTATGGGACACGGCATCATACCAGTTCATTTCATGATTCGGCGCTGCGGGATTTTCAGGATCGTAACCCCGGTATTTTTCTTTAAGCGCCGGATGATCCCACTGAACTCCCGTATCAATGGAAGCGACAACCGTGCCGGTTCCGTCGTATCCTGAAGCCCAGGCCTGCGGCGCATCAATTTGGCTGATATTCCATTCGATGCCTTCCTTTGCTTTGATCTCTTTTTGTTTTTTCTTCATTTGAAAAGGAGCTTTTGATTGTCGTTGAGTAAGCTGACGTTTTTCATTCGGAAGAACTTTTTCTACTTCAGGAAATGAGGCGGCTTTTTCCATTACCTCTTTCGAAGCAGTGACTGCCATTCCGTTAACAATATAATAGGAATGGATGTGATCAGCCTTGCCTTTCTTTTTTTGTTTTTCCAAATATGTTTTCAGATTCTGCTGCGCATCATGAGCCGCCAGTTTTAAAGAAGAAACGACGGCTGACCGCTTTTGATATTCGGTTTTTGCTGCGGAAAGCGATTGAGACTTGGCGTTTTTTTCTGCTTCTTTGACCGCTTTTTTCGTATTGGCTTTCTCTTTAAATTTGATAAGAAACGTGACTTTATCATTTTTTTCAAAACGCTTCTTGACTGAATCGGAAATCTTATGCTGAATGCTCTTAGAGGAAGAAAGATCTTTGGTGAAAGAAACTGCCCCCGGTGTGCTGTTCGCTCCGGCTGCACCCGGAAACAACAGGGAACTGACGACAATCGCGCTTAAAACGGAGCCTGTCCATCTGTTTCTTGTTTTTTTCTTCAATCGTATCCCCCCTTATTTGGTAACGCCCTATAAAATGTGTATCCCTCCTTCATAATTGGAATCGTTTGTCATTTCGATGCTGTACGTTAAATGTAGACAATCTTCCATCCAGATATTGTCGCATTCTGTAGAAAGCCGTATGAAACTAAAAAACAATCAATTCGTCATAGGTATAAAGTTTCTTTTTTCACTGTATAGATCATGGGGATAGGAAGGAAGACTGTACACAAAAAAGAAAAAGGACAAAACCATGTGGTCTTGTCCTTTTTTACATCAGCCGCGTTTGTTGCGGTTTCTTAAAAATGTAGGAATGTCGAGGGCATCATCCGCCGGCTGTGATGTATGGCGGTTCACCGTGTTTTGATGCTGTGTTTCTTCTCGTTTCGGCTCACGTTTCGCAGCGTTTTGGCTTTGAGACTTCAATCCTTGGTTTAAAGTCGGACGCTGCGGTTTTGAGTCATCTTTTTCCTGTTCGATAAAACCGGTCGCAATAACGGTGACGACGATTTCATCTTTCAGATTTTCATTGATAACTGAACCGAAAATCATGTTGACATCAGGGTCGGATGCAGAAGCGACGATGTCGGCTGCTTCCTGCACTTCGTAGAGGCTCAGGTTTGTACCTCCCGTAATGTTCATCAAAACACCTTGCGCTCCGTCGATTGCCGCTTCCAGTAACGGACTGGAGATCGCCTTTTTGGCGGCTTCAGCAGCACGGCTTTCGCCCGTAGCGATCCCGATACCCATCAATGCTGAACCTTTGTTGGACATGATGGTTTTGACATCGGCAAAGTCCAAGTTGATTAAACCAGGCGTCGCGATGAGGTCAGAGATACCTTGCACCCCTTGGCGAAGCACGTTATCAGCTTCACGGAATGCTTCAAGCATCGGTGTGTTTTTATCGACGATTTCAAGAATGCGGTCATTCGGAATAACGATCAGTGTGTCAACGGCTTCTTTCATTGCCGTGATACCGCCTGCAGCCTGCAGCTGACGTTTTCTTCCTTCAAATGTAAACGGTCTTGTTACGACACCGACAGTCAAAGCGCCTAAGTCCTTTGCGATTTGCGCGATAACCGGTGCGGCTCCCGTTCCGGTACCGCCTCCCATTCCGGCTGTAACGAACACCATGTCAGCACCTTTTAGCGCTTCTTCGATTTGTTCCTTACTTTCTTCAGCGGCTTTTTTGCCGACTTCCGGATTCGCTCCCGCTCCGAGACCGCGGGTCAGCTTTTCCCCGATCTGCATTTTCACTTCCGCTTTTGACAGGTTAAGAGCTTGCGCGTCCGTGTTTACCGCAATGTACTCTACACCCTGCACTTCATTTTCAATCATTCGGTTGACCGCGTTATTACCGCCGCCTCCTACTCCGATTACTTTAATTGATGCTAAGCCGTCTATGTTTGTTTCGAAATCCAACATGCTAAATCCTCCTAATCTGCCGAATGACTATCAATCTATTCCCAAAACATGCTTAATAGTTTTTTCATTTTGCTCGGTTTGTTGTGTTCGGCTTGTGTTTTTTGTTTTGCTTTTGGACGCTGCTGCGCCTCTGGCCGCTGATGATGTTCTTCTTCGTGAGAGACCGCGATTTCCTGCACGGCTTCTTCCGGCATATGAAAGCCTATTTTTCTTCCCTGAATTCTGGCATTTCGGCAGGCAAATTGTATCAAGCCGACACCCGTCATATACTGAGGGTCCCTTACACCGATATAATTCGGGCTTGCGACCCTTACATTGTGCCTCAGCACTTCCTGTGCCAATGAAAGCACTCCGGGCATTGCGGCCTGTCCGCCGGTCAGCACAAAGCCGCCGGGCAGATCTGTAATTCCCATATGCTCAATTTCGGCTGCGGCAATCTCAAGAATCTCTTCCACTCTTGCTTCAATAATATTGGCAATTTCCTGCTGTGTAAAAGATTGCTTTTGATTCGTTCCTATGACGGTGACTTCAAATACTTCATCTTCTGAAGCCTCATCGTAGAATGCATGTCCGAATTGTTTTTTTACTCTTTCAGCCTCTTCGGTGGAAGTGCGCAATCCGATCGATACATCTTTCGTGATGTTTTCGCCTCCGAGCGGAATGACGGCTGTCTCCTTCAGGTGCCCCTGTTCAAATACCGCCACCGTCGTCGAGCCGCCGCCGATATCAATCATGGCGACTCCGAGGTTTTTTTCGTCTTTTGACAAAGCCGCCGAACCGGCCGCAAGCGGCTGCAGGCAAATATCAGTAATTTCAACGCCCGCTCTCTCCACACAGCGAAGTAAATTATGTAAGATCGTTTTGGAGCCGGTAATCAGCGTGCCTTCTACTTCCAGGCGCACGCCGAGCATTTTTTTCGGATCGGTAATTTCGTCTCTTCCGTCAACAATAAACTGTTTCGGAACGACGTCTACGATCAGCTGCTCATGCGGAACTGACACGACCTGTGCCGCTTCCATTACCCTGCGGACGTCTTCAACGTGAATTTCTTTGTTTTCACTGGAAACAGCGACAACGCCGTTCGTATCTTGAATATGAATATAATTTCCATTAACGCCGACAATGGCTTTTTTCAGCGGAAAACCTACCATTCTTTCAGCTTGGTCAAACGCTTTTCTTATAGAATGAACGGTTTCATCTATATCAACGATTGAGCCTTTTTTCAACCCTTCAGACGGTACATTTCCCACTCCGATAATGTTAAGGGAATCATCTGTCATTTCTCCGACGATCACTTTTGTATTGGACGTACCGATGTCAAGACTGACGTAAAGTTCATTGTTGTTCATTCTATGGCACCTCCTCACATTTCGATCAAATTCTATTCTATTATTTGCGGAACAACAATACAATGAATGTGGCTTTACAAGTGTGTAACAAAAACAACAGCATCAACAAATTCTTATCTGATTTCTCACAATTTATGTTTAATGAAACTATTCGTTATATTCTATGTATATCCTCTTTTATATCGTATTTTTTTTATTTTTTTTAGAGACGGCCCACCTTACCGTAAGATTTCCTTTCACGGTGCCATACTGTGCAAACCAGATGCAAATATACCCGCTTTCCATTAGTCTACACTAAGATGAACCTCCAGAAAAGCTATAGATATTGCCAGAAACATCCGAAAAAAGAAGAAACAGGAGGAAAATTCCAAATGCAATGCTCATTGCAGAAGACACGCCCATTGCATTGAGAATTTTCCGCTTGTCCGGCAGCCATATCCCGGGCAAAAACAAACATAGTCATAATGATTCCGCTATCGGTTATATCGGCTGCCCCGCTGATTGTAATAGATTCTTTTGAATCACCTTGAAATTAGTTCTTTAGAACTATTAATCATTTTCTTTTTTCTTGCCGGATTTACCTTTGTTAAATTCTTCAAAATACGTAGCGACTTCTAAGTGGATAATCCCCTTTTTCCCGCCGTCCAGCTGGGAAACGATAGATGGATAGGTCTTCATCCGGCCGGCAAACGTTTTAATAGAAGCGGTAACTACATACCCGTCGTTCATATACAGCTTGATCCGGTCCTGATCCATTTTTACCGGTGTATAATAGATTTCAGAAATCGACTGCTTAAGCGAACCGGAAAGCTTATCAAGCTGCTCCGCCATTTTGACCCGCTTTTTCGCGTTTGTCCAGTCAACCAAAATCGGGCCCGCGTCATCCGGCGTGACTTCGTTCGGCAGCACAGTGCCGTTTTCGAGCACTTCATAATATACATCATGTCGCTGCAGATACGCGATCGTCTTGTATTCTTCAATGTGAATGCTGACTTTGTTAGGAAATACTTTTGAAAGTTCCGCCTTTTTCACCAGCTTATTCTGCTCAATCTTTTCTTCTGTTTGTTTCTTGTTCAGACTCCAGAACTCGGTTTGTCCGTTATGTATATCAGAAAGCGCGTTGATCTCTTTTACAGACACGTTTTCGTTTCCGGAAACGGTGACAGAAGACACTTTGCTGATCGGCATCTGCAAGTACACGATGATCAGCACCATCATAAAAAAGAGCACAATGAATGAAATCAGCCGGCGGTTTGCTTTTTGCTTCCGCTGCTCTTTGATTTTCGGAATCCGCTCTTCAATATTTACAATTTTTTCTCTTTCATGATTTGGGTTCACTGCCTGTCCACCTCACTAAGAATGAAACAGCTTGACATTCGTCTGATTGAAAAACAAACGGCATGCTGTGATGCCGTTTGACATTTGTTAAAAGTATATCACATGAGCTCACGTAATCAGAGAACCTTTTAACGATTCCCTCCGATGATTTCAACTTCTGTATGCATGTCAACATCATACTGCTCACGGATTGTCTTTTTCACATATTCAATCAGGTCGAGAACGTCCTTGGCAGTCGCTCCGCCGGCATTGACGATAAAATTCCCGTGCATTTCGGACACTTTTGCTCCGCCGATCTGATGTCCTTTTAATCCCGCTTTTTCAACGAGGTTTCCGGCATGATCCGGCAGCGGATTTCTGAATATGCTCCCGGCGCATGGGCTTGAATACGGCTGAGTGTTTTTTCTGTAATCTTTGTTCTGCTGCATTTGCGCCGTAATGGCTTCCCGTTCCTTTTGCTCAAGCTGAAGAACTGCCTCGAGACAGACGCCGGGGCGTTTTTTCTGCAAAACAGACGTTCTGTAGCTGAAATCCATCTCTTCGTTTGTCAGCCATTCGATTGTGCCGTCTTCAAATAAGATACGGGCTTTCACAAGAATCTCACTCATATCAGATCCGTGCGCCCCGGCATTCATATAGACGGCTCCGCCGATTGATCCAGGAATGCCCGCTGCAAATTCGAGACCGGACATTCCTTTTTTACTCATGGAAGTCGCAAGCCGGACGACCGAATAGCCGCCTCCGACCGTCACCTGATCACCGTCAATCTCCAAATGATCCAGACCCGCTCCCAGCTTGATGACAACTCCTCTTATGCCTTCATCAAGCACGAGCAGATTTGAACCGCGTCCGATAACCGTCCATGGCAGATCATGTTTCTTCACAATATCCATAATATCTTTGACCGCTTCCACACGGTTGGGGATGATTAAAATGTCCGCCGGACCGCCGATTTTCATCGTTGTATGGTTCGCGAGCGGTTCTTGTTCCAGCACTTTGCCGACTTCGCGGTCTCTTAATTCCTGAATTACGTTCTCCATCATAAACCTCCGCATTCCATTTGCTCTATTTTTTTATGTCTTCCATGATACTGTACAGTCTGGCTGCCGCATCCGGAACACCGAGTGATTTTGTCCGCTCACTCATGTCTTTTAAGGTTTCTTCATTCATGACGATTTTGTCCAGCGCAGCGATCAGTTTTTCTCCGCTGAGCTCGGTTTCCTTCAGTACGATTGCAGCGTCATGCTGGCTGAGCGCCTTCGCATTGACTTCCTGGTGATTGGCTGTCACATACGGGCTCGGAATAAGCACGCTCGGAATGCCGAGAGCGGTGATTTCCGCAATCGTCGTCGCTCCGGCTCTGGCCACAATGACATCAATTGATTGTAAGTACTCCGGCATTTGGTGCAAAAACGGTTTTGTCACCATATTATCAGCGGCTTTTCCGCCTTTCAGCTCAGCCGTTACCTTCTCGTAATGCACTTCCCCGGTAATATAAAGCACTTGGTAAGGTCTCGTTTTCAATTCTTCCTGCATATCTATAACGGCACGGTTAATGGGAGCCGCGCCTCTGCTTCCGCCGAAAATGAGCACCGTTTTTTGATTGTCTTTCAGCCCGAACTCAGTTAATGAGCGGCCTGTCTTAATTGAGACGACTTCAGAGGCTCTCGGGTTTCCCGTAAACACAACTTTTTCAGCAGGAAAATGCGATTTTGCCTCTTCAAAGCAAATTGCTACCTTATTAACATATTTCGAGAGAAACTTATTTGTGATGCCGGGCAGGCTGTTTTGCTCATGAATGATCGTCGGAATTCCCATTTTTGCCGCCGCGTATACAACCGGACCGCATACATAGCCGCCTGTACCGATAACGGCATCCGGTTTAAACTCTTTTAAATATGATTTGCTTTTCTTCACGCCTTTTAAGAAACGCATGACGGTTTTTACATTTTCAAAAGAAAGTTTTCGTTTGAAACCTGTAATTTCAATGGCGCGGAACGGGATATTTTCCCGTTCAACAATTTTTTTCTCAAGACCGTTCTCTGTTCCGATATACAAAAATTCCACATCCGGATGCCGGCGCTGAACTTCTTTAATAAAGGCCAGGGCCGGATAAATATGTCCTCCGGTTCCGCCTCCGCTTACTGCAATACGCATTCGTATGTCCCCCTTAATCACATAGCGATAACCCTGTTTTTTAGGACAGGGTTATTGATGTTGTCTGTTTTTTTATAGATAACGAATAAATCATGAGTGATGAGGCAAGATACAGATCAATACCTCGAGTACCGGCTGACATTTAAAAGCACGCCGACCGCTGCGAGCATCAGCGTCAGTGATGAGCCTCCGTAGCTTAAAAACGGCAGCGTAATTCCTGTTACCGGGATCAGCCCCGTCACAACGCCGATATTAATCATGACTTGAATAGCTATCATAGAAATAATACCGATAGCGACAAAGCTTCCGTATAAATCCGGCGCGCCGAGGGCAATTCTGACGCCCCGCCATAATAAAATAGTGAACAGCAGCAATATGAGCGAACCGCCGATAAAGCCGAGTTCCTCAGATAAAATAGCAAAAATGAAATCGGTTTGCGGCTCCGGCAGGTAAAAAAACTTTTGCCGGCTTTGGCCGAGCCCCATCCCGAACAGTCCGCCCGGACCTACGGCATAGAGCGACTGAATGATCTGAAATCCGCTTCCAAGCGGATCCTCCCACGGGTTTAAGTAAGAGGTAATCCGTTTAATCCGATAAGGAGCGGACAGAACTAGTGCCGCAAATCCGCTTAAACCGATGAGTCCGAGGAACGCAAAATGAGCGATTCGCGCACCGGAAACAAAAATCATCACGATGCACGTGCCCACCATTACCGTCCCCGTTCCCAGGTCTGGCTGGCACATAATAATAATAAATGCAGAAAACACGATTCCGAGCGCGGGAACGAATCCGCGTCTGAATGACGTAATATTCTTCTGTTTTTCAGAAAGAAATTTAGCCAGAAACGCAATCATCGCGAGTTTCATAAACTCCGAAGGCTGAATGCTGAACGCTCCCACTCCGATCCAGCTTCTTGAACCGTTCCGCACCATTCCGACTCCCGGAATCAGCACAAGCACAAGCAGAAAAAAACATATGATCAGAAGCAGCTTCGACCATGTGCGCCATGTCCAATAATCCACATTCATAATGAAAAACATGGCAATGACGCCGATCCCCGCAAACAGCAGCTGCCGTTTCGCGAAGAAAAACGAGTCGTCAAATTTATAATCCGCCCATACCGCACTTGCACTGTAGACCATAATTAATCCTATTGTTAAAAGCAATAACGTAATGATAACTAATAACAAATCAGGCGCTGTTTTTTTAGTAGTCAAAGCAATCGACACCCCAAGCATAAGTCATTTAGGGCTGCCGATGAACAGAGACAAGCCCTTACTTAAGCATATGCACGGCATCTATAAACATGTCACCGCGTTCTTCAAATGTTTTGAACTGATCCCAGCTTGCACACGCGGGTGACAAGAGGATGACGTCTCCTTCATTTGAGAGCGCAAACGCCGCAGATACTGCTTGTTCAACATTATCGACACGTTTGACATGTTGTATTCCCAGCTCATTGCCCAGTTTTTCTATCTTCGGCGCTGTCTGTCCGAACGTCAGGACCGCTTTGACATTGTCCATATACGGTTTCAGGTCGTCAAAACCGTTGCCGCGGTCCAGTCCGCCTGCAAGCAGAATAACCGGTGCTTTGAACGCCGAGAGCGCTTTGCTTGTGGCCAAAATATTCGTCGCTTTGCTGTCATTATAAAATTTGCGATTCTGGATCGCAGTTACATACTGCAGACGGTGTTTGACACCGGTAAAGCTTGTCAGCACCTTCTGAATCGCTTTATTAGACGCGCCCGCCGTTTTTGCCGCGGCTACAGCGGCTAAAATATTTTCTAAATTGTGCGCGCCCGGCAGTACGATGTCATCAACAGGCAGAATCGCTTCATCGCCGAACATCAGCATTCCGTCTTTAATGAATGCGCCGCTTGACAGTTCCTGGTGGACTGAAAACGGAACGGTGCCGGCTTTTCCGCTTTCGGCAAGCCGCACGACTGTTTCATCGCTTTGATTGACGATGGCCGTATCACTCTCAAGCTGATGAAGATACACGTTCTGCTTGGCTTTTTCATAGTTTTCACGGCTGTGATGGTAATCCAAATGAGCGTCGAACACATTTAAAATCAGGCCGATTTCAGGTCTGAACGCATGAGTCCCCATAAGCTGGAACGAAGAAAGCTCTGTGACGATCCATTCATCACCGTCAGCATGATAAGCCACTTCACTGGCGACAGTGCCGATATTCCCTGCGATCAGCGCCTTTATCGAATCAGCTTTCAGCATTTCATAAATCAGGGTCGTCGTTGTTGTTTTCCCGTTTGAACCTGTAATGCCGATGAATTTTGCATTGGTGATATAATACGCAAGCTCGATTTCCGTCCAGACCGGGATGCCTCTTCTTTGCGCTTCCTCCACCATGATATTTTCATACGGGATTCCGGGATTTTTGATCAGAATGGTAATGTGATGCTGATCAAAAAGTGACGTCGGATGCTCACCGCAGATGACTTCAATTCCTCTTTCTGCAAGCCTTTGGGCAGGTTCGTTCTCTTCAAAGGCTTTTTGATCATTCACGACGACGTTAATGCCTTTTTCATGAAGAATCGACGCAGCCGCATATCCGCTTTTCGCCAGTCCGAGGACCAGAAAGTTTTGTTTTTGCAAAAAAAGTTCGTTTTCCACTTATAACCACACCTCGATGTAAATTCCTAAAACGGCAAGCAGCAGTCCCGCAGCCCAGAATGTGACGACAACTCTCCATTCAGACCATCCGACCAATTCGTAATGGTGGTGAAGCGGACTCATCTTAAAGATTCGTTTTCCTGTCGTTTTAAAGCTGATGACTTGTAAGATAACAGATAAGGTCTCAATAACAAATACTCCGCCGATAATGACGAGCAGAATTTCAAGCTTCGTCAGAATGGCAACGGTCACGATCGCTCCTCCGAGCGCAAGCGAACCGGTATCCCCCATAAATACCTTGGCGGGATGGGCGTTGAATACAAGAAAACCGAGAACGGCGCCGACAACGGCAACCGAGAAAATCGCAACGTCATATTGTGACTGGTTCCACGCAAGGATGGCGAAAGCGCCGAATGCGATAGCCGCGGTACCGGACAAGAGACCGTCCAGACCGTCTGTCAGGTTGACGGCATTTGAACCTCCGACAAGCATAAAGAGAACGAGGATAAAGTATCCCCAGCCGAGATCGATTGACAGATGTGTGCCCGGCACCCTGATGCCGGTTGAAAAATGGCAATAATGATATACTCCGTAAAATACAATGGCAATAATGATCTGGCCGATCAATTTCTGCTTCGACGTCAATCCGAGATTCCGTTTCATTACTACTTTAATATAGTCATCCAGAAAGCCGAGCAGGCCGTATCCGATCGTGACAAACAGCAGAAGAAACATTTCCGCGCTCAGATGCGAAAATTTCTGCGTCATGACAATCGCCGTAATGGCGATGGATACAATAATCATGACCCCGCCCATCGTCGGCGTCCCTGATTTTTTCATATGTGATTTCGGCCCCTCTTCCCTGATACTTTGGCCGAATTTTAAACGTCTTAAAAACGGGATAAGAATCGGAGATATCAGAACACTGATTAAAAATCCCATTATTATTGTAAATAAAATCACTTGCTCAAGCATTGCTCTTTTCTCCTCCCGTTTCGTTCAAACGACATACGTATTTATCATATTCACATTGTGTCCCCGTAATTCTTTTCATTTCCCTCATTCTAACACTCTTTCCTGTTTTACTTTTTATTCAGCTCAACAATAGCTCTTCCCGCTACTTCGGCGTCATCAAAGTCGAATGTTTCATTGCCGATCTGCTGATAGGTTTCATGCCCTTTCCCGGCAATCAGAACCACATCTCCCTTTTTCGCGTTGGCAATGGCAAAAAAGATAGCCTGCTCGCGGTTTGCGATACTGTGATAGTAAGTGCCTTCTACCCCTCTTTCCATATCTCTTAATATGGCCAGCGGGTCCTCGCTTCTCGGGTTATCTGAAGTGAAAATCGGTTCGTCGGCAATCCGCACCGCAATTTCCGCCATTTTCGGGCGTTTCGTTTTGTCCCGGTCACCGCCGCAGCCGACGACGACGAAAAGCTTGCCCTCTGTCATGTCTTTGCATGTATTCAGGACGTTTTCCAGACTGTCAGGCGTGTGCGCGTAATCGACGACTACAGGAAACGGCTGATTATGATTTACCAGTTCAAACCGGCCTCTGACACCTTGCAGCTCTTCAAGAGCGCTTGTGATCGTATCAAACGGCAGA
This sequence comes from Bacillus sp. L75, assembly GCF_003676355.1. Taxonomy (NCBI): domain Bacteria; kingdom Bacillati; phylum Bacillota; class Bacilli; order Caryophanales; family Bacillaceae; genus Bacillus; species Bacillus sp. L75. The sequence goes on from NZ_ML064902.1 coordinate 439,031, forward strand.
CCCGCTGCGATCGCTGTCGCCGCTGCAGCCAGTACGTTATACACGTTGAAGCGGCCGACGAGTGAAACTGTGATCTGCTTTGTTCCTTTTGGCGTAACAAGTTCAAAGCTTGTGCCTTGCGCAGAGATCTCGATTTGTTTCGCCATGACATCGGCATCATTCTCGATTCCGTATGTAAGGATGTGCGCCGCCGTCACTTTTTCAAAATAAGCACTGGCTTTGTCATCTGCGTTTAAAACGGCCCGCTTCGGCTTTTCGTGGTTAAAGGAGCCGCCCAGCTGGGAAAACAGGAGGCTTTTAGCCTGTCTGTAGTCTTCCATCGTCTTGTGATAATCTAAATGGTCCTGCGTCAGGTTCGTGAATACGGCGATATCATAATCGCAGCCGTGAACCCTGCCGAGTGACAGAGCGTGAGAAGACACTTCCATAATAGCTGTGTCAACATGCTCATCATTCATTTTCTTGAACGTTTTTTGCAGTGTGACGCTTTCGGGCGTTGTATTTTTGACCGGGAATGTCTCATCCCCGATTTTAATGTACATCGTTCCGATTAAACCGGTCTGTCTTCCCGCTTTTTTGAAAATCTCATCAACCATGTGCGTCGTTGATGTTTTGCCGTTTGTGCCGGTGATGCCGATAAGCTGAAGCTGCTTTGTCGGCTGCCCGTAAAACGCGTCAGAAAGAACGCTGAGCGCCCGCTGTGACCGGCGGACAATAATGACAGGAACATCGACGTCAAGCTCTTTCTCGGCAACGATGGCCGCTGCGCCGTTTTCTGCAGCTTTTTGGGCAAAATCATGTCCGTCTACCGTATACCCTTTTATACACACAAAAAGACTCCCTTTTCTCACTTCCCTGGAGTCCATCTCAATTGAAGTTATGTCAGGGTCATGAAAGTCATTTTGAACAGGTTCGGCCATTAAATATGTAAGCAGCTTTGTAAGTTTCATTGTATCAAACCTCTCAGAAATTCTATTCATTCTTTTATCATGATAACCGTTTATAAAAGTCAGAATGGCTTTTAAACATACAGTTCATATTTTAGCGTAAATAAAAGGATACATCCAGTTAATCTTAAAAGTTATCTTCTTTTTTTCTCTTTATGATAAGAGGCAGCCGAAAACAATCGGCTGCCTCAAAAAGACTCATTCTTCACTCAAGTAAACACGGATCTTTGAGCCTTCTTTTACTTTCGTTCCGGCTGCAGGTGATTGTTTCACAATTTTGCTTCCTTTTCCTGAGGAGTCAATATTCAAATTGACAAGCAGCGACTCAAGATCAGAGACAGACATCCCTACAACATTCGGAACCTCTATTGTTTTTGTGTCGTTCCATTGATATTTTTTCTCGATTTGATTTTTTCGCGGTTTCACGCCGAGCTCAGGCAGACTGTCTCTCATCATATTTCCGACAATCGGCGCGGCGACGGTTCCCCCGAATTGAATCGTGCCTTTCGGATTATCAACCGCGACATACACGACAAGGCTCGGGTCATCAGCCGGCGCAAAACCGATAAAGGAGACGATATGGTTGTTTTCGAGATATTTGCCGTCTTTGACCTTTTGTGCGGTACCTGTTTTTCCGCCGACGCGATATCCTTCCACAAAGGCATTCCGCCCCGTTCCCTGAGCGACGACGCTTTCTAAAGCATATCTGATCTGCTTTGACGTTTCCTGGGAAATAACTTGCCTTTTCGCAATCGGCGATTGTTTCTTAACGGTTTTTTTCGTAACGGGATCAACCCACTCTTTGGCGATAAATGGAGTATAAAGCGTTCCGCCGTTTATTGCTGCGGAAACGGCTGCCACCTGCTGAATCGGCGTGACGGAAACCCCTTGTCCGAAAGCGGTTGTCGCCTGTTCGACCGGGCCGACTCTGTCAAGCGGGAATAAGATCCCCGTTCCTTCCCCTTGCAGATCAATGCCTGTTTTCTTTCCAAAGCCGAAGTCCTTAATATATTGAAACAGCTTTTGTTTTCCGAGCCGTTCCCCCAGCTGTACAAACCCGGGGTTGCAGGAATTTTGAACGACTTCAAGATAAGATTGCGAACCGTGGCCGCCCTTTTTCCAGCATCGGAGGCGGGCGCCGTCGACCTCGGCAAATCCTTTGTCATAAAAGTGGTCTCTTTGCAAGTTTACTTTTTGCTCTTGAAGAGCCGCCGCAAGCGTAATAATCTTAAAGGTCGAACCCGGTTCATATGTGCTCCATACCGGCAGGTTCCGGTTGTAAACAGACGGATCCACCGATTGATAGTCAGCCGGATCAAAATCAGGACGGCTTGACATGCCGAGCACTTCCCCGTTTTTCGGATTCATTGCGACCGCAATCATTCCGTCCGGGTTATATTTCGCCGCTGCATTGTCGAGCTCTCTTTCTATAATCGTCTGAACCTTGGCGTCAATCGTCAGTTTCATATCAAGTCCGTCTTTCGGAGGGGTGTAATCATCCGCTTCATCAGGCATTTTCTTCCCCTTGGCATCCGTATAAAATTTCACGGATCCCTTTACACCTTTTAAGTCATCATCATAATAAGCCTCCAATCCGAGAAGGCCCTGGTTATCAATACCGGCAAAACCGAGAACATGGGACAAAAAGCTTCCGTACGGATAATGGCGGATGCTGTCTTCAGCCACATAAACCCCTTTTAAGTCGAGCGCTTTGATTTCTTTCGCTTTTTTATTGGAAATTTTCCGCCCCTCGGGTGAGATTTTTTCTATGGAGGTTTTCTTAGTAATGTGTTTGTAGACCTTCTCTTCCGACATATTTAAAACTGACGCGAGAAGCTTGCCCGTTTTTATGGGATTTTGGATCTGGCGCGGTACGACAAAGACGGTCGGCGCGCTTTTATTAGTAGCCAGCTTCACGCCGTTTCGGTCAAGAATCTCTCCCCGCTCAGGCTCAAACGGCAAATTTCGGCTCCAGGAATCCTTAGCCAGTGAAGTCAGCTTTTCTCCCATCACGAATTGGACATAGCCTAATCTGCTGTCAATGATCAAAAAAATGATTACGCCAAAAAGCAAAACCAGTAATAAACGTTTTCGAACCGTTACATTTGAAACGCGCAAGGGACCGTCCACTCCTTATTTAGGCTTGTTTCAATTTATGCCTCAGCTTGGACACATAGAACGGCGGCGCATAAAAAAGAAGCCCGCGGGCATCCGCGGACTTCTCTGTCCCGTTAATCAGGATTTTTAAATTTCACCTTGATCACGGTATTTTCTTTCAGTTCTTTGCCTTTTTTCACACTTTGGCTTGAAGCGTAACCTTCACCGCTCACATCGATGTGAATGCCTGATACTTTGCTGAATTGAAGCACTTCCCGTCTCGACCATCCGGACATATCCGGCATCGTCATCTTTCCGTCTGTTTTTAAGAAGATTTTCTGATTGGTGATCAGATCTTCTCCGGCTGTCGGATACTGCTCTTTTACGGCAACATCGCTGCCGATGACAATCGGTGTGAGATGTTCATTTTTCGCTTCCTTCTCAGCGCTCTTGACCGTCTTATCTGTCAGGTCAGGCATCTTTTGGCTTTTCGTTTCTTCCTGACCGGAATCTGTTTTTTCCGTCGGTTCGATATTCATGTAGTGAAGGCTGTTTTTCATCGTCGGGTTAAAGATTTCCGCGACAGGATCAGAGCTGCTTTGCCCCGCTTTTAATTGCGGCTGCTGCACGGCTACATAGATGACGAGCTTAGGATCATTTTTCGGCGCCATGCCCATGAATGAAAACACATAGTTGCTCGTTCCTCTTAAATATCCGCCCGTCCCGGCAATTTGTGCGGTTCCCGTTTTACCCGCGACGTCAAATCCTTCAATTTTATAAGGTTTTCCCGTTCCGATGTCTGACGTCACGACTTCTCCGAGCAGATTCCGGACTTTTTTCGCCGTATCGGCTGAAATCGGCGTGCCTGCTTGCTCTGGTTTTGTCTGCTTGACGACTTTTTTCGTATCGGGGTCGACAATATGATCAATGACGTAAGGTTTCATCATTTTGCCGTTATTGGCAATCGCCGTGACGGCCTGAAGCTGCTGGATCGGCGTTATCGCCGATGCTTGGCCGTAAGCCGTAGACGCTTTGTCAAAATCATATTTGTAGTTAATTTTACTTGATACTTCACCGGGCAGATCAACCCCTGTTTTTTGATAGAGCCCGAATTTGTGCAGGTACTCATTAAACCGGTCAAACCCCAGTTTTTCGTTGGCCAGTTTGGCAAAAGCAACATTGGATGACCTCATAAGGCCGTCATGGAAGCTTGTCATGCCCCAGCCGGCGCCATCGTTCCAATCTTTAACAGGTCCGCCTCCCACTTTATATGTTCCTGATTTATATTTCTCGTTTGCGGAAAACACATTTTCCTGAATCGCCGCAGCAAGCGTAAAGATCTTCATCGTTGAACCCGGTTCATACGCGTACGACACTAAGTCGTTGTAATAATTGGTGACGTTTCTGATATTCGGGTCAAAACTCGGACGCTGCCCCATCGCAAGCACTTTGCCTGTTTTCGGTTCTACGACAGCCGCCATAATTTTTTTCGGTTTATATTTTTCCGCTACTTTCGTCATGCTGTCTTCTAAAAAGGTTTGAATTTTCTGATCAATGGTTAAATATACATTGTCACCGTTTTTAGGTGCGGTGATTTTTTCTTTGCTGTTCGGAAGTTTCCAGCCGGATTTATCACTTTCGTAAGTGACGGATCCGTCGCGTTCCGTCAGATAGTTGTTCAGTATTTTTTCAAGCCCTAAAGAGCCTTGTATCTCGTTTGTTTTTTCATTCACATCGGCATAGCCGAGAACATTTGACAAAAATACACCGTTCGGATAGTAACGCTTCGTATCTCTTAAGAAAGAAATACCCGGAAGATTCATTTTTTCGATCTTTTGTTTTTTCGCATAAGAGATATCGCGGCCGGCTGAACCGAATTCCACCTGCTTCGCGCCATCCCTGTTTAAGATGTCCAGAATCTCGCTTTTATCAAGATTGATAACGGTCGCCAGTTTTTCCGCCGTTTTCTCTTTGTCTTTGACATGCTGAGGATGCTTCTTGTCGGTCGTCATCTTTTTATCAAGCACGGCAATGAGCTTATATGTCGCCGTGTCCTCTGCAAGCACTTTACCGTTCCGGTCAAGAATAGAGCCGCGGCTCGCTTCTATCGTCCGCTTTTTTTCGTGCTGCTCGGTCGCTTTTGTTGCAAGTTCTACACCGTTTGCTTTACCGGTTAATTGAATGTACGCCATTCTCCCGAGAATGACAAAGAAAAAGAGAGCGAAACAAATACTGAGTATCGCTGCTCCTCTGTTCATAAACTTATTTTTTTTCGGCATGGGTTATCATTCCTGTATGTTTTTCACTTTTTTATCTTTCAGATTCAAACCGTGCTTTTTGGCGATATCCATCAGGCGCTGCGGCTGGCTTAAGTCAGCAGCCGTCTTTTCGAGATCACCGATCTGCTTATTCTTCTCAGATACTTTCTCCTCCAGTTTTTGCACCTCAATATTGGATTGGTACGCCGCGTATGCCTTTGATACGATAAACATTGATGTGGAGAGAACGGCAATGGCAAACAGGACGAGCAGCACCTTTTCCCCGAGTGTAATGGAAGCCCTCTTTTTGACAATCACCTTTTTTTCGGGACTTATCACTGGCCGTTGTTGTTTTTCCTGCTGGTAAGCTAAGTTGCTCATAGGCTGATGACCTCCTTTAATGTTGTCATTTGCTGCCCGTTATTTTCGTTTCTCCGCAATGCGGAGCTTCGCTGACCGGGCGCGGTTATTTTCTTCAAGCTCCTCTTTTGATGCCGTAATGGGCTTTCTTGTAATCAGCTTTAATTCCGGTTCAAATTCTTCCGGTATCACAGGAAGACCCGGAGGCAGTTCGGGAAGTGATGATTTTTCCTTGAATGTCGTCTTGCACATTCTGTCTTCCAGCGAGTGAAAAGTGATCACAGACACCCTTCCGCCCGGCTTCAGCACCTCTATCGCTTGCAAGAGGGCCTCTTCAAATACTTGAAGCTCGTCGTTTACGGCGATTCGTATGGCTTGGAATACACGTTTGGCCGGATGACCTCCGCTTCTTCTTGCCGGAGCCGGTATTGCGTCCTTTATTAGATCGACCAGTTGGCCGGTTGTTTGAATAGGCGATTTTTCTCTTGCCTCTTCAATTTTTCGGGCGATCTGCTTGCTGAATTTTTCTTCTCCGTATTTAAAGAAAATCCTCACAAGGTCCTCATACCGCCATTCATTTACGACTTCTTTCGCCGTAAGGGCGGCCGACTGGTCCATCCTCATGTCCAGCGGTGCGTCATGATGATAGCTGAATCCCCGTTCCGGTGTATCAAGCTGCGGAGAGGATACTCCTAAATCAAATAAAATTCCGTCAACACTCGTAATGCCGTGTTCATGTAAACACTCTTTTAAATAACGAAAGTTGCTTTTCACCAGAATGAGCTGTCCTTTGTATTCGGACAATGTTTTCTTTGCGTTTTCAAGCGCCGTGTCATCTTGGTCAAAGGCGATCAAGCGTCCTTTTTCCGATAATTGCTGCAATAAATATGTACTGTGCCCGGCGCCGCCAAGGGTGCAGTCCACATAGGTTCCGCCCGGTTTGATATTTAAACCGTCGACGGTTTCACGAAGAAGTACTGTCTTATGCTGAAACATTTGTGTCGGTCCCACCTTTATCAGGAATGAATTGAATTGTCAGTTGTTGTTGTGATGCACGAAGATCCATTATATATCAAATCCAATCATGTTTTCAGCAATTTCAGCGAATGAATCTTCTTGCTCTTCTGTGTATTGTTCCCATATTACCTTACTCCACAATTCAATTCGATTGGAAACCCCGATGACAACACATTCTTTTTCCAGTTTTGCGTAATTCAGAAGAGATGACGCAATATTAACCCTTCCCTGCTTGTCCAGTTCGCATTCGGTCGCACCGGAAAAAAAGAATCGGGTAAATGCGCGGGCGTCTTTTTTGGTGAGCGGCAGAGCCTTCAGCTTTTCTTCAATCAGCTTCCATTCATTCATCGGATAGCCGAAAAGGCATTGGTCCAGTCCTCTGGTCAGCACAAACTGCTCACCGAGGCCTTCTCTGAATTTTGCGGGTACGATCATGCGGCCCTTTGCATCAACAGTATGCCGGTATTCACCCATAAACATGATAAGGACCCCCACTTTCTCCCCTAAACTCACCACTATCCGCCACTTCTCTCCACAACCTCATTTTACACTGTTTACACATAAAAAAAAACCCTGAACTATTCAGGGTTCTTTAAAACTTTATTTCAAAGTTTGACAATCTGATGTTGGTTTTGAAAAGAAAATGGCAGATGTTTGAAGGTTGTGAAGAATTTTGGACCGTAGCGGTTCAGATAATACATCACATTCCAAATCCGTTCCTGCGGAGCGCCGAGCGGTCTGATGCTGTTTTGGATTCTTTCATAGTCACGCAGCACAAAGCCTTCTTTTTCTTCAATTCTTTTCATTACCGTCCGTTCTAAAAACAAGAGCTGATCTTGAATGAAGGCGGCATTCTTCTGTAAGAGCGGCTCAAGGCTTGAATCGACCTTCAGCGCTTCGTCCCTTGCGCGTTTATGGACAGCTTCAATCTGCGACTTCGCCTGTTCCATTACAGAAGAAAACTCTTCCGGAATCTGCTCTTCAAAATAAGTGTCTTTCAGGTGTCCGGTGCCGTGTTCGATCGCTTCCTGAAGCGGGATATTCCGTTCTGAAAGCTTCTTTTCAATATGGCGCTCTAAAATCGTAATGTTCAGTCTCGGCACTACCGGCGTCATGCGAAAGCCCATTAATGAGAAAGCCCGCTTCAGCTCACCCCAATAATTGATCTCCCCCGGTCCCGCGATAAACGCCAGAGTCGGGATGAGAAACTCCTGCATGAGCGGCCTTGTCACAACGTTATTGCTGAAACATTCCGGTTTTTCTTCCATATGGGTATGAAGCTCGTCGTTCGTCCACTTCAGGTCAAGCTCCTTAATGACAAAAACGCCGTTTTCTTTTTCAATTAAGAAACGCTCTCCCTCATGTTCGTAAAACAGATTGGCCTGATCTTTGTCCGATTCAATAATCGGGTGATAACCGGCTTCCCGCATAAAACGCTGCTGGTCTGACACGGCTTTGGCAAGCTCATGATTGTGTTTTAAAATCTGCTGAAACATACCTGTTTCCAGCTTTTTAATCCCCGGATCTCCCGAATTCATCAGAATAAGGCCTTCTTCTTGAAACAAGTCGGCGATCAACAGCTCAAAAAAGTCCGTGAATGTCTCTGATGAGCGTAAACATCGCTTCACGTTTTGAAGGAGTGCGTTTGTGTGATCCGTCTCCTCAAAAGCAGCGAACACTTCATCAATCCAAGCCGCGCATTTTTCCTGATCAAGCTCGGTTTTAGCCGCCGATGTTTTTTTCCAGTACGACTGCGGCAGTTTCTGTTTCACCGGACCTTTATTCTCTGTTGACGTGTGCACAAAATTGATTTCTTCCAGATCGTGATCTTCACCCGCCACCCAGAAAATCGGAACGACAGGAATCTGCAACGCCTCTTCCTGCTGTCTGGCAAGTACGATAATGGAGATAATTTTATGTATGGTGTAAAGAGGCCCCGTTAAAAGACCGGCCTGCTGGCCGCCTACTACCGCTGCGCTTTTTGGATCTCTCAGTTTTTCGATGGAGGCCTGCATGGCGGCGGAGTGAAATTTTTCGTGATAGGAGGATAAATAATCCGCTAATTCCTCTCTGGCAAACGGCCGCGAAGACAGGTCATGAAGCCGCTTTTGCCATACGTCCTCTGAATGAATATCATAATCAAAAAATGAAGACATGTTTTCTCCATCTATATAGTGCTGCACAAACTTATTTTGACTTTTGATGGAAAGTTCAGTTAGCTGCATCTGTCTGGAACTTCCTTTCTCCAATAAATAGTTAGGTTTCCGAAATGAGTATAGCATGTTACCGGAAAACCTCAAAAGACTTTGTTTCAGTTTCTTTCTAACGCTTTTATGCTGCGGTGTAAAAACGCGAGATGAACGGCCGGCAATCCGCGGCTTTCCGCTTCTTTTACAAGGTAGCCGATAATCGCATCGGCCTCTGTCCGCCTGCCTGCCATGATATCGACGAGCATGGAAGAATGATTTTTTTCCGTCAGTCTGCAAACTTCGCAAACCTTGTTCCACGCTTTTTCTCTATCGGCGAGGCCAAGTATTGTCTCCGCTTCTTCAAACACGTTTCTCATATACTTTTTGTAAGCGTCATTTCTTAACAGCTCTCCGTTTTTCACGCGCAGCAATGCAGTTAACGGGTTGATGCATACATTTATGATCAGTTTTCCCGTTAAAAGCCGATACCAGTCGTTTTCATCATATACGGGAAAATCCCGGTGCATGCCGGAAAAGATGCTTTTGAGCGTTTCCGGCCGGGATGCGCTGAATACACTCCATCTTACGGCTCCCGCTCCCGTATGTTCAACGGCATGATCTGATATCTTTTTTGCTCCGTGCTCAACAGTGCCGACATAAAGCGAATGATCCGTATGCCAATCTTTAATGTCGTGTATGTGTCCCATGCCGTTTTGCAAAAACAGCACATTCGTCCCTTTTATCGTCTCAAGATCCCGCAACACAGCACTTAGCTGGTGCTGTTTAACGGCTGCGATTAAGAGGTCGAATCCGGAAATGATGCCTGTTTGCGCTCTGCATGCCGCCGTACATTCTATTCCGTCTTTCAAAAGCCGTATACCGCCTGAGTTAATCGCATCAGCCTGCTCCGTCCGCCGCGTAATGACCGTTACCTGATGGCGGGACGATAAGTAGTAAGCACATAAAAGGCCTACCGCTCCGCCGCCGATAATTCCGATTTTCACACTGTCACACCCTATATCTGCATTTTTCCATATTATCATAGCAGAAGCCGCCGCAAATTACTTCAATTTCGTTTTGAGCAAAAAGACTGGCAAGCATATTATAGTTGGAATTTTCAATTAAAGCGTTTACAATAATGGTAGAACACAACAAAGGGGGAGTTTGTGTTGAAAATAGAGCGACTGCTCATCAACTTTAAGACACTCGAAGAATTTAAAAGGTTTAAGGAATACGGGATGCAGGAGCTGTCGATGCTTGAAGATCTTCAGGATAATATCATTGAAAATGACAGCACCTCGCCTTTTTACGGGATTTACTTCGGGGATAAACTAGTGGCGAGAATGAGTTTATATCAGGTAAACGGAGGCACGAATCCGTATTTTGATCAGCGTCAGGACTTTTTGGAACTTTGGAAGCTTGAGGTTCTTCCGGGCTATCAAAACAACGGATACGGAAAAGCGCTTGTTGATTTTGCAAAATCCTTCAGAATGCCGATCAGGACGAATTCACGCATGAAATCAGCAGATTTCTGGGATAAGATGAATTTTGAGCCCGTTAAATATGATATGGCGCGTGATAAAGGAGAAAATCCTTATATCTGGCATCCCGATATGGACGGTGAAATGACATCCGGAGAAACGGCATAATAAAAAACCGGCCGGGCCGCCGCCCCCAGGCCGGTTCATTTTACAGGCTCTGCGCCGATTTTCTGTCGTCTTCTTTTGAATTGACCATCCTTCTCGCTCTGTCCATAATGTCAATTAACGCTTTATAATCTTCTTCCGTCATCTCCAGCTTGTTTCTCAAGCTTTCATTTTCCTCACGCAGATCCTCGACTTCTTTTTGCAGCGCGGTCAGCTGTTCTGTGAGTTTTTCTTTTTCATGACGCACATCCGCTGCGGCTGGCGACTCTTTAAATTGCTGCAGAAACAAAATGACATCATCAATGGACAGCTCTTTTTCTCCTTCCGCCCTGCGGATCGGAGACTGTTTGACGGTTCCCGGCAGATTGGCGGAATGCACCCCGATCTGCTTTCTTAATTCCTTCCGCTGTTTTTTCGCCAGTTCTATCCCTGACTGATATTGTTTTCTGACATAAGAATTCCATCTGAACCCGCAGGCGGCAGCCGTTCTCGTCAGCGCTCTGCCGACTTCTTCAAAAGCGGAAAGCTGGGTCCCGCCTTCCCGAATATGCCTGAGCACCACTTCTGCCAGCAGCAAATCTTCATCTTGCGTCCACGCGTCTTGTCTCGTTATCGTCAATCGTATCTCCCTCCATATTTGCTCATTTACCTCATACATATGCCGCTGATAGATTAGATAGACTACTGGGGCTCACAATTTTTTCGGCGGGAGCAGGCTGGAGGGGCAAAAAAAAGAAAAGCGCAGGAACCGAGATTCCCGCGCTTTTCTTCATACATTAATTGCTTTTAACATTTATGTCTTTGCCGTTGTATGATCCGCATGCTTTACATACACGGTGAGACAATTTCATCTCTCCGCATGACGGGCATTCTGTCATACCAGGTACATTTAGTTTGAAATGTGTACGGCGCAATCTTTTTTTCATTTTAGAAGTTCTTCTAAAAGGTACAGCCATTATTCCCACCTCCTTAAAGAGTTAAGATTCATCATCTTGTGTTAAGAGCTTTTTCAGATCCGCAAGTCTGGGGTCGATTTGATTTTTCTTGTCTTCCTCAGAAATCACTTGCCAATCTTTCCCCACTTGGGGAGCGGCTCCTTCTTTTTGTTCAGTTTCACAAAAGACTTGCATAGGAATTTCTAAAAGAATCTCTTCTTTTATGATCGGAGTTAAGTCGACGGTATCGTCTTCAGCAAAATGAACGTCCTCATCTTCTATATCATCCGACTTATGAAATCTAAACAGTTCTTTTGTCGCGATTGTAAATGGATACGGCACATCAACTAAAGTTCTTGAGCACGGCAAAACCATTTCGCCTGAAATCGTAAAGTCAAACGAAACTTGCTTGGATTCAATCTCCGCGCGGCCCTTCACCCGGACGGGAGAAATGCGGCGGATGTCAGAATTCAATTTTGTCAGCTCATTTAACTCAACTGTTTCATCAAATTCAAAGCTCTTTTTCGCCATTTGATGAAGCTGATAAATCGTCCATTTCATTTGTATCACCTCAGGAAAGCAACAAACATGATTATAGCTTTTCAGAATGTTTTTGTCAATATTTTTTCTTTACAGCATAATGCCGCCGTCATGCAATCGTTGACAGCCGGATAGGCTATGCATACACTAAACGAAACGGACTAAAATATGCACTTCATTTGCAAATGTACCACACGAAGCAAAACATAGCAAGAAAGGCGGGACAAATATGAAAGCAGTCGGCCTGGTTGTTGAATATAATCCCTTTCATAACGGACACCGCTATCATGCGGAACAAGCAAAAATCAAAACGGACAGCAGCGTCGCGGCGGCGGTGATGAGCGGCCCTTTTTTGCAGCGCGGGGAACCGGCCGCCGTCTCAAAGTGGGGCCGGACAAAAATGGCGCTGGAAAACGGCGTGGATATCGTCATTGAGCTCCCTTATATATATGCCGTACAAAAAGCGGAATTATTCGCGCGCGGCAGCGTTTCGCTTCTTCATCATTTAGGATGCAGCAGCTTGTTTTTCGGCAGCGAAAACGGGCGGATCGAACCCTTTATTGAAGCGTCTGAAGCGTTCAGCCGAAAGGAAGATGACTGCAGCCTGATTCTGAAAGAGGAGCTGAAAAAGGGTCTCAGCTATCCGGCCGCCGCCTCAAAAGCTTTTTCACACATATTCAAAGGGCGGGACATGCTCGATTTGTCCAAGCCGAACAATATTCTCGGTTTTCACTACGTTAGAGCGATACACACCTCCGGTTCCGCTATGAAGCCTTATACGACAGCCAGAATCGCTTCCCAATATCATGACGCCGAGCTTCCCGGAGATAACAGCCGGATAGCCAGCGCAACAAGCATCCGGAAAGCGCTGATAGAAAAAGGAACGGCGGCCGTAAGGAGCTTTCTCCCGGAAGCGTCTGCGCGTGAGCTGGAGGCATACAGAAATTCATACGGCATATGGCACAGCACGGAAGACTATTTTTCATATGTAAAATACAGCCTCAGCACTCTTTCCGCTGAAGAATTGAGCCGAATCTATGAAGTGGAAGAAGGCCTTGAGCACAGAATTCTGCGCACCATCAGACAAGCCCGATCCTATCGCGAAATGATGGAACGATTGAAAACAAAACGATACACGTGGACGAGGCTGCAGCGGATGAACACGCACATTCTGACACGGACGAAAAAAGAAGACATGCATCGGCTCTTGCAGCCTTCAAGCGCTCCTTATATCCGTCTTCTCGGAATGACGAAAAAAGGACAGGCGTACCTGTCGGCAAAGAAAAAAGAGCTTACCGCACCTCTCGTCAGCAAGCTCTCTTCTTTCTCTCATCCCGCTCTGGATCTGGACATACTGGCGGGACGGGTTTACAGCCTGCCGATAAACGAACCTGAACGCACATTGTTTGAGAAACAGGAATTTTCACAAGCGCCGATCCGCTATGATGAAGACGAAAAGTGTTTTTTGAATGCGTAAAAAAAGCACCTGTCTGTATCAGGTGCTTTTTACTTTCAGCTGATCCAAATAGTCAAGTGCGTCCTGCATGGTGTCGACAGGGACGATTTTCATATCGGACTTGATTGCTTTCGCCGTTTTTACCGCATTTTTGTAATCAGAATTTTCAGCTCCGTTTTGATTCGGCGCAAAGAAAATATCTTTTCCCGCTTTGTCTGCGGCGACGACTTTCTGATCGATTCCGCCGATCGGTCCGACTTTGCCGTCCACGTCGATTGTCCCTGTTCCGGCTATATTATAGCCTTTTGTTTCGTCAGGTTTTGTCAGCTGGTTGTAAATTTCTAAAGACATCATGAGACCCGCAGAAGGCCCGCCGATGTTTTCAATGCTGAAATGAAGATCCGGCTTCACTTTCACGTTCCGGTCCGTATATAATGCGACACCGATTCCCGCTCTTTTCGGGTCGTCCGGGAATGATTTCAGCACAATGTCAACGGTCTTTTCTTTCGTGTCCCGTTCAATGTGAAACGTTACTTTTTCCCCCGCTTTTTTGCTGCTGATATAATCAATCAGCTTTTCAGCGGATTCGTATGTTTTCCCGTCCGCGCTGATGATTTTATCACCGACCTCTATTTTTCCTTTTGCCGGCATGTCAGAGACGACTGAACTGGCATAAATGCCGTTAAATGAGTATTTCACCTGTTTCCCGGCTTTTTGATAAGCGGCAATGACCGCGTTTTCTTGGGAGCTTTTCATCATTTGCAGCTGGCGCTTCATATAATCCGAGTCCGATTCGCCCTCTTCTTTTATGCTTTCATCAGGGACGATTTCTTCGTAAGGATGCACTTTCGCCCAAAGATATGTATACGGATTGGCGGGGCCTACTTTGACAGTCATCAAGGAAAGGCTTCCTTTTTCAGGATAGCCTCCGTCCACCTTAATCAGCGGTCTCAGCTCTGATGCTTCTCCCGGCTGTGTGATGTAATACGGAAGCTTAATAAATGTAACAGCGATTAATAAGATCAGGATGATAAACACCCAGCGAAAATGTTTTGCTTTCATATGAGTTAGCCCTCCCAGTTCTCTATTTCTTGTTTAATCCGGCCGATCATCCGGTCTGCGGCTTCTTCGCCCGCTGTGATCATATGATCAATGTTGGCAAAAGAACTTGAGCTGAATGATTCAAGAGAAGGGCGGATCATGACGTCTGCGGCAATGGTCTGGTGACGGACCAATTCATTTTGCAGTATATCCATACTTTGCATGATTACATCAAAAATATGTGCCGCCTTTTCCGTTTTTTTCACCCGGGATACGTCAGAGGCGATGACGATATCAGCACCCATATCTTTTACGGCGGAAACCGGGATTCTGTCGACCACCGCGCCGTCGACTAACATACGTCCGTTCATTTTTTGCGGGACGAAAACGCCCGGTATGCTGATGCTCGCGCGGACGGCTTCGGACACTGAACCTTTCGTAAAAACGAGTTTTTCGCCGGTCTGAAGGTCGCAGGCCACGATGCCGAGCGGGATCCGCAGTTCTTCTATCGGCTTGCCGTACGTATAGGCATGAACGAGCTGCCTGATGCGGTCTCCTTTTAAAAATCCGAGCTTCGGCATCGTATAATCCGCGTACAGCCGCCGCTTAAATGCTTTAGCGACTTTTTTCATCGTGGCCACGTCATGCCCGGCCGCATAAAAGCTTCCGACTAATGCTCCCATGCTGCTGCCGGCAATCATATCAATTGGAATCTGATGCTTATGTAAACTGGATAACACTCCGAGATGAGCGATGCCTCTTGCCCCTCCCGAACCTAACGCTAACCCGATTGTAGGTTTGGCCAACGCGACGAACCCCCTAATAGACATCCTATACATGAATTCTATGGTCTAAATTGAACCCCTATGCTCGTATATTAGTACAGGATGACAAATAGGTACTTGCCCGGCCGCCTTTAAGGTCTGTTCTATATTTTATCATGATATAAATGTCAGTGTGCAATTTTAGCATCGGGGAGGTAAGAATGAATTTGTCTAAGTTTCATACATTTTTGATTTCATTGTTTTTCATTTTTTTGACGGCTACGGTTATTTCACACCCTCAGGCCTCATTCGAAGCCTCCAAAACCGGTCTTTCCATGTGGTGGGAGGTAGTTTTTCCTTCATTGCTTCCGTTTTTTATTCTATCTGAGCTTTTAATCGGATTCGGCATTGTCAAGTTTGTCGGCCTTTTACTCGAACCCTTTATGCGTCCCATTTTCAGAGTGCCGGGGGTCGGCGGATTTGTACTGGCTATGGGCATGGCTTCAGGCAATCCGGCCGGCGCGAAGCTGACTGCACGGCTGCGCCAGGATAAACAAATCTCCAGAGTAGAGGCTGAACGCCTCGTCTCTTTTACCAATTCATCCAATCCGTTATTTATATTCGCTGCTGTGGCAGTCGGCTTTTTTCATAACGCGTCTCTCGGCATTCTGCTGGCATCGGCTCACTATCTCGGAAACATCGCCGTCGGCCTGACGATGCGTTCATACGGACGGAAAGAAGAAGCGGCGTATACCGGTAAAAAGACGATCGCTCTCCCTTCTCTGAAGGAAGCATTTCTGGCCCTCCACAAGGCGCGGCTTTCGGAAAAACGGCCGCTCGGAAAAATTTTGGGCGACGCCGTCACCTCTTCTGTACAAACCTTGCTGATGGTGGGCGGTTTTATTATATTGTTTTCGGTTTTCAGCCGGTTATTATCAATCGTACAAGTCATGGATGTGCTTTCTGTATTTACAAACGCGCTGCTTTCGCTTTTTCATCTTCCGGCAAATCTGGACATCCCTCTTATCAGCGGAATGTTTGAAATTACACTTGGGAGCAAGCTGGTCAGTGAAGCTGATGCCGCCTTGCTGCCGAAAGCCATGATTGTGAGTTTTATTCTCGGGTTCAGCGGCCTTTCCGTACAGGCCCAGGTAGCCGGCATTTTATCGGAAACAGATATCCGCTTTAAACCGTTTTTCGCGGCGCGTATCCTTCAGGGCATTTATGCCGCACTCTTTATTCTCTTACTGTGGAAGCCGCTTTACCTTGCGTTGGACGAACCTTACCAGTCCGTATTCCTCCCTTTCCGCGATCAGGACGCAGGATCTGCTGCCGTCAGCGGCTGGAATACACTTGTTGAAACCGGTCCCGCCATCACGCTGACAGCTCTCGCCGTATACGCATTGATTTATTGTTACAGGCTGTCAGCACGGACAAAAAAAGGATGAGACGCCAATCAGCGCTTCTCATCCTTTAAATTTCTGCATCAGCGCCTGTTCAACTTCCGGAGGAACAAACTCTGAAACAGGCCCGTTATATTTTGCGACTTCTTTTACGATGCTTGAACTTAAAAAAGAGTACTGATTGTTCGTCATCATAAAAAAAGTTTCTATTGATTCGTCGAGCACGCGGTTGACGGAAGTCCCCTGCATCTCATATTCGAAGTCAGAAACGGCTCTGAGCCCCCTGATAATCGCCTTCGCCCGCTTTTTTTTCGCATAGTCGATTAACAGTCCCTGTGACGTCTCGACCGTAACATTCGGTATGTCTTTTGTCACTTCTCTTAACAGCTCACATCGTTCCTCAACTGTAAACAGCGGCTGCTTAGAAGAATTATTGAGCACGCATACGTACACCTGCTCAAACACGTTTGCCCCCCGTCTGATAATGTCCAGATGTCCGTAGGTAACGGGATCAAAACTTCCGGGACATACAGCTATACTTGCCACATCATTACCCCCTATTTCGGTATATCGTCACTCCTGTAAGCCCGTAAATTTCCCTTCTTGTTACAGAAAGCGCGCCGACGGCTTCAGGAAGCGCAACGGCTTTATCATGCTCGGCTACGACAAAACCGTCTTCATTCAGCATGTTCTGCTCATCAATCATTTCGATAAGCGCTTTCAGCTTTTGTTCCTTATACGGAGGATCTAAGAAAATTCCGTCAAAACCTTTTTCCCGTTTCGCCGCGGCATAGAGGGCCCGCTCTGCATCATTGCGGTATACTTCCGCTGAAGACAGCAGATCAAGCGCTTTGATATTCGCTTTTACCGTTTGGATGGCTTTGAAATCACGATCCACAAAGATACAGCGGTCAAATCCGCGCGACAGCGCTTCAATCCCGAGACCGCCGCTCCCCGCAAACAAATCCAGCCCCGTTCCTCCGTCAAAATACGGGCCGATCATATTAAAAATAGACTCTTTTACTTTATCCGTCGTCGGCCTTGTTGATGTGCCCGGCACAGCCTTTAAGGCTCGTCCTTTTCTTGAACCGGAAATTACTCTCATTATTCACACCACTTTTTCTGAAAACTTTGATGTTTCTCATCGGCTGAGCCGTTATGTATCAAAACAATCCCTATCTTATCATAAAGCATTCTTTCAAACAATGAACGTGAAAAACGTGTATACATATTCACATTCCTGTCAAGACTACGTGTAACAGCATCAATGAATGATGTTGTTGCCAACCGCGGAGAAGACTTACGTTTCCCCATAAGTTCTTCCTCCGGTTTCTCCTCTCCCTTTTCCTTCTCCTTAACTTGTTAAGGAATAGAAGGACCCCGCAGGTATCTGCGGGGATTTTTTTATATGCCGATTTTATAATCGTACTCTTTCGCTTTATCAAGCTTTGATTCAAATTCCAGCTTTAAAAAAGGTTTATAAGAAGGCTCTACCTTCTTCACATATGAATAAGAAGAAATCTTTTCCATTGTTTTTTCGATTAGGTCCATATCGCAATACAGCACAACGTATTTCAGCCGCTTGGAAACATAATGAACGTTGCCGAATTTTCTCAGCATTTTGCTGTGTTTTAAGGAATGCAGATATACGATTATGCCTTGGCGCTTATTTTCCATCATGATCACCCGCCTGACTTTCTGTTCATTTTATGTAAAAGACGAGACGGTCGTCTCGTCAGGAAACTTTGCATCCGCAGCCGCCGCCGGAACCGCACCCGCCGCCGCAGGATGACAGGCCGTCAAAATAAGGATTCCCCGTCGGAACTTTTACATGCTCCGAGACGGCCGTTCCGAGTTCAATGCTGATCTCGTCAAGCAGCGACTGAAGCTCAGTCTCCGCTTTTTTAAATTCGGCCACCTTATCGTTTAAATCCAGTTCCCGTTTCATTTCTCTCATTTTGCGGGAAATCTCTCTATAATCAGGATGGTATTTGCCAAAGCGCTGCACATCCTCATACTGCTCTTTAACGCTCATAAAAGAACGAATGATCCGCCCTGCCTCTTCATCTTCACGGAGACGCTTGTAACAATCGCGGTAATTTTCAGCCGTCTCAGACTGCAGAATCATGCCGGCAAGCTGCTCCGCTTCACTTTGAAGCTTGACGGACTCAATTGTTGCATACATAAATACGCACCTCCAGTTGCTAGTTTACCATGAAACCACCCAATTGGAAAATGCGGCGTTTAAACGCTTTTTAATCCTGTGAACGCATGGCGTGAACCATCTGCATCATCATCTGCGCCATTTGAATCCCGTTTGAGAATTGGCTTACCCGATGCGGTATCGTCTTTTCATAAAAATTCATCATGTCAAGCTGAAAGGAATTGAGATCGTCCGGTTTTCTCGCAAGTCTGCGGTACCAGACGGGACGCTGCCGTATAAACCGTTTCCGTTCCTCATCTGCGGATATGAATTCCTGAACCTCTTTTCGCATACACGATCCCCTTCTTTAATCCTTTCTGAACGAAAAAGGATGTTGTCCGGAGCCTTGCCGGGGCTGCTTCGTGCTGCTCCCCGAAAATTGGCTTAAAAGGCTTTGCAATGATGAAATGGATTGGCTCATTTTATTGATCTGCTCATTCATTTGGTTGATATCCATCTTTTTGACGGCAGTGACCATTTTTGAAACGAAATCGTTTTTTTCAGCTGGTTCCTGTTTGGTTTCCGCGTCGGAAGAAGGCTGAACGGCCTCGTCTTTAAAAGGGTCCCATATCGGATCATCCTCGCCCAGAAGAACCCAATTTTCATAGACTTCCTGCCAGCTTCTTTGTTCCTTGCGAACATTTTGGATCAGTTTGGGATGCTTTTTTACGAATTGTTTAAAATCATCGATTGATTGCCGTGATTGCTGATTCGCCACAATTCTCACCCCCTCCGAAAAGTTTTGCCTGCTATAATGTATCGGTTCATGCGCCTTAATGTTCGCCTAAATTGAGAAAAAAAGCAGGTATATATAAAAATTGTTTTTTTCGCCAGGAGCACCGCTCGCGAAAAAACATAAAAAAACCGCGGGGGACGCGCCCCTCTGCGGTTTTTTACTGCCAAGGCTTAATGAAGTTTTGCGTATAATACTTCTGATCAACGCCGACACCGAGGTGCGTATAATCCGGGCTTAACAGCGCCTTTCTGTGGCCTTCGCTGTTCAGCCAGCCCTCCACGGCTGCAGGACCGTCCACATAGTTGTAGGCAATATTTTCACCGGCCTCCCGGTATTTCACATCGCCTTTTTCCAAGCGGTCCTTCAGAGTCCCGTATTTCTTTGAGACGTGAGAGAAATACTTGTTATCCTTCATGTCCTTGCTGTGGCCGAATGCCACTTTTGCGGCGCCTTCGTCCCATTTCAGCCTTGCAAGTCCGTGTTTTACGCGGATGACATTTGTAATATCGAGAATCTGCTGTTCACTCGCTCGTTCAATATCGTTCCATTTTTTATCAGAAACAGGCTCGGGTTCTGTCAGCTTTCCTCTGTACATGACTTCATACGGCCTTTGTTTCACAAGTGTTTCCGCATCAAATGCCCTGATGCTTGACAGATTCCCGTCAAATTTGTCCATGTACAGCTGAACATACATTCCGCCTATCTTGACGGTGGGACGGGTATTGATATCTTCTTCAGAAAACTCGAACCGATACGTGTTTCCCTTGTCAGTCACATTGACAAAAGGAGAAACCTGCGTCGTTTTAAAAACTTCGCCAGTCGATTCGCCGATCTTAAACGGTTTTGCGTTGATGCCGCTTCCCGAAGCGTATAAAGTCACGGCTTTATCATTCAAAATACCGACTTGTACGTATTGGTCTTTCCCCTGGTTGTACACCCACCACTCGTAATCGTAGGCAGAAGGATCTTTCCGGGACGGTTCCCCAAGTTTCTTTTTCACATCGGCGGCAGATTTCCCCATGAGAGAAAGCAGTCCGGATGACGGCATTTTCAGCCGTTTTCCGCTCTCTTCTTCATTGGAAACCTGAGGCTCCTCCTGATCCGTCTTTTTCTGAGGAGCCGATCCATATTGTATAAACAGAACATACGCTCCGTAAATAAGCAAAAGGATAACGAGAGCCCTTGCGATATTTTTCAACCTCTCACCCCCATATGTTCAAACCGTTCTGTTTTTGTTTACTCTTATACAGTACAGCCTATTTGCATCGTCCGTGATTTATGTTTAATGGATAAACCCCTCCGGACCGCCGTCTTCAGAAATGTCAGACAGCACTCGGCCTGCTTGCTCATTTGATTGCTCGGCCAACGAAAGATCGCCGAGCGTAACAATGCCGACCAGTTTTTTATCCCTTGTGACGGGAATTCTTCTGAGCTGATGTTCAGCCATCAAATGGAGCACCTCCTCCACAGAGGCGTCTTCCTCTGCACTGATAACCCGCTCTGTCATTGCGTCGGTTATTTTTTGAGAGTTCGGCTTTTTTGAAGCAATTCCCCGTAATACGAGATCTCTGTCTGTCACGATCCCGACAAGTGTGGCGCCGTCTTCATCCACTATCGGAATGGCGCCGACATCTGCGTCTTTCATCTTCACCGCAGCTTCATATACATTATCTAATACTGTACAATATTGCAAGTCTGACGTCATGAGCTTATTGATCTTTGTCATTGCGGAATTCCTCCTTTTTTCTGCTACTATTGTCGTCAAATTTTTCATTTTGCATACTTTCACCGTATGAATCATTGAAAGTGTAACGCTTTCATACTATGATTGTCAGGAAAGGGCATTTTTAAAAGGAGGGGGAAGGTTTGAAGTTTGAAAACAGCGGTCTTGAAGGGGTAACAGCGGAGCTCAGCCGCTTGAATGATCTGATGGAAGGTAAAGGGCTCATTCTGGCTGGACAATGGGATTATGAAAGAGTGACTTACGACAAAAAGTTTTCAGTACCTGAGGGGACATTTTATCTGCGGATTCAAGGAACGGCAAAAGAGGGCGATGTCGGCGGCAGCCGGGCCGTGATTCAGCTGAAGGCCCCTCTTTTAGGAAAGCATTATTATCCGCACGGCGTAGAATACGGCAGCGCTGAAGAATTTCCGGAACATGTCGTCGCTGAAAGCAAAGCTTTACTGCTTGAATTGGAAGAGTCATTAAAAACAGTGCAAATGTAATAAAAAAGTACAGCATATTCTGCTGTACTTTTTTTCATGAGACGGTATGCTCGATATACGGCGGCTCTGACAGCGTATCTTTTTCCCGTTCCGTTCTGACCCACTGAAAAAAGATGACAGCCAAATATGTTCCGTAGACCGCCTCTTGAATGATTTTCATCAGTACTGCCCCAAGCTGCTGATCTTCCAGAGGAGGGAGCGTGTTAAACATCTCCGGTCCGGATAAAGGGATCTCCTCCAGCAAATCTAAAGGAACGCAAAGCTTCATTGCTTCGGCCCAAGCCGCCGGATCTGTATACGTGGCATACATGGGCGCCCCGCTGAACATAATGAGCGCGCAGGCCGGCGTTAACAGAATCCCGTCTGCCATAATATACCCCAGCTTCATTAAACCGCTGAGACGGGGCAGACCGTCCACCTTATGCACAAGCGGCCACCACATAAAAAACGCCGTTACAAAGATGAGTCCGTTCATCAGCGTGTGATACAGCGAATCCGTTTTGACGAAATCAAATATAAACGGGATGTGATACAGTGAAAAAATACCGTTAAACAGCACTAATGCGATAAGCGGCATTGAAAAGAACGAAAACAGCGGCTTTACGACAGGACGGAAGATCAGTTTTTTCCATGCCCAGCCGGGAATTCCGGAAATCAACAGCGGCGGTACGACTAAAAACAGAACCGCCATCTGCGTCATATGGGCGCTGAACATCACATGGCCCAATAAATCAACCGGACTTCCCGCAGCCGCGTAAAAAAATAGCGCGGAAAGCACAAACAGCACCTTCTCCTTAGCGGACACACGTCCTTTATGCCGGCTGCACCAGTAAAAGTAAACACCTGTTATCACGGCAGTTATACAAAACAGATATGGGCTCCACATTGCGCGAAACCCGAACATTTCCAAATTAATCAAATCTCTCACTCCCCGCCGCCCCGATTACCACCAAATAATCGTGACAAATGCAAGCACGGTGATAAACGCGACAAATATTCCCGAATACAGAAATAATGACGGCGCTTCATGCCCCTTCTGGCTCATATGCATAAAGTAAAACAGCTGAAAGATGACCTGGATGACCGCAAGCAGGATCAGAAACGGCATCGTAAACCATCCGGCAATGCCGTCAGCAGCCACCGTCAAAAACGCGACAAGCGTAAGGCCGATCATCAAACCGAAGGATATGACCTGATATTTCATCTCCTCGGCATTTTTCTTTTTTCGATATTCGAGATCCGTACTGACAGTCCCTCTGTTTTTGTTATCGTCCATCGTTATCCCACCATCCCCATCAAATATACAACGGTAAAGATAAAGACCCACACGACATCGATAAAATGCCAATATAAGCTGGCCACATAATATTTCGGCGCATTATAAAGGCTGAGCCCTCTTTTTGCATTCCGGATCATCAGCGCGCTGATCCACAACAGCCCGAACGCCACGTGTGCTCCGTGTGTGCCGACGAGCGTGTAAAACGCTGAGCCGAGCGCAGAGCTTGTAATGGTAAAGCCGAATTCGTGAGTGTAATGCATAAATTCATAGATTTCTACCCCTAAAAATCCTGCTCCCAATAAAACGGTAACCAAAAGCCACACCTGCATTTTTTTAAAGGAGAAATTTTTCATATGATACATCGCATACACACTCGTTAAGCTGCTCGTTAAAAGAAGCATCGTCGCGATAAATACGATCGGCAGCTCAAACATCTCAGCCGTTGACGGCCCTCCGGCTTTAGATTCCCGTAAAGCAAGGAATGTTGCAAATAGCGAGGCGAACAGAACCGTTTCTCCGCCGAGAAACAGCCAAAATCCCAAAAACTTATTTTTCCCCTCCAGCGTTGCTTTTTCAGGAGAAGCCGGAAAGGTTTCAGCCGTCATTTTTTCCTGCAGCTGCATTACGCCTTCACCCCTTTATCATCATTCGGCAGATCTTCTTTGTGAATATGATAGCCGTAATCATCGACCACAGAGCGAAGCAGCATGGTAAAGAATGTGATGCCGAGCCCTATGAAGATAACCGGAAGCCCCCATGAATAATCGGAGTGGTATAAAAACCCGAACGCTGCGACAAACAGCCCGAAAGATATGATAAACGGCATGATGGAGCCGTTCGGCATATGAATGTCCTCTACAGGCTCTGCAGGCGCCATCCCTTCATTTCCGGCCTGCTTTTCAATCCACAGCGGGTCAAGTCCCCGGACAAACGGAAGCTGTTTAAAATTATATTCCGGCGGCGGCGAAGAGACCGCCCATTCAAGCGTACGACCGTCCAGCCACGGGTCGTTCCCGACGTATTTCCCCTTTATTGAGGTATAAATAATATTGACGACGAGTAAAGCAGCCGCGCCCGCCATGAAAAACGCGCCGATTGAACTGATCAGGTTGCCGGTATCAAGCCCCTGGCCGGGCAGATATGTGTAAACGCGCCGCGGCATTCCCATCAAACCGAGGAAATGCTGAATGAAGAAGGTAAGATGAAACCCGATAAAAAATAAGACGAACGAAATTTTCCCCATCGTTTCATGAAGCACCTTCCCGAACATTTTCGGCCACCAGAAATGCACGCCCGCCAGGATGCCGAACACAACGCCGCCGATAATGACATAGTGGAAATGTGCTACGACAAAATACGTATCGTGGAACTGATAATCTGCCGCTGCGGCCGCCAGCATGACACCCGTGACTCCTCCGAGTACGAAAGAAGGAATAAAGGCGACGGCATACAGCATAGGCGTCGTGAATTTGACATTTCCTCCCCAGATGGTCAAAAGCCAGTTGAAAATTTTAATGCCGGTAGGCACCGCGATCGCCATCGTCGCAACCGCAAATATCGCATTAGCGATCGGTCCGAGTCCCGTCGTAAACATATGGTGAACCCAAACCATGAACCCGAGAAAGCCGATCAGCACGATCGCAAAGACCATAGACGAATAACCGAACAGACGTTTCCTCGCAAATACGGGAATGATTTCTGAAAAAATCCCAAAGGCGGGAAGAATTAAAATGTATACTTCCGGATGCCCGA
This sequence comes from Bacillus sp. L75, assembly GCF_003676355.1. Classification (NCBI taxonomy): domain Bacteria; kingdom Bacillati; phylum Bacillota; class Bacilli; order Caryophanales; family Bacillaceae; genus Bacillus; species Bacillus sp. L75. The sequence goes on from NZ_ML064902.1 coordinate 463,880, forward strand.
AAATCCAAAACAGATGCTCCCAGATTATCGTATTGCCGCCCAATTCAGGATTAAAGAAATTCGTTCCGAACAAACGATCCAGCATCATCAGCGCCAAACCGACGGTGAGCGGAGGAAATGCGAATAAAATGAGTGCCGACGCCACAAATGTCGTCCACGTAAACAGCGGCAGTCTCATATACGTCAAACCCGGCGCCCTCATATTAATAATCGTGGCGAGAAAGTTGATCCCCGCAATCAGCGTACCTAAGCCTGATATTTGCAGGCCGAGCACGAAAAAGTCTATGCCGTGCCCTTTCGAATTCAGCGCAAGCGACGCGTACGACGTCCAGCCTGCATCAGGAGCGCCTCCTAAAAACCAGCTCAGATTCAAAAAGATGCCTCCGAAGAAAAACAGCCAAAATCCGAGCGCATTCAGAAATGGGAACGATACGTCACGCGCCCCGATCTGAAGCGGCACAACCGCGTTCATCAGCCCGAATAACAGCGGCATCGCCGCCAGGAAGATCATTGTCGTGCCGTGCATCGTCATAATTTCATTAAACTGCTGAGCACCCATAAAATCGTTCCCCGGCCTCAAGAGCTGAATCCTGATAAGCATGGCCTCAAGTCCGCCGACGACGAAGAAAAATCCCCCGGCGATCATATATAAAATCGCGATTTTCTTATGGTCAACCGTCGTCAAATAATCCCAAAGCAAAGAGCTTTTTCTTTGCTGTCCTGTAAGCGTATTCATCATTTACGACCTCCCCCCTGATATCTCCCTGTCCTCACTTGTTCTCCGCTTTCAGCCCTTTTAAATATTCATACAGCGCATCCGTTTCAGCGTCCGAGAGCTTCGGATAAGTGCCTGTCATTTTATTGCCCGGTTTAATGCTGTCCGGATTTTTCAGCCAGGCTTTTATATTCTCTTTATTCGCATCCTTAATGCCGGCCACTTTGACCCGTTCACCGAAGGTAGCGAGGTTCGGAGCCGTTCTTGCCGCTTCAGCCCGTTTATCATTGGGCTCAACCGCATGACAGCTCAGGCAGTTTTTTTCCTTAAACAGCTCTTCTCCTTGCGCGGCTAAACCGGAATCTGTTGTATGCTTATAATTTTTCATCGCTTTCGTCCATTGTTTAAATTCTTTTGACGGCAGCGGTTTCACTTTGAAATCCATCAGCGCATGTGAAGGTCCGCACAGCTCTGCGCATTTCCCGAAGAAATATTCTCCCGCTTCTTTGCTGCGTTTAGAATCGAAGGTCAGAAAGAAAGTATTGTCATTATCCGTATTCGTATCGATTTTTCCCCCGGCTGACGGAATCCAGAAAGAGTGTTTCACATCTGAGGACTTCAGCTTGAAATAGACGCGTTCATCTGTGGGAACGATCAGCTCCTGACTTGTCACAAACCCGTAATCAGGATACTCGAATTCCCACCAGTATAAATTCGCCCTTACATTAATCACGAGCGCATCCTCTGCTTTACGGTTTTTCTTATCCATCGGCGACGTATCCGCCAGCGCCAATGTATCGATGACAACCGGAATGACAAGAATAATCAGAAGCAGGATCGGAATAACGGTCCAGGTGATTTCTAAAAAACGGTTCCCCTCCACCTGTTTCGGTATCGTGTCTTCCCCTATACGCGACCGTCTGAATCTCACAATGACGTAAAAGAAAATAACTGCTACGACCGCAACGACGACAACCATGATAAGTGTGCTGAGCACCGTCAGATCATATTGTTTATCAGCCACTTCGCCGGCAGGCTTGAGTGTGGACAGAAACGGTTTTCCACAGCCGCTCAATAAAAGCGGCACTAAGGCTAATAATGATAAAAGACGCCAACGCTTTAACATTTCACCCAACCCCTTTTTTCAATCAGTACGAGATGCACAAGCAGTAAATCTGCTTCCAGCCGAAATACTTCTTTTCCTCATTTCTTAAAATATGAGATTTTTTACTTAAAATTCCATCTATGTATAAAAGCAAAGCCGCCTGATTAAACAAAAGGTCAAGGCGGCGTTTACTAGTTGTCATTGTTTGTTTTGGCGATCAAACAAGCTCATTATTCAATTAAAAAAGCGTGAAGACCACCATCGCTACAAAATAAATGGTCATGTAATTAAGCGAATAGACAAACATAAGAGTTGCCCACTTCATGATGTTTTTCATGCGGAATCCCATCAGTCCGAGAACAAGCCATCCGACATTCAGCAAAGTGCCGAGAATGACGATCGGAAGACCGAGACTGCCGAGGAAAAACGGAAGCGGCAGCAGGCATGCGACCCAGACGATAATCTGTCTTTTTGTCACTTCAAAGCCGTGCACTACCGGAAGCATCGGAATATTCGCTGCTCTGTAATCTTCCGTCTTCTTAATCGCAAGCGCTAAAAAGTGCGGAATCTGCCAGATGAATAAAATCATGAATAAAACCCACGCGACAACACCGATGTGCCCTTCAACCGCTGTCCAGCCGATTAACGGCGGCACGGCGCCTGATACACTTCCGACAACCGTATTAATCGTATAACGGCGTTTCGTCCACATTGTATAAAGAACAACGTACGTAAACACGCCGATAAAACCGATGACTGCTGCCATCACGGTGGTCATCAAAAGCATGATAAGTCCTAAAGCAATGAGTAAAATTCCTGACCACAGCGCTTGATTCGGCTGAATCTTTCCGGTTACCGTCGGTCTTACTTTCGTGCGTTCCATTAAATGATCGATATCACGGTCGTAATAGTTGTTAACCGCACAAGAACCGGCGATGATCAAAGAAGATCCTATTAATGTAAGAAGCACGGTGTTTAAATTGCCTAAAAAACTCAGACCGGATATATGTAACGCAAGCCACATGCCGGTAAAAGTCGTAATTAAATTCGAATTGACGATTCCTATTTTGATAAGCGAAAGGAAATCCTTCCATGCCGTCGTCTCTTCAATCTGTCCGTCTATAGCTGTATCGTTTAAAATTCTGGAATTAGCCATAACGTAAACCTCCCTTACAAACCTAAAGCAGGTTTTTTAAGACCTGCAACTCTATCATACAAGATAATCACCTGTAAAAAAACATCCTCTTAAATATTAAACGAGAAACAGGAATTTATTTGTGAACTTTTTATGAATTTTACCAAATCCGCCGGTTTCATAATAAAGCGGTTACTTTATTTCTATCAGACCCATCTGGAATAATCAACCCCATTATCTAAGAAGTCCTGATTCTATTATATTTTTGTGAACAAACAGAATTGAGAATTGCCACAAAACACATATTCGCTTACACTTGGTACGTATATCATTTTGTCCAGTTTGTTAAGAAGGTGAATGTAAAATGAATAAAGCTTTGAAAGCGCTCGGCGTGCTGACGACATTCGTTATGCTCGTCGTGCTGATCGGCGGCGCTCTTGTCACAAAGACAGGATCGGGTCTCGGATGCGGAAGGCAGTGGCCGCTTTGCCACGGCCGGTTTTTCCCGGAGCTTAACGCCGCTTCTATCATTGAATGGAGCCACAGACTCGCAAGCGGTGTCTCAATCGTTCTCGTGCTGAGTCTCGCTTTTTGGGCATGGAGAAAAGTCACGCCTGTTTTCCGTGAAACAACCTTTCTCGCCATTATGTCCATTATCTTTTTATTTTTACAGGCGCTTCTCGGCGCATTAGCGGTTGTTTTCGGATCAAATGCGCTCGTTATGGCGCTTCATTTCGGCATATCGCTGATTTCTTTCGCTTCTGTTCTGATTTTGACGCTGCTCATATTCGAAGCTGATAAATCAGACAAAAAGCTCGTCAAGCCGCTCAGAATCGGCAGGAAAATGCAGTTTCATATGATCGGCCTTTCGATTTACACGTATATCGTCGTTTATACGGGAGCTTATGTGCGCCATACGAAATCAAGCCTTGCCTGCCCTGACGTTCCGCTTTGCAGCAGGCTGAATCACGGGCTTCCGTCCCATTTTCAGGAATGGGTGCAGATGGGCCACAGAACGGCAGCGCTGCTTCTGTTCGTATGGATTCTTGTCGCTTTTGCACATGCGGTGCGCTCCTACAAAGACCAAAAACAGATTCTTGGGGGCTGGATAGCGGCTCTTGCCTTTGTTGTATTACAGGCGCTCTCCGGAATCATGGTTGTTTATTCAGAAATGGCCACCGGCTTTGCACTTGCCCATTCGCTCTTTATTGCCGGCCTGTTCGGCGTCTTATGCTATTTCTTATTATTAATCGCCCGCTTCCGCTATGAATCAAAACAGCGGTACATCTGAGGCACATGAAAAGGCCGAAGCATTAGAGCTTCGGCCTTTTTACATCTAAAAAACCTGATCGCACACGAGGGCGGATCAGGTTTTTTTATGTTCATTTTTTACGCTTTTTCAATTTCGATCAGTAAATCGCCTGTCTGAATCGGTTCACCGTTTTTCACATGAATCTGCTGTATCGTCCCGGAGAACGGCGCCTGTACCGTCGTCTCCATTTTCATCGCTTCATTAATCATCAGATGATCGCCTTTATTCACCTTTGCCCCGGTTTCCGTTAACAATTTAATGACGGTTCCCGGCATGGATGCCGCAATGTGGCTTGGGTTTGTCCGATCTGCTTTTAATTTTTCCTGTACGGATGATTTAATGCTTTCATCTTTAATGACCACCTCGCGCGGCTGGCCGTTCAATTCGAAATAAACGACACGTGTCGCATCTGGCTGCGGTTCACCGATAGATACAAGCTTCACGATCAGCGTTTTTCCGCGCTCGATTTCCACTTCGATTTCTTCACCGAGTGTCATGCCGTAGAAGAAAGTCGGTGTGTCTAATACGGAAATATCACCGAAGCGTTCCGCCGTTTTAACATATTCAGTAAACACCTTCGGATAAAGAGCATACGCGATTGCGTCCTGATCACTCAATTCCATATGATGTGTTTCTTTCCATTCTTCTTTAATGCCTTCAAAAGATACCGGTTCAAGCAGCTCACCCGGTCTTACCGTGATCGGCGTCTGCCCTTTCAGAACGAGCTTTTGCAGTTTTTCCGGAAATCCGCCGTGCGGCTGGCCGATCTGCCCTTTAAAGAGCTCAACGACTGAATCCGGAAAATCAAGCGTTTCGCCTTTATCATAAACATCTTGTTCTGTTAAATTGTTTTGCACCATGTAAAGCGCCATATCTCCGACGACTTTGGAAGAAGGTGTTACTTTCACGACGTCGCCGAACATGCGGTTGACGACGCTGTACATGTCTTTCACCTCATTCCAGCGATCACCGAGGCCGACTCCTTTTGCCTGCTGCTGCAGATTGCTGTACTGGCCGCCCGGCATTTCATGATTATAAATCTCAGTATGCGGAGACTTCATCCCGCTTTCAAATTCACTGTAATACTGACGGACGGATTCCCAGTATTGCGACAGTCTTTCCACCTGCCGGACATCCATTTCAGGACGGCGGCTGTTTCCTTCAAGGGCATGATAAAATCCGCTTGCGCTCGGCTGTGAAGTCAGACCAGCCATTGAGCTGACGGCGACATCCACGATGTCCACACCCGCTTCAACAGCTTTGGCATAGAGAAAGACGCCATTGCCGCTCGTATCATGCGTGTGAAGATGAACGGGAATATCAATCGTTTCCTTCAGCGCTGAGACAAGTTCGTATGCGGCTTGAGGTTTCAAAAGACCAGCCATGTCTTTAATGCCGAGAATGTGCGCACCAGACGCCTCAAGCTCTTTCGCCATAGAAAGATAATATTGCAAATCATATTTCGTCCGGGTCTTATCAAGAATATCTCCCGTGTAACAAATCGCAGCCTCCGCCACTTTTCCGGTTTCACGGACGGCATCGATGGCCAGCGTCATCCCTTTTACCCAGTTCAGGCTGTCAAAGATCCGGAATACGTCAATACCTGACTCCGCTGACTGCCGGACAAATTTTTGGATGACATTGTCCGGATAGTTTGTATAACCGACGGCATTTGATGAACGAAGCAGCATCTGGAACAATGTGTTCGGCACTTCCTTGCGAAGATCTTCAAGGCGCTTCCAAGGGTCTTCTTTTAAGAAACGGTACGCTACATCAAATGTCGCGCCTCCCCACATTTCAAGGCTGAACAGTTCAGGCCACAGGGCAGCCGTAGGATTCGCGATTTTTTTCAAATCATTGGATCTGATCCGGGTTGCAAGCAGGGACTGATGGGCATCCCTGAACGTTGTATCGGTCAGGAGCACGGATTTTTGCTCTTTCACCCAGTCTGCAAGCCCCTCAGCGCCTCTTTCATCAAGGATCTGTTTCGTACCGCTTGCCGGCTTTTCCCCGATACCTAACGTAACGGTCTGAGGCTTATCAAATGCAGGTTTTTCTTTTTTCCCGATTCCCGGAAAACCGTTCACCGTGACATTGCCGATATAGGAAAGCATTTTTGTTCCGCGGTCCTTCTGTTTTGGGAAAACAAACAGCTCAGGCGTTGTGTCGATAAACGATGTGTCATATTGGCCCGTCAGGAATTTTTCATGCTTTGCCACGTTTTCAAGAAACGGAATATTGGTCTTAATGCCCCTGATCCTGAATTCCTGCAGGTTGCGGACCATTTTCGCTGATGCCTGTTCAAACGTCAGCGCCCATGTCGACAGCTTGACGAGCAGTGAATCATAATAAGGCGTGATGACGGCGCCCTGGAAGCTGTTTCCCGTATCAAGGCGGACGCCGAAGCCGCCGCCTGAGCGGTAAGCCATAATTTTACCCGTGTCAGGCATAAAGTCATTCAGCGGATCTTCAGTGGTCACACGTGATTGTATCGCATACCCGTTTGTAAAAATGTCTTTCTGCTCAGGGATATTGACGGCACGGCTGTGCAGTCCGTGGCCCTGCGCGACGAGGATTTGCGTCTGAACGATATCAACCCCCGTTATCATTTCCGTAATCGTATGCTCCACTTGTACGCGCGGGTTCACTTCAATAAAGTAAAATTCACCGCCCGCTACGAGAAATTCCACGGTCCCCGCGTTGATATAGCCGACATTTTTCGCAAGCGCCACAGCCGCTTCACAGATCTCGTCCCTTAATTCAGGCTGCAAAGATACACTCGGCGCCACCTCAATGACCTTTTGATGGCGTCTCTGAACGGAACAGTCCCGCTCATACAGATGGACGACATTGCCTTCTTTATCTCCGATCACCTGAACTTCAATATGCTTAGGATTTTCGATCAGTTTTTCAACATACACTTCATCGTTTCCGAATGCGGCTTTCGCTTCTGATTTGGCCCGCTCAAACGATTCTTTCAATTCGCTTTCGCTTCGGACGATTCTCATTCCGCGGCCTCCGCCTCCGAGCGATGCTTTAATAATAAACGGAAATCCGTGGACTTTTGCGAATTGTTCGACATCTTTTAATGTTTCAGCCGGTCCGTCACTCCCCGGAATAACGGGGATGCCGGCTTTTTCTGCCCGCTCCCTCGCCTTTACCTTATCTCCGAACATATCCAAATGCGCTGACGTCGGTCCGATAAATACGATGCCCTCTTCTTCACAGCGTCTCGCAAATCGGATATTTTCAGAGAGAAATCCGTAGCCCGGATGAATGGCATCTACGCCGTTTCTTTTTGCGATCTCAATAATCCCTTCAATATCAAGATACGCGTCAATCGGTTTTTTGCCTTCTCCCACTAGATAAGCTTCATCCGCTTTATAGCGATGATAGGAGCCCGAATCTTCTTTTGAATAAACGGCTACCGTTCTGATGTTCAATTCTGTGCACGCCCGGAAAATCCGGATCGCAATTTCTCCCCTGTTTGCTACTAACACTTTTTGGATGGATTGTTGTGACAAACTTTTCTCCCCCTTGGCCTAATAAATATGTAGTTTATAATAAAGGAATATCCGTCCTGTGTATACACTTGTTTTTTAGAGATACACAGTTTTTTCCGTCTGCCGTCTTTTTACCCCCTTAGACGGAACGGGCTCCCTCTTTTTCTTCTTTTCTGAGTACTTGACATGCATGCTGACATTCACCAATATACCGGCGCTCGTTAATAACAAAAACATTGATGACCCTCCGTAGCTGATAAACGGCAGCGGAACACCTGTGATCGGAATTAAACCGCTGACACCGCCGAGATTGATAAAGGTCTGAATCGCAATCATGCTGGATATCCCGATTGCCAAAAGGCTCCCGAACGGATCTTCACATTTTCTCGCAATATAAAAACCTTTTAACACGACAAAAGCCAGCAGCACAATGACAAACAGGACGCCGAAAATGCCGAGCTCCTCTGAAATAACCGCCATAATAAAGTCTGTATGCGATTCAGGCAGATAACCGTATTTTTGAATGCTTTCTCCAAGACCGAGACCGAAAAAACCGCCTGAGCCGATCGCATAATACGAATTTATAATCTGCAGGCCTGATGTGCTGGCGTATTTAAATGGATTTTCAAGGCTTTCAAACCGGCTCATACGCCCGGGTGTCAAAATATCGTCCCATTTCAGATAGATGATCGGGCTGACAAGGAGCAATACGATTCCCGCCATGAGCACCAGCCTGAGCAGGGTCCTTCCGCTGAATCCCGAACACATAATGACGCAAAACGCGATCAGACCGATAATCATCGCCGTTCCGAAGTCGGGCTGAATGGCGATAAGCGCACAAATAACTACGGTGACGATCACCGGCGGAGCAACCCCCGTCAAAAGCTGATCGATGTAGCTTTGTTTCTTTGCGTATACCGCGGCAAGGTACAGTATCAGGGTCAGCTTGACAAATTCCCCCGGCTGAATGGCCATTCCGCCGATTTTAAACCAGCTTTGCGCGTTTCCGGCAACATGTCCGAAAACAAACAGCGCGCAAAGCGCAGCCACTGACGCAAGCAGTATGAATTTCTGAATCTTTTGATGGGCGAACACTTTGTACGGAAAAACGGCCGCGATGATAAACAGCACAAACCCCGCGATGACGGCGAACAGCTGCCGTTTAAAGAAATAGTCGCTGCTCACGCCGTAACGCATAACGGCGGTAATCATGCTTGAGCTGTATACCATTACCAATCCGAAACTGCACAGCAGAATGATAGCGCATATCAATGAATAATCGTAAGATTTTAACATTCTTTTAAACATAACATCCTCTTTCCTGCTTAAAGCTTACGTTTAATACCTATTGCGTATTATATTTTACTATAATTCATAAACATTTTACGCAGTTTCTTTATAGTTTTTCGGATGAAATGCAGATTAAGAGACCGTCTTACGAAAAGAAGATGCAAAAAAAACGGTTTACGGTTATAAAAAAACCCAAACCGTTGAATAGTTTGAGTTTGATCATTTATTTTCCTGTAAACGCGTCATGCAAAGCAGACAGTTCTCTTTCAAGTCTGTCCAGCAGCTCTTTGCCGTCGTTTTCGTCAACTAATCCCAGGCGGACAGCAAAATCGATTTCCCTCGACAGTCCGAACATCTGAGTATCCAAGACCTCTTCATACAGAGGACATTGAGGCATCGTTAAGTTATCCATTTGTACTCGGATCAGCTTCAAAATCTTCTCAGCATCTAACTTCAACAGCTCGAATGCTTTCTGCTGATGGTCAACTATAATCTCTGAAGCCAAAAGTATCCCTCCGTTCCCCAGGCGAGTACCTAATTCTTCTATTTATCATAAAGGGTATCAGATGAAATTGCAAGAGAATTTAAGCAGATGTTATGATAAAAAATGTTTCAAAAAATACTCAGCCTGTATTTCTCAGACATGATTTCCAAAAGCTTCACACCCGCGATGCTGTTGCCTTTTTCATCAAGCGCCGGGCCGAATATACCGATTCCGAAGTTGTACGGCGAAATGCCCATGATCCCTCCCGAAACGCCGCTTTTAGCGGGAATGCCGACCTTAATCGCGAATTCCCCGCTCGCATTGTACATGCCGCATGTCACCATAAACGTCTTGCAGATTCTCGCCACATCTTTTTTAATGACCTGCTCCCCGGTTTCCGGATGCTTGCCGTCAAGGGCGAATACACAGCCGATTTTGGCTAAATCCAGACTGCTCATCTTAATCGCGCACTGTTTTGTATACAAATCCATGACCTCTTCAACATCGCCTTTAAAAATGTCATACTGCTTCATGTAATAACACATGGCCCGATTAATCATGGATGAACTGAATTCCGATTCCGCGACATGTCTGCAATATGTAATGTCCTGATTATTCGCAAGTCTTCTGATGAATCCGAGCAGGTAATCCAGGCGGTCTTTCGGCGAATGCCCTTTAATGAAACCCGTAACGATGAGAGCTCCCGCATTAATCATCGGATTTAAAGGCTTGCCCGGATTCACTGTTTCAAGCTTAATCATGGAATTAAACGGGTCGCCGGTCGGCTCCTGACCCACGCAGCTGAACACCTTTTCCTTTCCGTAATCCATCAGTACGAGCGCCAGAGAAAGCACTTTCGAAATGCTCTGCAGCGTAAATGTCCGGTCGGCGTCTCCTGCCGTCAGACATGTATTTTCCGCATGATAAATCGTGACCGAAAGGCTGTCTTGTTCAGATTCAGCCAGAGCCGGAATATAGTCTGCCACTTTGCCTTCTTCGGTTCTTTTTTTCGCTTCCTGAACTAATGCGTCCAGCTCTTGGTAATGCCGGCATACCATGTCGATCATCCTCACTTCGCTGCCGTTGTATACATCTAATTTGCGACGCAAAGTGACAATTCATGCGAAAACTTTTATACTTTAAGTAAAGGGGGGCTTCACCATGAGCGTTATTCAGGTAAAAGGCAATGTTACATATCCGATTACAATTGATCCGAGTGTCTGGATTTTCGATGACCGCAAGTTTCCGTTTGAAAAAAATCAGCCCGTTCATCCGGACGGCTCTGCAGAAACCCAGGAGCATACGCTTGATCCGGAACGAGTGATCAGAGAAGGGCGCATTTCGCCGCCGACTTTAAAAAGCGAAAAACGTTATGAAAAAGAAAGACTGATGAACGGCAGCTTCGCCATGAAGCTCGGCGCTGTTTTAGCAAATGCCGAGCCGAAAGAAAGCGCTGTCTTGTGCGCATTTATTTCAAAATCAGAAAGAACCGAAGTGCCGCTAGAAAAGGCGATGGACGCAATCGCGCATTTCAGCGATGCAGGGAAACCCCTTCAAGACGGCGGCCCGGTCCATTTTTACGTGGACGGAGACTTTGAAAAACCGATAACGGGCGTCACAGAAATCGAAGTTTTATAACAAATCGGCGGCGAGCTGTGCAAGGCCGGATCTCTCACCTTTCACAAGCTTCACGCTGCCGGAGACGGTTTGTTCTTTAAACCGTTCTACCACATAAGCAAGTCCGTTGTTTAAACTGTCTAAGTATGGGTGATCTATTTGCTCCGGATCGCCCATCAGGACAATTTTGCTGCCCTCTCCCACCCGAGTCAAAAGCGTTTTGACCTCGTGCCTCGTCAAATTCTGAGCCTCATCAATAATAATAAACTGATCCGGAATGCTTCTCCCCCGAATGTATGTCAGCGCCTCCACCTGAATCGATCCGATTCCTGCCAAAATCGCTTCAAGTTCACCCGGCTTTTTCGCATTGAATAAAAATTCAAGATTATCAAAGATCGGCTGCATCCACGGCTTGAGCTTTTCCTCTTTTTCGCCAGGCAAATATCCGATATCCTTTCCCACCGGGACGATGGGACGCGCGACGATCAGTTTTTTATAAATACCGAGATCCTCCGTCTGCAGAAGCCCTGCCGCGAGAGCAAGCAAGGTTTTTCCCGTTCCCGCTTTTCCGATCAGGGTGACAAGCGGGATATCTTCCCTCAGCAGGAGTTCAAGCGCCATTGTCTGCTGGACGTTCTTCGGCCTGATACCCCATACGTGCTCATCATCGAAAACGAGTCTTTTTACGGTCTCGCCTTTCTTATCTGTCATGCCGACCGCAGACGAAGATCCTCCTAATTCATCTTTCATCAGCACAAATTGATTCGGATAAACCTGATGCTGCTGAAGCTCCTTGACTGAAATTTGTTTGTCTTTATAAAACGAGGCAAACCGCTCTTTATTCATAAATATATCTTTGTACCCGCTATATATTTCATCATGGTCAACGACTCTGTCGTTTAAAAAGTCCTCCGCCAAAAGCCCGATGGCATCCGCCTTTACCCTGACAAGCACATCTTTGCTGACCAGGATGACGAGGCGGCCGTTTTCTTTCGTTTCCTCCTCAAGGCTTAAATTTTTTGCCACCGCCAAAATGCGGTTATCATTCGTTTTTTCGATAAAAATTTCTTGGAGCTGGTGAAATGATCGGTGGTTCAGTTCAATTCTGAGCGTTCCTCCGCTTTCAAGCGGAACTTTCTCGTGCAGCCTTCCTTTCTCCCTGAGCCCGTCTATCAGCTTAGATACGTGCCTCGCATTTCTCCCGACCTCGTCCATATACCGCTTTTTTGAATCGACCTCTTCCAGCACGACGGCGGGGATGACAACTTCGTTTTCTTCAAAGGAAAAAATGGCGTTAGGATCCTGCAAAAGTACATTCGTATCTAACACATAAATTTTACTCAAGTCTCAGCCTCCTGAAATAAGGATCAAAGCCCATCGTGTGCTTCTCTTTCCGCGAAAAACGGGGATGCCTGCTAAAATATATGATTTGGTGAATAAAGATAGAAGGTTAATTCAACAATAAATAAATGAAAGCATTCAAGGAGGAAATCTGACGTGCGAATTCTTTTCATTATCATACAAGCCTTGTTTATCCTTACCGGCTGCACTGCTGTACAGGACGGCCGCGGCCGCAATATTCAGAACGAATCAGCCGATCAGCGCGATGCAAAACCGATCCATGTGAAAAATACGGCTCCTGAGACAGCTGAAAATCCCGGCCGGACAGACATCGCTAAGCATCTCGTCGAGGTAACCGAAAAAATCCCCGGCATTTCAGATGCCACCGCGGTTGTACTCGGAAGATACTCCGTTGTCGGTATCGATGTGGATGACAATTTAGAAAGAAGCAAAGTGGAGAGCATTAAATACACGGTTGCCCAGGCGTTAAAAAACGATCCTTACGGCGCCAATGCCGTTGTCGTGGCTGATCCTGATACGGTTTCCCGTCTGAGAGGCATGGGCAGCGACATTAAGGCCGGCCGCCCCGTTTCAGGCATTTTGGACGAACTTGCCGCCATCGTCGGCCGTGTCATGCCGGAAGTCCCGAATGATGTGACCGACAATGAAAAAGAATCACCGACTCAATCGAATGATGATCAGCTGAACGAAAGAGACCAGAACAAGCTGCAAAACGAACAGAACGATCAATCGGATCATCATATGAAAAACCGCCGGTAAAAAGCAGCGCCCGCTCCAAAGGAAGGGCGCTGCTTTCTTTCCCTTTGGCAGGAGGGGCATCCATGTTATAATGCTTGTCATAGTGAAAGAGGTGAAAATCAATGAGAGTAAAATGTTCCATTTGCGACAAAATCGAACAAATTGATGATGAAACACTGACAGCCAAACGCCTCCGCAATCGTCCGATTCATACATATATGTGCCGGGAATGCCATGACCGAATCAAAGTCAAAACGGAGGCGCGGCTGAATACCGGACACTTTTCCTTTCATCCCGGACAAAAAGCGAAAAAAGATAAACTGAAAAAATAAACCGAATAAAAAATGACCCGCCGGAAGGCAAGGTCATTTTTTTATTGCGGTTTAGCTGACTGGCTTTTTTTGGACTGGTGCAGACGGATTTTGTAAACGATCAAAATCAAGGCGGCGACAACAAGCCCTTCTCCGACCGGCAGAAACACACCGAAAAAAGTCAGCACGGTGCAGCCGAGCACGAGAAAGAGATAAACTGCCGCAGCCTTCAACACCGGCAGCCGTTTGGCAAAGCCGAGTTTAAATACAATCACCGAAAGCACGACGATCGTTCCGTATAACAGCCACATTCCCGTCAGCGGATGCTCATCCACTTGGTAAAGAGCCGCAAAGAACGACAGCCGTTCACTTACTTCATTCAAAAGGATCCCCCTCCCCTTTTCCGTTCGGGTTCTACCTTTTCAAATTCTGCAAGTGATTAAGACATTCCTGCTGTTTTTTTCTTTTTCGCCGCTTTTTCACGTTCGTTTTTATTCAGGATTTTCTTTCTTAAACGGATGGATTCCGGCGTTACTTCACAGTATTCATCTTCGTTTAAGTACTCGAGTGATTCTTCAAGCGACATAATGCGCGCTTTCTTAATCGTAGTCGTTTGATCCTTCGTAGCGGAACGGACGTTTGTCTGCTGTTTCATTTTGCTGACATTGACGACAAGGTCATTGTCACGGTTATGTTCACCGACAATCATGCCTTCATATACTTCTGTTCCAGGCTCAACGAAGATGACGCCGCGGTCTTCAATACCTTGAATTCCGTAAGATGTCGCTTTTCCGTTTTCCATGGAAACGAGCACACCCTGACGTCGGCCTCCGACTTGGCCTTTTTGCATCGGCTGATAGCTGTCAAACGTGTGGTTCAGGATACCGAAACCGCGTGTCAGTGACAGAAACTCAGTAGAATAGCCGATGAGTCCGCGTGAAGGTACGGTAAAGATCAGGCGGACCTGGCCGTTTCCGTTATTAATCATATCAAGCATTTCGCCTTTTCTCGCACCCATTGATTCCATAACAGAACCGGTATGCTCTTCAGGCACGTCAATCTGCACGCGCTCAACAGGCTCGCAGCTTACGCCGTCGATTTCCTTAATGATAACTTCAGGTTTAGACACTTGAAGCTCATAGCCTTCACGGCGCATGTTTTCAATTAAAATGGACAGGTGAAGCTCACCGCGTCCTGAAACAACCCATGCGTCAGGTGATGCAGTCGGTTCGACACGAAGACTGACGTCTGTTTGAAGCTGCGCGTTCAGACGCTCTTCAATTTTGCGGGCTGTGACATATTTGCCTTCACGGCCTGCAAACGGGCTGTTGTTTACGACAAATGTCATTTGAAGCGTAGGCTCATCAATGCGCAGAACCGGCAGCGGCTCATGGTGGTCAGCCGGACAAACCGTTTCACCGACGTTGATGTCTTCCATGCCCGAAACGGCAACGAGGTCTCCCGCTCTCGCTTCTTCAATTTCCACGCGTTTCAATCCCTGGAAACCGAAGATTTTCGTTACACGGAATGATTTTACCGTTCCGTCAAGTTTCATCAATGAAACCTGCTGACCCACTTTCATCGTGCCGCGGAAAACGCGTCCGATACCGATACGGCCGACATAATCATTGTAATCAAGCAGCGCCACTTGGAATTGAAGAGGCTCTTCGGCGTTATCTACCGGGGCAGGGACATGTTCAAGAATCGTTTCATACAGTGATTCCATATTTTCGTCCTGCTTTTTCGGATCCAGACTTGCCGTTCCGTTAATCGCAGAAGCGTAGACGACAGGGAACTCAAGCTGTTGTTCGTTTGCGTCAAGCTCGATGAACAAATCAAGCACTTCATCAATGACTTCTTCCGGGCGGGCGAAATCACGGTCGATTTTGTTTACGACGACAACCGGATTTAAGTTCTGCTCAAGGGCTTTTTTCAGTACGAAACGGGTTTGCGGCATGCAGCCTTCATATGCGTCCACGACTAACAGAACGCCGTCAACCATTTTCATAATCCGTTCTACCTCTCCGCCGAAGTCGGCGTGTCCCGGAGTGTCCAAAATATTAATGCGTGTATCTTTATAGTTAATCGCAGTATTTTTCGCAAGAATTGTAATACCGCGTTCACGTTCAAGATCGTTTGAATCCATTGCGCGTTCGGCAATATTTTCGTTGGCACGGAATGTTCCGGCTTGGTGAAGCAATTGGTCTACCAAAGTCGTTTTCCCATGGTCAACGTGGGCAATAATCGCGATGTTGCGAAGATCGTTTCGAAGTTTCACATTTTCATCTCCTAAAAAAATTAGATAACTTTCATATTATACCACACATCCTCTTTAAAAGCGTTACGTTTTTCTGTAAACTGAAAGTATGACGTTAAAGGGGATGGAAATATGAAAAAATTGAATTGGCTCTTATTATTATTTGCATTCGCAGCAGTCTTCAGCATGATGCTGATCGGCGTATCAATCGCTGAGAAAAGCGCATGGGGCATCATCGGAAGCATTGTTCTCGTTATCGCCATGATGGGAAGCGGTTTCACCGTAAAGAAAAAAATGCGCGAACAGGGACTGCTTGATTAAAAGCATGACCCTTTGCAAAATTCCGTAAACATGGAAAGAAAATATCTAATGAAGCCTGAATCAAAGATTCAGGCTTTTTTACATCCTCAAAACAGGCTCCAGATGTAAGGCTTATCTCCCCCGCCGCCTAGTCAGGAAGCCGGAAATGACAGCTCCCATTCTAGTTACATCAGCAGATTCCCTCAGAATATGCAGTCTGAAATAGTCCGGCATCGTTATGCAGAAAATACCATACCTCCTATTTCAATTCCATCATTGTCTTTTTATACTTGTGGCTGTAAGCAAATACACATGACAAGGAGAGAACGAAATGAAAACATCTTTTTTGAAGAAAACCGCTGTAACTGCCGCCGCAACCGCCTCAGCCGCCTTGCTTGCATTCAGTCCGCTTGATTCTGCCGGCGCAAAAACGATTCAGGCAAATGAACCGCATGTCCTGCAGGCTTCCGCTGAGAAAACACCGGAAGACGCGGCAAAACTCATTGACATCATCAGCCAATCGATTTACGAAAAAGACGGTGTCTATTATTTTGACGGTGAAAAAGCGGTTGAATTGGGATTAGATCAAGAACAAGCCCAGATCATTCAAAAGCTGTGGGACAGTTCAACCGAATTTTTAACCGTACTTTCCCAATGTATTGAGAAAACGGACGGCGAATATACATTTAATAAAGAAAAAGCGGTGGAGCTCGGCTTTACGGAAAAAGAGGCCCTTATCGTTGATCAGCTGTTCACCACTTTTTCCCAAAGTCTTCATATCCTTCAATCTGCGCTGATTGAAGAAGACGGTGTGTATACGTTTGATCAGGAACTTGCTGAAAAAGCAGGAGCAGGAAAAAAAGAAGCAAAGCTGTGTGCCGGATTCTTTAATTCACTGCCCCAGGAATTGCTTGAAGGCATTTATACAGCCTTTCATCCGGCTGAGTAAACGGATTAAAACGCCCGGTCATTCAGCCGGGCGTTTTTTTAAATCAGCAGTTTAAGGACCAGCATGATAAAGAAAACAGCGCCGAACAAACAGGCTGCTTTTATCAGCAGCTTCCCGTAATACCGTTCCTTAAACCGCCTTTCTTCTTCTGCATAACAGGCTGGCGCCTTCATCTCAGGGCTGCCGAGGTCAAACGGCTCCTTCATCATATGATATAAACTCCCGCACTTACCGCATGATTCAAGATGGCGGGAAATAAACCGCTCCGTTTCTGTTTCACAATCGCCTTCAATATATAAAGGGAGTAAATCTCTCACTAAACAGCAAGTCATATCTGTCCGTCCTTCCTTTTTTCCGCCAAGTGCTGTTTCAGCTGCATTCTCGCCCTGTACAGGGTGCTCTTCACCTTCGAAAGACTCCAGTCCAAAACATCAGCAATCTCTTCGTAAGACAGCTCTTGAAATACCTGTCGAAATGCTGAATAAAATGACTGAAAATCTCTGACATCTGAAACAATCCTTTTCGTTTATTAAGGCCTCACCCGTTTAGACAAACGGCTATAAAAAAAGTTTTACAGATCGGAACATTTTTCCCCTATCATTTTTCCCGACTTCATTTGTCATTTTTTTCAGAATAAATCGCATCATTCGACTCATGTCTGATTCAACACGTGCCTCTCGGCTTATCCCCCGATGCCGGCCGCCGGAAGCCTTTCCGGGACGATTCTATCAATTCATCAGCGGAGTCTAGTTTTATATTGCAGAATGAGAGAATGCTGGTTTATTATAACAATATAAGTTTTCATTATTTTCAAAAAGGGGGATTTATTGTGGGTTTAGGTAAGAAATTGTCTGTTGCTGTCGCCGCTTCCTTTATGAGTTTAACTATCAGTCTTCCGGGTGTTCAGGCCGCTGAGAATCCTCAGCTTAAAGAAAACCTGACGAACTTTGTGCCGAAGCATTCTTTGGTGCAATCTGAATTGCCTTCAGTCAGTGACAAAGCAATCAAGCAATACTTGAAACAAAACGGCAAAGTCTTCAAAGGCAACCCTTCCGAGAGACTGAAGCTGATTGACCACACGACTGATGATCTCGGCTACAAGCACTTCCGTTATGTGCCTGTCGTTAACGGTGTGCCTGTGAAAGACTCGCAAGTCATTATTCACGTCGATAAATCCAACAATGTCTATGCGATTAACGGTGAATTAAACAACGATGCTTCTGCCAAAACGGCAAACAGCAAAAAATTATCTGCAAATCAGGCGCTGGATCATGCTTTTAAAGCAATCGGCAAATCACCTGAAGCCGTCTCTAACGGCAACGTTGCAAACAAAAACAAAGCCGAGCTGAAAGCAGCGGCCACAAAAGACGGTAAATACCGCCTCGCCTATGATGTAACCATCCGCTACATCGAACCGGAACCAGCTAACTGGGAAGTAACCGTTGATGCGGAGACAGGGAAAGTCCTGAAAAAGCAAAACAAAGTGGAGCATGCCGCTGCAACCGGAACAGGTACGACTCTTAAAGGAAAAACGGTCTCATTAAATATTTCTTCTGAAAGCGGCAAATATGTAATGCGCGATCTTTCTAAACCTACCGGAACGCAAATTATTACGTACGATCTGCAAAACCGACAGTATAACCTGCCGGGCACGCTCGTATCAAGCACTACCAACCAGTTCACAACTTCTTCTCAGCGCGCTGCCGTTGATGCGCATTACAATCTCGGCAAAGTGTACGATTATTTCTATCAGACGTTTAAACGCAACAGCTACGACAATAAAGGCGGCAAAATCGTATCTTCTGTTCATTACGGCAGCAAATACAATAACGCGGCCTGGATCGGCGACCAAATGATTTACGGTGACGGTGACGGCTCATTCTTCTCGCCTCTTTCCGGTTCAATGGACGTAACGGCCCATGAAATGACACACGGTGTTACACAGGAAACAGCCAACCTGAACTATGAAAATCAGCCGGGCGCTTTAAACGAATCCTTCTCTGATGTATTCGGATACTTCAACGATACTGAGGACTGGGATATCGGTGAAGATATTACGGTCAGCCAGCCGGCTCTCCGCAGTTTATCCACTCCGACAAAATACGGACAGCCCGACCATTACAAAAATTATCAAAACCTTCCGAACACTGATGCCGGCGACTACGGCGGCGTGCATACAAACAGCGGAATTCCGAACAAAGCCGCTTACAACACGATTACAAAAATCGGCGTGAAAAAAGCGGAGCAGATTTACTATCGCGCACTAACGGTATATCTCACTCCGTCATCAAACTTTAAAGATGCAAAAGCAGCTTTGATTCAATCAGCGCGGGACCTTTACGGCTCTCAAGACGCTGCAAGCGTAGAAGCGGCCTGGAATGCGGTCGGCTTGTAAACAAGAAAAGAGACCGGAGAAATCCGGTCTCTTTTTTATATCTGAAACATTTCACAATGGCTTCACCATGATCATATATGTCTTTTCCCGATCGTCTTTTTCAAGCTTAAGCTGTTCAAAGCCGCATTGGCTTAAAAACAAAACCCATTCCTGCCTGTCCAGGGGAACGGCTGAAAACATCGCTTTATGCTCCCCTCTCAGCCGGCCCGCAATCTTTTCAATGACCGCGCGTCCGATTCCTTTCTCTTTTGCCTCCGGAGCGACGGCCACGGTTCCGAGCCACGGTTTTCCGTTTGAAGGCGCCCATTCCAAATGAAAACTGACGGCGGCAGGAGCGCCGTCAATCTCCCATACGAGCCACGTTCCATTGTACATGGAGTATGCAAGCATAAACTCCGCCGCATTTTTTGTTCCGAACTCTTCGTTTTTCCACACCGGGTGTGCAGCCGCCAGCTGCTCCAGAAACCCGAGATCTTCTTCTTCAAAATCTCTACCTGTCAGCATGTAAATAGTCGTCAAAGATAATTTTATGTATTGCCGGATTGCCCGCAAGCACGCTGTGGTTGTCTAAAAACGTAAACGGTTCGCCGTCTGTGGTCGTGTAAATGCCCCCGACTTCGTTCAGCAGCACGCAGCCGGCAGCGTAATCCCACGGCGCGAGCCTCATCGTAATGTATGCGTCAATGCGGCCGGCCGCAACACTGGCCAGCTCAAGTGCCGCCGAACCGTAGGAACGCGTTCCTCTGACCCGTTTTACGAGCGGCGCCAAAATACTCGGGTCAATCCTTCTGTTTTCCGTCACCCATGTGGCATTGATTGCAATAATGGCTTCTTCAATGGAAGCTTCTTTTAAAGGAGCAAGCGGCGTGTCGTTCAGATAAGCCCCTTTTCCGCTGAATGCGTGATACAGCTCGTCCTGCATCACATCATAAATTAAGCCGATTTTGCCTTTTCCGTCTTCAAAGATGCCGATGGAGATCGCGAAATGCCGCTTTTGATGGACAAAATTCATCGTTCCGTCAATCGGATCAATGATCCAGACGATTCCGTCAAGGGAGCGGAGCTTATCTCCCTGCCCTTCTTCTCCGAGAATCCGGTGTCCGGGAAAAGTTCCCTGTATACGGTCAATGAAAAAGCGTTCCGTCTCTTTATCAATATTTGTGACTAAATCATTCGGATTTGATTTTGTTTCAATCGTCAAGCTTTCCTGCATGGATTGTCTGATTCTCGTTCCGGCTTCTTTTACCCATTGTTTTGCGATATCATCAATTTCCGTCCAATTTGTCATACCGTGTACCTCTTTTCTATGTATAGCTTATTCTATAGCATACTGATAAAGGCGATGAAAAAGCAAGGAAAATGAAAAAAATGCCTTCTCACGTAAAAACGAACCATTTCCTGCGGTTCGTTTTTACTATTCTTTATCCGTTAAGCCGAATCCATTCTTTTCTGAGACGTTCCAGTTTTCTTTTGCTAAGATCGATTTGATCTGCATTCTCTTTTTGCATGGCCTCATACAGGGTTGCCAATTCATAATCAACCTCTAGTCTCCAGACAGCTACACGGTTATTTTTTTCCTCCCTGAATCCTTCCTTCACCACTTGCCTCATTGTCTTTCGCCCCTTCCAGAGATCATTTGTTAAAAAAGCATCCCATTTTTCCAATTTATTAATGATACTTCTTATATCGTATGGAAACTTATATTCGGCTGTAACAACATTCTTAAAATTGTGTGTTTACCTATTCGTTTTTTACCACCAATCCTCTCGGCTCAAACGTTCTCAATGTTTTTGCGGCCGGCGGCGGCTGTGGTAAAATATGAATACTTACGATAAGGAGGAAAAAGATGACTCAGATGCGTTTTACAAAAGAAGACTTCGATACATTTACAATAGAAGGTTTAGATCCGCGCATGGAGGTGTTAAAAGAACAAGTCCGCCCGAAGCTGACCTTGTTAGGAGAGCATTTCGCACCGACATTGTCAGCATTGACAGGCGATGAAATGTTTCCGCATGTCGCCAAGCACGCGAGAAGATCTGTCAACCCGCCGGCTGACAGCTGGGTTGCCTTTGCCAACAGCAAACGCGGGTATAAGAAACTCCCTCACTTTCAGATCGGTTTATGGGACACCCATATGTTTGTATGGTTTGCCATCATTTATGAATCTCCGATAAAAGAGGAATACGGCAGATTGCTGGAAGCGAAGCAGGAGGACATCACAAAACAGATTCCCGGTCATTTTGTATGGTCGCCGGATCATACGAAGCCAGGGGCGTACAAGCAGTCCGACATGGATCAGGAGCAGCTGAAAACATTATTTGAACGCCTGCAGACAGTGAAAAAAGCAGAGCTTTTGTGCGGCATTCAGCTGCAAAAAGAAGACGTGATCAACATGAACAACAATGAATTCCTGCAAACCATTGAAGATGCTTTTAGGAAGCTTTCCTTTTTATACACACTGACTCAGAAAGTCTCATAAAATAAAAAGCGGGCCGATTGCCGGCTCGCTTTGTCTACATTTTGATAATCGCTTGATCTGATTGTTTCGCCTGTTTCACAGTCCGATAAGGGGAATAGGTGCTGTCAGCTTCAAATTGGCTGCAGATTTTCTTTTCCTCCGCTTTCCCGGGAACGATTTCTTTAAAGCGGCGGTACGCATTCAGAAGTCTGTCTCGGTCAGCTCCTTTTTCATAGGCGTTTTCCACCTGCTGAAAAAAAGCAATGACATCCACGGCCTCCTCTGTCGTCCAGTCCTCATTCATCGGATATTGATATTCCAAATGTCTTCACTCCTTTATAATCATGCTCAAAATAAGCATCTTCCATAGATCATAAATTGTTCTTTACTTTCTTTCAAGTTCATAATATAATTCATTTGTTTTACGTTTAAAAAACGGGTAATAAAACTGAATGTAATACAAACTAATCCGTAGGTATTATGATAAAGGTGGGAAAACAATTGCCGCAACATGAAACACCCCTGTACAGCGGACTGAAAAAGCACGCGGACAGACAGCCTGTCCAATTCCACATTCCGGGCCATAAAAAAGGCGCGGGAATGGATCCGGAATTCAGACAATTTATCGGAGAAAACGCGTTAAGCATAGATTTAATTAATATCGAGCCCCTGGATGATTTACATGCGCCAAAGGGCATCATTAAAGAAGCCCAGGATCTGGCCGCTCGAGCATTCGGCGCAGACCATACCTTCTTTTCCGTACAAGGGACGAGCGGCGCCATTATGACGATGGTCATGGCCGTATGCGGACCCGGAGATAAAATCATCATCCCTAGAAACGTTCATAAATCCATTATGTCGGCCATTGTATTTTCCGGAGCGGTGCCGATTTTTATTCACCCGGAAATTGACGATGAGCTCGGAATTTCTCACGGCATTACGCTTGAGTCCGCCGAGCGGGCTTTGACGGAGCACCCTGACGCAAAAGGCCTGCTTGTCATAAATCCGACGTACTTCGGTGTGGCAGCTGACTTGAGCAGCATTGTAAAGCTCGCGCATTCTTTCGATGTGCCTGTGCTTGTCGATGAAGCGCACGGCGTGCATATTCATTTTCATGATAAGCTTCCTCTGTCCGCCATGCAGGCGGGCGCTGATATGGCAGCCACAAGCGTGCACAAATTGGGAGGCTCCCTGACGCAGAGCTCCATTTTAAATGTGAGAGAAGGTCTTGTTTCCAAAGAAAGAGTACAGTCGATTTTAAGCATGCTGACGACAACGTCAACATCCTATCTGCTTCTGGCTTCACTGGATGTCGCAAGAAAACGCCTCGCTACAGAAGGCCGCGACCTTCTTGAAGATACGATTCTGCTGGCGGATCAGACACGGAAACGCCTCAATCAAATTGAAGGCATCCGCTGTGTCGGCGAAGAAATCACAGGGTCTAAAGCTGCATTCAGTTATGATCCGACTAAATTAATCATTTCGGTCAAAAACCTCGGACTGACGGGTCATGACGTTGAAAAATGGCTCCGCGAATCATATAATATCGAAGTCGAGCTGTCCGATTTGTATAATATTTTATGTATTTTCACCCCCGGCGACAGAGCGGGAGATGCCGACCGTCTTGTAAGCGCGCTTACAGACATTTCAAAGCAGGCTTCCGACAATGACTATGCTCATCAGCAAACCGAAGTTCTGCTTCCTGAAATTCCTCTGCTAGCGATGACGCCAAGAGACGCGTTTTACGCAAATACGGAAGTCATTCCGTTAAAAGAATCCGCAGGACGGATCATCGCAGAGTTTGTCATGGTGTACCCGCCGGGAATTCCGATCTTTATTCCGGGTGAGATCATTACTGAAGAAAATATCAGCTACATTTTTAAAAACTTGGACGCCGGCCTTCCTGTGCAGGGTCCCGAAGATGCAACGCTTGAAATGATCAGAGTCATCAAAGAGCAAAAAGCCATCCAATAAACATAAAGAAGCCCGAAACGAAATCGTTTCGGGCCTTTTTACGCTTTTTACTCTTCTTCAAGATGACACTGGCATTGTCCGCAGCATGTTCCGTATAACGTCGTGACCTTCTCATCCTCAAAGTAATGAATCGCTTCGTTACAGTCTTGGCAAACAATTGTACCCATCTGTCATTCCCCATTTCTCAGAATTTGAAAACGCTTAATTTTCACTTGTTGTTATTATATTATTATGTCACATTTAATATGTCAACTGATAAATTGTATAACACATTTATTTTTTACGGTCTTTTTATAGCTCGAGGGTCAATCACAGTATATCCTTTATGACGCAATCCTTTTACAATGTCCGGCATGGCTTCCGCCGTCCATTTCCGGTCATGCATCAATATGTTGGCCCCGTCCCGCAGATAAGGACTGTTCAGTGTGATATCGGTAAGCGCTTTTTTGGATTGATATTTCTGATCCCAATCATACCCGAAGGTCCAGTTCATTTTCACCATACCTTCTTTTTTTATAAGTCTGTCACTGTAGTCCGTATTGCTTCCGAAAGGCGCCCTGAAAAATGCGGGTTTCTCTCCTATTACCTTTTCAACCGCTTTATTGACGCCAATGATTTCTTCCCGTTGTTTTTGTTCGGAAAGATCTTTTAAGTTTTGATGAGTCATTGTATGATTACCGATCATAAAACCTAACTCATGAATATGCTTAAGCGCTTTCTTATTTTCATCTTTTTTCAAAAAATGTCCGTTTACAAAAAAGATCGCTGACGCATTGAGATCATGCAGTTTGTCCGCAATCTCAGCGGCATGCTGATCAGGCGCGTCATCGATCGTTACCAATGCGATCGGTTTTTTCTCTTTCTGTTCATCCATTTTTTCCACAGCAAAGCTTTTCGGATTGATATAGTAACGGGGCTCCGCCTTCTGTTTTTTCTGTTTTTCCTCTTTTGTATGGTGGTTTTCCCGTTTGGCATGATTGGCCGCGGCTTGAGAATGGGGTTTGTTTGTTTGCATCTTTTCATTTGATTGGCAGCCGGCGAGTAAGCACATACATATGACGGCTGCAGCGGCTTTATACATGACAATCCCTCCTGATATGGTTTTGCTCCCAGTATAACGAAAAAACAGCGCTCTCACGAAAAACAATGTGCCTTTTTTACACATCGGCTGCGCAAGTTGTCACACGTATTATTTCTTCATTAAAAACGGTTTCAATTATATAACAATTCAGTAACAAGCCTCAGGTTTTTCACCTCTCGTGATACACTTGATATAGTCCTTATAAATGGATGAACCCATATATTATATAAAACAGAGGAGTAAGATAGATGCGCTACCGTACGGTGATTCCCTTTTTTTTGATGCTGTTCGTTCTGTCAAGCTGTTCGGTTTCTACTGTCAGTCCATTCACAAAAAACCGGATCGACAGCATTCATCACACTCAAATCTTGTTTTTTTCCGATGAAAATCATATAGATAAAGAAGTGCCTTATTACGATGCGATTCTTGATTTAGAAAAGAAATATCCCCATCATGTCGATCAAATGAAGGTTTATGACAACAGAAAGGGATGGGAAGAGGAAATCAACACGTTCCCTGCGCTGATGGTGATCAATCATCGGCATGTGGTCATGAAGATTGAGGGATCCGTAAAGAAAAAAGAGGATATCATCAAACCCATGCAGCATGTGCTTGCACAATAAAAACAGCCCCCGCTTTTACAAACGGGGGCTGTTTCTTTGTTACATTATTATTTCACGATATGGATCGGGCTTCCGATTGCTACTTCGGCAGCTTCCATAGTGATTTCGCCCAATGTCGGGTGAGCGTGAATTGTCATTGCGATATCTTCAGCAGTCATTCCGCCTTCGATCGCCAGGCTCAATTCAGAAATCATGTCAGAAGCGCTTGCGCCGGCAATTTGCGCACCGATTACAAGACCGTCTTCTTTACGAGTGATCAGCTTCATGAAGCCGTCAGTTTCGTTAAGAGACAGCGCACGTCCGTTTGCTGCAAACGGGAACTTAGCTGCAACGACTTCAATGCCTTCTTCTTTCGCCTGTGCTTCAGTGTAACCGACAGAAGCCAGTTCAGGCTCAGAGAATACAACCGCCGGAATACCGAGGTAATCGATTTCAGCCGGCTCTCCTGAAATAGCTTCGGCAGCGATTTTACCTTCGTAAGACGCTTTGTGAGCCAACGGAGGTCCGTCAATGATGTCACCGATTGCGTAAATGTTCGGTACGTTTGTGCGACACTGCTTGTCTGTTTTAATGACACCGCGGTCAGTCATTTCGATACCGACTTGCTCAAGGCCGAGCTCATCAGTGTTCGGACGGCGTCCGACAGTGATTAATACGTAATCAGCATCAACCGTTTTTTCTTCGCCTTTTACTTCGAATGTAACTGTTACGCCGTCAGGTCTTTCCTCAACGCCTTTAGCCATGGCGCTTGTATGGATTTCAACGTTGCCTTTTTTCTTCAGTCTGCGGGTAACGAGAGAACTCATTTGTTTTTCGAAGCCAGGAAGAATTTCATCTCCGCCTTCTAAAATAACCAATTCAGTTCCGAAGTTCGCATACGCTGTTCCAAGCTCAGTACCGATATATCCGCCTCCGATAACAACGAGCTTTTTCGGAATTTCTTTAAGCGCAAGTGCGCCTGTAGAGTTCAGAACGCGTTCGCTATATTTGAAGTTTGGCAATTCGATAGGGCGAGAACCGGTAGCAATGATTGCGTTTTTAAATGTGTATGTTTGCGCAGAGTTCTCATCCATTACACGGACAGAGTTGCTGTCTACGAAATAAGCTTCCCCTTTTATAACATCCACTTTATTTCCTTTTAAAAGACCTGCAACACCGCCGGTAAGCTTATTTACAACAGAAGCTTTCCATTCTTGGACTTTTGTAAAGTCAACCGTTACGTTCTCAGCAGTGATTCCCATGTCATCTGAATGTTTTGCATTCTCGTAACGATGGCCTGCATTAATGAGCGCTTTTGAAGGAATACAGCCGACGTTCAGACAAACGCCTCCAAGAGTTGCTTTTTCAACGACTGTTACTTTTTGTCCAAGCTGAGCAGCGCGGATGGCAGCTACATAGCCGCCGGGTCCCGCACCAATCACAAGAGTATCTGTTTCAATAGGGAAATCTCCTACTACCATAACATTACGCCTCCATTAAAATAAGTTGTGGATCGTTCAGTAAACGCTTGATGTGGTTTAACGCATTTTGTGCAGTTGCTCCGTCAATCATACGGTGGTCAAAGCTGAGAGAAAGAGCTAAGACAGGAGCAGCTACAATTTCACCGTCACGGACAATCGCTTTTTCAGCAATACGGCCGATACCGAGAATCGCAACCTCTGGATGGTTGATAACCGGTGTGAACCATTGGCCTCCGGCAGAACCGATATTTGTGATCGTGCAAGAAGCGCCTTTCATTTCCGCAGGTGCAAGCTTGCCTTCACGCGCTTTTGTAGCAAGGCTGTTGATTTCATCAGAGATTTCGAAAACGGCTTTACGGTCGGCATTTTTCACTACCGGCACAAGCAGGCCTTTTTCGGTATCCGCTGCAATTCCGATGTTGAAGTAATGTTTTTGGATCACTTCATCTGTTTTATCATCAATAGATGTGTTTAAAACAGGGAATTTTTTCAAAGCGGATGTTAATGCTTTGACGACGTAAGGCAGATAAGTCAGCTTGATGCCTTGATCAGCAGCAACTTGTTTGAACTGTTTGCGGTGAGCAACAAGATTTGTTACGTCAACTTCATCCATAAGAGTTACGTGCGGTGCAGTATGCTTAGAGTTCACCATTGCTTTCGCGATCGCTTTACGGATACCGCTCATTTTTTCGCGTGTTTCAGGGAATTCGCCTTCAGGAGCCTGAGCCGCTGCAGGTTTAGCTGTTTCCTGAGGTGCAGCTGTTTCTTGCGGTGCCGCTTCTTGAGCCGCTCCTCCATTTGCAAAGCTGTCGATATCTTCTTTTACAACACGTCCGTTATTGCCTGAACCTGTTACTTTACGGATATCCACGCCTTTTTCACGGGCATATTTGCGTACGGAAGGCATGGCGATCACGCGTTTGTTCGGATCAGCTTCCGCTTGGTCCTGCTGTCCTGCGCCGGTTTCTTTTGCAGGCTCTTTAGGAGTCTCTTCTTTAGAGATATCCTGCCCTGCTTCAGCAGACGACTGAACTTGAGCCTCAGTTTTCGCCTCTCCTGAATCATGGCTTCCTTTAAATTGAAGATCTTCGTAACCAGGTGCGTCAAACGTAATAATCGTTTGTCCAACAGTTGCAACTGTTCCCTCTTCAACTTTTAATTCTAATACTTTTCCTTTAACAGGTGAAGGAATTTCTACCACTGCTTTATCATTTTGCACTTCAGCCAGAACATCGTCTTCTTCTACCTCGTCGTTCGGCTTAACAAACCATTTTACGATTTCGCCTTCGTGGATACCTTCCCCGATATCCGGAAGTTTAAATTCAAATGCCACAGTTTTCGACCTCCTAGTTGATTAAGCAAATTTTAGTTATGCATTCGCAAGCATTGAACCTAGT
Source organism: Bacillus sp. L75 (assembly GCF_003676355.1). Taxonomy (NCBI): domain Bacteria; kingdom Bacillati; phylum Bacillota; class Bacilli; order Caryophanales; family Bacillaceae; genus Bacillus; species Bacillus sp. L75. The sequence goes on from NZ_ML064902.1 coordinate 492,346, forward strand.
AAACAGACTCCTTCATATAAGAGAAAAGGACTCTCTTTACCGTCTTTTATGATGCCTGATTAAAATTCAAGAACTTTTTTCGCAGTTTCAAGAACGTCTTTATGGTTTGGAAGCCATACGCTCTCAGCAAGCGAGAAAGGAAATACTGTATCAGGCGCCGCAACACGCAGAACCGGAGCTTCCAGGCTCAGAATCGCGCGGTCATTGATTTCAGCTACAACGTTGGCAGCGATGCCGGCTTGTTTTTGAGCTTCTTGCACGACAATTGCGCGGCCTGTTTTTTCAACAGAAGCAATAATCGTATCAATATCAAGCGGACTTACAGTGCGAAGGTCGATAACTTCAGCAGAAACGCCTTCTTTTTCAAGCTCTTCAGCAGCCTTAAGCGACTCATGAACCATCGCGCCGTATGTGATGATAGAAAGGTCAGTACCTTCGCGTTTCACATCAGCTTTGCCAAGCTCAATTGTGTATTCCTCCTCAGGAACTTCCTGACGGAAAGAACGGTAAAGTTTCATATGCTCTAAGAAAACAACCGGATCATTGTCTCTGATAGAGGCAATCAACAGTCCTTTTGCATCGTAAGGAGTGGATGGGATAACAACTTTAATACCCGGCTGCTGAGCGATAAGGCCTTCCAAACTGTCAGCGTGAAGTTCAGGTGTATGAACCCCTCCGCCGAATGGAGAACGGATTGTCACCGGAGAAGTCCAGCGTCCGCCGGAACGGTAGCGGAGACGAGCCATTTGTCCTGAGATTGAATCCATTACTTCATATACGAATCCGAAGAATTGGATTTCCATAACAGGACGGTAATCTTGCAGGCCTAAACCGAGAGCGAGACCGCCGATACCGGATTCAGCAAGCGGCGTGTCAAATACGCGGTCCTCACCGAATTCTTTTTGAAGGCCTTCAGTTGCACGGAATACGCCTCCGGCAACGCCTACATCTTCCCCGAAAAGCAGAACGTTTTCATTGTTTTTCAGTTCTGTGCGTAACGCATCAGTGATCGCTTGAATCATTGTCATTTGCGCCATGGCTTACTTCGACTCCTTCGCTTTGTAAATTTCAAGTTGTTCTTTCAAGTTGAACGTCGGCTCTTCAAACATATTCTCAATCAGCTCTGTTACTTTCGGTTTTGATTCGCCGTCAGCCTTTTTGATAGCTTGTTTGATTTCTTCTTTGGCCTGTTCAATCACTTTGTTCTCTTCTTCTTCAGACCATAGTCCTTTGTTTTCCAAGAACTTGCGGAAACGTACGAGCGGGTCTTTTTGCTCCCATTCATTTTCTATTTCTTTCGTACGATATTTAGTCGGATCGTCACCGGACATTGTATGAGGTCCGTAACGGAATGTAAGAGTTTCAATCAGAGTCGGACCTTCACCGTTAATTGCGCGCTGGCGTGCTTCTGCGGTTGCAGCATAAACGGCTAGTGCATCCATTCCGTCTACTTGAACACCTGTAATACCGACGGCAACTGCTTTTTGGGCAATTGTCTGTGCGGATGATTGCTTTTCTACAGGAGTTGAAATCGCATAGCGGTTATTCTGAACAACGAAGATCGCTGGCGCTTTAAATGCTCCGGCAAAGTTCATTCCTTCATAGAAGTCACCTTGAGAAGCTCCGCCGTCACCAGTGTAAGTAATAGCTACCGCTTTTTTACCGCGCTTTTTAAGACCTAAAGCTACACCTGCGGTTTGGATAATTTGAGCACCAATAATAATTTGAGGTGATAAAGCATTTACTCCCTCAGGCATCTGATTACCTTTAAAATGGCCTCTTGAGAACAGGAATGCCTGGTGTAAAGGAAGACCGTGCCAAATCAGCTGAGGAACGTCACGATAACCCGGAAGGATAAAGTCGTCCTGTTCAAGCGCGAAGTGTGATGCAATTTGAGAAGCTTCCTGGCCCGCTGTCGGTGCATAGAAACCTAAACGTCCTTGACGGGAAAGAGAAATTGAACGCTGGTCTAAAATGCGGATATACACCATTCTTCTCATTAATTCCTTTAACTGATCATCTGAAAGATCAGGCATTGCGTCTTTATTTACGACTTCTCCTTCAGCATTTAAAATTTGGAACGTTTCAAACTGCTTATTAATAGCATCAAATTGTTTTTTGCTATCAACAATTGAAGTTTTTGTCTTTGCAGCCATTTTTTAAACCACCTCTTCTTTTGATTTAACAGGGTTAGGATACCGTTTAGCCATCCGTATTAAAAACAGTCTTATCATGCTCTGCAATTCTAAAATTAATCATTCAGAAATTCACATAGCGCTTAAGCAAAGATAATGACGTTTAAACTGTACTAATAAAAAAAGATTTTTTATTAGTACAATATGATCAACAACCATAGTTTACAGTAATTAAACAAAGCCGTCAATTATTTATAACCTCATTTTGAAACCGCTTATAAAACATAAGATCATATTGCGCCAAACTGTACTATAAAAGACTTTAAACTGTATTATAAAAATGCTCTACTGTACTATAATTAAAAAAAATTACAAAGAGTAAATTAAGTTATTTAACTTCAGGGCGGGCTTTGAAAAGATGCCGCGGGATAAAAACGGGCAGTTAGCAATCGTCCCGCCTGCCGAACAGACGGGACGATGCCTTTGTCTAATTATTCAATACCCGCCCACACGATATTCAGCGGCGTCAGCACGGCATGAGGATGAAACTCGGAAATCGGAGTGAAAAATACATACGTAAAATCTTCGGCTGGATCAGAAAACATGCCGCACCAACCCATTCCAAGATGTGAGAAGGTGCCTTCTGTCATGAAATAATGGTCACCGGCCGGCCACAAATTAATGCCTAAACCAAAGCCGCCTTCCTCTCTGGGCGCTCCGAAGAAGTAAAAAGGAAGACCGGGCTTTATTTGATTTCTCAGCATCGCTTCGACTGTTTTTCTTCCAAGCAGCTTCTTATCTTTCAATCTGCCTTTATTTCTAAACATTTCAGCTAACTTCCAAATATCTCGCAATGAAGAGTACAGACCGCTTGTCGCTTTATTCGGAAAATACGGGTGATGACTTTTTTCCAGCTGTACGCACTCGTGCTCATTGATCACACAAACTTCTTCTTTTAAAGCATCAGGCACATAAAAATACGTTCTTTCTAATCCGAGCGCTTCAATAATATGCTTTGTTACATACTGTTCGTAGGATACGCCTGTTACTTTTGAAATAATGATGCCAAGTATAACAAAGCCGGTTCTGGAATAGTTCCATGCTTCATCCACTCCGTACTCCAAAGGCGTACTGACCAGATAGTTTATCCATTCTTCCTCATTCGTTAAGTCAATGCCTTCAGCCTTTTGAATATCCAGCTCAAAACTTAATCCCGCCGTATGAGTCAAAAGGTGCAAAATTTTAATTTCTCCGAAACCCGGTTTATCAAACGCTGGCAAAATGAGCTTGACCGGCATTTTCAGATCGAGCAAACCTTTTTCGACGAGCTGCATGACGGCTACAGCGGTAAACACTTTTGTCAAAGAACCGATTTCTCTGATTGTATCAAGCTGAAATGTTTGCTTTTCTTTTTGTCCGCCGGTAAATTCCCCTAACGACTCAGCTGCAAAAACCTCACCTCCTCTTGACATCATATAACTCGCACATTGCAGATCTCCATTGTCTATCATCGTCTGATAATGGCCGTTAAGAGCGTTAATTTGTTTCATATCAAATGCCGGATTGCTTATTGTTTGTTTCATTGTTTTCTCCCCCTGTACTGTATGTATCGTTTTCATCCCTTACTTACTGATTTCTTGATGAATTCTGACACCGTTTTATTAAATTCTTCCGGATGTGTAATGTTCGGAAGATGCCCCGCTCCCTTAATTTTCTTTAATTCTGCATTGCTCAGCAGTTTCTGCAGCCTTTTTGTTTCTTTCTGATCAACTACGCTTTCTTTCTCACCCGTAAGGATAAGCGTTCTTGTATGAATGTCTTTTAAAAAGCCGATTGTAGAATAGCCTTCTTGTTGATGTATCTTCATAAAACGTTCAATAGAAGCATTTAAGAATTGATTACTGTATAAACTTTCATATTCATGCGACTTTCCTATAGCTATAAAATCATTTTTCAGTTTTTCCTCGACACTGCTTTCAGGGTCTTCTTCGTATTCGGTGTAACTTCCGGAAAGAATGAGCGTTTTTACTTTTTCAGGGTATTCATAGGCTATCCTCTGCCCTATCATGCCTCCCCAAGAAGCTGCCGCAATGTGGATCGGCCAAGCAACCCCTATCTCGTTCAGCACTTCGATAAAAGTCTGAGCCAGCCCGCTCAGTGTAAAATCGGCGCTCCCCTCACTCAGCCCGTAACCCGGTGTGTGTATGACAATTACATTAAATTGATCTGCCCACTCCTTCATTTGTTCTTTCCACATGTAAGCAGTGGTAGCAAAACCGCAAATCAGTAAAATTGTTTCACCCTTACCGCTCATCAATATTTCCATATGCCGGGCATTTTCTGTGTTTGCCAGAAAATGAACGGTTTCCGTTTCTTCTGTCTGGTAAAAAGCGATGAGTTTTTTTGCGGCATCGCTTTGATTGTGCTGAAGGGCTCCTTTCTTCAGTCTGCTCCAATAATGCAAATAATCGTCGAGATGACGATTGGAAGCCGTGCCGAGTATTCGGAAAGGACTTTCAGCTTCTTCCGTAACGACTGATGAAGCATCAAAATCGGCTGCAATCGCTGAATCTCTTACCAGAGGCGGTGCTGAACGGGCGGATAACGGCTTGAAATCGTTTTGTATTTTTTCTTTTTCTCCGTATAACACGATCAGCTGGTGGCCTTGGCCGAGAAGCGAGTGTTCAAAAGCTTTGATTCCGGCAGTATTTTCTAATGGGTGAAGTCCGTACTCCGTTTTCATAATGTCTTGAATGCCGGGATCAACTGACATGCCTCCGTCTTTCCAGAAAGGCCAATTTACAGCGATGGTTTTTCCTGATCTTCCCCCCGCCTTTCTCATACATTCCCTCCACTCGGCAAAATGCTCCAGAAAACGATTGGCGTAGGCGTAATCGGCTTGACCCAGACTTCCGATTTCTGAGGAGATGGAAGAAAACAAAACAAAAAAGTCTAAAGGCATATTTCTGAGCGCTTCATCCAAATGAATCACACCATTGACCTTTGATTGCAGCACCGCTTGAGCTTCCTCGTCTGTTTTATTCATAATGAGAGAGTCTTTTAACACGCCTGCACTGTAAATGACCCCGTTGATTTCGGAATAATCAGCATGAATTTTTTCCGCTAAATTGATGACCTGCTGCTTATCTGACATGTCAGCCTGGATATAAGAAATGCTTGCCCCGTCATATCGGATGCTGTCTAATTTTTCTTCCATGTCTGCTGTCATTTTCGATCGCCCGGCAATGATAACGCTGGCTCCGTGATTTGCATAAAGAAACGCTGAAATAATCCAGCCGATGCCGCTTAATCCTCCGATGATGAGATACACCCCGTTTTTTGCAAACTTGGCGGCCTTTTGTCCTGTTTGCGGCGAAGCGTCTTTATATGCTGTCACCCGCCTTTTTTGATCGCCGTCATATTTCACAGACTGATGATGTCCGGCACTTAATTCATTGAGAAGCAAAGGTGCTTTTTCAATGGTTTGTCTTGAAGAAATCTCAACCGTTTTACACTTTATATTCGGCTGCTCCGCATTCAGCGTTTTAAAAAAGCCTCCAATCGCGGCGTAAACCGGATTTGTATATTGACCCTTGTCATGTACGTACAGAATGTTGATGTTTTCTTTTACTTTTTGATGGATCAAAGCTTTACTCAAATAAAGAATTGAATAAAAGCTGTGAGTCAGATCTAACGCTGCCTCAGTATAAGCTTTTTTTGACAGGTAATGAATGATTGACGCCGGAAACGCTCCGGACTTTTTCATATCTTCTAACAGTCTGGTGTAATGAGCAGACTGCTCCGGATTAAATTTATAATGCTTTTCATTTACTATTTCATATTCAGCGGCGGCTTCCGCATAAATAACATTTTCACTGCCGATGTACTTACGGATTTCATCACTCAATGAACTGTCGAAATCGAAAATCAATGTATTTTCCTTAGGTACTTCTCCGGACTTTAATGGCGATTCTATCCATTCTTTTTGTAAATACAAGGAATCAAGCACCGGCTTTTCAGACGGCTTTTTCGTTTGCGTTTTTTCTTTAAAAGCTGCGGCCGGCGTATTACGCACATCATATTTTTCTTCTAAATAAGCCGCTAAATCATGAATATTGTTATAATCAAAAAGCAATGTCGGATACAATTGTGTATCCAATCTTTCCTCGAGCATTTTCGATATATGCAGCAGCTGTTTTGAGTCAAGACCCAGTTCGTAAAAAGATTGGTGTTTGTCCGCTTTATTTGGCGGTGTGTTTGTAGCCTCTCCAATAATGGATGACAGCTCATCTGTTAATGTTTTATGACTGTCTTGGTGCTGAACTGTATCAGAGATAGAGTCTGTAATGTCGGCTCCGTATTTCTCCTGCAGATATTCCGTCAATTCACCGATTGTGGAGTAATCAAATAATAAAGTCGGGTACAGCTTTGTATCTAACATCAGTTCTAATTTTTTGGATAAGTCTAATAATTGTTTAGAATCCAAGCCCATCTCGTAAAAGGAACTATCATTCTTCACTGTTTCAGCAGGTTTTTCAATCATGCCGGCTATCTCTTGGATCAAATTATTTCTGATCATTTCTTTATTGTTCGTTGCGCTGCCGACCTCTTTAGCTTTTTGGGAATGCTCCAGCCTTTGTATTGATTTTTCATTTCTGACTCTTTTCACACCGAATCGCTCATAATAAAAAGCAAGCTCTCCATCAGGCCTGTATACTTCTATGTCCGCATATAAAATGTCTTTAGAAGGCGGCTGCGTTATACTGGTTTTATTAATATACACAAAACAAGACCCAGTTGTTTTATGCAGTGCCCGGAATGTCTCAATATATATAGGGATAAACGCATTTGTTCCTTCATCCGGCAAGTCTGATGTAAGGATTCCCAACAAGCTGAGAGACCCATCCAAAAATGCGGGATGCATGTAAAAGTCATCTGTATATTCTTTTGAAAGTCCGCTTAAACTGACCTCTCCCAGAATATAATTTTCACCTTCATATACCGTACCTTCCAATTTCATAAAATCTTTATGAATCAGGCCGCCCCTGCGCAAATTACGATAGGCGGATTCAGCATCCGAAGTCCGGACGGCCCCTTTCTTTAATTCTTCGATTGAAATTGTCTTTTCGTTTATCGCATTTTTTCTTATGATTTCCGCCTGCAAGTTGACTGACGCTTCACCTTCCGCCTTTTCAGCGACCCATTTCCTGCTTGTTGTTTCAATAAGCCAGCCGTTTTCTTGTTCCGTAAACTGAAAGGTGACTTTTTTATCAAAATGGACTGACGTCGCAACAGGTTCACGGAATAAAACATGTTTGATTTCAAAACTTCGGGGTGATATCCCTTTCTCAGCTAAAAATCGTGTTATTAAATCCAGATACGTTACGCCGGGTATCGTACGCACTTGATGAAGGACATGGTCTGAAACAATATAATCGTCATGTTTGACTAATACGCTGAACCTCATGCAACTCGACAACCTTTCTTCTTTTACAAAGTAAAGAAACAGAGCATGTGCTACTCTGTTTCATCAATAATTTCAAGAAGCCGTTTTTTATTCTGTTTGATTTGTTTTTTCCGATTTGAATCCGGCCAGTACTCTTTTCTGACAAACTCGGCAGGCGGCAGCGGAGTTCTGACGGAATGATATGAATCATCCAGGCCGCTTACCAAAAGGTGGGCGTTTGTTCCGCCAAAACCGAAAGCGCTGATGCCCGCCCTCCGTTTTCCATCCTTCCAGCTTCTCAGCTCTGTATTCGGATAAAAAGGCGACTTTTCAAATTCAAAGCGGGGATTTGGCGTTTCACAATTCAATGTAGGCGGAATTTCCTTATGCCATATTGATAAAATCACTTTAATGAAACTTGCCGCTCCGGCAGCGCTTAATAAGTGTCCGATATTGGTTTTTACACTTCCTACTCCGCAAAATTGCGTTTTGTTTGTGTCTCTTCGGAATACTTTTGTCAGAGCCTGAAGCTCAATCGGATCTCCAATCATCGTGCCTGTGCCGTGAGTTTCGACGTAGCTGACTGATCCGGGAGTGATATCGGCTTTTTCAAATGCATCTTGAATAACCTGCTCTTGAAGCTTAGGATTCGGGGTCGTAATTCCCATTGTCGCACCGTCATTATTAATAGCTGATGCTTCAATGATACCGTATATCCGATCTCCGTCAGCTTTCGCTTTCTCCAGCGGTTTTAACAGAACAGCGCCAAAACCCTCTCCGGGTACAAAGCCGTTTGCCCTTTCATCAAAAGTAAAACACTGACCGTCCGGCGAAAGAGCTCCTCCTTCTGTTAACATCAGGTAAGGAATTTCATCCAAAAGCAGATCCGCCCCTCCTGCCAGCGCCATCTCTGAATCACCGTTTTTTATGCTTTGGCAGGCTAAATGAATGCTGACTAATGAAGAAGAACAAGCGGTATCAGAAACCATGCTTGGACCGTGAAAATTAAAGAAATGCGACACATGTGAAGCAATAAAGTTTTGACTAAGCCCGACGATGTGGCTGCTGCTTTCTTTCGGCAGTTTGTGACCGTAACCGCCCATTCTGGAACCGACAAATACGCCGACTTTTTTTCCCGATAATTCCGTTTCTTCATAACCGGCATCCCGTACAGTCTGTACACTCGTTTCTAAGAAATGTCTTATCAGCGGGTCCGTTTGGATGGCTTTCTCCTCTTCCATGCGGAAATACTCCGGATCGAAGCTGCCGATTCCATTGATAAATCCTCCCCATTTGCTGATGCTTTTTCCCTTTTGCTGCACCGGAGAGTAATTTTCTTCTATATTCCACCGGGAATCAGGTACTTCTTTAATATGATTCTTCCCTTTTCTCAGATTGTCCCAAAATTCCTCTTTATCAGCCGCTCCAGGGAACTTACATCCGATTCCGATAACAGCTATCTTTGCAGATGAAGCCGTCTGCGGTTCTGTATTTCGGCTCGTCACAGACTGCATATCTTGCATATCTTGCATATCTTGCTGATTGCTGCTTTGAGAATCAGTCTGTTCGATTTGTTTCTTCAACGGCGGCGCCGTCTTACCGATATATTCCGCAAGACCATGAATCGTGTTGTGTTCAAGAAGCACAGTAGGGTCAATTTTTTTCTGAATCATTGCTTCTATTCGATGTATAATGCTGACAAGTAGTATAGAATCCACACCGTATTCCTGAAAACCCGTATTTGGGTTAAGCTTTTCAAGGGGAATGCTCAATTCCTCGGCAAATACGGCAGAAAGTTCACTGACAAGCCCTTCTGAATGATCAAAAGTGTCGGGAGTCTCCTGTCTTCGGACTGGAACCGAAGCTCCGCCGGTTTTATTGATGTTCAGGAGACTGTCTGCATGAAACACTGTTCCTTTTTTCACGATAGGAATGATATTGGCCGATTTTCTCTCCAGTGCATGATACAAAATCGCCAGTCCTTCCCGTGTGGATAGAGAGTCCAGTCCCAATTCATCATATAAAGGACTCGTCACAGTACCCATTCCGACTTCTTTCCAGCTCGGCCAATTGATGGACGTGAAATACGTTCTCCCCTTTTGAAAATGATAAGCCGCGAAATAGTCCATATATGCGTTTGCAGACGCGTAATCAGTCATTCCTTTCGACAGTTTGGGTGACTGTGCTGCAATTGATGAAAATAGAATAAAGAAATCCAGCGGCCTATTATTAAAAATCCGCTCCAAATTCTGAAGTCCAGTGACTTTCGGCCCGTACACCGTCTTAAATTCACTCATTCTTTTATGAATAAAGGCTGGATTTCCGCCGCTGTGCAGTCCGGCACAGTGTATGACACCGCTTATATCTTTAAATTCAAGGCTTACTTGGTGAAAGAATGAACGCAGCTTCTCTTCATTTGTGAGAGAACCGCTGTAATACATATAGTTGACACCTTTCTCTTCAAAACTTTGAAACAGTTTTATATTGCTGACTGTCTTTTCGTCCTGTCTGCCCTCTTTCAGCAAATGATCCCATTCACTTCGCAAAGGTAATGGACGCGTACCCGTCAGCACGAGTTTTTTCACTCCCCGTTTCACCAAATCTTCAGCTATTGCTCTGCCAATGCCCCCTGTCCCGCCGGTAATCACGATGGCTTTATCCGCAGGAAATGAAACAGGCCCGCCGGTATGGATTCTTTCTTCTTCAAAATACGGAACATATCTGACGCCGCTGCGGTAGCATACTTCATTCTCTCCGGTACATTGCCTTTCATTCTTAAAGATTTGTTTCAGCTCATGCGTTTCTTTCATGCTGTCTATATCTATTGTTTTCACATGAACAAAGCCGTATTCCGCAGAAAGGGCTTTCAGAAAAGCCGCTGATTCTGCCCCCGTCAGCTTTGGTTTTTCCGCTTTAAATACCTGCAAGCCATTGGTGATTTGTAAAATGGATAATGGTGTTTCCTTTTTACTCCGCTTAATTATTTCTTGTATAAATAAGAATTTACAATATGGGATGCCGTTCTGATTGTCACTCTGGTTTCCGATATCTGAGAAATCAAATATATTTTCGACCAGCCGCTCACCGCCCGAGAAGATCTCACGGATAACGTCGTATGCGTGGTTTTCATCTAATAAAGAACACTCAAACATTTGATCAGAGTGTTTTATAAATGAAGAGTGATGTTTGATGACAATCAGATTCTCCTGATCTATATCCGAACAAATGGAGCGGGCAATTGATTCTGTGTCTTGATTTACAAATGCTACTGTCAGTCCGTACTCTTTTGTTTCGGATGGATTTACAAACGGATTCTCCCTCCATTTTTTTTGCAAGTGATGTTGAAAAGAATGCTGAGGGATCTCTGTCTTCTCAGTCCTGGACGGAACCCAATAACGTTCTTTTGCAAACGGATAAGTCGGAATTGAGATCCGTTTACCCGGCTGCTGTAAATGTTGATGAACGGATTTCCAGTCGATATCCGCCCCCCAAACCCATAATTGAGCCAGCTTTTCCGCTTCACCGTTCTCAATAATGGTCTTTACAAACAATTCACCTGCTCTGCCTTCCGTTAACGCCTTCATTTTTTCAGCAAATGCATCTGCTGATTGCTGATGAACATATACGCCTGGAACTTGCTTGTCACCGCGGCAAAACTCAAATAATTTATCTTTCATTTCTTTAAGAGAGGTACCGATAATCGCCGCTCTGGCCTCCATCGCTTCTCTGCCCGATTGTGTAGTGTATGCCAGATCCCGTAAAACGACGCTTTCCGATTGGCTGCCTTCCATCACTTCATTCGGGAACAGGTTTCTTATCGCTCCGGCATATTCCTTCAATAAGTATTCAGTAACCGCTTGAATGGAGGGGCAATCAGTTAATTCATACATCGTGAGTTCAATATGAAACATTTCGTTAATAAAATCCGCCATCCGGCTTAATTCCAAAGGTCCTACGCCAAATTCACTCAGGTGATCAGCAATATTAATTTCTTCCGGATGGATATGAAGCAATTCCGAAACAAACGGTTTGAGTACTTCATACACCTTTTCTTTCATATCAGGCTGCTTATCCTTTACTTCAGGACTTAGTGAACGCTGGATAAAATCTCTCATGTTTTCGGCATACTCAAGAAGACGTTCATTGTCTTTGGCAGATAACAGGACAATATGCGGTTCGTTCTCAACATGTTCTGTTGAGACGTTTGTTTCTTCATATTCTTCTATAATGATATGAACATTCGTTCCTCCCGCTCCGAATGAGCTGATCCCCGCTCTTCTCGGAACAGTTACTGTTTTTCCGTTTTCCTGCAGTTTCGGTTTCTTCCAATCTTGCAATGACCGCTGTACATAAAAGGGAGAGGCTTTAAAATCAATATTTGGATTCAACGTCTCCGCATGTATGGAAGGAAACAGTTTTTTCAGTTTCATTTGCAAAAGAACCTTTGTCAAACCGGCAATTCCCGCTGCGGCCTCAAGATGGCCGATATTTGATTTGACAGAACCGATGGAACAATATTGAGTGTGCTCCGTAAATTCCCGAAACGCTTTTGTTAACCCGGTGATCTCAATCGGGTCTCCAAGAGAAGTTCCCGTTCCGTGAGCTTCAATATAACTAATTGTACGAGGATCAATACAAGCTTTCTGAAGCGCGTCCTGTATCAGTTCAGACTGACCATTTGGATTAGGAACCGTAAAACCGTTTGTTCTCCCTCCGTGATTGACCGCTGTCGCTTTAATCAGCGCATAAATATGATCTCCGTCCCTTACCGCTTCCGCCGCCGGCTTTAAAAGTACGGATCCCACTCCTTCTCCCGGTACATAACCGTCACCGCCCTCGCCGAATGTCCGGCATCGGCCATCACTTGCAAAGAAGCGGCTTTGATTTAATAATGTATATTTATTGGGATGAAGCGTAAGATTGACCCCGCCCGCAACAGCAAGTGTGCTTTCTCCTCTTCGTATACTTTCACAGGCTAAGTGAATGGCGTTAAGAGAGGATGAACACATTGTATCAACCGCCATACTCGGCCCCTTAAAGTTAAAGAAATACGATATTCTGTTTGCTATTGCAGAAAATGGAGACCCGACGGCCAGTTCATTTCCTTTAAGTGATTCTTCAACGCCGAAAAATTGATAGCTTCCATATGTGACGCCTGCAAATACTCCGACCTTTTTGCGGGTCAGATCTGAAGGTTTATAACCCGCATCCTCTATGGTATTGTACACTGTCTCTAAAAAGAGACGTTCCTGAGGATCAAGAAAAGCCGCTTCTTTCGGTGATATCCGGAAAAATAAAGGATCAAACCGGTCTGGATTTTTCAGAAAACCTCCCCACTTATAGCAGCTTCCCTCCAGCATTTCTTTCCGATCATCAGGAATTTCGCTTACGCAATCCCGTCCATTCATCAGCACATTCTGGAACTCCCTGATGTTTTCCGCACCCGGGTATCTGCCGCTGACACCGATAATGGCTATATCAGCAGAAAGGGGATCGGCCGCAATGTGCTCTTTTGAACCTTCTCCTTCAGAGCGTACCGGCGCTTTTGTTTCCACTGGTTTTCTTTTTTGCTTTTTTTGATATGAGACAAGTTCAGATGTGCCGGCCGGTTTCAGCAGTTTCATCATTCGTTCGCTGTGATGACTCAGGAAATATTCAGCTAACTGAGATATTGAATGATATTCAAAAAATAATGTTTTCGACAATCTGCCGATACTTTGCTCCAGCTTTTCGGTCAGACGCATGATCATTACTGAATCAATGCCGTATTTCTCCAGGTATTGTTTTTCATCTATGAGTGAGACCGGTAATTTCAATTCCTCTGACATTATATTTTTCAGATAACTGATGATATTTTGTCTTAATTCATCGTTTTGCAAATCGGCATCTTTCTGCTGGTCTGAATGTAAGCTGATTGTGCCGGCACGCTTCAGCACATCCTCAATCTTTTCTTTTCGGCCTTTCAGGGCAATCAGCTGTTCAGATGATTGACACAAGCTGTTCTCCAGAGCCTGTATTCCGTCACTGTCATCTAACGGGTCAAGACCGAGTTCCTGTTTCATGTAGGATATTCCTTCATCGTCAATATTCATCCCGCCGGAAGTCCATAGCGGCCAATTGACTGACACTATCCTTTCGGCAGACTCTTTTGCGGTCATAACTGCTGCATACTGATCCAAACAGGCATTGGCGAAAGCATAGTCACATTGGCCGGCTGAGCCGAAGACTGCCGATGTGGATGAAAACAAGACAAGTAATTCAACTTTCATTTTTTTGATTTCTTCCGCCAGCCACAGCGTGCCATAAACTTTCGAACCTGTGACTTGATCAATTTCTTCTTTTGTCTTTCTTAAGATAAAAGAGTCACGGAGTACGCCGGCACTGTGAAATACTCCATGTAAGGTGCCGAACTGCTCTTTTGCAAAAGCAAACATCCGTTCAGCATCACTTTGTTTTGAAACATCAGATCGGATATATTCAACTGTTGAACCTGAACTTCTTAAATATTCGATCTTTTTCTCCTGCTCTTCAGTTAAATCAGAGCGCCCTGTCAATATGAGATTCGCTTTCCATTTTTCCGACAGATGTTTTGCCAGAATATAACCGAGACCGCCCAGGCCTCCTGTAATCAGATAATTCCCATGATGTTTCAGCGGCTGGGTTAAATCGAATGAGCCGGCTTTATTATAGCTTTTCGTAAAACGTCTGCCGTTTTCATAGCGCACTTCAAAATGGATATCCCGTTTTTCGTCACACTCTCTCTGATATATATCCGCTATTGCTGGAAGAGCGGCTCCCGCACCCTCTGATTGCGTGATATTGATAATCTGATAGTGAAAATTGGGGTGTTCCTGGTGAACAGTTTTCACCAATCCGCCGAGAGCATGATGCAGCGGCAGTTGTTCTTTATTCTCTGTTTGAAAAATATGCGTCAGCTTTATTATCTTTTTCCATTTTAGTTCAATCAGCGCCTGTGTAATATACAGAAGAGAAAACAATCCGTTTTCCAATTGTTTCTGTATACCTTTCTTACTCATGTCAGCCTGAGAATCAGACCACAAGTGAAGAATCTTTTCGGGCAGCTGAAAATGATCATGAATGTATCGGAACAGCTTTAGATAATCGTCTTTTTTCACGTGGTTCATACAAATCGTATCATCATGTAAAACAGCAAATTCTTTTCCGCGGATAACAAACAAGAGAGTACAGTCCTTAAACAAACCGCTCAATTCTTGTATTTGCCGTTCATTTTCTGCAAAAATCAGGAGCAATCCCGTCAAGGGTACGCTCTTCTTACTGGGAATGAACGATTCAGTCCATTCCGGCTTGTAATATAAAAGCGGATGGTTCGATGCCCGTGATTTTTGATTCTGAATGGATGTCACACGGGCATAGCCTTCGTCAGCCGACATTTGTCCTGTTTGAATCAGATCAAGAATATCGCTGAGTAGTTCACGTTTTCCGTTCATCATTCTTCCCCCATTAATTGTTTCAATACAGCCTTCTGATCAATATCATTGGTTTCCAATTGACGCAGGAGACGAATGAGTTCGTCGTCCGTCTGAACAGTGTCTTTTTCATGACCATATCTGAATCTCACATCTCTGCACTCTGCCAGAATGCTTCCGTTTTTATCTGTAAACGTCATATGACACGTTACATCACGGCTGTTCTGCCGGTTCTCTTTTTGAGTATAGACATAAAAATTTTGAGCGAGAGGGTGATAGACATCCGCCGCTCCCATTCCGATCAATTCCGGGAAGGTTTCTCCGCTGACAAAAAACGCACTGGCTTGAATCGCGGACTCAAGCGCTTCAGGAGAGATCGTAAAATTCTCTCTTTTTGCATAAAGCTCATCCGGCAATGAATGAAGCGACAGCATTCCGTCACTGTTTTTCGCTGATTCAATGACAAAAGGCGCTTCAGCAGGATGTTCAGTCATTTTTGATTTGACTTCAGCAATATCAAGCGCTTCAGGAAACATACCGCTTTCAGGCTTAACAATATGCGCATTTCCCCTGGCAAGACGTACTTTATTTTCATTTTTTGTGTTTGCATATATGTCAAACCGCGCAAAGTCGCGCTCAGGCGTCAGCGTAATCATCAGTTCCCGTATATCAGTCATTCCGTTCATGCTTTCGGTCCACAATAAATCAGTCAATGTTTGAACCGGTTGTCCAAATGCCGCCGCTGCATTGACGATAGCCATTTCAGCCAAAGATGCATAAGGGAAAAAGGACATGTTTCCTTCAGACAGACTTAGTGCGAACGGATGATTACGGCTGATTTTTTTCGTGAAACTGAACTGATTAAAATCGGACGTGTTACTCCCCAAGAAAGGGTGACCCGGCTTACTCACATCCGCTGAAACAAGTGCTTCCCCTTTTTCCGCTATCCAATACCGCTGTTTGATCAGCGGTTGTCCCGGAATAGAAATCCTGCGGGCATTCCGATTCACCTCAAAAGTCTCCCAATCTATCTTTCTTCCATTTACCCATTTGGATGCTGCTTCGGCGTAATCTGAACAAACGTGAGACATTTCATTGTGAACTTCTGATTCGAATGTATTACCGGTATAGCTTAAGCTGCTTTTTTCACCCCTGGTATAAGCTGAAAGCTCTTCAGCAATGACCCGCCCGGAATCTGCCACTATCGCCAGCCGTTCTTCCATATGATCGCGTCCCGTCTGAAGTGTATAGGCAATATCCTGAAGACGCAGTTTATGTTTGTTATCCTTCGATTCATTTTCTGATAGAAAATCAGCCATAACCTTTGCATATTTTATCAGCCGTTGTTTGTCTTGAGCCGATAAAACAAAGATCACTCGGCCGCTTTGATGATCAAAAGCTTTTGGCGGCTCATACGCTTCCAATATAAGATGCGCGTTTGTTCCTCCTGCCCCAAAAGCGCTTACCCCGGCTCTCAAAGGATGAACAGCATTGCTGTTTTGCGGAATATTCCATTCAGCCGCTTTCCGCTGCACTTGAAAAGGAACCTGATCAAAATCTATAAACGGATTAACAATATCGGAATGCAGAGAAGGAACAAGCTGCTTATTCTTCATTTGGAGAAGCACTTTCGTTACCGCAGCGATTCCTGCCGCAGATTCTAAATGTCCGATATTTGATTTCACCGAACCGATGGCGCAAGGATGGTTCAATTGATAGGAATCTTTCAGTCCTTGAATTTCAATCGGATCGCCTAATGACGTCCCTGTTCCATGCGCTTCAATATAATTGACGGTATTCGGATCAATGTCAGCTTTACGAAGTGCTTCTGAAATGACCTCCGCCTGCGCATCCGGATTCGGTATGGAATACCCGCTCGTCTTTCCTCCATGGTTAACGGCGCTTCCCTTAATCACACCGTATATTTGATCTTGATCTTCTATTGCTTTTTTCAATGGTTTTAACAATACGGCCCCGACTCCCTCACCGGGAACATAACCGCTTCCGTCTTTTCCAAAACTCCGGCATCTGCCGTCACTTGATAGAAACTGTCCCATACTGAGGAACTTATATTTATTCGGATGTATTGACAAATTCACTCCGCCGGCTAATGCCATATCGCTCTCTCCACAATGTATGCTTTGGCATGCGTAATGAATAGAGGTCAGTGATGAAGAGCACATTGTATCCAGAGCCAAACTCGGACCTTTTAAATGAAAATAATAAGACACCCGATTGGCAATTGAAGAATAGACGGACGCCGGCGAGAAAGCCACTCCATTTTCTTCTCCTTCAAATAGTTGATATTGGCCCCACATTGCACCGACAAATACACCGACTTTCATCTTTTCCAGCATGTTTCTCGGGTACCCTGAGTCTTCAAAACAATGTTTGGCCGTTTCTAAAAAGAGCCTTTCCTGGGGATCCATAAGTTCTGCTTCCCTTGGGGAAATATGAAAGAAAAGCGGATCAAATTGATCGGCTCCGCTGATAAAACC
This sequence comes from Bacillus sp. L75, assembly GCF_003676355.1. Classification (NCBI taxonomy): domain Bacteria; kingdom Bacillati; phylum Bacillota; class Bacilli; order Caryophanales; family Bacillaceae; genus Bacillus; species Bacillus sp. L75. Next base: position 509,873 of record NZ_ML064902.1, read on the forward strand.
TCCCCACTTGCTGTAAGACTTCCCTTTCATATCTCTGTCTTCGCTGAAGAAATCATCCATATTCCAGCGGTCAGGCGGGATTTCTGTAATACAATCTTTTCCGCTCTTTAAATTCTCCCAAAATTCAGGTAGGTTTTCAGCCATCGGATACTTTCCGCTTAATCCGATAATGGCAATGTCCTCATGCCTTGTATCAGCTGTTTCATTTATTTGGATCTCACGGCTTTCATCCTCTATGAAGGTATCTTGAAGTGCAGATTCCAATTTTTCTTTGTCACCTTCAAACACGATCAGCTGTGATGCGTTCAGAGAGAGTGAATCTTGAAAAGCTTTGATCCCATTGGTTTTACTAAGGGGAACCATACCGATTTTTTGTTTCATCCATTTTTCAGTTTGTTTATCCACTTTCATGCCGCCGTCTTCCCATAGCGGCCAGCTGATGGCTACTGAGACGCCGGAGCGTTCTTTTTTCCGCCTCATTCCTTCACGCCACTCAGCGAAAAGATCGATGAACCGGTTGGCCAATGCGTAATCCGTCTGTCCGATATTCCCGTACATCGAGGTGCTTGATGAAAACATCACAAAGAAGTCCAAAGGTTCGGTTTGCAGCAAGCTGTCCAATAAGACCGTCCCATTTATTTTCGGAGCGATTACTTCCTGAATTTCATCTTTTGATTTTTGAATCAATAAAGCGTCGTGCGTCACACCGGCACTGTGTATCACACCGTTGATTTCTCCGAATTTCCTTTTAATGGTTTTTATGATTCGCTCTGCATCGCGGCTATCTGAAAAATCACCTCTTATATATTGAACCGAAGAACCGCCTGCTTTCATTCGGCTGATTTTGTTCTTTTTGTCTTCCGTAAGTTCAGAACGGCCCGCTAAAATAATATTGGCTTTCGTTTGGGCTGCAATATGTTCTGCAAATATAAGGCCTAAGCCGCCGGCCCCTCCTGTAATCATGTATACTCCGTTTTCTTTAAAGGAGAAATCTGAGTTTGGAGCCGGTTCTGCTTCCCGTAAGGCACGGACCCAGCGCACATTTCCTTCATAATAAAGATCGGTTTCTCCCGGATGCGCTTCCGTAGATTCGACTCTGATGATTTCAGCTGTAAGTTCCGGCAACGATGACTTGTCTGATACTGATATCCCGATTGTCTTAAGGGCCAGTTTCGGGTTCTCAAGCACAATAGACTGCCCTGCGCCATGGACTGAAGCGTAAAGCGGCTGATCATTTTTATGATCCGCCGGATAAAGGAAAAGCGATACAACCTTTTTTTCCGTCTTGCTGCGCATCAATGCCCGGCTGAAAAATAATAGCGGGTAAGCCCCTTTAGAAAGCTGTTCACTTATTTTTTCCGGGCCGGCAAATGATCCTTCCGGCCACCCGTACACCACGGTGTCGGGCATTTGCCCCCTTTTTTTCAGATCAGCTGCAAGCCTGTCAAAGTGAGCTTCCTCCCTGTGATCTATCTCATAAACACCGTCTCCGTGATAGGAGAAACGATTCCCTGATAAAACGAGAATGATCTGTGTATTTTCGAACCCATTTTCAGCATTTTCCCGCATAAAATGAAAAAGCTCTCTGTCATATTGAAACAGCAGGCATGTTCTTTTCTTTTTATTGCTGCAATGCGGGTCCCAAGCGGCAGGCTTTTGTCTCCAATACGGCGTTAAATATGTCAGAGCCGTATGATTCTCTCCATGATGAAGAGGGAGGTCTTTGTCAACGAAAGTCTTTTCGCCGCTCTCTGCAAAATAATTTGCAAGTTTTTGAATCGTCGGATACTCAAACAATAAAGTAGGGTACAGTTCCCTGCCTGTTTTCTCCTCCAATGCTTTTACGGCTTGCATAAGTGTTACGGAATCGAGGCCTTGTTCATAAAAACCTTTTACAACAGAGAGTGTTTCAGGGGCAGTCCCTTTGATGTCTGCGATCAGCTGCTGAATGTCTCCTTCTGTTATAAGAGCGGAAAGATTTTCGTTCTTACTTTCTTTCATGTCAGGCTTTTCAGCCGGTTGATTTTGCGTTAAGAAATAACTGGACATTTTTTGATTTTCTTTAATATACGCGGCGAGTTCCCGGATCGTTTTCTGCTCAAACAGGAGTGTAGGATACAGCTGTTCCCCTGTTTTGTTTTCAAGTTCTTTGACAATGGCAAGCAAAGAAGCTGAATCCAGGCCTTGTTCATAAAAACCAATGTCTGTCCTTATGTCACGCAGATCTATATTTGAAACCCCGGATATTAATTCTTTAAGGTGTGTCTCGATGCTTTCGCTTCGATTTATGATTGAATCTTTTCTGATCAGGCTGTCTTTTGGCTGAGAAGCCGCTTCAGTTTCCAAACGAGTCTGCTTCAGGTTTTCAATTAAATCTTTTGAGCGAATATGTTTCACAGACAGCCGCGTAAAATAAGCGATCATCTCCCCGTATGCATCGTACAAACCGTAACTTACTTGGATGACATCCCCTGAATCATGATTTTGGTCTTGCTTCTCTATGTACACATAACACCTGTCTTCCAGGCGCTTCGTCATACGGAAAGATTCAATATGAATGGGAATATACGTTTTCATCCGGCTTGCCGGAGATCCTTGTGTAAAATATTCGGGACATGCCTGATAAAGGATCGATATGATGGTAGACGCATCAAGAAAAGTGGGATGCAATTGAAAATAGCCGGTATATTGATTGGCAATTTGGCTGAGCGTTAACTCTGCAAGTACAGAATGATCAGACGCATAAACCTTCCCCAGACTCTTCATAAATTCAAAATGCTCTATATCAACCTTTTTTAAATAGTCATAACATATCTCCATATCATCTTCACGGGCGGAGGCATGTTTAATTTCATCAATATTGATTGAACTCATGCTTTCCGGGAATTTCTGCATGAGCCTGCAGGTCATATTCTCATCCCAGCTTTCATCCAGAATGCGGTCATCTTTTACCTTTCTGCTCTTCGCCTGAATTTCCCATCCCTGTTCCAATCCCTGAAAACGGATGCGGATTTCTCTGTCAAAGGTATCCGATGTTGCTACAGGTTCCAAATACAAAATATTCTGACACTCGAGTTCTTCAATAGGCAAACCTTTGCTCAGCGCCATACGGTATATCATATCTAAAAATGTGACACCGGGTATAATCCGGGTGCCATGCACCCGGTGATCCCTGACAATATAGTCCGTATGTTTAATTGTTAATGTGAACTGATAGTTTTGATTACTGGCCACCTGTCTCATTCCTTTTCTTTTCTTTATAATTCTTTGAAATCAAGTAAAGGAATCAGCAATTCTGACTCTTCCTTTTCTGGAGTTTCTCCATTGTCGATCCAGCATTGTTCCTTATTGAATATAACCGGAGAAAGCGGGTGTCTTTTTGTCTCTCCATATCCTAATGTGAGATGGCTGTCGCTCAATATCATATGTGCGTTCGTGCCCCCGAATCCAAAAGAACTGATTCCGGCTCTCAAAACCCCTTTTCTGGGACGCCATTCTTTTAAAGACGTGTTCGGAAAGAATGGCGACTGATCAAATTTAAAACGCGGATTTGGCGTTTTACAATGTAATGTCGGCGGGAGCATCTGATTTTTTATGGATAAGGCAACCTTTATAATACTCGCTATCCCCGCTGCGCTCATTAAATGTCCGAAATTCGTTTTTACGCTGCCTACTCCGCAAAATTGCCTTTCTTCCGTAACCTCCCGGAACACTTCTGTCAGCGCTTTTAATTCAATCGGATCTCCTATCATCGTACCGGTGCCATGCGTCTCGACATAACTGAGAGTATCTGCATCAATTCCGCCTTTTTTCAGGGCTTTTTTTATCACTGCGCTTTGCGCTTTCGGATTAGGTGTTGTCATTCCCATTGTCTGTCCGTCATTATTAACCGCGGATGAGTCAATTACCGCGTAAATTCTGTCACCTTCGGCAAGGGCGTCATCAAGTCTTTTCAAAAGGACTGCGCCGCATCCCTCTCCCGGTACAAATCCATCTGCCTTCTCATCAAATGTATGACATTTTCCTTCAGGTGAAAGCGCCCGAGCCTCACTCAGCATGACGTAAGGCTTTTGATCCAGCAAAATGTCAACTCCGCCCGCAATCGCCATATCTGACTCTTTTGACATCAGGCTTTGACAAGCGAGATGGACGCTGACCAATGAAGAAGAACAAGCCGTGTCTACAACCAGATTCGGTCCTTTCAGATTAAAAAAGTGTGAGATATGCGCGCCTATGAAATTTTGTCCTATACCCACGATCGTATTTTTTGAAGGGGAACCTATTTTGGACATAAACGTCCCGGTCCGCGAACCGATGAAGACGCCGACTTCTTTGTTTGATACTTCTTCTTTTGTATAGCCGCCGTCTCTCAAAGTCTGGACGCTGACCTCAAGGCATTTTTTGATTAACGGATCAAGCTCTGATGCCTCACTTTTGTTCATATTAAAAAACGCGGGATCGAAAGACTCAATATCTTGAAGAAATCCGCCCCACTTACTGATACTTTTTCCCTTTTCATAGGTGTCAGAGTAGTATGAAGAAATATCCCATCGCGACGCCGGGACTTCGCGGACACTATTTTGTCCTTTCTTCAAGTTTGTCCAGAACGTTTCTGTGTCCGGAGCATCCGGAAACTCACAGCCCATTCCGATAATAGCGATTTGGTTCAGACTGGTTTGTTGTATTTGAGATCCGCTGTCCCGTACTTCGGAAGCATTTTGATTTATATGTTGCTCTTTTTTCCGAACCTCAATGTTTTCTGAATCAATTTGAGGACTGATTCCCTCACTTGCAAATAATTCGTTTAAATAGACGCCCAGTTGTGAAAAACTCGGATACTCCAGAAAAGCTGATGGTTCAATTTTTATTTGAAATGCATCTTCCGCTTTTTTGACAAGCTGAACCAGTAAGATTGAATCAACTCCGTAATCCGCAAAAGACGTATCCTGATCTAAATTCTCATAAGGTATTTTCAGCTCCGCGGAAAAAATCTCCATTAACTTCCTGATCATAGCTTCATTGTCTCCCTGACCAGAGATCTCTTTTTCTTCAGCATCCGGGTTATTTTTAGCAGCTTGAATTCTTGTCTGAAGCAGCTGCTCCAGCTTGAATTTCTCCGGATGTGTCTTTGCCGGTATAAGGCAGGGGTATCCGTTTATCGTCATCATTTCATCCAGCATGGCAATACCTGTTTCTGTTGAGTGTGAAAGTAAACCAAGTGCCTGATATGATGGACTGGTCACCTCGCCCATCCCAATGTCCTTCCAGCTCGGCCAGTTAATTGATTGATAATACGTTCTGCCGGCTGCATGCTGATACGCCGCAAAGTAATCCATAAAAGCGTTCGCTGCGGCATAGTCACTTGTTCCGGCGCCTAATAAAGGAAAGGCGCTCGCAACAGATGAAAACAAAATGAAGAAATCAAGTTTGTCATCAATAAAAATGTCATGAAGTACCTGCATCCCCTGCACCTTTGGCTCAAATACTTCTCTTATTTCTTGATCAGATTTATGAATAAAAGCCGGATTCGAATGATTGGCTGCACCAGCGCAATGAATCACCCCGCCGATTTTGCCGAACTTCAGTCTCACCTTTGAAAAGAAGCGTTGTAATGTTTCTTTTTCCGTGAGCGGCCCGGAATACACTTCCACCTGAACTCCCTTTTGATCCAACTCATGCAGCAGTTGTAATTTCGAATAAAGAGGTGACTTTTCATCGGTGTCTTTTAACATGCCGGCTATTTTATCAGATTCCGGAAGGTCGGTTACTCCCATCAACACAAGTTTTTTGACTCCCTTGCCGGCATAATGTCTGGCAAGTTCTGCTCCGATCCCTCTTGTTCCCCCTGTAATAACCAGGGTTTGATCCGTACGGCATACTGGCAGACCGGATAGTTTCCGGTTTATTTCCGTTGCATGTAATTTCTCGACGTATGGAATATAACGTTCACCGTTCCGGTAGCAGATTTCACTATACAGCCCGTCAGCGCAAGCTTCATCTGTGATTACCTGTCTCAATTCCGCCGCAGTCCCGACATGCCCGTCTACATCTATTGTTTTTGATTTTATCTTTTGATACTCCGCACTCAGCATTTTATATAGTCCGGCTGTTTCGGCTCCGGCTAACGACGGCTTGTCATTCAGAAATGTCTGCAGCCCTCTGGTCACATGTAAAACGAAAAGCTGTTTACGTGTCTTTATGATTTCCTGCAGCAGTGTCAGCTTCCCGATTGTGCCGGTGCGTACCCCGTTTTGATCACTCCGCAAATCTGACAGGTCAATCATGCCGATGATTTCCGGATTTTCTTCTATGACTGCTAGGGCCGTTTTTTTGGCTTCTCCATCCGAATGATCCCAGTTATCTGCGCAAATGACAGCGGATTCAATCAGAGGATCTGAATCAAACAATTCGAATGCAAGCCGCTCACTTTCACTATTAGCCAGGATCATCACCTGTCCTTTCGTAAAAGCGGAAGGCGCAGCCTTTTGTTTTTTCCACGCTTTTTTTAATACATCAAATGATAAGTCAGTCGGTGCATGGGGCAAACTTTGCGGTACACCTGTTTTTTTCTGTTTCTGTGCTGCTTTTGCGGCAGGCACCCAATATCTGTTCCGTTCAAAAGGATATGCGGGAAGAGAGATAAGCTTCGGTAATTCCGCAGTGTACATCTCTTCCCATTGAACGTCTCCTCCGTTCACCCAGTGAATGGCCATTTCTCTTGCACTTTTAAAGCGGGCGGCTGACAGGGCATCCTTTTGACCAGCGTCTCGGCGGGCCTTTCCCCTATATAAACCGTTTAACTTATGATCTGACCGCAAATACATCGTCAGCTTATTGCGAAGGTCGTCAATGCTGCTAGCCTCAACAGCGAGCCGCTCTTCCATAGCGTTTCTCCCGGTCTGCGAGGTGTACGCGGCATCGGCTAGTGACGTTTTTGGCTCCAGTCCTTTTATATATGCATCAATCAAGAGTCTGAGCCGTTCTTCATTTTTGGCAGAAAGCAGAATAATTTGCGTCTTGTTGCTCTGTACCGTTTCCATCTTTTCTTCATTCTTATACTCTTCGATGATAATGTGGGCATTAGATCCTCCAGCGCCGAACGAACTGATGCCTGACCTTCTGGCTTGATTTTGCGGCGTCTCCCAATCGGTCAGTTCAGACTGCACGTAAAACGGTGTTTCCTCAAAATCAATATTAGGATTTAAGTTATCGGAATGAAGGGAAGGAGCAAGCTGTTTATACTTCATTTGCATCAGCACTTTTGTGATAGAAGCAATTCCCGCCGCAGCTTCTAGGTGTCCGATATTTGACTTAACCGAACCAATTGCACAACTATAATCGCTTTTCGAGCTGTGCAAAGCTTTGGTTAAACCTGAAATTTCAATCGGGTCTCCCAAAGATGTCCCGGTGCCATGCGCTTCAATATAACTTATGCTGTCTGCATCAATCCCCGCCTTATCAAGAGTTTCACTGATGACGTTTGCCTGCTCGCCCGGATTTGGCACAGTGTATCCGTTTGTTTTTCCGCCGTGATTTACAGATGTTCCCTTAATCACACCGTAAATCCTGTCCCCGTCAGCCTTCGCGGCAGAAAGCGATTTCAAAAGAACGGCCCCGACTCCTTCTCCCGGCACATATCCGTCTCCTCCCGCTCCAAAGCTTCTGCAGCGCCCATCGCTTGAAACAAAATGATTTTGGGAAAGTAAAGTATATTTATCCGGGTGTAAAGATAAATTCACGCCTCCGGCTATGGCGAGGGTGGATTCTCCCCTTTTTAAACTTTCACATGCAAAATGAACAGCAGAAAGTGAAGAAGAACACATTGTATCAATTGCAAGGCTGGGTCCGTGCAGGTCAAAGAAATATGACACCCGGTTTGCGATAGACGAATAAGAAGACAAGAGCGCCTGACGTTCCTCATCATCTGAAGCACCGGCTGCAAATAACTGATAGTGGCTGTAGGTGACACCGACAAATACACCTGTCTTATGCCGTTTCAACTTTTTCTTTGTGTAACCCGCATCTTCAAACGTGTGCCATGCTGTCTCTAAAAATAACCGTTCCTGAGGATCAATTAACTCGGCATCACGAGGCGAAATTGAGAAGAACAGCGGATCGAATTTATCAGCGTCTTTTATAAAACCTCCCCATTTGCTGTCATGACGGGCATTGTCACCTGTGTGATAATATTTCCGAAAATCCCAGCGCTCTTTCGGTATTTCCGTTATACAATCTTTTCCGGAAGAAATATTTTCCCAAAACTCTTCCACATCCTTCGCCATCGGGTAGCGGCCGGCTATACCGATAATCGCAATATCTTCCTCGGAAGGTGCGGATGGTATGCGGGAAACGGAAAGCTTCTCCCGTTTCGCCGGAGCCGAATGATCAATTCGCTGTTCGGCTGCCGGTAAAAACGCCTTCTGCAACTCATGCTGATAGTGTTCAAGAAAATACTCTGACAGCTCTTCAACACTGCTGTATTCAAAGAAAAGAGTCTTAGACACTCTTCCAAAATATTTTTCCAGACGAGAGTTAAGACCTAAAATCGTTAGAGAATCAATTCCGTAACGGTCAAACGTATCCTCGGGTAAAATACTGTCCGCCGGTCTTCCCGTTTCCGCTCCGACGATCTCTGTCAAAAGACGGACCGTTTGCTTTTTCAGATCTTTTTCATGTAATTGCGGCAGGTTACTGTTGTTTTCAGGCACAGTCTCTATCTTTTTATGGTCAGTTGAGAGTAATTCACTTATTCTATCTTTGTCTCCGCTGATAACAGCCAGCTGAGAAGCAGAGCGGCTCATACTGTCCTGAAAAGCGGCAAGCCCTGCTTGGGCGGATAAAAGTTCCAGCCCTGCATGTCTTAAAGCCTGCAGCTCTCCCGGCCCGACTGTCATATTGCCCGCATCCCATAACGGCCAATTAATAGAAAGTGTTTTCCCGGGACGTCCTTTAATGCTTCGATACTGGGTGAATCCGTCCATACATCCGTTAGCGAAGGCGTAGTCGCTTTGACCCGCATTAGGCAGAACGGCCGAAAGGGATGAAAACATAACGAAGAAATCTAGAGGCTCTTCTTCAGCTGCTTTATCCAGCCAAACGGTTCCGAATACTTTAGGCGCTATAACTTCTTCTATGCTTTCTTTCGTTTTTTTTATGATAAATGCATCCTTAACAAGTCCGGCACTGTGCAAAATTCCGTTTAATTCTCCGAATGTCTGCTTAATGTGCTTAATCAAAGCGTCCGTCTCTTTTTCCTTTGAAATATCTGCCGGGACATATAAGGCTTCAGCGCCGAGATTTTCAAGAGCGCTTAATTTTTGCGCCGTTTCACGGGAGGCCGGGGAACGCCCGGTTAATATCAGCTTGACTTCTGCCTGTTTCGCCAGATATTCCGCAAACAGATACCCGAGACCGCCGGCTCCTCCCGTAATTAAATACACACCGTTCTTTTTTACACTGAAACTATGTTTCTCCCCAACTTCTTTTTTTACTCTTTGAAGCTGCCTTTTATAATAATGCCTCGGCTCATAACAGGTAAAGCGGTCCGTCTTACATTGATTGTTCCATTCAAAAGAGATGACATCTGCAATATGCTGCTTTGTAAACGGCTCGTCAAACATTGATTTCAGCTCTGCAGCCTTACATGTGAAATTCGGATTTTCGGCCTGTACGGTCTTAAGAAAACTTTCAACCGCGTTATAAATCGGCTGAACCTCGCCCTCGGCATTTTCATACAGATACAAAATTTCTGCTTTCGGACAAAGTTTGTTCGCCATGAAGGCCTGAAACATTTGAAACAAGGAATACAGACTTTTATTGAGCTGCTTTCTCATTGCATCTTCCGTATTTTTGAAGAGCCCGGCAGCTAAAAAATGAATAATATGGCGGGGTCTTATATTTTGAGAACGCAGAACCCCGCATAACGCATCATAATCCTCATCTTTTGCAAAGTTCATTGTAAAACGACCGTTCCGGCAATCTTCGAAACGCTCGCCGGAAGTCACGTAAATGAAAGGCGCCTCATAACCTTCAAGCTGTCTCTTCATTACGGTATACATGCTGTCGTCTTCGCAAAAAAATAAAATTGGCTCTTTCGTATGCGGGAATTTTTTACTGCCTTTAAATTCATATCTATCCCATACCATTTCATATAGATGGGTTTTCCCCAAGCTCTTAATTAATTCCAGCCCTTCTTCAGGCGTCAGGTTGCATTCTTTCACCTTTTTCACGATTTGCTCAATTTGCATCGTTTTTTCATTCATGGAAAAGCAACTCCTCTATCAGCTCTGACGTCTCTTTCGTATTCATCTCACCTGTTTGTGCTTTTTCAAGAAGCGACATGATTTCTCCATCTGCTGTATCTTTATTTGAGTTGTGAAGCTCAGTGTTCGATAAAGCCTCAGCCTTCTGCGCTTCATCTTTATTTAAATGAATCCAATGTCTGTTCTTGCTGAAAGGATAAAGAGGAAGAGACAGTTTAACCGGTTTGAGTTCCTCCTCATACAAGTCTTCCCAGCTGATTTCACAACCGATCGTCCACAACTGAGCCAGTTTGGCCGGCTTGTTTTGCTGAATCAGTGATTGAACATATGCATGACCTTCGGGGCCGCCGAATAAAGGAGCGTACAGACTATCAAAATCCGTTACATTTCCTTCATAAACACCTTGCAGCCTGCTCCCCTGGATGTAACCGTTTAATTTTTCAAGAAGATCTCCGGTATTCGAGCAAGTGATCGCAAGGCGGCATTCAAATGGTTCCCTTCCGGTTTGCAGCGTATATGCTATTTCTTCAAGACCGATTCCGGACTTTTCTCTAAAATTGCCGTTATGCGGTTTATCAGCTGATCGATTCCGGATGCTGCTGATATAGCGGCACAGCTCGCTCAGTGTCTTTAATTCCTGAAATATGTCAAGTGATATTTCTGTGCCGTACATTTGGTTTATAAAAGAGATTAATTCGGAATAAGCCAACGGATCAAATCCGAATTCCGAAAGAGGTGTCTTTGCATCTATATCTGCGATATCTAAACGCAGGATACCCGCTGCCGCTTCCCGAACCGCCTCTTGCAAATCACGTTCCTGTACCTCTTGCTGACTGAATTGAACTGATAGTTCTTCATGTAAAAACATTGTTAACTCTTTGGCTTTAACCATCAGCCTTTCCTTTGTTTTGGCCGAAAGAACAATGATTTGTTCCCGCTCGGCAGTTACTGCTTTATCTTGTCCGTATTCAAATTCTTCCACGATGACATGAGCATTTGCCCCGCCGAATCCAAAGGAACTGACTCCGGCACGGCGCGGAATTTCATTTCCTTTTCGATCTATTAATCTGGCCCACTTCATAGTTTTATTGACAATATGAAACGGTGTTCCGCTTAATTGAATGTAAGGGTTCAGTTCATTGACATGTAGTGTGGCAGGCAATGTTTTATACTTCATGGATAGTAATACTTTAATCAGCCCCGGCATTCCAGAGGCGGGCTCTAAATGACCGATATTCGTTTTTACTGAACCGATGCCGCAATATTGATCATGATTCTTTCCTGAATGCGGCTCAAAAGATCCAAACGCTTTTTTCAAGCCTTCAATCTCAATCGGATCTCCCAGTTCTGTCCCGGTTCCGTGTGCTTCAATGTAAGATATCGTATCAACAGGAATATCGGCATTTTTGTAAACAGACGTTAACAGTTCTGCCTGAGCTTCCGGGTTCGGAGCGGTCAATGAAGCAGATCTTCCTCCGTGATTTGCTCCGGTTCCTCTCAGAACTCCGTAAATATTGTCTCTGTCATTCATTGCCGCTTGCAATGGTTTCAATAACAGAACAGCTGCACCTTCACCGCGGACATAACCGTCGGCAAGTTTATCAAACGTCTTACACCGGCCGTCCCTAGACAAAATACCGAGTTTATCAGTATACATATGCGTGACTGGATCTAAGAGCAGCGAAACCCCGCCTGCTACCGCCAGCTCACTTTCACCATTTTGAATCGAGCGCACAGCTCTGTGGATTGCTACAAGACTGCTTGAGCAGGCTGTATCAATGGACTCACTCGGACCTCTGAAATTAAAATAATGGGATACACGATTGCTGATGAGCGCCTGGCTGTTTCCGGTTCCCGCAAACGCATGCGCCCCGTCCGAATGCCTCATCAGCAGCTGGCGGTAATCATTAAATTGAATGCCCGTAAACACCCCGATATTTTTGCCAGACAGCTTTGAAGCTTTGTAACCCGCATCTTCTATCGCTTTCCAGGTCTCCTGCAAATAAATTCTGTGCTGAGGATCCATGAGTTCTGCTTCCCGCGGATTAATATTGAAAAACGCCTCATCGAATTTATCGGCATCTGTGATAAAGCCGCCCCATTTCGAATGTACTTCGCTGCTTCCTTTGCCTTCGGCGTATTTTTTCCAATCCCAGCGATCCGGGGGAATTTCCTGAATCAAATCTTTTTCATTGATTAAATTGATCCAAAACTCATCTGCATTTTTTGATCCCGGAAAAACACAACTCATCCCGATAATGGCAACTGGCTGCTTCTCTGGATGATGGTCAGCCTGTCTTGTTGTCTTTTTTTCAAACGGAAAACTTCGCGGCGGCTTCACGGTTTTCCCGGTGGTTTTCCCAGCGTGCACTACTTTCCTTTTTTCAGAAATGTTTTTTTCTGCATCTGTATTCCCTTTTGCAACAGTACGCAGTTCACTGTTTAGAAATTCTGAAAGAGACTTAATATGGCTGTAAGTAAAGAAAACGGCAGGTGTCAGCTTAAGCTTGTATTTTTTATTCAGTCGGACAGCTAATGTTTTCAAACTGATAGAATCAAAGCCGAGATTGCCGAAATTCTCTGCCGTATCCAGCTGTCCAATGTTAATTTTCAATAATTCCGATACCATTTGCTTCAGTTCTTCCAGGACATTGTCTGTATAAGCCGGTGCTGTATAAGAAATTTCCTCTTGACGAACCTGAAGCGTATTTACTTTTTGATGCGGCAGATCTTTTCTTGCTGGTGTCGTTTCGGCATCCCCGGTAACAACCGAAATTTGCGGACAGTCACTTGCCAAAATCGTCTCAAAAGCCGCTATCCCTTCTTCCGTTTCCAAATAATCAAACCCGGATGCGGAAAGATATGCTTCTTCAGCTTCTTTGTTTAAATGCATTCCGCCTTTACGCCACAACGGCCAGTTAATCGAAATGCTCTTGCCTTGTCTCTCTTGCCGGCGGCTCTGTTCGGATCTCCAATTTATATATTGATCTTGAAAATAATTGCCCAACGCATAGTTAACCTGTCCAAAATCTCCGAAGACCGAAGAAATAGAAGAAAATACGATAAAGAAATCAAGCGGCTCATCTTTCGTTAATTCATCTAAACATACCGTGCCTTCAATTTTAGCAGTCATGCCATCTGAAAAATCAGCCAGATTCATCTCTGTAAATAACCGATCATCGGCATGACCAGCTGAATGGATAACGCCTTGAATAGAGCCCCAAGTCCGTTTCGTTTCTTCTATGACCCGACCCATCGTCTTTTGATCTGCGGCATCAGCTTGATAATATACCGCATCTCCTCCAAGCGCCTGCAGCCGGTCAATGTTATGGCGTTTATCAGCTGTTAACGGTGACCTTCCCGTCAATACTAATTTTGCTTGATATTGAGAGGCTAAATATTTTGCGAAAATCAGGCCCAGACCGCCCAAACCGCCCGTTATGAGGTAAATCCCTTCCTGTTTCAGCTGATGAGAGTGCTCTGTATGATTGAATACATACTCCTTTAATGTCTTAACATACCTCTTGTCATTAATATATTTAACTTCTTCAGCCTGCCGTTCCACGCCTGAAACCATTTCGTTAAGACAAAATTCAGCCATTTTTTCAATTGATATACGTTCTGAAAAACCGATTGACTTCACATTCTCTGCGGATGGCACCAACATATTTGCCGTTTTTAAACAGCCTGCAAGAGCGCCCGTATACGGATCATTCACGCCTTCTTTAAAAGAGTGAACAAGAAGCAGAGAATGAAGATAAAGAGAGGCGTCACTGCGGGCGCTCAGGGCTTTTAATAAATAAAAAATTGATTCCAGGCCGCTGAGAAGGCGGTCACCCGCGTAAAATGTTTCTCCCGTGTGCAAGATGACATCAGGAGAAAACCCCTTTTTCTCTAATTCTTCGAATAAACGAATGTAATCTGACGTCACTTCCGGGTTTACATAGAATGTCAGCAGATTTTGATCGGTCTGCCGCTGATCCGGCGTGACGAGAATGACACGGCTGTCTGATTGATTTTTCAGAGCTCCAGCCAGTGCTTCATCTTTTGCAAAGACCAGAATTGTTTTTGGCTCCCTATCTTTGATCTCAATCAGAGGATTTTTTTGATCCCACTTATGCTCATAAAAACGTACATTTTTATTAGGCTTTTCGCCAAAAACCAGCCCGCTCAGTTCCATCAAAATCCCGCCGGCATTGTCTAATACATACATATCATAAGCCGAATCGCTTTCTCCAGTTTGTTCTGCATATACATAAACGGGTTCAGTCTCATGATCAAAAATCGTACATTCTTTAATGTTTTCCGGGAGCTCTCCGGCATTTTCCCCCGCAAGGTATATGACGGCTTGATATACGCTCTCAATAACTTCCGGTTTGATTATGCACCCTTTCGGCCCGGCCTTTGCTTTTATTTTTAAAAGTACCTGTCCGTTCCTGCTGACGCAGTGCTCTGCCGCTTTCAGACTGTCACTGCAGCTGTATCCGAATTCGGCAAGCCGCTGATAAAACGCTTCGTACGGAATGGGGTCTGCGCGCTGAGACAGAAACGGCTCAAGATGAATATTTCCGTTCTCGTACGCCCCGCCTTCTAATTCGAGCCGCCCTGAGGAATAAATGGATGAGTCGCTCTGTTTTTCTATAGAATACGATGCACCCTGATTATCCGGGGTTAATACAATCCGGATCTGCTCATTGCTTCCGCTTTGTAACATCGGTTCTCTAAAGGAGAGCTCTGTTAATTTAATAATCGGATTCCCTGAAGCCATCGCTCCGGCAGCTCTCGCCATTTCAATCTGGCTGAGAAACGGAAACATTTCCTTGTCTTGATACTTTGTTTTTATATACAAACCGGTATCGCTTACATTGATAAGAAACTTCTGTGCTTTAAAATCAGATATATTGCATGAAATGTAAGGATGCAGATCGTTATTAACGTTCATCCGGCGGCTTCCCATATTTTGCGCATCTATTCTGCACAGCTCTTTGGCAAATGGATATCCGGGTGCTGATACCCGTCTTAGAGTGGCATCTTTATAAAGTGACGGCCAATCTACCCCGTTACCGCCAACCCAGTATTCAGCAATCTTCAAAAGATCTCTGTTTGCGGCTGCTTCTTCAATTTCAACTTTATTCATCCTTTGAGCTTCTGTTGTGTCTTTGCCGCTTGTAAAAATATGATCCGTCGCGTTTCCGAGAGTATAGTCTGTCAGTCCTTTAAGCAATTCATCTCTTGTGGAGGCGATAACAGCCAATCTGTGCGGCATTTCTTCTCTGCCGGTTTGTAAAGTAAATGCTGTATTTCTAAGTGTTTCTAATGGATAATCTCTGGCTGCTATATGTTCTTTTGCGCGTTTTGCATATTCTGCCAGCCTGTCGGCATTTTTTGCAGAAAAAACAAATAAAAGCTGTTCAGGTTCTTCAGCCGCGAGAGGAGAGATAGCTTCATCCGCAAATTCTTCTAAAATAACATGGGCATTAGCTCCTCCTGCCCCGAAAGAACTGATTCCGGCACGCCTGGGAACGGATGACTCCCATTTTTCGGCACTGTCCGGTACATAAAAAGGTGTTTTTTGAAACGGTATATTTTCATTCAATTCAGCAGAATGAGTCAGTGACGGAACAATCGTTTTATGTTTCATTTGAAGAATAACTTTCGTAATGCCCGCTATGCCTGCAGCAGCCTCAAGATGTCCGATATTTGATTTAATCGACCCGATCGCGCATGTTTTCTTATCGCGTTCGGCATCTGAAAATGCTCTGGTCAGACCGGTGATTTCAATCGGATCTCCTAAGGCGGTGCCTGTTCCGTGAGCTTCTATATAGCTGATGCTTTTTGGATCAATAAATCCTTTTTTTAAGGCTCTCGTAATGACCTCACTTTGAGCTTTGGGATTCGGCACGGTATATCCATTCGTCTTAGCACCGTGGTTGATGGCTGTTGCCTTAATAACTGAATAAATCTGATCACCGTCCGCAATAGCCTTTTTTACAGGTTTCAGCAGCACGGCACCTGTCCCTTCTCCCGGCACATAGCCGTCTCCTCCGGAACCGAAGCTTCTGCACCGGCCATCACTGGATAAAAATCCGCCTTGAGTCAGGAGTTCATATTTATGAGGATGAATGGATAAATTGACGCCTCCTGCAATTGCAATTTCACATTCATTCCTGATTAAACTTTCACAGGCAAAATGAACAGCCGTTAATGATGAGGAACACATCGTGTCCAAAGCAATACTTGGTCCGCTGAAATTAAAGAAGTACGATACCCGGTTGGCGATTGATGCATATGAGGAAGAAACGGCCGCTTCGTGACCAACGCTGTACAGCTGATAGTGGCCGTACATAACCCCTGCAAAAACACCGACGTTTTTTCGTTCAAGCGTTTTCTTTGCGTACCCCGCATCTTCTATGGTGTGCCAAACCGTCTCTAAAAACAGTCTCTCCTGCGGATCAATTAATTCAGCTTCGGCAGGAGAAATATTAAAGAACAACGGATCAAAATGATACACATCGTCAATAAATCCCCCCCATTTGCTTTGGTTTTTTACTTCATCGCCCGCTGCGGGCTGATAGTGCAGCCCCGAATCCCACCGATCCTCAGGTATCTCAGTTATACAGTCTTTACCGTTCAATAAGTTTTCCCACAGAGTATCAAGATCATTTGCCATCGGGTAACGTCCGCTGATACCGATAATCGCGATATCATTGTCATGATACTTCTCCTGCTGCACCTGATTTTTCATCTGGATTTTCTGTTTCCCGTTAACTTCGGCTGTCTGTTCATGATCTTTTTTCTTCTGAGATGGGGTGCTGCTCCCGTTTTCTCCTAACCGGAGTTTATGAAGAAGAGTATCCCTGTGCTCCTCAACGAAATACTGTGACAATTCTTCTGCAGTCTGATATTCGAATAACAGCGTTTTTGAGAGCGCGCCGAAATGTTTTTCAAGCTCATTCGTCATATTGATAATCATAACGGAATCAAGTCCGTATTTTTCCAATGCCTCTTCTGCATCTATTTTGTCCGCAGGCATCCTGAATTCTGCAGCAATCACTTTGATGATGAAATCAGATGTTTCAGCTTTCAGTTTCTCTGAATCAAATGATTCGATATTTCTCCCTGTTCCTTCATCTGCCTGAATATTGTCTTTTCGTTCATATAATTGCTGAACATGATTGTCAATTTGCTCATCTCCGTAAAATACAGTAAATTGCGAAAAACCGGAGGACAATGCGACTGCAAACGCTTCTTTACCTTCCTCTTTTTCTAAAGGATAAAAACCCGCCTTTTTCATTGTCTCTACCGTGCGCTCATCCACTTGCATGCCGACTTCTTTCCACAGCGGCCAGTTCAGAGAGAGAGAAATCGTATCAGAATTCCGGGCAGAACGCATATTCATGAAATGATCCATATAACTGTTTCCGAACGCGTAATCAGATTGCCCGACATTTCCCAACACTGCGGAAGTAGAGGAGAAGCAAATGAAAAAGTCAGGATTTTCTTTCTCAACAGCATCATTCAGCCACATCGTACCCAATACTTTCGGTCTGATTACCTGATCGAATTCCTCTCGTGACTTGTTAAGAAGGAAAGAGTCACGGATGATTCCCGCGCCCTGAATGACCCCGTTTACTTTTCCATAAGAAGTTTTGGCTTTTTTGACTACATATTCGGCTTCTTCCTTATTGGTAATATCAGCCTGAACATAAACAGCTGAAGAACCGGTATCCTCTAATCGTCTCAGCTGTTTTCTTATATGATCTGAAAGCGGAGATCTCCCCGTTAAAACAAGGCAGCATTTTGTTTGAAAAGCCAAATATTCTGCAAAGGTAAATCCTAATCCGCCCGCGCCTCCTGCGATAATATATACTCCATTTTCTCTCAGCGGCACATCTCCGCTTCCGGAATTTTTTTCGGGTTCATACATTTTGAGCTGTTTAACATAACGCTGCATGTCTTTATAACGGATCTCTACATCTGAAGGCTGGAAATCACTCAGCTCATTGCGTATGATATCAGCTGCGTGAACAGCTGCTATTGACTGCTCCATCTCAATGCTTTTTGCTGAGATTAACGGATTTTCCAGCTGCAATGTCCGCAAAAATCCGCTTGCCGCCGCGTAAAGAGGCTGTTCTCCAGAAAGATGCGAAAAATATCCATATAACAGCTTAATCGGTTTGCGGCAGTTATTTTTGAAGAGCGCCTGTTGTAATAAAAACAAAGAATAGACTCCGCTGTCGCATTGTTCACGAATCGCTCTCTCTGTTTTTTCAAACGGCATGTCTGACCATAAATGCACCGCTTCCCGTATATCTGACTTCTCTTCTTCTATAAGCCATCCTAACAGGTTTATGTAATCTCTTTCAGAGCGGGGGTCGATTTCAAATACACCGTCCCCGGTTTTTCGAAACTCTTTCCCCGGCTTAACCAAGATAACCCTTGTATCATGCAATGCAGCAAGTTCTTTACTCACATCTTCATTTTTATCAAATAATAAAAGGCTGCCCTCACGCCGGCCGCCTTTTACATGAATGCTGAGATCTGTCCGCTGCCAGACCGTCTGATAATATATCGCCTGTCCGTTACCCCCTGCGGAATGAGAACCAAGCTGCTGTATCCGCTTTACTCCTTCTTCCAAAGAAATGATGCCGCTTTCTATGTCAGAAAGTACTTTTTTTCTAATATGACGGGCTTCTTTCATAAAAATCTTCATCCCCTTTACAAATGGCACTGCCGCAAAATGATAAACTAATCCTGCATACGCTCCAGCGCATAATCTGCTTCCTCCGCAGTCAGTTCGCCCGCTTTTAATTGTCTGAGGAGCTCTTTTACTCTCTCGTTCTTTCCATTGGAATCCGCTGTTGCACGAGTCTGTGCCTCCGCGGAAAACGTTTCTTTTTTACGAATGGTTACATCCTTCAAACCTGCAAGTCTTTCTCCTTGTTCATTAAGCAGCTGAATATCGTAAATAAGCTCGGATTGACCTTTTTGGCCTGTTTTACGCGCATAAGCCCAGCATTCTGCTGAAACTTTTTTCCGAATCGTAATCTCTCCTATTGAAAAAGGAACATAAACAGATGCCTCTTCTCTTCCGTCTGTAATGCCGAACAAAGATTGCAGAGCCCCATCAATTAAAGATGGATGCAATGTATAATGTTCAAGAGCATATGCGGCTTCTTTTGGCAGCAATAAGTGTGCAACCGCTTCCGTTTTTCCGCCCCATAAACGTTGAATCGGCTGAAAAGCGCGCCCATACAGGAACCCGTTTTCCCGAAAATACTCGTAACATTCATCTTGTTCACGGACAAAAGCACTTCTGTTTATCATCTCTTGTCTGTCGATGTTCTCTATATCATCATCACTGTAATGATGATCATAATCTAATTCCCCCGTCACAAATCCAGTCCTTACAGCAGCATCCTCGTCAGGTGACATGTTAAATAATATGCTGCCGTCTTTTACGGAAATGTGAGTGTAAATGGTCAGGCTCTCTTTCAAAAGCATGGCCGGTCTGGCAAATATCACGTTTTTTAAACGAGTGACCTTTTTCTTTCGATATGACCGCGTTCCCGCTGCGCATGCCATTTCAAGAAAAGCAGCTGCCGGGAGAATGCTCTTGTTTTTTACGATGTGGTCTTTTAACCAAATCTCTTTTTCTCTTAATGTCGTTTTAAAAAACTGCTGTTCCAGAGTAGATTCATTCGAATCCAGAAGCGGGTGCAGTGAAGACTGCCGCGGCAATATTTCCGGAAATTCTGCACTTTGGTTTCGAGGCACCCAGTAAGACTCCTCAGCAAATGGATATAAAGGAAGCTTGACCTTTTGCGGGGTATATTCTTCATATAACTCTCTCCATTGAATATCAGCCCCGAAAGACCATAATTTTGCAAGAAGATTCAAGTCCTTTGTCTCCATCATCACCTCGAGGAATTTATCTTTCCTCTTTTGATCATGAAAGATAAAGACTTTATCAAAATCTTTCGTAACATTCCCTTTGTATACGCCCTCCCCAATTGTTCCTTCAGTACAGAAAGTTCTCAGTTTCTCCTTTAGTTCCGGCAAATCGGAAGCTACAACAGCAAGTCTGTCTTCCATCGGTTCCCTGCATGTCTGCAATGTAAAAGCGATATCAGCTGCCGAGACCTTTGTCTCCCGCTCTGTGAATTGCAGAAGGCGCCGGGCGTATTCTTTCAGCCTGTCTTCATTTTTGGCAGAGAGAACTGCGGCAAACGGACCGCTTATTGTTTGTGTGTCCGCATGGTTTTGATATTCTTCCACAATGACATGGGCATTTGCTCCGCCCGCTCCGAACGAACTGATTGCTGCTCTCCTGTTGGAGGCGCCTGATTCTTTCCGCCACTCTTCTTCTTTCTGCTGAACGTAAAAAGGCGTCTTTTCAAATCGGATATTTTGGTTCAGCTGTTCCGAGTGAATGGATGGCGCCAATTTCTGATGCTTAAATTGTAAAAGAACTTTTGTAAGGGCTGCTATACCTGCGGCAGACTCCAGATGTCCGATATTAGACTTCACTGAACCTATGGCACAAAATTGTTTATCGTCCGTAAATTTCTCAAACGCTTTTGTCAATCCTGCAATCTCAATCGGATCTCCGAGCGAGGTACCCGTTCCGTGTGCTTCCAAGTAGCTGACGGATCGCGGACTGATGCCCGATTTCTTGAAATTTTCAGCAATCAGCTCAGCTTGTGCATTCGGATTCGGAACCGTAAATCCATTGGTTTTTCCGCCATGATTTACAGATGTTCCTTTAATCACTCCGTATATATGATCCTGATCAGCAATTGCTTTTTCCAGAGGTTTCAACAGGACGGCTCCTGAACCTTCTCCCGGGACATAGCCGTCTCCGCCCTCTCCGAAACTTCTGCACAATCCTTCGGTGGAAACAAAATTACCTTGACTCAGCCAAAGGTATTTGCTGGGGTGTATGGACACATTAACGCCGCCCGCAAGCGCAATTTCACTTTCCCCTCTTTTAATGCTCTCACATGCCAAGTGAATGGCCGTCAGCGATGATGAACACATCGTATCCAGTGCAATGCTCGGGCCGGAGAGATTAAAAAAGTATGAAACCCTGTTCGCAATAGATGAAAAGAAGGAACTGAGCGCAATCGGATTGCCCCGCGCAGTTTCTTCTGCGCCGAATAATTGATATTGTCCGTACATGGCTCCGACAAACACACCGGCTTTCATACCGTCAAGCTTCTCTTTTGTATATCCTGAATCTTCAAACGTATGCCAGGAGGTTTCGAGAAAAATTCGCTCCTGAGGGTCCATCAGCTCAGCTTCTTTATGAGAAATGTGGAAAAACAGCGGATCGAATTGATCAACACCGCTGATAAAACCGCCCCACTTACTGTTGATTTTCCCCTTCTCCATTCTGTCGGGACTGTAATTCGCTCTGAAATCCCAACGTTCCTCGGGAATTTCAATAATACAGTTTTTCCCTCCGGCAATGTTTTCCCAGAACTCCTCAAGAGTATCGGAATTCGGATATCTTCCGCTCACACCGATAATGGCAATATCCTCACCCGGCTGAACCATGCTCGGTGCAGATGTATCCTTCTGCTGCCGGTGCTGTTTTTTACTCAGATTTTCTCTTTTCTTCGGCACTCTTGTTACCGGAGCTGCCCCTGCGGCCTTAAGCACTTTTTCTTTAAAAGATGTTAGGAAGAAGTTTGAAAGCTCTTCAATGTTCTGATATTCAAAAAAGATTGTTTTTGGAAGATCCCCGAAAGTATCTTCAAGCTTTGAAATAAGTGACATGATCATAAGTGAGTTGATTCCGAATTTCTCAAAAGAGTCCTTCGCATTTATTTTATGAGCTTGGATTTTCAAGACACCGCTGATGATCTTGATTAAATAGTCATTTACTTTTTCTTTCGCAGCATGTTCCTCTTCTTCATCGTGTTCCGCCGTGAGTGTATCTTGATCTGCTGCAGCTGTATTTCTTTGAATCGAAAGCGCTTTTATCATTTTATCCCGCTTTCCTTCTGCAGGCATTAAGCTGGTAAATGAAGACCGCAGCATTTTCAGAAACGCTTCCAAAACAGAGGAAGTTCGCATCGGAGTCATTCCGTATTTTTCTTTTATTTGGTTGATTCCACTGCTGTCGAGACTCATCCCGCCATCTTTCAATAACGGCCAATTGATTGAAAGGGTTTTTCCGTTTCGGGAGAGCTGAGATCGAAGCACTGCAAAACTGTCCATAAAATGATTTGCGTACGCATAGTCACTTTGGCCGGCATTTCCGTAAGCGGAAAAAGAAGAAAAGAGAACAAAAAAATCAAGATCTTCGTCTTTTGTCAGCTCATCCAGCCAGATTGTCCCGTAAACTTTCGGTTTCAGTACGTCCGTAAAATCACTGAGACTTTTATTTACAAGAAATGAGTCACGAAGGATGCCGGCAGCATGAATGATCCCGTTTATGCTGCCGTACCGCTGTTTAACGCCGAAAATGAATCGCTCTGCCTCTGTTCGATCTGTGATGTCCGTCCGCTGATATTCAACAATAGAGCCGCTCTCATTAAGCTTACTGATCCGTTCTTTTTGATCAGCTGTTAAAAAAGAACGGCCTGTAAGTATAATCACGGCTTGGTTTTCTTTAGCGATGTGTTCCGCAAACAGCAGCCCGAGTTTTCCCGCTCCTCCGGTAATGATATATATGCCGCCTTTTTGATACGTTACAGATCCGTTGGCGTGTTCCGGAATATCAATATGCTGCAGCCCTTTCACATAACGGGTATATGAGTCTATTAAAATCTCACATTCATCCGTTTGAAAGCGCTGTATTTCACTGATTGCAGCATCCCACATCTCGGAAACCGGAGGATTTTTGTCAGAATCCTCATGGCGTATCTGTATGCTTTTCGCTTTAAGCTTAGAGCTTTCCATGTTTACCGTTTTCATGAACCCTCCGACAGCTTCATGAAACGGCTGATTCAGACCGCTTGTCCAATAAATATGCAATAACGTAACAGGTTCGTTTCTCCGCATTAAAGCTTTTGATAATAAAAAGAGCGAGTTGATCCCTCTGCGAAGAGTTTCATTAACGGATTTTTCAGTGAATTCTCTGATTTCTCCGTTCCATAAATAAAGCACGACATCAGGTGTAAATCCGTTTTCAGCCAAATCAGACAGCAGCATTTCGACATGATTTTCATCAGAAGGATTGATTGTGCATCTATTCCGTTCAATTCTATAATCAGAATCGGGCGTTACGAGAATGACACGGTTATGATCTCCATTCATCATCTCGGCATGCTGAAAAAGACGGTTATCCTGATCAAAAATCAGCATATTCCCCGGTGCCTGCTGATTCGGCATATCAATGTGATTTGTTCTTACCCAATCGTTCTTAAAAAAAATGGTTGGGGACGGAGCTTGTGATTCCGGCTCCGCCTTTTTTTCCATTTGTTCTTTTCTGTAAGTGCGAATTAGCTCCAGTCCTGCATCAGGAGACATTTGCTGTTCTTCAATTAAGGAAAGTATT
Source organism: Bacillus sp. L75 (assembly GCF_003676355.1). Lineage (NCBI taxonomy): Bacteria > Bacillati > Bacillota > Bacilli > Caryophanales > Bacillaceae > Bacillus > Bacillus sp. L75. The sequence continues at coordinate 533,642 of NZ_ML064902.1, forward strand.
TGTTTGATCTGCACTATTTTCCCTCCAGCAGCTGATAAACTTGGTCAGCAGAAAGTTCACCGTTTTTCAATTGTTCCAATAAGAAGAGAATTTCCTGATCTTCATTTTTATGACCTGCGGTTAATTCTCCCCCGGTCACTTTTCTGACAGTAAAGTCTTTCATGCTCACGGCTATTTCGCCGCTCTCGTTAATAAAATCAATGTTATACGTATAAAAACCGGTTTCTTTCACCGAAACATGGCATCGGGCAGTAAGCGCCCTCTTAATGTGAAGCTCTCTAAGTGAATAAGGAACAAATAAGCCGTCTTTCTCATTATCTCTTAACAAAAATGCCGCCGCTTGAAAACCGCCGTCAATTAATGAAGGATGAAGTGTAAAATGTGAAAACCCGTTCGCTAAATGATCCGGAAGCTCCAATTCTGCCATTAACTCCATATCACCGCGATATACGGCTTTCAACGTTTGAAAACCGCTATGATATGTCAGGCCAATACGACTGAAGCGGTGATAACACTCTTCCCGGTTTATGACCGCCTTACTGCTGCGTTTGAACTTATCAATATCGACATACTCAGGATTGCTGTTTATGTCTCCGAATACTGTTTCACTTTGTGTGCAGATTTGCTGCACGCCATCCGGCCCCTCTTTACATATCGTTACGTTCAACTTATCTTGTTTCATTTCCAAGTCGGTATAAATGTGCAGCGTTTTTCCTTTATATAATATAGGTCTGTTCCACATCACGTCTTTTATTTTAGATACTTTACTTTCTCCGCTTATTTCCGCACAAACAAGAGCCATTTCAAGCGAAGCGGCTCCTGGCAGCACATAGTCTCCTGAAACAAGATGATCAGTGACGAAAAATTCAGTTCCGGAAATAACAGTTTTAAATGCTTGTTTCTTTAATGTTGAGACATTCTCGCTGATTAATGGGTGAAGACTTTTGCTATTAACCTCGCTTTTGTTCTTTTTCGGGGTGAACCAATAACTCTCTTTTGCAAACGGATAAGTTGGCAGCGGCACTCTATTCAATTTCTTTTTGCCGATTGTCTTCCATTCAAACTCGGCTCCATTGGCCCACCATTGTGCGAGCAGCTCCTCTTTTCCGCTTTGAAGAGCCTCCTCAATCATATATTCAGAAACAGCTGTGGGCTCTTCAGTGTTTTCGCTTATAAATACGCCTTTTTGCACCCTGCTGTCATCAAGAAAGCTGACGTATTTATCTCTCAGCTCAGTCAGACTCGCTGCACATACGGCAATTCTTTCGTTCATTGCTTCCCGGCCGTTTTGCAATGTAAATTCCATGTCACTGGCATTAACGGTCATGTCACCGGCAATCACGCGATCCAAGTACTGAAGCATAAGCCGGATATACTCAAGTAATTGATCTTTGTTTTTCGCAGATAAAACAAAAATATGTGTGTTACCGTTGTTTTCCGGCACTTCTTTTTGAGGTTCCCTATATTCCTCTAAAACAATATGCGCGTTCACACCGCCGAATCCGAATGAGCTGACACCCGCTCTCCTCGGCAGATCGTTGTTCTCTTCATCTTTTATCGGATTCCACTTTTGAGCGGTTTCTGTGATATAAAATGGCGTATTTTCCAGTTTGATGTATGGATTGAGTTCTGAAAAATGGGCGAGTCCCGGAAGTTTGCGATATTTAAAAGCCAGTAACACTTTCAGCACTCCGGCTATTCCGGCAGCGGTTTCGAGATGGCCGATGTTTGTTTTCACAGACCCGATTCCGCAGCATTTCTGTTTCGCAAAAGGAATGTCCCATTCTTGATATAACGTTTTAAATGCCTTTATGATGCTGTTCACTTCAATCGGATCGCCAAGACTTGTCCCTGTGCCATGCGCTTCTATATATCCCGCAGTGGCAGGGCTGACCCCCGCCTTCCGCCAAGCTTCGGTTAATAAGTCCGCCTGAGCGTTCGGATTCGGAGCTGTCAAAGAATTGGCGCGGCCGCCGTGATTTACAGCTGACCCTTTAATCAAACCATATATATGATCACCGTCTGCCTGTGCTTTGCTGAGCGGCTTAAGCAATACTGCAGCCGCCCCTTCACTCCTTACATAGCCGTCAGCGCTTTTATCGAACGTTTTGCACTTTCCGTCTTTGGAAAGCATACCTGCTTTATCAAAAGCTATAAACAGAGTAGGGCTTGTCATAATATGCACTCCGCCTGCAATCGCCATTTCAAAATCGCCTCTTTGAATCCCCTCAGCCGCACGATGGAGTGCAACTAACGAACTTGAACAGGCAGTGTCAATCGGTTCGCTCGGACCCGTCAGGTTCAGCTGGTAAGAAATACGATTTGCCAATATACAATGATTTAAACCGGTTGCGGTCTGCGCCTGAACAGAGACACCATTTTCATTCAGACGTTCAGCATAATCCGTTGTGGCGACCCCTGCAAACACCGCGGTTTTCGTCCCTGCCAAATCAGACGGCTTATATCCCGCATCTTCTATTGTTTTCCATACAGTCTCCATAAAAATTCTTTGCTGGGGATCCATTAATTCTGCTTCGGCGGGAGAAATCCCGAAAAACAACGGATCAAAACTGTCCGCGCCTTTGATAAATCCGCCTTTTTTTATTTTTGTTCTATTGACGTCCCTGATCGGATCGCCGTCAAACTCTTTCCAGTTCCAACGGTCTTCAGGAATGTCTGTAATCATACCCCGCCCTTTTTCAATTCCTTCCCAAAAGTCTTCCAGCGTATCTGTTTGGGGGAAACGGCCGCTTATTCCCACTATTGCAACCGGCTCATTCATATGTCTTTCCTCTTGCCTGGTTTTGTTTTCAGGCTCAGGGGAATGTTCATAAGATTCCGGCGGAGGCGTGCTGTACAATGTTTTTTCGTCAGCTGCAGAAAAAGATTCTGTCTCAGCAAAAAGGATTTCTCCGTATTGCTCGATTACATAATCAGTCATTTCAGCCAGTGAATTGCATTCAAAGAAAATGGACGGCAATAATTCCGTACCATATTGTTGATTGATTTCATTTCCGAGTCTGGTAAACGTAATAGAATCAAATCCGTACTCGCCGAATGAAGTCTCTTCTTCTATTTCCTTTCTGTCAATCTTCAAAATACTTGACATCATCTTTGCGATGCCCTCAATCAGATTTTCTCTCCGGTCTTTCGCCGCAGATTCATCTGAAGAAAAAGAACCGCAGAGATGAAGCTCCTCGGAATACTCACTCTTTAAAAACTCAAGAAGTTCATTAAAATCAGTAAGACCGAAAAAATCTGACGGCATCATTGATATTCCTAAAGTTTCGTTTAATTCGTTGCCCAGCATTGTAAACATAATTGAATCAAATCCGTATTCACTTATCGGCAGTTCAAAATCAAATTCCCGTTCTTCAATTTTTAATACGCCGGTGATGATGCGTGTCAAAGTGCTTTTTAAAGATTCAGTTATTGACAGCTCTTTCGGTTCGTGATTTTCGTCGGCGATTGCCGGATCACTTTTTCCGCTGTCAATCGTTATCATTCGTTCCAGCTTTAATTCATTACCGCTAAATACCATTATTTGATGTTCACACCCTGTCATTGCTTGATCAAATGCTGCAAGGCCTTCCCGTTTTACCAGAGGCAGCATTCCGAAACGGTCATAAAGGAACTTCTCTGAATGAATATCAATTTGCATACCGCCTTCTTTCCATAAAGGCCAATTAATCGAGACTGTTTTTCCAGGTTTATTTTCCGCCGCTCTCATTTCCGCAAAATAATCCATAAACCGGTTTGCATAAGCATAATCAGTTTGTCCGGCATTCCCGATTATTGCGCTGATAGATGAAAACATAACAAAAAAGTCCAGAGGTTCTCTGTCTGTATACCGGTCAAGCCATATTGTTCCGTAAACCTTGCTGGCCAAAACTGAATCGAGATCCTCTTCACGCTTATTGATGAGTAATGAATCTTTTATCACACCGGCGCTGTGAATAATTCCTTTAACAGGACCTAATTTGTTTTTGACGAGTTTTATCAGGTTATTGACATTTTCCTTATCAGAAATATCGGTTCTTACATAAAAAACCTCTGATCCGTTTTTTTCGAGCTCTTTTACATTGCTTACGGCTTCCTCAGAAAGCTCTGACCTGCCGATAAGGACAAGTTTTATTCTCCCTTTTCGCACAAGATGTCTGGCGAAAATCAGTCCCAGACCGCCTGTTCCTCCTGTAATGAGGTAAACTCCCCCTTCTTTTACTTCCATCTTTTCGGGGGGCTCGGCACTTTCAATTTCTGCAGAGTGCTTTACCTGCCTGATTCCATCTCTGTATCTGATTTCTGAAGTATCATCGCTGATGATTGTTTCTTTCACAAGGTTTTTTAATTCAGGCAGACCGGTGTTCAGCTGTAACTGAATTTCGTCGCTGTGTATTTCAATATTTTTACCGGACAACATAGGATGTTCTAAATGAAGCGACCTAAAAAAGCCGCTGATTGCCATTTGATAAGGTAAGATTTGATTTTCCCTTGTGAAAAATACATGTGATATCAGGATTTTATGTCTTGGGATTGTTGCTAACAGAGCTTTCGTTACATTGAAAACCGGCAAAACAGCCTCTTCCAGCTTTTCACGAATGTTCTGCTCAATTCCCGTTTCAGGGCTCATCCCGATTAAAATGACGCGGTCAATTGTCACTTGTCTTTCTTTAAGAATCGCCAGCAATTTCTTATAGCCGTCAAGTTTGACGCTGTTCAATTCAAAGGAATCAGCTTCTTTTTCTTGAAAACTGCCGCCATGGCGGACAAAGATCATGTTCAGGCCGATATCTTTATATGCCTGGCGGATCAGCGGTTCTGATATATCCCGACGGAGTGAAATCACAAGGCAGCTGTTTAAACCGCTGGCTTCAGGCTGATGAAGCATAGGGGCCCGCTTCCACATATCTGTGTAATACTTAACTGAATGCCGCTCATCCTGAGTCTGCGGTGCAGCCCTTAATGCCTTCAACGCTAAGTTTTTTATTTTAAGACTTACAGATCCGTTTTCATCCATAAATAGTATATGAAACCTTTTGACATCATCATGTTGTCTTTCATCGGCAGCTGTAATATAAGCAAAGCCGTTTGCCGAAGGTGCGTGAAGAATCTCCAGCTCACCTAATTCAAAAGGCAAATATGCGGTGTGATCGTCTTGCTGACTGGACGTAAACCCTGTTGTGGATTGAAAAATGCCATCCAATAAACACGGTTCCAGCAGCGTGCCGGATTTTTTATGAATGCTCTCAGGAAGTGATATTCGTGCAAGAACAGCATTTTCATGGATAAACAGCTGTTTTATTACCTGAAAACTGGTTCCATAGTCCAAACCGCTCTGCCGGAAATCCCTGTAACATTCAGCGCCGCTGATTAATCTTTTCTGTCCGGTTAACCAGCTGTCCAATTGAAAACGCTCTGTATGAGAGGCATCTTGATCTCCGCATGTGGTAATGTTTCCTTGGCAGTGAACTGCCGCTTCAGGTTGCATATCGGTTTTCACCACAAATCTGCCGTCTTTTTGATTCGGCAGCAGATCTATCATTATCGTCTTTTCTTTTTCAACGGTTATCGGAACCGCCCATACAACCTGACTCAGTTTTATGACTGATTTTCCGTACAGCCTCTCTCCCGCTTCTCTGGCCGCTTCGATGATTGCCGCTCCGGGCAGAACCGTTTTCCCATGCACAACATGGTCTTTTACATAATATTCAGAATCAGAAAGCGTTTTATAAAATCGGCACTCACCTGCTGAAAAATCAAATAAAGGAGCTGTACCGGCTGCTGATGTTGTTTGCGCCTTATTTGACACCCACAGTCTGTTTTTTAAGAAAGGGTAAGTCGGCAGGGCAATTTTTCTCGGTTTTCTGCCGGTGCGGAAATCTTCCCAGCTTAAATTGCCTCCTGATACCCAAAATTCAGCCATTTCGGTTAATCTGGTGCCGCCGGATTTGAGCGGAAGATCCGATTGCTGCTGTCTGCGTTTATGATTCGGTTTTTTCCCTCTAAATATTTCGTGATCGTCAATTCCATTATAAAAGTGATTTAATTTCAACATCAGATCATCGATATTATTTGAAATGACAGCAAGCCTTTCCGGCATGGCTTCACGCCCTTCAAGAAGGGTATACGCAATATCAGAAAGGTGAAGCGGCTTGTTTGTTCCCGCTTGCTGTAAAAACTCGCCCTGCTTATGACGGGCCTTTTGAAGATATTCCTCCAGCTGTTTTGCTGATTCCCGTAAACTCAGTGAATGCTTGGCTGAGAGTACGATAAGTTCCTCACTTTCCTCACGCCTCGTATGACAGTCAGCAGCAGACTCATACTCTTCCACAAGGATATGAGCATTTGCCCCGCCCGCTCCGAAAGAACTTAATCCCGCACGCCGCGGATATTTGCTGTCAGAATGTTTTTCATTCGCGGGTTTTATCCAGTCGGCGGTTTCCTGCTGGAGGCAAAAAGGTGTCTCTTCCAGATAAAGATCCGGATGCACCCGTTCAGCATGCAGTGTTGCGGCTATTTTTTTATACTTCATTTGTAAGATAATCTTTGTCAGGCCGGCAATACCCGCGGCCGCTTCCAGGTGGCCGATGTTAGATTTAATCGATCCGAGAGAGCAATATGAAACATCTTCGGTATAAGCTCTAAACGCCTTGGTCAGGCCTCGGACTTCAATCGGGTCACCCAGCGGCGTTCCCGTGCCGTGGGCTTCAATAAAGCTGACACTTCTGGCGCTCCAACCGGCCGCTTTAAGAGCTCCTTGAATTAAATCCGCCTGTGCGGCAGGATTAGGCACCGTATAGCCATTTGTCTTTCCGCCATGATTAATTGCCGTTCCTTTAATGACGGCGTACACAGTATCATTATCACGTATGGCATCTTTAAGCGGTTTAAGAATAACGGCCCCTACACCTTCCCCGGGCACGAAACCGTCGCCGCCTTCTCCAAAACTTCTGCATTTTCCCGATTTTGAAAGCATCCCCATCTGACACCTGTATAAATAGTCAGAAGGATGAAGATATAAATTTACTCCTCCCGCAACCGCAACCGAGCACTCACCCTTTGTTAAACTTTGGCAAGCCATGTGAATTGCCGTTAAGGATGAAGAACAAGCTGTATCTACAGGGACACTGGGACCTGTAAAGTCAAATGTGTAAGACACTCTGTTCGCGAGAGACCATGGGAACGAATTTGGAAGTACATCGTTTTTGTCCGTCGGTATTCTTTCGCCGAGCAGCTTGTAAGAATTGGTCGTCACTCCCGCAAATACACCGACATGTTTTTCGGTCTGCTTTCTCAACCCTTCAATGGTATATCCCGAATCTTCAAATGCTTTCCACACGGTTTCGAGAAATATTCGTTCCTGAGGATCCATCGCTTCTGCTTCTCTCGGCGATATTTGGAAAAACAAAGAATCAAATGATTCAGCATTCTTTAAAAATCCGCCCCATTTGCAATAAATTTTCCCCTCATGCGCTTTAGCGGGGTCTGGATCATAGTAGGTCTCATAATTCCATCGTTCTTTCGGAATTTCTGTGATTGCGGTTCTCTCTTTTGATAGAAGCTCCCACAATTCTTCGATATTTTCAGCCCCGGGATAACGGCCGCTGATACCGATTACCGCTATCCCGTCAAGATGTTCTTTTTCCTCCGCCGCAGGTGCAGTGATGTTTTGTTCCGGCCTGGCGGGGGTAATGCTCTGAATCTGTTTTCCTTTTTCCTCCCGTGAAAATAAACGCCCCAGCCGATCCGGATATTCCTTTACAAGATGATCTGCTAAATCTCTGATTGTATGAAATTCAAATAAAAGCGTTTTCGAAATTGCTCCCAGTGACTGCTCCAGCTTTGTGTTGCATTGATGAATCATAACCGAATCCATTCCATATTCAGCCAGATGCACATCTTGATCGATCTCTTCCCGTTCTGCACCGATCTCAGAGGAGATGATATTGGTTAAAAACAAAACTGTCTGATCCAAAATATCGCCTTGAGCCAAAGGAATGGCACTGCCTGTCTCTGTTTCGTCCGTCAAAAATCTCTGCCGCATAAATTGTTCAAAGCGCTCATGATCACCGCAGACTGCAATATTATGCAGCTGACACGAAGTTACAATCCGCGAAAACCATTGCGTTCCGTCTTCAGCAGGAAGTTCTTCGAGCCCGGAACCATGAAAAAGAGACGTCCGCCCTTGACCTGACAGGTTCGCCCCCATTCCGATGTCTTGCCATAAAGGCCAATTGATTGTCAGCGTGCGGCCGCTGCGCAGAGAATTTTGCCGTTTCTGTTCCCGATATTCGGCAAAATGATCTAAAAAGCCGTTTGCATATGCATAATCACATTGGCCTTCGTTCCCTGCAATAGAGACGACTGAAGAAAAAACGGCGAAAAAATCCAATTCGAGCGACCTCGTTGCATGATCAAGATTCAATGCACCATGAACTTTCGGAGCCATCACCTCTGAAAGTTCATGCTTTGTTTTTCGAAAAAGCAGCGAGTCTCTGATAACTCCTGCACAATGAATGACGCCATGAAGACCTGCATGCTGATCGGTAATACCGTCAATCATTTTTTTTACCGCTTCTTTATCGGATATATTCGCCTGTATATAATAAACCTTGGCTTTAAAGCTGTTCAGGTATTCTAAATGTTTCTGCTTATCTTCGTTTAAAACAGATCGCCCCGATAGGATAATGGTGGATCTTTCAGTTTTCGCGCAATATTCAGCGACTTTACTGCCAATCCCCCCGAATCCCCCTGTAATTAAATACACTTTATCCTTTTCAGGGTATTGAATGGTCTTTCTGTTTGTTTCTCTCTGCTTCACTAACATCCGTGCATATCTTACGCAGCCTCTGTAAGTGATATGAATATGCCGATCAGGCGCTGTGTTTATTTCTTTATAAAGAATGTCAGCCCTTTCTGAAAATGAAACGGATGCAGAATCATGTTCAAAGCAAACCGTCTTACAATGCAGCTGCGGGTATTCTTGTTTTACCGATTTTAAAAAACCGTTCACACCTTCAAAATACGGCAATTTTTCTTTTTGATCTGCGCTGAATGTATAAATGAACGTTACTTTGTTTATAAGGTTCTCGCTGATTAAAGCCTTAGTCAGATAAAACACGGAATAAATTCCTGATTCGAGTGTTTCTTCCAGTTCAGGCTGTTTTTCAGACCACGTATGCAAAATTGCATCGGGCGCTGCGCCTTTTTCCTTCAACAGACGAATGACACTTTGATAATCTTCGGGACGCTGCCTGTTGATCGTGAAAACACTGTCGCTTATCTGCTCTAAACGGTCACCGGGCATAATAAGATATGCGGACGTATTCTCTCTTTTTTTCAGCTCTTCAAAATAGTCTTTGTTTCCGGAGAACAACAAAATAGAACAGGCTTGTCCGCTGCCCGCTTCATTCTCAATTGCGGTTTCTTTCCATACCGGCGTATAAAGTGCCTGATTCTTCTTTTCTGAAAAAGCCGCGTCTGATTTTACCGGCTGAGGGTTTAAAGAAAATTGAGAGCGCTCAAACGGATAAGGCGGAAGCGGGGCTTTTCTTTTATGATAGTCACCTAGTTTCGCCCATTCAATCTCTTCTCCTGAAAGCCACATTTGCATAAATGAATGATATAGAGCCTCATCGGCTGGTTTGTCCGCTTCAAAAGCAGCCGCTTTGTTTAGTTTTGCTGATGGAGGGAGCGATCCGAATTGAAAAACTGAAAAATCAGAAATATTCACATCCGGCTCCGTTCCCTTTTCTTCCGTGTGAAGCGGCATATGGTCAGCTATCTCCTGAGACACGGCATCCATTTGATTGTATTCTGTCATCAACGGAAAACGAGTTTTATCATAAAAACCTGCCGGCTGCTCATTAATACAAGCAACAGCCTGTTTAATTCCGTCTTGCTTTTTCAATAACATGCTCAGAAAAAGTTCTTTAGACAAGATTCCTTCATCCAGTAAATTTAATATTTCCAGAACATAATCATTATTAAAGAATCCATCATAATCTGTTAAATCCCATCTCTTATACAGTCTTCTCATAGAGGCAAGGATAGCCATGATCGCCGCTTCCTCATCAGCCGGCAATGCGTTTCTTTTATCCGCCGTGCGATTCACAATATAAGATAAAATCTCGATTTCCTGAGTCTTTCCCGCTTTATCCCACTCTTCTAAAAACCCTTTAAACGTATATTGGTGCTCAAGAAGCAGCCGTGTTTTCCCGTACAGGCGGTCTGCAAAATCAGCCTGGAAGCTCAGACCGTTCAGCAGCATCCTTACATATTCTTCATTTAATCGAACCGGCGGGTACGTTTTTGAAGTGTACGGATTGACAAATGGAATGGACGGCGGCTCACAGGATATGTGCGAAAGTTTTTCAGCGCCTGTGATGACAGAAATGGCCTTTTCAATTTTGATGATATCCGCTGCTGCAAGAGCGACGTAATATCCGTCTCCGGCGCCTGTAATGAGGCTTGGCTTAAAACCGGATGCCAGGATACTTTTTATGATTTCCGTATTGATAACTAAAGAATACAAGCGGATTTTCTCAGGCGTCCATTTTCTTTTAAATGAACTGTGCAATGTTGGTATACCCTTCAGCACCGGCCTTACTTTCTTTTCTAAATCAGGGAACACCCGTTTCAAAACGGCAAATTGTTTATAACTTTCCCATTTGAAGTCACCGATGGCAAGCGCCCATTCAGAACCTTGTTTCCTCCGAAAACTTAATCCCTCTTTAAGCTGATTTTTAAATTCCTCCTTGCTGCCTGCCAATAAACCAGCCCTGTAATCAAACGATGTCCTTGTTAAAAGGGTGCTGCTGATCACTTCATTTGATATTTTGCAAAATTCCTCTGAATCGTCAGCAAAGGTTCTCCAATGATGTATCATTTGTTTCATGCTTTCTTCACTTTTAGCGGAAAAAAGGAAGGGTATCCTTCCTTTTCTATCAGATTCGTCTTTTGTATGTATAAATTCTTCGATGATGACGTGAGAGTTGACACCCCCAAAACCGAAGGAGCTGATTCCCGCCCTGAGCGGAGCCCCGTCTGCCGCCTTCCAATCACTTGAATCAAGCGCCGGCCTAAACGGTGTTTTTTCAAACTGTATAATTGGATTTACCGTATGTACATTCAGGCTTTTCGGCACCCTCCGGTGTTTCATCATCATTAGAACTTTTATCAATCCGGCCATTCCCGCCGCTGCTTCTGTATGACCGATATTTGTTTTCACACTTCCGATCCTGCAATATTGAGTATCCTCAGTATATTGCCGATACGCTTTTGTCAATGCTTCTATTTCTATCGGATCGCCCAGAGATGTACCTGTGCCATGTGCTTCTACATAAGAAACCGTCGCAGCATCGACAGCAGCGTTGTGTAAAGCTTCTGAGATGACCCGGCACTGCGCTTCTGCTCTGGGAGCGGTTATGGAACGGGATTTACCGCCATGATTAACAGCTGTCCCTTTTATGATCCCGTATATATGGTGACCGGCTTTTACTGCATCACCAAGGCGCTGCAGCAATACAACGCCTGCCCCTTCTCCGGGAACGTACCCGTTCGCTGCTGCGTCAAAGGTTTTACATTTGCCGTCAGGACTCAGCATTCTGGCTTTGGAAAAAGAAATATATTTTCCGGGTTGGAAATTCAAGTTTACTCCCGATGCGATTGCATAATCGCTTTCTTTTGTCCGCAATGACTTAACCGCTTCATGTAAAGCAACAAGCGATGATGCACAAGCGGCATTTACAGACATGCTTTTTCCGGTCAAACCGAATGTGTATGAAAGCCGGTTGGAAAGCATAGCTTCGAAACTTCCTAAACAGGCATAACTGTCGATTTCCGATTCAGCATGACCTGTCTGCCGGTAGTCAGAATTCATAATACCCGCAAAAACAGAAGTGGTTTTACGCTGGAGATCCTGCAAAGAAACCCCGGAATCTTCGATGCACCGCCAAGTTTCTTCTAAAAGGATTCTTTGCTCAGGATCCATGTTTTTCGCTTCCCGGGGAGAGATATTAAAAAACTTATGATCGAAATGGTCAGCTTTATGAATAAAACCTCCCCACTTGCTGATTGTTTTGTTCGGTATACTGATATCAGCTGAATAATAAAGATCGGGATCCCACCGTTCAATCGGCACTTCCCGGATGGAATCTTTGCCGCTATTTATGTTTTCCCAGAATTCATGATAATGATCTGCATCGGGGAATCTGCAAGCAACCCCGATTATCGCGATATCCGCACTCTGTTTATTCAAATGAACCATTGGCCTCCACCCGCCCCTTCTTTAGTGTAGAAATAACGTATCCAATCTGCGCCTTAGCAGACTTTCGGTCTCATTCATCAATTTTTCACCAATGTCATCGACATGTCTGTTTCTCCATGATTCCAAATCCGTGCCCTTTACCCAATGATTAAAAGCGCCTAAAGACGGGCCGCAATGAACTTGGAAATTCACCTTTTGTTCTTCCTGCCCTTCCAAAGCAAGCAGACATCCTCTCTGCAAATACCACTTAAATAGTAACAGCATCTTATATTTTTGATTGCGCTCAGCTTTTTGGGCGAGGTTCGGCTGTTTTTCTATTAAGCTTTCGTAGATTTCATCAAAAGTTTTGTTAAAATAATCATTTTCGAGCTGAATCTTTGTCTTTTCATCTATCTCACTCAAAGACTCATATTGTTGGTAGATTTGAAATAATTTATTTGCCCTGACCGGAAACAGCGTGCCCTTTTTCAGCACCTGAACTTTTGTTCCGAACTCAAACAGAGTCTCCGAAGGCGCATAAGCAGTATCGCATATTCCTGTCTCACTCAGCATTTCTTTAACAAAACCGCTTGTTTCGGCTTCAACTGTACATTGATTAATGGATCCCGTCATAATAAAATCAGCGCCCATTAAAAAAGCAGACGCGGCAGACTCGGGAGTCCCGATTCCTCCCGCAGCCCCGATCCTTATCTTCCTTGCGTATTTGTGTGTTTCCATCATTTCATCCCGCAGGTTAACAAAAAACGGCAGCATCGCTGGCAATGAGCCCTGTTCAGTATTACTTCCGCAATCTGCTTCAATAATGATATCGTCTGCTGCCGGAATACGGCTGAGCCACTCCGCCTGCTCTTCCGTCAGCATACCGTGCTGACACATTCTCTTTACGATACTTTGAGGAGGCGGACTCAGAAATGCGGCCGCAACTTCCGGCCGTGAAACTTTGGCAATGATCCGATTATGAGGTATGACCCTGCCGCTTTTGTCTATCTTCAACTGATGCGCTTTGTAATAAATTAATGGTGCGCTGACAGAAAGATACGAAGACGCTTCTATTACTCGTACGTCATGCTTGATATATAAATCTATCAATTCCTTTTCTCTATCTTGATGATCCGGCTCAAATCGCAGATTCATTCCGTAGGGCTGGCCATTTTTGAGTGTCTTCTTAATAGAAATAAGGGCCTGTTCAATTTCCCTTATAGGTAAACCCGCTGTGCCAAAGAACCCCAGCATTCCTTTCTTCCCGAGGCGGATCAGCATTTCAGCGGAAGAGATCCCTCTATGCATCCCACCTGCCAAATACGCGTATGTCAAACCGTAATCTTCTTTGAAAGATTGATCACCCAATCGGGACACCGGTGAAGCTGCACCGCTCTCTATATTTTCAGCCAAGAGGCTATGCTCTTTCCCGCTTTCCGAATTGTCCTTGTTCCCTTCAGAAAAAAAGAGACTGTCTTCCGGCGCACTGATAGTAAGCGGTTCCTCATCTCTTTGTATGGTTTGAATTAATTTAGTCAGAATGTTGCCAGGACCGATCTCTTCAAACAGAGTGACGCCTTGTCCCATTAGATACCTGATGCTTTCAGTCCATTTTACCGAGTTTGTTATTTGTTCAATTAAATTCCGTTTGATATCTTCTTGTTTATAAGGTCTTGCCGTATAGTTGGAAATGACCGGGAAATTCAATTCAGAAAAATGAAACTCCTCGATAAATTCCGCAAATTCACGCTGTGCACTTTCCATGAAACGAGAATGAAAAGCTCCGCCGACTTGCAATACGATATAAGCTTTCGCCCCTTCTTTTTCAAAAAAAGAGGCTGCCCGCTTTATCTCTTCTGCAGCCCCTGCTATCACAATTTGTGAAGATGTATTGTAATTGGCGATATCTATTTGGCCGAGTTCATACTTTTGAAGTATTTTTTTTATGTGATGCTCATCCAGTCCGATCACGGCAGCCATTCCGCCCTCGGAAGCCTCACTCATTAACTCGCCTCTTTTAGCAACCAGCCGGAGACCTGTTTCAAAATTAAAAACGCCGGCCGCAAAAAGCGCAGTATATTCACCAAGACTATGTCCTGCAACAGCATCAGGGCGGGTATGACCTTCTTTTAAACCCTTTAAATATTGCAGTGCGCTCACTGTATAAATTGCAGGCTGTGTATACTTCGTATCAGTCAGCCTCTCTTTTTCATCTGAAAGGCATAAATCCTTTATGGAGTATCCTAAAATATGATCTGCCTTTTTAATGAGCTCACTGAATTCATCGAATAAGTCTCTGCCCATTCCTTTAAACTGCGCTCCCTGTCCAGGAAAGACGTAAGCAAGCATTTGTTTTCCTCCTGTTCCGTATTTCTGCCGTTTCTTTTCGTTCCGATTTTGATTAACGTTTTTCACTTCAATTTTAAAATTGTCGTTTACTCTCAGCACCCTTACTTAATAAGCATTACTAAGCAAAATAAAAAAACCTTTATGCCGGATAAAGGTTTAAAAGCAAAAAGCATGTACAAATATCATATCGCCGTAAATATAAATAGATAGAATTTTCTGATAATTAAAATCACATTTTCATTCTGTTTTATATATATCAATATAATAAAAACATTCCAACGTGCCGAAACAACGATTGGTTTTATGTGAATATTTCCCTAAATAAATATTATACCATGATTTACTTGTTGTCAATGGGAAACACACGTATATACCAATTCTTCAGCCGCCTTTTTACAGGCGGCTGAACTCGGTTGTTATCAGTTCATCAGCCCATGCCGATATGCCTTCACTATACTATTTGCGGAATAATAGTTCTTTCTCTTTGTTGTAGTCTTTAGTAAATTGATTGAACTCATCTGCTTGTTTATGCACCTTTTCGTAAACTGAGTTTACTTTGCTGATTTGCTCTTCCAGCTGCGCTAATGTGAGCTTTTTATCTTTAATCAGCTTATAAAGGTCCTTATCAAGTGATATGGCTTTTTCGTACTTTTTGTACAAAAGATCATAAGATGCATACCTTTTCCCCATTAAAGCGACAGCATGCCCGGCTTTTTCTTTTACTTTCTTATCCTTTATTTCTTGAGAAGTTTTTTTTGCGGATTCAAACGCTTTTTTTGAATCATCAATACTGTCTTTTTCTGCTTTCAGATGTTTTTTTCGCTGATTTGCATTGCTCAGAGCCTGATCAGACAGTGTGACAATTTTCTGGTAATCATCCATATTCAGTTTAACCGCGCTGTCGTATAGCTGATGCTCTTTTTTCTCCAATTTTTCTAATGTTTTCTGCTCTTTTTGAAACGGTTTTTCCGCTTGAACGGCTTTTTCCATCGAGTCATGAAGCGATTCAACCGGATCTTTTCCCCCGCAGCCGGCAAGCAGCATACTTGCGGCGCCGAGCGCTCCGATTCCTGCTAATACCTTTTTCTGAATCATATTCACTTAGAATCCCCCAATCTTGACAATTTCCACTATAGAAGCCCAGACGCTTTTTGACAATAGCTGAGCTGTAATTGGCATGACCGTGTAAAGACGCTTACGGTGCTTTCAAAGAATACTTGCGTAAAAAATTGAGAAAACAGGGCGGATGACCATACATCTTTTTGGCTTTTACATAGTTTATAGTAGACGCCGGCCCTGCTGACAGAGGGTCAGCGTAATTAAAAGAGGAGGTTTTTTTATGTACGGATATGGATTTGGCGGCGGATTTGGCGGCGGTTGCTGCGGCGGCGGATATGGTTATGGCGGCGGTTACGGTTACGGCTGCGGCGGCGGATACGGCCGCACATTCGCATTAATCGTCGTATTGTTTATCTTATTAATCATCGTCGGTGCCGCTTATTTAGGCTGCGGCTGCTGACCTTATACACCATGAACATCGGCCGGCCTGCTATGGCCGGCCAATTGTTTCATTGCGCCGCGATAAAGAAATTCGCTATAATTTACATATTAAGCTTTAGGAGTGAAGTTTCTTGATTACTATGGAAAATATTGTACGAGACGGACATCCCGCGCTCAGAGAGATCGCTGAAGAGGTTCAGCTTCCCGCTTCTGACGAAGAAAAACAGCATCTTGCTGATATGATTGAGTTTGTGAAAAACAGCCAAGATCCTGAATTAGCCGAGAAATACAAGCTTCGTCCGGGCGTCGGTCTTGCCGCTCCCCAAACAGACGTAAAAAAACGGATGATCGCCGTCCATGCAGAAGATGCGAAAGGCACTTTATACAGCTATGCTCTTTTTAACCCTAAGATCGTCAGCCACTCAGTGGAAAAAAGCTACTTGACGAGCGGAGAAGGCTGCCTGTCGGTAGACGAACCCATTCCCGGCTATGTGCCGCGCTACGCCCGCATCCGCGTAAAGGCGGTGACGCTTGAAGGAGAACAGATTGACATCCGCCTCAAAGGTTTTCCGGCCATCGTGTTTCAGCACGAAATCGATCATCTGAACGGCGTGATGTTTTACGACCATATCGATAAAGAAAATCCGTTCAAAGAACCTGAAAACGCCATTGCCATTGACCGTTAAAAATAACCGGCACTTCCCAAAGTGCCGGTTTTCTTTATTTCAAAAGGCCCAGTTCTTTGACGGCCCAGCTGATTCCTTCCTCATCCACCGGCTTTGTGACGAAATCAGCGGCAGCTTTTAATTCCGGAACCGCATTTCCCATCGCCACCCCGGTGCCGACAAAACGGATCATCTCAAGATCATTTAGTCCGTCGCCGAATGCATAAGTGTCACTTACGCCGTACGGAAGCCGCTCAAGCACTCTTTTAATGCCTTCCGCTTTTGAACCGCCTTTCGGAAGCACATCCGTTGACAATTCATGCCAGCGGACGTAATCAAACTCCGGAAAAGCGACATATGCTTTTTCTTCATGTCCGCGGCAGAATAAAAGCAGCTGATAAATTTCTTTTCCTTTATAAAATGTTTCATCAACTTCGGGATAAGGCGCTTTCAGACTGCCGATTCCTTCCGAGACGTGCGGATGTCCGGGGACGGTCGTTTTCATCGTGTCTTCCGCCATAAATACGACGGGGTGCTCCCCTTCTGCCGCCTGCTTTAATAAACGCGCAACCGCATCTTCAGGAAGCGGATTTTTATAAATGACCTCACCTTCAAATACGACATACTGGCCGTTGTATGAAATAAATGATTCAATCTCAAGCTCTTCCAGAATCGGTTTTACCATAAACGGGGACCTTCCGCTGGCGATAAAAACGTGATGGCCAGCCTCTTTAAGCGCCGTCACGGCGTTTCTTGCGCTATCGGGAATATGTTTATCATGGTCATAGATCGTGCCGTCAATATCAAAAAAGATCAGTTTTGGATTCATGTCAATTTCTCCTTTTTCCCGTTTATCAGTCGTGTCTTTTTCAATATCATCATACAGAAAGTTTTTCTTCCGGAAAACCGCCTTGATGAAATTCCAGTTTTACCCACGAAAACAAATTCATTTTTTCCGCATACTACTGCTATAAAAGGCTTTAAAGGAGGTATACGATGCTGCGCCGATTACGGAAGAAACTCAGAAGACAGTGGGGCGGAATGCTCCGGAAAAAAGTCATCGCGTAGAAGGGATCTTTCGGTTTTTGAAAGTCCCTTTTTTGCTCGAGACTTTCCTTATAATCCGTTTTCGAATATAATAGAATAAGCGAGTCTAACATACGGCATTTAAGGAGAGATTTGGATGATTTATAAGGTATTTTATCAAGAGAAGGCTGACGAAGTACCTGTTCGGGAAAAAACAGATTCACTTTACATTGAGGGCGTTTCAGAACGGGACGTCAGAACGAAACTGAAAGATCAGAAATACAACATTGAATTTGTTCAGCCTGTGGACGGTGCTTTTTTAGAATATGAGAAGCAGAGCGAAAATTTTAAAGTATTGGAGTTATGAGCGGAATGAAATTTGTAAAAAATGACCAGACTGCCGTTTTCGCCCTCGGCGGATTGGGCGAGATCGGGAAAAATACGTACGGGGTGCAGTTTCAGGATGAAATTGTACTGATTGATGCGGGAATCAAGTTCCCGGAAGATGAACTTCTCGGCATTGATTACGTAATCCCCGATTACACGTATTTAGTAAAAAATGAAGATAAAATTAAAGGTCTGTTTATCACCCACGGTCACGAAGACCATATCGGCGGTATTCCGTACCTGCTCAGACAAGTAAATATTCCCGTTTACGGCGGTAAACTCGCGATCGGCTTACTTCGGAATAAACTTGAAGAGCACGGGCTGTTAAGACAGACTAAATTAAACATCATCGGTGAAGACGACATCGTGAAGTTCCGCAAGACGTCAGTATCCTTCTTCAGAACGACACACAGCATTCCGGATTCATACGGAATCGTCGTCAAAACACCGCCGGGCAATATCGTACATACCGGGGACTTTAAGTTCGATTTCACACCGGTAGGCGAACCGGCAAACTTGACAAAGATGGCTGAAATCGGGAAAGAAGGCGTTTTGTGCCTGCTTTCTGACAGTACAAACAGTGAGGTTCCTGATTTCACCATGTCAGAACGCCGCGTAGGCGAAAGCATTCACGATATTTTCCGAAAAGTGGACGGCAGAATTATATTTGCGACATTCGCTTCGAATATACACCGTCTTCAGCAGGTGATTGAAGCAGCCGTTTTAAACGGCAGAAAAGTTGCCGTATTCGGACGCAGTATGGAATCGGCTATTGAAATCGGACAAAATCTCGGTTACATTACCTGTCCTAAAAATACGTTTATTGAGCATAACGAAATCAATCGTATGCCTGCCAATAAGGTAACGATTTTATGTACGGGAAGCCAAGGTGAACCGATGGCGGCGTTATCACGTATCGCTAACGGGACGCACCGGCAGATTTCCATTAATCCCGGAGATACGGTCGTCTTTTCTTCCTCTCCGATTCCCGGAAACACAATCAGCGTAAGCCGCACCATCAACCAGCTGTACCGTGCGGGCGCAGAAGTCATTCACGGTTCATTGAATGACATTCATACATCCGGACACGGCGGACAGGAAGAGCAGAAATTAATGCTCCGCCTGATCAAACCGAAGTTCTTTATGCCGATTCACGGTGAGTACAGAATGCAGAAAATGCACGTCAAACTCGCGACTGATTGCGGCATACCTGAAGAAAACTGCTTTATCATGGATAATGGCGAAGTGCTGGCCCTCAAAGGCGAAGAAGCCGCTGTGGCAGGCAAAATTCCGTCCGGCTCCGTTTACATTGACGGAAGCGGAATCGGTGATATCGGCAATATCGTGCTCCGCGACCGCCGCATTCTTTCAGAAGAAGGCCTTGTTATCGTTGTTGTCAGCATCAATATGGACGACTTTAAGGTTTCGGCGGGGCCTGATTTAATCTCAAGAGGTTTTGTATACATGAGAGAATCCGGTGATTTGATCAATGACGCGCAGCAGCTGATTTCGAACCATCTGGAGAAAGTAATGGATCGGAAAACAACGCAGTGGTCCGAAATTAAAAACGAAATTACCGATACACTTGCTCCGTTCCTATACGAAAAAACAAAACGCCGCCCGATGATCCTTCCGATCATTATGGAGGTCTAAAAAAACTGCACTCGTAATGAGTGCAGTTTTTTTATTGCAGCGGAATATGCTGAAAGGCTTTGACATCAAACAGACCGGCTGCTGTCATTTTAATATCCGGAATCACCGGAAGCGCTAAAAACGATAATGTGAGAAACGGATTGAAATCACCGGTGAATCCGAGCAGAGGAAGCTTTTCATGAAGTACGCCCAAGCTGTCATTGACCCATTCCGCCGACTTATCAGACAAAAGCCCGGCGATCGGAAGCGGAACGGAGTGAAGCAATTCTCCGTTTTTCACGGCTGTTAATCCTCCTCCGGTGTCACGGAGCCTGTTGATTGCTTTTGCCAAATCGGCATCGTTTGTACCGACGGCGATGATATTATGGGAATCGTGAGAAATGGTTGTGGCGATGGCGCCTTCTTTTAACCCGAACCCTTGTACAATCCCGAGTCCTATCATTTTTTCGCCGCTGTGCCGCTCTGTGACGGCGATTTTTAATAAATCATTTTCTGTATCAGGACAAAACGCGTCAGCAGACGGTGCAGGCACTTCTTTTTTTCTCGTCTCCAAATGATTCGGTATCATTTCGATTACTTTCATTTTCCTGCCCTCATGAATCGGCATATAAAAATCAGATTCAGTCAGCGGCGATCTCAGCCGCACTGTATCCAACAGCGCCTGGTCCGGCGAATAGGAACCGGCAGACTGTTCATAAACCGTTCGTCCGTTCTCGGCAACGGTCCGGCCGGCGACCATGGTCTTCGTGACGGCAGCCTCCCGTACATCTGAAATGAACAGCAGATCTGCGTCAAAACCCGGCGCTACCGCCCCTTTTGTTTCAAGGCCGTAGCACTCAGCCGCATTTAAGCTGGCGAGCTGATACGCAAGGAATGGATCAAGTCCCGCCTTTATCGCCATTTTGACTTGGTGGTTCACACTTCCTTCTGAAAGCAGATCATCTACATGCTTATCATCCGTACAAAAGAAAAAGCGGCGCGCGTTTTTTTCATTCACTGCCGGCAGCACATTGAGCGTATTTTTTGCCACCGATCCTTCGCGCAGCATGACATACATTCCCCGTCTGATTCTGTCCAGCGCTTCTTCTTTTGTCGTCACTTCATGATCATTTGACACCATTGCGGTTCTGTATATATTGATGATATCTGAAGACAGTCCGGCTAAATGCCCGTCGATCCGTTTTCCGTGACGCTTGGCATCAAGCAGTTTCTGAAGCATATCCTCTTCACCTTCCGCAACAGACACATAATCCATTACTTCCGCAAGTCCGAGCACCTCTTTCTCCTGATAAAAAGGCTTTAAATCCTCGGCTTTTAATACGGCTCCTGAGCGTTCAAAGCTAGCGGCGGGAACACAGGAAGGAAGCATGAAACGGATGTTCAGCGGCGCCTTTTTCGCCTGCTCTATCATAAAAGAAATGCCTTTTGCTCCGGAAACGTTCGCAATTTCGTGAGGATCAGTAATGACAGTAGTCACTCCGTGTGGGAGGACGGCTTTAGCAAATTCAATCGGAGTAACCATAGAGGACTCGATATGAACATGTCCGTCAATAAAGCCCGGAACGATCATTTGACCTTCTGCATCAATGACTTCTTCCCCTTCATATTCGCCCAGCCCGACGATCACTCCGCCCGTAATGGCGATATCTGCAGAAATCCATTCCTGGTTAAATACATCCATGATTTTTCCGTTTTTAATGACGGTATCGGCTTTTTGTCTGCCGGCTGATGCATTCAGCCGTTCAGCCAGTGTTTCTTTGTTCAAAATGAGGCCTCCTCTTTTTCTGTATATGGTACAATATGCTATCGGATCGCCTGATCATAGTCAATAAAAATTGCAGAAAATACCGCTTACACGATAATGTCTTTCTATTCTGACATAATAAAAGACCGTCCTTTTACGGACGGCTTTTCACTTTGTGTGAAGCACTCTTTTTTCAAATCGGGAAATGTCCGTAAGAGAGCCGATAACGATGAGAATATCTTCTTTTTGGATCATTTCAGTCGCCAGGGGAGATACGATCACTTCTTTTTCTCTCTTGATGGCCACGATATTAATGCCGTACTTCGCCCGGATGTCCAGATCAAGCAGTGTGTTGCCCGCAAGCCTGCTGTTGGCCACGATCTCCACAATGCTGTGTTCGTCGGACAGCTCCAAATAATCAAGCACATTATTTGATACGATGTTGTGGGCGATGCGTTTTGCCATGTCACGTTCAGGGTGGACGATGTGATCGGCCCCGATTTTCGCAAGCACTTTCTCATGATAATCGTTCTGCGCTTTAACCGTGATCGTGTTCACGCCGAGTTCCTTTAAGATCAGCGTCGTTAAAATGCTCGCCTGTATATTTTCGCCGATTGCCACAATGACGTGGTCAAAGTTGCGCAGCCCTAAGTTTTTCAGCACCGATTCATCGGTTGAATCGCCGATGACCGCGTGTGATGCGATTTTGGCGTATTCATTTACTTTATCTTCATCAATATCCATCGCCATGACCTCAAGGCCTTCTTCACTTAATGCTTTGCAAATACTTCCGCCGAAGCGTCCGAGACCGATAACGGCAAACTCTTTTCTCATAACAGTACTCCTTTAAACAATATCTCTAATAGGAATAGTATCACATTTTCGGCAATGAGTTCATATAGCGTTTAAGCTTTTCTGAAAAGGCGGGCGATAAATACAGATCCGCTCCGCGTTCGATTTCTTCCTGATAGTGACCCGGAGGCGCAATTTCCTCAGCTTTATCAAGAACGAGAAACGTCAGGACGCCTCTGTATACACGGCCGCCGGCACACACTTCTATGAACGCGGGACGGTATGTGTGGTTATCAACACCTTCTCTTTTGTACAGATAGGTTGCCGCTTCAAACGGGAGCTTGTACAGCACGCCTTCAGTTCGTCCCCCGTCTTCAACAAGATCGGCTCTGGAACCGTCAGGACGCCTTAATGTGAATCTCGTCGAATACCCTTCAACAACCGCCCCTCCGACCGGCTCGGCAAAAAAGTGGTCGACCCCCGCCTGTTTAAACCGGGCATTGTCCATACAGGAGCCGTAAGCGAAATAATAAACCGGACTGTCATCCTCCCGTTTCATAAAACGGTATTCTTTCCAGTCTCCGCTTTTGATACGGCTGAATGAAGCACACTGTTCGGGCTTTACGACATATGCGAAGGCGGTTTTATTCCCGGCATCCGTCGTCACGGCAACCTCTTTTCGATCAAAATCAGCATAATACGCATCCAGCTTACGGATCATCTGATGATCTGTTTCATACAATTCCCCGTACACAAAAGCTGTTTCTTCTAAAGACGCCGCAGGCTGACCTTTATCCGTTTCGTACAGCACGCCGTTTATCGCAGCCTGCTCGCACACACACGGAGCGCCTTTCAGCAGTTCATGGTTTTCTTCACGCTTCCGTAACAAACCGTATACAAAAAGAAGCAAGTTATTTTTCCTCCTTTTGGACAGCAGCCGCTTCTAACGGCAGAATCACCTGAAACGTACTGCCTTCTCCATTTTTGCTCTTAATGTTAAGTTTACCATTATGCTCCTTCAGAATTCGTAAACAAATCGGAAGCCCGAGACCCGTTCCCTGATCTTTTGTTGAGAAAAACGGTTTCCCGATGTTTTCAAGCTTTTCTTTCGACATGCCGTTTCCTTCATCCTGTATGCTGATCACCGCGTATTCTTCATCCCGTTTTGTATAAATATGAATATTCCCGCCGTCAGGCATCGCTTCAATCGCATTTTTAATAATATTGATAAATACCTGTTTCAGCTGGTTTTCGTCACCGTTGACCATACAGGACTCAGTCTGCCTGAAATCCTTCTCAATCACAGTGTTCGACAGCACCGCGTTCGTGTCAAGAAGCGTCGCCACCTGCCGTAAAATATGGTTGAGATGATGAGCGGTAAACGTCACGGTCTGCGGCTTGGCGAGCAGAAGCAGCTCCCCCAGCACGAGATCAATCCTTTTAATCTCCGAAAAAATAATATCAAAATAATCCGTTCTTTCCGGATACTGGGCTTTCATCAGCTGGAGAAAGCCGCTGACTGACGTTAAAGGATTTCTTACTTCATGGGCGATTCCTGCCGCAAGCTCCCCGGCAATGGCCAGCTTTTGAGATTGCATGGCGAGGCGTTCGTTCGTTTCCAGAAGCTCATCGACAGCTTTTTTCCGTTCACTGATATCAGACATCGTCCCCAGGCTTCCGACAAATTTCTGTCTGCGGTCATAATACAGCTTATAATGGACTTCTCCCCAAAAGATCGAGCCGTCTCTTTTAATATATTTGGCCGTAAACATTCCTGACGGGGACTGCTGCTTGATTTGGGAGATAATATAATCAATGATATGTTTTTCTTTTATAAAATAATCATTATACATCGTGCCCATACATTCGCTGATGGAGTGGCCCGTAATCGCCGTCCAGGCCTGATTCAAATATGTAATATTCCCTTGAGCATCCGTCTGAAAAACGATTTCCTGCAGATTGTCCATGATCCGGTTTTTCTCATCTGAAAGCGCCTTTGCTTTCTGCTCGCTGTCCTTCAGCTCCGCCAGCAGCTGCTTTTTATTATCCACATAATAAGCCAGCAGCCAGACGCTGATTAATGTGACGGCGGTAAAGGTGATGTCAACGGGCCAGTTAATCGGATTCCGTTCAATCATATAAAATAAATAATCCCAAAACATAATAAAAATCATTGCCAAGATTAAGGAAATGATACGCGCTTGATATTTTCCCATAGTCCCACCTGCCGCTAGCATTTCTACATATATTGTAACATTGTTGACTGCATTATTGACTAAAAAATGATAACTATTCCCAATTAATTGAGCAGGTTCGCTTACTTTTCCCGTGAGTTTTTGCACAAGTTCATAATAAAAGGACGGAATGATGCTCCGCCCTTTTTGCTGATTATGATCTATCTTTTAACGCTTCCTCGATTTCCTCAAGCAGCATTTTCGCTCCTTCAGGACTTAAAATAATTTTGCCGTTGCCGTACTCCTGATTTTCGGGAGTAATTTCCCCCGTCATTAAGCAAATGCCGTGCGGCTTGTATTTTTTCAAGACAATTTTGTCTCCGTCAACGAAAAATTCAATACTATCTTTAATAGCGATATCCAATGCTCTTCTCAATTCAATCGGCATGACAATACGCCCGAGTTCGTCTACTTTTCTTACTACACCAATTGATTTCATAGAAATCCCCTACTTCCTTTAATGTCTCTTCTTTATGTCCAAGGAAAATCCTTCATAAACGTAGACGAAAGGAACGGAGCAAAAGTTTCTCAGCATCCGGAACTGAATGTTTTTTTACAGAAGAAAATCCTTTTGAAATATGGGATACAGACTTTCCCTCCTTTTTTACAAAAACATTTCATTCCCGGCGGAAACCCCCAAAAATCGTGGTTTTTCTCAGAAACTTTAAATGTAGAATCAATTAAATCAGGATAGGGATTGGGTGAAAACATGTTTCAATCAACTGAGATCGGAATCGACTTAGGAACCGCTAATATACTTGTTTACAGTAAAAATAAAGGAATTATTTTAAACGAGCCTTCCGTTGTCGCTGTAGATACAACAACGAAAGCGGTGCTTGCCATCGGAACGGATGCCAAAAGCATGATCGGAAAGACGCCTGGGAAAATCGTCGCCGTTCGGCCGATGAAAGACGGTGTCATTGCTGATTATGATATGACAACTGACTTATTAAAACACATTATGAAAAAAGCCGGAAAAAAAATCGGAATGACTTTCCGCAAACCGAATGTCGTCGTCTGCACGCCTTCAGGCTCAACAGCCGTTGAACGACGCGCCATCAGTGACGCTGTCAAAAACTGCGGAGCGAAAAACGTTCACTTGATTGAAGAACCCGTAGCCGCTGCAATCGGGGCCGACCTCCCTGTTGACGAGCCGGTCGCAAACGTCGTCGTAGATATCGGCGGCGGTACGACTGAAGTCGCCATCATCTCATTCGGGGGCGTCGTATCCTGCCATTCGATCAGAATCGGCGGCGACCAGCTTGATGAAGATATCGCCTCGTTCGTCAGAAAAAAATACAACCTGCTGATCGGGGAACGTACGGCAGAACAAGTGAAAATGGAAATCGGATTTGCATTGATCGAACATGTGCCGGAAACGATGGAAATCCGCGGGCGTGACCTTGTAACCGGTCTGCCGAAGACAATCAGACTGCAATCTAATGAAATTCAGCACGCGATGCGTGAGTCGCTCCTGCATATTCTTGAAGCGATCAGAGCGACACTTGAAGATTGTCCGCCGGAGCTCAGCGGTGATATCGTTGACCGCGGCGTCGTGTTAACCGGCGGAGGCTCCCTTTTAAACGGGATGAAAGAATGGCTGACAGATGAAATCGTCGTTCCCGTTCATTTGGCGGCAAATCCGCTTGAATCAGTGGCTATCGGCACGGGACGTTCATTAGACGTCATCGACAAGCTGCAAAAAGCGATTAAATAATAAGATTGTGCTTCTTTTTTCTCCGGCCGGCTCATATTGTGAGAACTGGAGAAACATTAAGGAGGAAGCATATGCTTAGAGATGTGGGAAGACGCGTAGCAGTAGCCGTCATTTTAAGCGGAATTATTTTGGGGGGTATGAGCATTTCACTGGCCAATATGCCCCATTCTCCGGCCGGCGGCGCCGTAAAACTGAATCACCCGTAAAGACGCAGCAAAAGCTGTGTCTTTTTCGTTTGTGCTCCTTTCTTTCCTTTATGAGGCGATATTTGATATGATGAGAAAAACCGATGAGGAGGAATGAACGATGAGTTCGTTTACTGAAAAGTTACATACATATGCTCAGCTGGCGGTAGAAGTCGGCGTCAATGTCCAAAAAGGACAGCATGTCGTAATCAATGCCTCAACTGATGTCCGGGAACTTGTCAGACTGCTTGCCAAACATTCTTATGAAAAAGGCGCTAAAAACGTCACAGTAAATTGGCAGGACGATGAACTGTCCAGATTAAAATACGAGATGGCACCTTTTGAAGCGTTTGAAGAGTATCCTGAATGGGAAGCAAAAGGAAAAGAAGAGCTCGCGAAAAAAGGGGCTGCGTTTATTTCTGTCGTCTCATCCGACCCCGACCTATTAAAAGGCACTGACGGCAAACGGATTGCAGCGTTCCAAAAAGCCGCCGGAAAAGCATTGCATACATACAGACAATATATTCAATCAGATAAGGTCAGCTGGACGGTGATCGGAGCCGCTTCAACAGGCTGGGCGAAAAAAGTGTTCCCGGATCAGCCGGAAGAAACAGCCGTTCAGCTTTTATGGGAAGAAATTTTCAAAACGACCCGCGTAAATGAAGAAGACCCTGTTGAAGCATGGAAAAAACATGATCAAAACCTTCATGAAAAAGTGGAACACTTAAACAAAAAACATTACAGCGCCCTGCATTATCAGGCTGAAGGAACAGACTTAACCATTGAACTGCCGAAAAAACATGTATGGGCAGGCGCAGGAAGCGTGAATGAAAGCGGGCACGAATTCATGGCCAACATGCCGACAGAAGAGGTTTTTACCCTTCCGCAGCGTGACGGGGTGAACGGCACGGTTTCCAGCACGAAACCGCTGAGCTACGGCGGCAACATTATTGATAACTTCACTCTTACCTTTGAAAACGGCCGCATTGTCGATGTGAAAGCTGAAAAAGGCGAGGAGATTTTAAAAGGCATCGTCGAAACCGATGAAGGCTCACACTATCTCGGTGAAGTGGCCTTAGTGCCGTACGATTCACCGATTTCACAATCAAATATTTTATTTTACAACACACTGTACGATGAAAACGCCTCTAACCACTTGGCGATCGGCAGTGCGTATGCCTTTAATATTGAGGGCGGCAAACAAATGACACGGGAAGAGCTTGTCAAAGAGGGCTTAAATGAAAGCATTACACACGTAGATTTTATGGTCGGTTCCAAAGACATGAATATCGACGGCATTACCGCGGACGGCAAAAGAGAACCGATCTTCAGAAACGGAAACTGGGCATTTTAATAAAAAAAGGAGGCGATCAGGCCTCCTTTTTTTATTTCGCTTCATACATTTGCAAGTTGGCGCAGACGGTTTCCAAAACAGGTGTATCAACTGCCAAGCCTTTCGCTTTCTCAAGCAAAAATCCGTGTAAATGATCACCTTCCGTCACCCTGCCCTTTTCCATATCTCTCAGCATCGACGATTTCATATGGTAAGACATGCTTGTCAATGTGCGATAACTCTCTTCTTCCAGACCAGGATCTTTCGGGATGCCGGCAGCCTTGAAAATGGCTCCGATTTCAGCAAAGAGGCGCTTTGCCGTGTTGCGGCCGCCTTCTGTATCTAAAATCGGTCCGACCGGCTGTTGAAACAGAGTGGTCACTCCCGCCTGCGCGGCAATAAACATATATTTTTTCCAAATGTCCTTTTCAATATCCCGGCTGATGATGACATCCGCTTTCACACCTGCAAATGCGTTTTCCAGCTCGTTCATACGTTCTGTGCGTTCCCCGTTCCATTCACCGAAAACAAAGCGGTGGGCAGCGCTCGTATGAAGAATTTCCCCTTTGTCGTTAAGGGCGCTCTCAATAAAGCAGAGGCCGCCCAGCACCTGCCGTTTTGAAAAAGCTTCAAACAGCTGGTGATAGTGCCTGTATCCGTTTAAAAAAGGAATAATGACCGACGAAGGTTTGACAAACGGTTTGACATCCCGAATGACGTCCTGCAAAGAATACGCTTTTGAAGCGATGATAACCGCGTCAAATGCTCCTTCTTCGCCCGCCATGATTAATTTCGGCTTGATTGAAACATCACCTTTTTCACTTTTGACGGTCAATCCCGTCTCTTGTAATTGTTCCGCCCGTTTCTTGCGGACGAGAAACGTCACGTCATTTCCCTTTTCTGCAAGACGCGCGCCGATATATCCGCCCACTCCCCCAGCTCCGACAACTAAAAACTTCATGATGCATTCCTCCGTCTCTTTTCAAGTTATGTATTCATTTATTGTAACGGGAAGTCAGAAGATTGAAAACTTTTTTCATAAATAAAAAAGCAGAGTCTCCCCTGCTTCTTTATTACGCGTATAGCTCTTCAAGCTTTTTCTGTACATCCGCGTTTTCAAGAAATTCGTCATAAGACATTTGTTTGTCAACAATGCCTTTAGGCGTTAATTCAATGATGCGGTTGGCAATTGTCTGTACAAACTGATGGTCATGAGATGAAAACAGCATAGCGCCTTTAAAGCTGATTAAGCCGTTGTTAAGCGCCGTAATGGATTCCAAATCTAAGTGGTTTGTCGGTTCATCCAGAATTAAAATGTTCGCGCCGGAAAGCATCGCTTTTGAAAGCATGCAGCGCACTTTTTCTCCTCCGGAAAGGACGTTTGATTTTTTGTTGACTTCTTCTCCTGAGAACAGCATGCGTCCTAAGAAGCCGCGCAGAAAGCTTTCGCTTTGGTCATGCGGCGAGTATTGGCGGAGCCAGTCAACAAGGTTCGCATCGCTGCCGTCAAAATACTCGCTGTTGTCTTTAGGGAAGTACGCCTGAGAAGTGGTCACGCCCCATTTAAATGTGCCGCTGTCAGCTTCCATTTCCCCGGAAATGATTTTAAACAATGTCGTAACGGCAAGTTCGTTGCGTCCCGTAAAAGCGATTTTATCTTCTCTGTTCATAATAAAGCTGACGTTATCAAGCACCTTAACCCCGTCAATCGTTTTTGTTAAGCCTTCAACCCGCAGCACGTCATTTCCGATCTCACGTTCCGGCGTGAAATTGACATAAGGATAACGGCGTGATGACGGTTTGATATCATCAAGCGTGATTTTATCAAGGAGTTTCTTTCTTGATGTCGCCTGCTTTGATTTAGAGGCGTTGGCGCTGAATCTGGCCACGAACTCCTGAAGCTGTTTAATCTGCTCTTCTTTTTTCTTGTTGGCCTCCTGAGAAAGCTTTAAAGCAAGCTGGCTTGATTCATACCAGAAATCATAGTTGCCGACGTATACTTGAATTTTATTAAAATCAAGATCGGCGATGTGCGTGCACACTTTATTTAAAAAGTGACGGTCATGGGATACGACGATGACTGTGTTCTCAAAGTTGATTAAAAACTCTTCCAGCCACTGAATCGCTTTCAGATCCAAGTGGTTGGTCGGTTCATCAAGCAGCAGAACGTCCGGCTTGCCGAACAGCGCCTGTGCCAAGAGCACTTTCACCTTTTCTGAACCGCCTAAGTCAGCCATTTTCTTCGTATGCAGGTCTTCAGAGATGCCCAGGCCCTTTAACAAAATAGCGGCTTCACTTTCAGCTTCCCATCCGTTTAATTCCGCAAACTCTCCTTCAAGCTCAGCGGCGCGGATGCCGTCTTCATCTGAAAAATCAGGCTTCATATAAATCGCGTCTTTTTCCTGCATGACTTCGTATAAACGTTTATGTCCCATAATAACGACTTTCAGCACTTCGAAGTCTTCATATTCAAAGTGGTTCTGCTTCAGAATGGCAAGACGTTCGCCCGGGCTCATATGGACATCGCCGGTCTGCGGCTCCAGCTCACCGGATAAAATTTTCAAAAATGTTGATTTTCCGGCACCGTTTGCGCCTATTAATCCGTAGCAGTTGCCCGGCGTAAATTTAATATTGACATCTTCAAATAACTTGCGATCCGCAAAACGCAAGCTCACATTATTTACAGCAATCATTTAGAATCCTCCATCGTGTCTATCATCATTAAAAGTATACCATGAATAAAGGGGAAGAGAAATGTTTCCCTGCGAATATACGGGTTTGAAAAGATGCAGGCAAACCCGGAGCCCTGTGATACAATAGATATATATACATATTCATCACGGAGGAACAAGTTGAAGCTTTTAACACTCACAGAATATTGTCTTATGATTTTCTTTACCGGGGTTTTTCTGGCCGTCACAGGCTTTACCGCACGTGACATCGGCTTGTACGTCGGAATCGCCCTCATTTATACGTTTTCGCATCTCTTTTCAAAACGGATGCTTGAAAAACGCGGCAAAGAGAAGCAGCAGGTGAATCTTTTTTTCAGCGTTCTGGCCATTGTCGGATCAGTGCTGGCCACGGTATTGTTCATCGCCGTCGCCGCCTCGTTTGCCAAATAAAAAACGCCTGCTGTCCAAATCGGGCAGCGCGGCGTTTTTATTTTGTCTGACGCATATCATGAAATGGGAAGAACACAAACTTCGAGGTGCCGACGATCCGGTTTTCGGCAATTAAACCGAGTCCGTTCCGGCTGTCCATTGAGTTCAGCCGATTGTCTCCCATGACGAAGTATTTGCCTTTCGGAACCTTTACGGGGCCGAAATCTCCCGTCAGGTTGACTCCCAGTTTTTTCGCTTCTTTTTTATTGCTCGCGAGGTACGGTTCTGCGATTTTTTTGCCGTTTATATAAAGCGTGTCATTTTTCATTTCCACCGTTTCTCCAGGTTTTCCGATGAGCCGCTTTACATAATGGACTTTCGATGTATCGCCGTTAATAATGACGATGTCTCCCCGCTCGATTTCTCCGATATAATTGACGCTTTTGTTGACAAACAGCCTTTCACCGTCATGTAATGTCGGGTACATTGATGATCCTTCCACTAAGTACGGTTCAAACAGGAAATGGCGGATTAACAGCGCAAGTGCAACCGCTATAATGATGGCCTTTCCCCATTCCCAATATGTGTTGGATTTTCTTTTTACCGATTTTTCAGAAGTAGGTTTTTGTTCTTCAGTCAACGTGGTTCCTCCTAGACGATCACTGTTTCAGTTCATGTACCATCTTTACTTTATCATAACTCATCATAAAATACATAACGCTTCTATGCGTACATGATTGAAAAAAGCGCCCGTAAAGGACGCTTTTTGCTTATTTCTCTACAACCGGTTTTTTGACGATTCCCAAGATAACCGCCGTTATAATCGCTCCGATCACGATGCTCATTAAGTAAAGCAGCGGATGGTTCGTAATGAATGCAACGAATATTCCTCCGTGCGGTGCAGGAAGCGTTACCCGGAAAAATTCTGTCAACCCGCCCGCTACCGCAGAACCGACAACGGCTGCAGGGATGACGCGAAGCGGATCAGCCGCTGCAAACGGGATGGCGCCTTCTGTAACGAAAGCTGCTCCCATGAAGTAGCACGTAATACCGGCTTCACGGTCACGTTTAGAGAATTTGTGTTTAAAGAATGTTGTCGCCAGTGCGATTCCAAGCGGCGGAGCCATTCCGCCCGCCATGATGGCCGCATGCGGCGCATAGTTTCCGGCATCGATCATCGCAATTCCAAAAGTGAACGCCGCTTTATTGAGCGGGCCGCCCATGTCGATAGCCATCATACCGCCTAAAATAATACCCATTAAAACAAGATTTCCAGTTCCAAGGCTTTCAAGCCAATTTGTTAAGAAATTCATAAACGCTGCGACAGGAGTGTTTATGACAAATTGCATCAGAACTCCTGTGATAAAAATACCGAGCAGCGGATAAATCAATACAGGTTTTAATCCATCAAGAGATTGAGGAATAAAGACAAACAGCTTTTTCAGCAGGATGACGACATAACCGGCTAAGAATCCGGCAATCAGTCCGCCTAAGAATCCGGCATTCGCCTGCGTAGCCATAAATCCGCCGACCATACCCGGCGCAAATCCCGGACGGTCCGCAATACTCATTGCGATGAATCCGGCAAGAACTGCAACAATCAGCTTTAACGCATTACCGTCACCAATAAAGTTCAGTGCTGCAGCAAACGTGTTGTATGTCGGGTCTTTCGGATCAGCTGAATGAATTCCCCAGAAGAATGAGATCGCAACGAGAATTCCGCCGCCGACGACAAATGGCAGCATGTTGCTGACACCGCTCATTAAGTGTTTATAGAAAGTACTTCCGATGCTTGTTCCTGATTTCTGTTTCGGGCCGTCCTCATTTGAAGCGGAAGATCCTCCGCCGCTGCCCTCGTAAATCGGCGCATCTTGGTTAACGGCTTTTTCAATCAGTTCCTGAGGACGTCTGATACCGGCCGTCACAGGCACTTGAAGAACATGTTTGCCTTTAAAGCGTTCCATTTCAACCTGTTTATCAGCCGCCACGATAATCGCAGGCGCGTCTTCAATTTCTTGAGCCGTCAGCTTATGTTTGATACCGCTTGAGCCGTTTGTCTCGACTTTAATGTCAACGCCGAGCTCTTTCGCTTTTTCCTTCAGTGCGTCAGCTGCCATAAACGTATGGGCGATACCTGTCGGACATGCCGTAACGGCAAGGATTTTGCCTTTTCCTGACGGCGCTGCCTGTTCTTCCTGCTCTTCTTCTTCCTCATCGTCATCTTTGTCATGCTGATTGATGATGTCAATGATCGCATCTTCTGATTCAGCTTCAAGAAGCTGTTTGCGGATTTCCTCACGCATGAGAAGCGTTGAAAGTCTTGATAATGCCTCAAGGTGCGTATTATTCGCTCCTTCGGTTGCCGCAATCATAAAGACCAGGTGTGCCGGCTGACCGTCTAATGATTCATAATCCACACCATCTTTTGAACGGCCGAATGCGATGGCCGGGTTAATGACGCTCGCCGTCTTCGCATGAGGAATGGCAATGCCTTCGCCGATTCCCGTCGAGCTTTGGCTTTCACGATTTAAAATGGCTGCTTTGTAAGCCTCTCTGTCATTTAATCTGCCGGCTTTGTCAAGCACTGTCACCATTTCATCGATAACGTTTTCTTTCTCTTTGCTTTCTATATTGAGATGAATTGTATCTCTTGTTAACAGCTCAGTTATCTTCACTTTTCTTTCCTCCTCTATAGACGTGTGACTTTAACTTCAGGAAGAAGCTGCTGTACAAACTCTTCAGTTCCGAGTTCTTCAGAAAATGCCGTCGCGCTTCCGGAAGCAACTCCTAAACGGAACGCATCTTCCAAAGGCAGCTGTTTTGAAATTCCCGCAAGGAATCCCGCGACGACGGAATCACCCGCGCCTACCGAATTGACAAGCTTTCCTTTAGGAACATTGGCGAGGAAAACCGCCTCTTTCGTAAATAAAAGCGCACCGTCGCCAGCCATCGAAACAATCGCATGTTCAGCGCCTTGTTCAATCAATTTTTTACCGTAAGGAACGGCAGCTTCGGCTGAATCAATGACCGTATTGAACATTTCCCCAAGCTCATGATGATTCGGTTTCATCAAAAACGGTTTCATTTCTGTCGCTTTCATCAGCGCTTCACCGGAGATGTCCACCACTACCCGGGCATTCTGCTTTCTGCATGCCTCAGCAATTTTTTCATACGTGTTATGCGGCAGGGAAGAAGGAATGCTTCCCGCTAAAACGACGATGTCTCCTTCTTCCAGAGCGGAGAACTGTTCTAAAAAGGCATTGAACACTTCGTCTGAAATCGTCGGGCCCTGTCCGTTAATTTCCGTTTCATCGCCCGTTTTCAGTTTTACATTTATACGCGTGTCTTCATCCACCTCAGAAAAAGCCGTTTCCAGACCTTCCTGCTGCAAAAATGACGTGATATAGTTTCCGGTAAATCCGCCGACAAA
The DNA here is from genome assembly GCF_003676355.1 of Bacillus sp. L75. Classification (NCBI taxonomy): domain Bacteria; kingdom Bacillati; phylum Bacillota; class Bacilli; order Caryophanales; family Bacillaceae; genus Bacillus; species Bacillus sp. L75. The sequence continues at coordinate 568,005 of NZ_ML064902.1, forward strand.
TCCCAATGCTTTTGACGGCACATGGTGTCTTTTCAGTAATCTCGAAACGTTGATGCCTTTTCCGCCGGGATACTTCGTGTCATAGCTGGAACGGTTTAAACCGCCTACGGCAAAATCTTCAACGTGAACGATATAGTCAACAGACGGATTGAGGGTTACAGTGTAAATCATGGTTTCACTACCTTTACGACAGTTTTTTCTTGGTAATTATCGAATGCAAGTTCTTCAGCTTCAGTGGTAATGATAGCGGCATCGCCCAAGGCGGCGAACGCTGCGAAAGAAATCTCGCCGAATTTAGAAGGATCGGCTAAAACATACGCATTTTTCGCCTGTCTCACAGCCTTTGTCTTCAGAAGAGCCTCATCCGGATCGGGTGTTGTAAAGCCTGCTTCAATGTGCACGCCGTTCACCCCGAGGAAGCTTTTGTCAAAACGGTACTGGCTGACCGCCGTTAATGAGGCGCCGCCGATCATCGCACCTGTTCTATGCTTCACATATCCTCCGAGAAGATAAAAGGGGATCCCTTTCCTTATTAAAGCGTCGATATGCATAACTCCGTTTGTGACAACCACAATGTCCTTAGATGGATCTATAAAATCAATCATGTGCAATGTAGTTGTTCCCGCATCAAGATAAATACAGTCACCTTCTTCTAATAAAGATGCCGCTTCTTCTGCGATCTTCAGTTTATCCTGAAGGTTTTTGGAGGATTTTTCAAGCATATCGGGTTCTTGCCTGCTGTTGGAAAGTTTAGACGCCCCGCCGTGAACGCGCTTTAAAAATCCGCGCTCTTCAAGTGTTGATAAATCTCTTCTGATCGTTGATTCAGAAGCATTTGTCATGCTTATCAGCTCTTGAATCTTCACCACATCACGCTTTTCAATCTGATCAATAATCAGCTGATACCTTTCAGGAGTGAGCATATTCCGCCTCCTTTGGAAACGTATTCATTTCGGCTGCAAGATAATTGTAAACGCTTTTTTTACTTCTAGCAACTAAAATCACTCAAATTCATTCAATAACTATCAAAATCTTTCACATTTGTTCATATTAACGTATGTACATAGGGTTTGTAAACTGTAAATTCGACAAAAAGGGGGACAATTGTATGACATTTTCTTTTTATCATAAATGAAAAAAGTCTATTATATTCATTCAATCATTAAAACACAAAAAAACCCCATGCAGACTGCATGGGGCGCCGGTTATTCATACCGTAACGCTTCAATCGGATCTAAGCGTGATGCTTTGTTGGCGGGCAGCATGCCGAAAATGACACCGATCAGCATACTGAACAGCACACCGATACAAACCACCTGCCAGGAAACGAGCGACGGCCAGCCTGCGATAAGGGAAACGAGTGATGCTCCCCCGTAGCCGAGACAGATTCCGATTAAGCCGCCGATTAATGTAAGCACAACAGATTCAATTAAGAATTGTGTCAGAATCTGTCCTCTCGTGGCACCGAGCGATTTGCGGATGCCGATTTCTCTTGTCCGTTCCGTCACTGATACGAGCATAATATTCATGACCCCGATCCCGCCGACAACGAGAGAAATACCGGCGATCGAACCGATGATCGTCGTCATAACGGTCGTGACCTGGCCGATTCCCGCCGCTATTTCTTCCATATTCATGACTTGATAGGCCTCTTTTGTACCGTGATTGTCATTTAAGAGACGGGCCGCTTCTTTTCCTGTTGATTTGATTTGATCAGCGGACTCCGTCTGAACGGAAACGTTGCTGTAGTCGTTAGTACCGAAAGACGTTTTCAGCATGTTGAACGGCACATACATTTCACTGAGTCCTAACGATAAAAAGCCGCTCTCTTCTTTCAGTACGCCGATTACTTCAACGGGCTGTCCGCCGGCCCAGACGATTTTTCCGAGCGGAGACGTTTTCCCGAACAGCTTTTCAGCCATTTTTTTCGAGATGATTCCTGCTCTTTTCCCGGAAAGAAAATCATTGTCCGTAAATGTCCGTCCATCTTGAACGTCCAGCTTTTTTACGTCCATGTAGCCGCTGTTAATGCCGTTCAGCGTAATATCCGTGTCTTCTTCATGGTAACGGGCCGTCATGGATTTTACCGCGGAAGCGACAACCTGCTTTACGCCGTCCACTCCTTTTAATCCATTAATATCTTCTTCTGTAAAACTCGCTTGCTGTAAGGCGTTCGGATTGGCTGTTAATTCTTCATCACTGGGCATGTAAAACAATTCAATCGTATTGCCCGGCCCGCTGATGGATTGCTTCAGCATTTGCTCTCCGCCCTGGCCGACAGCCACAACAACAATTACTGAACCGACGCCGATAATGATTCCGAGCATTGTCAGAATCGATCTCAGCTTGTGAGCTCTTACGGAACTGAGGGCCATCCGGAGATTTTCTGACAGGCTCATTCCCCCACTCTCCTCTGCTCAGCATCGCGGGAAACGATCATGCCGTCACGGACGAAAATCACTCTGTTTGTACAGTCCGCCACTTCAGGCTCATGAGTCACAAGCACCACGGTCACGCCCTCTGCATTAAGCTCTGTGAACTGCTCCATAATGGAAATGCTTGTTTTCGTATCCAGCGCGCCGGTCGGTTCATCAGCTAAAATGAGCTTCGGTTCGTTCACAATGGCTCTTGCAATCGCGACACGCTGCTTCTGGCCGCCGGACAGCTCATTCGGCATGTGACGCATCCGATCCGCCAAACCGACTTTTTCCAGCGCATGCTCAGCCCGTTCCTCACGCTCTTTTTTGCCGATACCGGCGTAGATCATGGGGAGTTCGACATTTTTTCTTGCATTCAATCGCGGCAGCAGCTGAAATTGCTGAAAGACAAATCCGATTGATTTGTTCCGGACCGCCGCAAGCTCTTTTTCGGTGCATGAAGAAACATCTTCGCCCGCAAGCCTGTAACTGCCGGACGTCGGTCTGTCCAGACAGCCGATGATATTCATGATCGTAGATTTTCCCGATCCCGACGGTCCCATAATTGACACATATTCTCCTTCTTCAATCGTCAAGTCGATTGAACGGAGAACATCAAACGTCTCCTTGCCGATCTGATAGCTTTTTTTCACCTTTGAAAGCTGAATCATCTATGCTTTCACATCCGTTCCGTCAGTCAAACCGTCAGCCGGATTCAGAATGACTTTATCATCCTTTGAAAGCCCTTCTTTTATCTCCGTAAGCTGATTTGCGGTATCGCCGACTTTAACTTTCACGCGTTTGGCCTTCCCGTCTTTTACCGTAAAGACCCAGTGCTCATCTCCGTCTTTTTTGACCGCGGAGGACGGCAGCGTATCGGCTTTCCGTTTGTCTGTTTCAATGTTCATAATTAATTTAAACCCCGGCTTGCCCTCCGGAAGGTTTCCGATCAGCTTAACCTGGAACGGATACTGCACGGCCTGTTCCGTACTTTCCCCCGAAGCAGCGCTTGACTTTTGATCAGGAACGAGTCCGACAGCCGCCACTCTCCCTTTCCACGTTTTACCTGGGATGGCGTCTGAGGTAATTGTAACGCTTTGTCCCTTTTTCACTTTCAGCGTGTCGTATTCGGACAAATTGCCGGCAACGATCAGGTGTTCCGGGTCTCCTATATGTATAACCGGTTCTTGAATATCCGATTTTTTAGAAGCCGCTTCTTGATTTACCGAGATTACCGTCCCGTCCATCTCACTCTTAACATTGAGATTCGCCACCTGATTTTCAAGAGACTGCTTTTGCAAATCAGATTGCTTTAATTCGATTTCCGCCGTTTTTTGCTGAAGCTGCAGATCAGTCCGTTCGGATTCAATTTGTTTTTTGGCTTCCGCTTCTCCCACTTGTTTTGCCAGATCTTGTTCCTTGCTGTTTAATGCTCTGAGTTTTTCTTCAACTTGTTCGATTTGCATCCGTTTTGATTGTTCTGTCAACTCATTTTGTTCTTTATCAAGATTGAGCTGCTCATTTGTATACGTGACTAACGACGACCCTTTTTTTACTTTGTCGCCTTCTTTTACTTTCACTTTATCAAGAGTTCCTTTATCCGCTTCATAAAAAACATACTGTTCTTTAGAGAATTTAAGTGTTCCCGGAACCATAACCGTAGAGGAGATTTCTCTGTTTTCCATGGTTCCGGTTTCGATTTTTTTCCCGGCGCTGCCGCCCGCGGGAGCGGCAGACTTATAAATATTGATACCGATGAATACTGCAACAATTACGGCGATGCCGATTCCGATCCAAATTTTTTTCATGTTATACACCTGCTGTCACTGAACTTAACAGTCCTCCGACTGCCGAAACTAAAAGCATAATAACAAACAGGACAATCGCGGAAGTCCAGGCCGCTTTTTTCGAAATGCCGCCTGTATAGCGAAGTCCCAAAGCGAGCAGAATATAGCTCCAGATGCTGAAAATGTCGAACGCGCTTAAAAAGACCGCGACGCCGCCTCCGGCCGGTATGACACTCGCCAAAGATGTAACGGCATACAATGAGCCCGCACCGGTAAAATAAGTGACAAGACCGTTAATAACTAAGCCGATATTGGTAATAAATGCCGTAAACAGGCTGAGTGAGAGCATTTTTTTGTAAGTTGTTACGCCGCCTGAAATTTTAACGCACAGCCAGTAAATGAGCGGAACGATAAACAGAGCGATAATGCCCCCGAAGATTCCTCCGAACATCGAGCCGAATTTAGCAATGGTTTTGGTCATTTCAATCTGATCATCCGACAATCCGTCAAGAGATGAGCTGTTCAGCACTTCTTCATAATTCATCCCCAATCCGCGCAAAATACTGCCGGCCGCGATGAGAATGATGACAATCAGGAGAGGAATGCCGATGACCGGCTTCTCTTTTAATCTTTTAAACTGCACAACAGGACTTGTAATGACGCCGAAAATTGACGGCTTTTCCGTTACTGCCGTATTGCTTTTTTCCAGGTTTGGTTCCATATTGCTGATGCCTCCTATGTATTATTCTGTTTATACGTACGCTTTAGGCTGAGAGAAGTTTCAATTTTTTTGCCGTTTGCGTATTTATGCTAAATTGTAACACAAATTCTCAGCTTTACGTTCCATAATTATGTAAAAAAAAGCATTGTCAGACCGGTATGACGGGAGGTTCAAAGCCTTGTGAAGGCACTGTCTTCAGCCTATTCATGCAGTCAAAACCAGCTCAATCGCAAATCCCTTTAAATCCCATTTAGATATTCTCTGGAATTCAGCGCCTATATACAAAAAAGCCGGATGGCAATGATGCACATCCGGCTCTTTTTTCACCCTCCGCTTACAGGAGGGATAAAGGCAATGGTATCACCTTCTGTTACGATGCTGTTGTCTTTTACATATGTTTCATTGATTGCGATCATGGCATTGTCAATCGTCTGAAGGCCGTACCGTTCCTTTAGCAGCGTTTTTACAGCAGACGCCGCCGTCTCTTTTTCGTCAAGTTCAATGACCGGTGTTCCCGCCTGCTCCGCAAGCCCGGCAAACAATAATACTTTAATCATCGCGATTCCCCTTTATGCAAATCCGGTTTTCCGTTCGGATAGGGCGTTGTTTCCAGCTGATCGCCTATCCATTCTTCTCCGTCTTCCCAGATTTCTTTTTTCCATATCGGCACAATCTGTTTTATCCGTTCAATTGCATATTCATTCGCCTCATATGCCGCCTTTCTGTGCGGAGAAGACACGGCGATTACGACCGCTGCTTCTCCGATATCAAGGACGCCGACACGGTGAGTGATTGCAGCTTCGGCTCCTTCCCATTTCGCACTGATTTCATCGCCGATTTGAGAAAGCATTTGAACAGCCATCGGTTCATACGCTTCATATTCGAGACGCACCGTCCGCCGTCCGGCAGTCCACTCTCTGACCGTGCCGATAAACGTTGTGATGGCGCCGGCTTCACGCTTTTCAACTTTTTTTACGATATTTTCCGCAATGATAGGTTCCCTTGTAATTTGAAAACGTTCCATTTATGCAGATTCCCCTTTCAGCTGCGAAAGCACAAACATCATGGCAGCCGGATCGTCCGCATGGAAAACGGGCATGCCTGCATCTGCCGGCATATGCTCCGTATTTCTGCTGATAACCGCGATCACGCGCTCCAAATGCTTCAGCTTTTGCCAATCTTCGCTGTCTTTGATCATAATGATTTTCGGATGCGGCGCATGTTTAAATCCCTCTATGAGAAGACCGTCAATTCCCAGGCATTCATACAGACTGATCAAACCCGCCAGATCCCATTTTTTTCGCGCCGTAAGCTGCAGGACGCCATCCCCTTCTACTCCCGTAACCGCGGCCCCGGCTTTTGAAAAACGCTCCGAGTCTTTTCCGTCAGAAAAAGGTTCCGGTTCTCCGCCATGTCCGTGATGTTTTAAACATCCAATATCGCACTCTTTCGGCGCCGCTTTCAGCACACGTTCAATAAACGTTGTTTTACCGCTGTTTTGAAAACCTACGATCTGGACGATCGGGAAAGAATTGACCACGGCCATTCACTTCCATTCTCATCACGGATGAGGAGCGCGTGAACCGTCCGGCCCGCTTCATACCCCCTCGTTCCTCCCGGCAGAAGGATAAACGCGTTTGCTTCGGCCAGAGATGTGACTGAGCTTGATTTGTCGAGACCGACCGGTGACGCCATCATCTTTCCGTCCTTATGATAAACAAATGCCCTCACAAATCTCGTAAACGGATTCGGTTTCGGAAAGTCGTTTGTTAACACGGCTTCCGCCCATCCGGAATGAGGTTTTTCATTCAGAAGCCACGTCTGAATCATCGGTTTGACAAACAGGGTGAATCCGACATAACATGCGGACGGATTGCCTGAAAGGCCGAACAGCAGCATGTCATCGGCCCGGGCGACAGTTGTCACGCTCCCCGGGCGCATTGCCACTTTGTTAAAAAGAACTTCCGCTCCGAGCTTATTATAAATGTCTGGAAGAAAATCAAAATCGCCGACTGACACGCCGCCGGTCGTGATCAGAAAATCAACTTTTTTCATAGCTTCCTTCACCGCATCATAGCTGTCATCAAAATCATCGGAAATTTTCCCTAAGTTCAGCGGCACCGCGCCCGCTTCAATGACCTGGGCATACACCATCGCAGCGTTGCTGTTGCGGATTTTCCCCGGCTCAAGCGGATCGCTGACATGAAGAAGCTCGGTTCCCGTTGCGATAATGCCGACAACCGGCTTTCTGACCACGGGAACGGAAGCATAGCCGAAGGTTGCTAAAAGAGCGGTTACGCCCGGCGTGATTTTCGTCCCTTTTTTTAATAGCGGGCTGCCCTTTTTCGCATCTTCTCCTTGATATGAAATATTATCGCCCGCATGAAAAGGGCGTTTCACTGACATGTAATTCGTCCCGTTTTCAGAAAACGTTTTTGTCAGCTCAAGCATCACTACGGCATCCGCGCCTTTTGGAATCTGCGCCCCCGTCATAATGCGGACCGCTTCATAAGGGCCGAGTTCTTTTTCCGATACGGCGCCGGCTCCGATATGGTCAATGACTTCAAAGGTGACGGCATTGTCACGGGAAGCCGTTTTTGAATCGCTCGCCCTGATGGCAAACCCGTCATACGGGGAACGGTTAAAGGCCGGCACATCATGATCCGCCTTAACATCCTCCGCCAAATAGCGGTGGAGACTGTCCTCAAGCGCCACCCATTCGGTATCCCCCTGTTTTTTATACCGGCTCACCCGGCGGACTGCTTCGTCCACCTGAATCGGCGTTCTTTTTTCAAGCATAGCAATATCTCCCCTTCCTACAGTCCGATCACCCTGGCCAGAACTGAATTTGCTTCTTTTATATCGTTTGTACCGTGAATCAAAGCCCGTCCGTCCTGAAAAATAACGATTCTGAAGCGCTCATACGCCATGTGCAGCAGAAATTCATTTGCTTCCACTTTACCGATCTGCTTCAGACGTTTGACAAGCTCTTCTTTATCCAGCCTCTTTAAGGCTTCCGATCTGATTTGAACGGTGTCTCTTCCGCACAGCACGCTTGCTTTCGGCCTGTTTTCAGGCTGCAGATACGGATATACGGGCTCCGCGCCGCAGGAAGGGCAATGATCCCGTTTGATCTGATCCACATTTATGCTCATATTGGTGTTATTCCACACGTCAAACGTGAAAAAGCGCCGATTTACCGCCGCATGATTTCCTGTCAGCAATTTCAGCGCCTCAGCCTGCTGATAAGCGGAGACGATATGAACCGCCGGAGGTATGATGCCTGCTGTATCACATGTCGCTCCGCCCACGGGCATTTGCTCAAACAGGCAGGATAAACACGGCGTAACCCCCGGAATAATCGTCATGCACATTCCCTGACTGCTGACACAGGCACCGTAAATCCAAGGTGTTTTCGTTTTCAGCGCCAGATCATTGATGACCATTCTCGTTTCAAAATTATCTGTCGCATCCACGATGCAATCCGCTTGTTCGATCAGCGGTTCGAGCGTTTCCGCCGTACCTTCCGCCGCGTAAGCATCGATATGTATATCACTGTTTACCGCCAAAAGACGCGCCTTGGCCGCCATTGCTTTCGGCAGGCGCTGTCTCGCGTCTTCTTCTGTATACAGCTGCTGTCTTTGTAAATTGCTCCATTCCACATAATCCCGGTCAATAATCGCCATACGGCCCGCTCCGGCTCTTGCCAGGCCCTCTGCCGCGGCTGTTCCGAGGGCTCCGGCTCCGACAATCAGGACACTGCTGTCAGCCAGCGCCTGCTGCCCTTTTTCCCCTATCGGCTTAAATCTTGTCTGCCGCGAATAGCGCTCTTCCATCTGTGTTGTCCCCTTGCATTTTTATTTCCATCATACCATGTTTCTTCCCGATCAGTCCTGATTTGAAGACTCGACATGCGCCAAAAGTCTGGTGTAATCGTCCCGTGTGTTGATATTAGCGAACTCCTCCGGCCCGGCGCCGATGTCTTCAGCCTGCACATAACAGACAGACAGCCGTTTCAACGTGTCTGTCATTTTCAGTTTGTTTTGTGTCAGCTGATCAAAAAGCACATCCTGCACCCGTTTATGGTAAACCGCCAAGAGGGGCTGCTCTCTGTTTTCACAAACCGGTATGACAGCATCCAGGTTTCCGGTCAGCTTCTTTTCAAGCGCAGCCATCGTCTTTCTTGTCACGAGCGGCGTGTCACAGGATATGACCGTATATGTTTCGCCTTCCGTTTGTTCCATTGCCGTATATATGCCGGCAAGCGGGCCCATTCCCCGAAACCGCGGCTCATCGGCAAAAACATGCCGCTCCCTGTTTGATAAGAACTTTTTTATATGCTCAGGGCGGCTGATAATCACCGTTTCTCCGCCGCCGAAGGCTTTTTTCGCCTGTTCATAAAACATGCCGCCCTTCCACTTTGCAAAAGCTTTCGGTTCTCCGAATCTTCGGGAAGCTCCCCCCGCTAATATTACATTCACCCGTTTCATGTCATCTCTCTCCCATTCTATATAAAAGCATAGCAAACGCCTCAGCCGAAATACAATATTACGGTGCTTGTCTGTTTAATTAAGAGGAATAGCCGTTGTTCCTTTCCCATATTGTAGTGTTAACATCATGAGGGAGATGGTTCTTATGAAAATATCAGGTCCGTTTTTCCACGACACTTCTCAAGAGAACCTTTACTTGAAATCTGAACTTTCCAGATGCAGAAAATTAATTTCAGAATTTGAAGCAAGCTACTTCCATCAGAAAAATAATAAGCTTCAGGAGGAAAACGCCAATATTAAAGAGCGGCTTCACAAGCTTTCTGACGAATTGGAAGCCATGGCTCAAAAACACAAACAGACAAGTGACACGGAACGTTCTTTGCATGAAATCAGAGCCGGGCTGCTCGATAAAATCGTCATTCTGCAAGAACTGCTTCAGCAGGAAACGTTTCGGCGGAAAAATGAGATGGAAGAAAAGCACCGTCTGCATCTTACAAATGTAAAATTTGAAGAAGAAAATAAAAACTTACATACCCGCATCCGCTCACTTGAGACCGCCATTCAAACTGAACGGACTTCTCACGAAGATATGAAACAGCGTTATCATGCCGCTGCAGACGAAAATACCCGGCTTCAAACACAAATGATAGAAAAAGAATACCAGCTCAAACATATTAAAATAGAAATTAATCATATGAGAGATCGAATACTAGAAACAAAAGAACGGCTTGTAGAAATAGAAAAAACGAAAGAAAAGTTATTTCAAGAAACCATTCTTTCATATAAACGGCAGCTGGACGAAAGTGATGCTTGGATTGCCGGCCATTTTGCTGATATTGACAGCCGCACGGCGGAACCGGCGGAACAAGCTCTGGAAATCCCTTCTGTTTCCAAAGAGACTGTTCAGGCAGAAGACTTGCTTAAAGCCGTTACCGAACAAGTCATCTCCCTGCAAAAACAATTTGTACAATCAGAGTCCCGCGATCAGTCGTTTGATGAAAAACTGGATGCGTTGAAAGAACGTGCTGACGGCGAAAAGCCTTTCCAAAAATATGTCGTCAAGCTTGAAAAAAAACCTGGAAAAGATGCGTCACTTCCGCAGAATAAGCGGGAAAGCGCAAAAAAACTGCTTGAGTAACGCAAGCAGTTTTTACTGTTTTATTCAGCAGCCGTATCATTTGCCGTTTCTGCTGTTTCCTGAGAAATTTCTCCCTCAAGAATATATTGGCCACGGTATGGTTTTTTCACTTCCGGATACATTTTAATTAAGCTTTGCATAAATGTTGTCATATTAGGAATTTCAAGGCCGCTTTCCTTTTCAATTTCCTTTTGCAGTTCGGAACTTTTAATCGCTGCATTGTGGCGTTTCAATGTTTTAATCGCTGCTTCGCGCAGTTTTGCCGCTTTTGATCCCGGTCTCGCCGTCCCTCTTCTTCTTCTTGTAGAACCGTCTGGAATGCCGGCGGGAAGAGACGTAATAGACTGCATCTGCGGCTGGGAGGATTGAGGCTGTGTCTGCGGCTTTTGATAGCTTCTCATTTCCTGTGCTGCAAGCTCTGCAAGCACCGGGAGAGAGTCACTTTTTTTCTCCGGACGAAACTCTTTTTTTGTATCGGACAGGCTGCCTGTATTGTCTAATTCTCTCAGTTTTGCATATATTTTATCACGTTCTATTTGATATTCACGAATGACTTTTACCTCTGCTTCGTTCAATTGTTCTAAACGTAAGCGCAGCGCTTCTCTTTCATTAAACATGTGTAAAACCCCCTGTCAAAAATTTAAACGCTTTTATTAAGATATTAGATTACAAAAGTAATTTTATCAACTATTATTTTATCATTTTACTATTTTATTTACTCTATGAAAAATTGCTTATTTTCTGAAAATGGTACTTTATATACAAAAATCCCTTATCATATAGGGGATTCTGGACAAAGTTCCAATTTATTCAACCATTTCAAAATATAACTTGAAATTACTTGTTTAATGAAAATTAGCGTGATATCTACAATTTTCGACTATAATATGTAAAAGATAATGATATCGATAAAACAAGCGGTACAGCGGTTTACGGCTGTTTCTCTTATTTTAAAGCCACACATGTCATATTGGAATTTTTTAACCAATAGGCACAAAAAAACCCTGTTACCTAAACGGCAAAGGGTTTGCAGAACCGAGACAATAGTCCGACGGAGATTGTCCCGATTACTCAGAAGCCTGCTCCGTTTCTAAAAGTACTCGGCTGACGCGTTTTTCAAGCATTTTCATCCCGCTTCCTCCCGCTTGAAAATGGCGGAGCTGTCCGGTTTTATCGAAAAGGTAATAAGCCGGCACATATTCATTTTCAAATGCTTCAGTCAGCGTATGATCGCTGTCGACGTAAATCGGCTGAGAGATATCGTGTTCAGCCGCTGTTTCCTTGATTTTCTCAAGGTCAAGATCGTCTTCGGAACGGGGCATGTGAACGGCCACCACATTCAGCTGATCTTTATATTTATCACGAAATTCGTTCATCTCAGGCATCGCTTCTTTACACATGCGGCAGCTGGCGGACCAGAAGTGAATCAGTGCCGGCTTTCCGCCGACCAGCTGTTCCTTCGTGACTTCTCTGTTAATCCATGCTTTAGCGCCTGTCAATTCAGGCATTTGCTGACGTAATTTCATCTTATTTCCCTCCTTATGAAAAAGGTTTTTTGCCGGGGCTTTCAGTTTCGCCGGGCAACGTTCTCCTGTTTTCCCTCCAAAGGATATGATTTGGCTGAATCACCATGTTAAAATGAGTGTGGCGATTCCTTAGTTCATATCTTCACAAAAATGATGATATTGAAACCGGGCAATATGAACAAATCATAAATGAAATAACTGGTTTCTATTAAAAGGTTTATCTTATTTTAAAAACGGGTATATCACTTTTAGCTTTTTCCGCAAAAGACTTGAAAGGAAGACATCACTATGATTGATTTAAAACACTTTGACTGGGCCGGGCTTCTCACATCTGCCGGGATTTTCATCATAAAGCTGGCTCTCATTATTTTAGCGTACTTTATTTTCCGGACGGCAGGAAAAAAGCTGATCAAGCATCTGTTTCAGAAATTCGAGCAACAAAACAACCTCTCCACAGGCCGCGCTTATACTTTGCGAAGCCTCGTGCTTAATGTATATGGATACATCTTGATTTTCGTTTTTATCGTGATGATTTTGGATTTATTTCACTACAATCCGAGCGCTCTCATTGCCGGCGCCGGCGTGGTCGGTCTCGCAGTCGGCTTCGGGGCTCAGGGGCTTGTCAGTGACATCGTCACCGGATTTTTTATCCTTTTGGAAAAACAGATCGACGTCGGCGATTATATTACGGTTGCCGGCTACAGCGGCATTGTCGAGCAGGTCGGTCTCCGTACGACGCAAATCCGGAGCTTTGACGGCACGCTTCACTATCTTCCCAACCGGGGCATTACCAATGTGAGCAACCATTCCCGCGGAACGATGCAGGCGCTTGTCGATATTAAAGTGCCGCTTGAAAAAAATCTTGATGAAACCATTCAAATCCTGCAAACCGCGTGTGACAAAGCAGCCGCTGAGCTCCCGCAGATTAAGGAAGGGCCGGACGTCATCGGGGTTCAGGATTTAAGCACGTCAGAAATGGTGATCAGAATCATTGCCAAAACAGAAAATATGGAGCAATGGCGGGTTGAACGCGTACTGCGGAGAGAAATAAAAATCGCGCTCGACCGTTTTAAAAACGCCGCTTCCGCCGAATAGAAAAACCGAAGCGTGAGCTTCGGTTTTTTCTTTTTAATGAAATTTTTTTTCCACTTCGCTGCAGATTTCGTCGGCGGTCATTCCGGAAGCCGTAATGACGGGAGCCTGAGTTGACGTATCGGCAATTCCTTGGACATTGCTGTCAAGTCCGGTTACGACACAGCAGTCACAATTCTTCGCATCCTCAGGAGTCTTCATCATCACTACGTCATATCCTTTTTGTTTTAACGCCTGTTCTACATCCGATAAAGATTGTTCAATTCCAATTTTTTTCGTCATATTGAACACCTCCGTTATGTAGAATGCTCAATTTTTGTTAGATTATTCTTCTTTTCGGATTTAATTGGCATACTTCGAAAAATATCCGACCATGACATTTACCGCGGTTTCCATCGCATCTTCATCCGGGTTCAGCTTGGCGTGATGAAGCCCGTGGGATGAATCGGCCCCCAGCCAGAACATAAAGCCGGGATATTTTTTCAGCATATAGCCGAAATCTTCTCCGGTCATCGCTTCTTTCGCCGTTCTCACGTCAGCAAGCTGATGATCGCTGACAAATTGCATAAATTCTTCGGTCAGGCCGCTTGTATTATAAACTTGATGATAAACGGACGGATACGTGACTTTTCCTTTGCATCGGAAGCCGATTTCAATTCCTTTGACAAGCTCTTCAATCCGCTTTTTCACCATACGCATTGATTCCTCGGAAAGCGTCCGGATGGTTCCCTCCAGATGAGCATGCTCTGCGATGATATTTTGCGCCGTGCCCCCGGTAATCGTTCCGACAGTTATCACAGCGCTGTCAAGCGGATCCGTATTTCTGGATATGACCGTTTGCAGCTGCGTGACAAGCGTGCTCGCGGCAACGACCATGTCGTCTGCTGTATGCGGATATGCCGCATGCCCGCCTTTCCCCTCAAGATCGATGACAAGCTCGCTCGTATTGGCAAACAGCAATCCGCTTTTGGTGGAAATTGTGCCTACAGGAAGCTCAGGTGCTATATGGAGAGCGGTAATCAAATCCGGCGTCCATTTTTTCAGCACATCGCTTTCAAGCATCGGTTCCGCTCCGCCCGGTCCTTCTTCAGCCGGCTGGAATAAAAAGAGCAGATCATGTTTGACGGGATGATGGACAAAATGATCAATAATGCCGAGCGCAATGGTCATGTGCATATCGTGGCCGCATGCGTGCATAAAACCGGGGTGTTCAGATACAAACGGAAGCCCCGTCTGCTCTTCAATCGACAGAGCGTCTATATCCGCTCTGTAGGCGAGCATTTTTTCCGGAGCCGTGCCGTTGACTTTGACAAAGATGCCGGTTCTCCAAGTTTCGATTTCAATTCTTTCCTCCGGATATTGGTTCAATAGATTCAGCAGGTACTGTTGGGTTTTATATTCCTGAAAGCCGATCTCCGGAATGCGGTGCAGATCTCTTCGGATGGCAATGAGCCGCTCTTTTTCCATATGTATTCCTCCTTGAGATAAGAATAAGGCGTGGATTTTATCATCCACGCCCATTCTATCAAACCATTCCTTACAGCTGGCGTAATTCCTGTTTGATTTCTGTTTTGCCTTTTGTTTTTTCATCGATATCTTTGATTTTTTTCGCAGGTGTTCCCGCTACAACGGTATATGGCTCGACGTCATTTACAACGATGGCTCCGGCAGCGACAACCGCGCCTTTACCGATTGTTACGCCTTCAAGCACAACCGCATTTGCGCCGATCACAACGTCGTCTTCCACGACAACAGGCTTAGCGCTAGGCGGCTCAATAACGCCCGCTAATACAGAACCCGCTCCGATGTGGCAGTTTTTGCCGACAGTCGCGCGTCCGCCGAGAACAACGTTCATATCAATCATCGTACCTTCGCCGATGACTGAACCGATATTAATAGATGCACCCATCATGATAACGGCATTGTCGCCGATTTCAACTTGGTCGCGGATAATAGCGCCGGGCTCGATTCTCGCTTTAACATCTTTTAAATCAAGCATCGGGATCGCAGAGTTGCGGCGGTCATTTTCAATGACGTAATCCTCAATTTTGTCTTTGTTTTCTTCGATTGCGCTTTTAATTTCAGCCCACTCGCCAAAAACGACGCCGGATTGGCCGTTCAGGAATGTTTTAGCGGAATCGCCAAAGCTGATTCCTTCAAGATCGCCTTTTACATACACTTTTACAGGCGTTGATTTTGTACTATTTTGAATAAATGAAATAATTTCATTTGCATCCATCATTTTCATATGTATTGTCCTCCTCTGATTTTCTACCTCATTACTGTAACAAAGGAAGGATACAAAGACAAGAAAAAAAGGAACAAGCCTTTATTCTGCCGGCTGGCTGCACAGCGCGGCAAACTGTCTTCCGAATTCCCGGAGCTCTTCTTCCTCACTGCCCTCAGGGTTGTTTTCAATTTTGACCGACGGCAGCACCACCCGCCCGCCGCGGGCTGTGATTACTTTTTCCAATTCGTCAACCGCTCCGCAAAAAAACTCATAGGACGTATCTCCGGAACCGAACAAAGCAAATGTTTTTCCTATAAACTCCAGGTTTTCCATATCTTCAGCAATATCGAGCATTTCATCAGGAAGATCCCCGTCTCCCCACGTATATGTGCCTAATAAAATATACTCGTAATCATTAAAAAGTTCGGCATGAATATCCATCGCTTCATATCTGTCTACGGATGCTTGTGCTTCGATCAGCCCTTTTTCAATTAAATCCGCCATCGCCTCGGTGTTTCCTGACATTGTGGCGTAAACAAGCAATACATTCCCCATCTTCGTCTCTCCTTTATGCATAAAAACTAATGTGCGAGCCGAACCGCCTCATACGGTCTGACAAACTTACTTTCGTAAAGGCCCGCGCAAAAAAAGTTTTCTTCCCGGTTAGCCACCCGCCATCCGTGACCGCGGATCGTATCAAACCACTTTAATTCACCGGCGGCGAGATCAGCTTGATAAATACGCGAAAATCCGTTTTCGTCCTGTGACGATGTGACATAAATAATCCCGTTATCCTCAGAAACGTCGAGAAATGATTTTTCCCGTACGGCGGGTCCGGCTGTAATGGCAAACTCCTCTTGCGTCCGCACGTTTCGGACGGCAACCTCCCCCCGTTCTCCCTTTGCCGCGCCCTTTGCTGCAATGAGCCAGTCATTCTGATACATCATCATTGAAGCCGTCATGCGCTGCCTTTCGCGGATTATACGCCGGATGCGTTCTTCCGTCAGATCATACGCCCAAATGCCGCCATGATTCATATGAATTCGGGTGCCGATATAAATCGTCTGACCGTGTAAACAAAGCGAACGGATGACAGGCGGCTCCTTTAATTGTGAAAAGGGCTTAGCCACATGCCAAGTGACGCCGAAATCATCAGATAAGTAGAGGCAGTATGTGCCGTGCGCACAGACAAACCCGTCATTCCGCCCGGCAACGGCCCATACGGAGGCGCTGGTCGGAAACCGGGAGGCCGTCCAGGTCTTTCCCTGATCGGCTGATCTGAGGACGGCGCCTTTTTCTCCAGCCGCGAATATGTAGGGCCCTATGTAAGTCAGCACATAAATTCTGCTTTTCACTCGGAATAGTCTTTTCCAGCCTTCTTCCGCCGAAAAATGAAAAATACCTTCGCCTTTCACAGCGACAAAAAATCCCGAAGATACTGATGCCATGACAGCCGTCGCGCCTTTATGAAACATGGCACTTGTCTCCGTGGTGAGCGGCCCATGCAAGAAAACCGCGGACAAATTCTTTGCAGCATTCCTGATCCTCAGCCGTCTCGGGCGCCAGCTCGATTTTCAGCGTTTCCGGATATAAATTGGCTCCGGCCTGTTCAAACGCATCGCAAAACAGCGTGACCGCTTCGCAAAACTTCGGGTAGGCGTGATCGCCTGAACCGAAACAGGCCGTTTTCAGTCCGTTGAGCTGGCTGTGCAGAATATCTTCGTAAAAATCTTCCGCTTCGTAAGGAAGATCACCGTCCCCCCATGTATACGTGCCGACAAAAACATAATCATATGCTTCGAGAGAATCCGCATCTGCTTCGTCCATGTCAAGACAGTCAACTGCTATCTGATGCCCGCTCAGTGTTTCTTTTATAATGCCGGCAATATCCTCTGTATTCCCCGACATGCTTGCGTATATCATTAATGCTTTTTGCATATGATCACCTCGTAATTGATAATGATTTTCATTAACATATATAACACTTTAAATGATAATGATTTTCATTGTCAATAAAAAATAAAAAAAAGACAGCATGATTGCTGTCTTTCTAAAATGGGCGTTCCTGCTTCAGCATATCTTTAATGACAGAAACAAAAGCCTGCACCTGTTTTAATTCAAATGCCGGCTCATATCCGAGCAGCCATGTGTCACGGCCGATCGGATGGTCCTTTGTATCAAGCAGGGGCATTTTATTTACTTTATCTTCCTCTTCTAATGTGACTGACGGCAGAATGGCATAACCGATCCCGTGCAGCGCCATCTGCTTGCACGTTTCAATCTGATCGACAAGGATGGTCTGTTTCGGCGAGGTTTTGAATTTTTGATGCCACCAATGCTGAATTTCCTGAAAATATGTACTGTCACTTTTGAATTGGATGAACGGCCGGTCGGTATGGGCAATATCATCAATACAGGAAATTTCCGTATCGACCAAATATAAATGATCGGTCATTAAATAATCTTTCCGGCCTTTCCATTCCGGATTTCCCCGGATAATGCCGATATGTACCTGATCTTCATACAGACTTTTCAGCATTTCGCTGCTCCACCCTGTAATGAGAGAGACCTTTGCATTCGGATATCGTTCCACATATGTTTTTAACACTTTCGGAAGCCAGTGCTGCCCGATAATCGAAGCGACGGCAAGCTTTAGTGTGCCGTGAATCTCACCCTCAAGTTCATCAATGTTTTCTCTGATTCTTTCTTGCCGATCCGTGACGTCATTTGCAAATTGTATGATTTTTTCTCCTGCCGGCGTTACCGTAAGTCCTTTTTGAGACCTAAGAAAGATCTTTGTTCCCCAGGCTTTTTCAATGGTCTGCAATCGCTGGGACAGAGCCGGCTGTGACACGAATAACCGTTCGGCAGCCTTCCTCATGTTTAATTCCTCAGCTAAAACTACGAGCATATGAAGCTCTTGAAGCTGCATGTCGTCCTCCTTTTCAATGCCTTTTCGTATTTCTTATCTACCATTCTAATAAAATAAAGGCTGCCGAGGCAAGCGCCACTCATATGTATGCGTTTTCTTTTCCTGGCATGCAAAAGAACAAATAGGCTGATCGTGCGAGCCTACTTATTCAATGATCTGATATGGCTGCTCAACTGCTTTAATACGACTCTTCTCGTGAAAATGCCTTCAAAGACGCCTTCATCATTTTCAACGCAGACAAAGCCGTTGTTAATGACCATGCTGAACCCTTTGATAATCGGATCATTGATGTGGAGACGGGGAATGTCTTTCAGCATGACTTCCTCAACCGTAATTTGATCCAGCTTCTCAAACTCGATCCGTTCAAGTCCGAAAATGCTGTTCATAATCATATTTGTCCCGATCAAACCGTGCAGACGGTACGAAGCGTCAAGGACGGGAATGGCGGTATAGCCGGTTTTCGTCAGCACTAATAGAGCATGTTCAAGGTTGTTTCCGACTTGAACGTGCGCCACTTTATCCGCCTCGATCATAAATTGTCCGACTGTTGCATCAAGAAGCTGATCTGATTGTAAGCTAATCATGTCACTTCGACCCCTTTACATTTTTCATCAAAGCATGTATTCCCTATATTGCAATAATATAAACATTATCATTTTTTGTCGAAAAGTTTCCGTCAATAAAAAAGATACTCTTTGCAATCGAGTATCAATTTATAGGCCGCTGATTAATTTTCGTTCCGAAAACGGTCATAGAGCGTTACGAGTTTTTTATAAGTGGTTCCATCAACGCTTTTTGACCCTGCTTCTATATCATTGATTTCGCTGGTCAAAAGCTCAATGGCATATTCTTGATTGATCAGGATATTCAGCAGAAGTTTCTGTTCTTCTTCCGTAAATCGTTCACTGATAAGACTCATACGTAATCAGGCCCCCTATTTTTAACTGAATACCTCTGAAAGCAATGTGAAATTTGCTTTCAGCTCTACCGCTAGAATAAGTAAACAGAAAAAAATCGTCAACCGCATAATTCGACATTTTGCGGATTCTGTATGAAATATTATTTTGTGTAACGATTGGCATAACTGAATGCTGTGCAGGAATCGGGCTTGATTTTCGCTTCAATGCCCATCGAGGTAATGCGGCCGGTCATTTCTTGTATCAATTCTTTTGTCAGTCCTTTTTGACCGATATCCAGATGCACTTCAAATGAAAGATCCGCCCCTTCATCCGTAAAAGGCAAGAGCAAATCTGTCAGTTCCATAAGACGGTCGTCGAGGATATGCGCAGCCATCTCCTGGCTGAACGCGGTTTCCAGCGAAATTTTTTCGCGAAGGCTATGTATCGGTCTTGCAAGATCATGATTTTTCAAACAGCCCCAAGCTCCCTTGCCTGTACGGTGCAAGTGTATAGCTGTAATAAACTTTGTGAAGTCGCGGTAAACTTGTGAATCAGTCCCTACAGACAGCACGTATGCTGAACGGGGGTCTTTATTGACAAAGCGTTTCAGCCGCTCCGTCACGTCTTGAAAGGTCATCTGTGCCTCAGAAAGATTATAAAACAGAAAAGAATCAGCCATGTACGGACACTCCTCTTTCCAGAGTCTACAACCAAACGAACAAGCACGTTCCTTTGCATAATTTAATAAAGCTCCGCTTGCGGAAGACCGGAAGCTTGGTCAGCCTGAAAAATCAAATCAAATTACTGAAGGAGCTCAAAAATTTCAATAGAAATCATGTCAATGTTATCAAACGGATATGTGTTAGGTTTTTCACCTTTTTGGAAAACCGTCAGTTCAAACGTTTGATTTTTTTCGAAATATTTAACACTGCAAATTTTTTCGCCGTTAACTTCAAAATAACGCTGCATCGGCTCGTTAGCCGCTTCCGCTGTTTCTTGCAGACTTTGCAGCCGCGTGATGATACCCATTAATTGTGACATTCTAAAAAAAGACTCCTTTCAAAAAACAACTTCAAATCAACAAGTATTTATTATAATACAAGTTCTACAGAGCATCATACCATAAAGTAGACCGGGATGGCATTTTCCCGCTGGATTTTCAAAAAGAAATAAACGGGAAAACCGTGTTTTCGAATAGTTTGAAGCTTTTTTCGGAATGTCATACACCTTTCAAAAATAATTTTTCGCTTTTTGAGCCGCCATTATCAGATGTATGTAAGGAGAAGCCTTTTTATGCGAGACGGCATAAAAAAACTTGGCGGGGGTAGCGCCAAGTTTTTTCGGATCTTGATCTGATAGAGGGGTTGGGGAACAGAGAGTAACTTCTCTCTATAACTAAATGATAATGATTATCAGTATCATTGTCAATCGTTTTTTAAAACTTTTTTCAAATGAACAAAAAAAGCGGCATACAGCAGCCGCTTTAAAGTAACCCGTCCTGTTCATATAAATAAGAGTAAGGCAGATCGATAAATAAATACATATTGTCATCCATCGGGTATGAAAAGGTTCTGATCATCTCACCTGTCTCAATATCACTGTACAGGTCACTGAAAAAGCCTTTTCTTGAATTCCGCATCTTCATGATGTTTTCTAAAAAGTACGGACGCCAGCTCCAGTTTTTCTCCATGTATTCAGGCTGATAAAGCCATTCGCCGGACTGCTTGAACACATTTCCCGTCAGCTGATAGCCTTCTTCATCACACATATAAATTCTGAAGCAGCAGTCGGTCAGGTTTTCCGCCAGTTTTTTAATAAACTCATCGTCCGCCTGATGGGTTTTCTTTAGCTCGGAAACTGCCTGATTGACCCGCTTATAAAAATTCTCAGAGTGTTCATATACCGTTTCCAGCTTCTTTTTTTCTCTCGTAATAAATTGCTGAAACTCCGTTTTCAAGCGTGCTTTTAACAGGCTCCGGTCTATAAAATCCCCGCTCGGCGCCTGCAGATAATAGCCTTGAAAAAATCGGCCTCCGTTTCTCCATGCGTACTGGAGCTGGAAATCAGCTTCTATATCTTCATACAGCAGCGCGGCGCCGATTTTTCTCGCCAGCAATGAAATGCTGTACAGCACATGCTCATATGATGGTGACGGCTGAGATACCTTCAGCGCCTGCAAATCTATTTTCAGAAGGTCCGGTGAAAGGAGCGCGATTCTGTCCAGGTTGCTGCTCTCCTTACCTATATTGTCCACCGCGATTTTAATGCCGTATGTACGATAGTAGGCAAGCATATGGTACAGCTGTTCAATGTCGCCTTCGAAATTGTGCTCGGTGATCTCAAGCACAATACGGTTCAATTCAATGCCCTGCTCTTCGTATTCTTTCAAAAGCTCAAGAAAGCTTTCGCCGTGGTCAAGCATCAATACATTCGCATCCTGATTGATAAAAATCAACAGATCACGGTCAGCTTCTTTAAACCGCTCCAGCGCCTGCCTGATGACTCTGTCATCGACCTCAAGCTTATATTCTTCCGGAATGCCGGAATCTAAGAAAAACGGCCCGAGGCTCTCAATCTCCGCATCTGCCAAAATCCGCCCAAGCACTTCGTAGCCTACGACTCTTTGTTCCTCAGCGTTAAAAATCGCTTGGTAATACGGAATGACATCATCAATATTCGTCAGTATATCAAGTGGGTCCAACATGTTATCACCTGCTTCTCTATCTTTGTCTGATTATACACAATTATATCAGCACCACAAATGTTTAGATTAGGGGAAAAGGAGGCAGTATGGCCGCAGCTTAAAATAAAAGGGGGACATTTTTAAGATCACTCTTCAGACCGGTTAATTAAGGACGTTATTCATTTGTTTCACAATCACAAATAAAAGGATAAATATAAGAGCATTATAACCGGCAGCTGTCCAAAAATAATGGCTCCAATCAGTGCTGTTAAATATCCAATCATCATCATGTTTCAACTGAAAGAAAGTTCCTTTTTTATCTAAAGTGCCAAATGTAAGAGTTGTTAACCCGCCAACACTCTCGGAAACGTCAACTCCATACATTGAACCGGCAGTATCAGTATGATTTATTGGCATATACGTGTAATCAGATAAAATTGTTTCCGCCAGCTTGGCTGGCAGAGACACATATAATACAGCCGATGTATCGCCTCCGAGCCCACTCAAATACTCCCTGGCTTTAATAAATTTCGTTTCATCAGGAAAATCGATGTGATATAGCTTTTCAAATCTGATTATTTCATCAGATGTAAGATTGGTATTTTGATAATACTCCGGAGTAAAAGCACAAATAATAAAGTACCAAATATTAAAGATGATAACGAAACTGCTTACAAATAGTACAACGAACCATTTTAATAATTTCTTCAATTAATCGCCCCTTAATCTTTCAAAATTATATCATAATTTTGAATAGAAAATAAAACAAGCGAACGGCGGCTTTAACGTTCGCTTGTTTTGCAAAATAATCAATATATGAAAAATTAAAACGGATAAGGATTCAGCCATTGACCCCCGTCCATTGTGATACAATCCCCGTTTATATAGGACGCTTCATCAGATAGCAAAAACGCTGCCAACGCGGCGATTTCTTCCGGTGTGCCCAGCCGGCCGAGCGGCACACTGTTCATAGTGCGGGACACCGCTTTTTCCGATTCAAACAGCTTCTCCGCACCGCCTGTCCGTTCAATCGGGCCGGGGGCTATCGCGTTTGTGCGGATGCCGTATTTGCTCCCCCATTCAACGGCCAGCGTTCTTGTCAGTGACAATACCCCCGCTTTGGCTGCAGCGGAATGAACGACACCCGCTCCCGCTCCCCATGCGTATGTAGCGGCCATATTTAAGATGACGCCCTTCTGCTCCTGCTCGATCCAATGCCTTGCCGCTGCTTGGCTGCAGAAAAATGTGCCGTTTAAAACAATCTCAATAACAGCTTTCCATCCATTGGGCGTCAGCTTCTCTGCCGGGCAAATAAAGTTGCCGGCCGCATTGTTAATCAGCGCATCGAGCCGGCCAAAGACTTTTTTCGCTTCTGTCATCATGTCTGAAGCGGCGGAATCAGAACGGACATCCATTTGAAAACAGGCGACCTGCCCCTCAAAGGTCTCAATTTCTTTTTTTGTTTCCTCAAGTGCTTCATGGTTCCTCCCTGTCACCATGACGTGCCATCCTAATTCAGCCTGTTTTTTCGCCATTGCTTTTCCCATGCCGCTTGATCCGCCTGTAATGATTACCGCTTTCTTATCCATAACAAACCCACCCCTTATTATTGAATGAATAATCATTCATAATTTTATCACAGATGTCTTTCCGCGTCATTACATGCTGAGAAGGGATTTTTCAGCCAAGCTGATGATATAATAGAACAACTCTGACAAAGGTTGGTTTTACATATGGAGAAAATGACCAGAAGAACATTTTTAAAAAGAGGATTCGGCATTTTGGGTACAGCTCTCGCAATGGCTTGCGGAGGTTACGGCTATGCCCGGTATATTGAACCGCGCATGATTGAGATCACCCGGCATACAATCACCAGCCGCCTGATCCCCCGCGGTTTTGACAATTTTAAAATCGTTCAATTCAGCGATACGCATCTCAGTGATGTGTTTACATCCGGTGACTTGAATAAAGCAGCGGAAAAGATCAATCAGCTGAAACCCGATCTGCTCATCTTTACGGGAGATTTAATTGATAAGCCGCATTTATTTAATGATCACCAGCATGCACTCGCCGTGCTGCAAAATCTTGAAGCTCCCTTCGGCAAACTTTGTGTTTACGGAAACCATGACCACGGAGGCTACGGTACGAACACGTACAAGGCTCTGATGGAAGCGGCTGATTTTCAAGTGCTTCGAAACGGCTACCGTCAGGTGCAGCTGACAGATGGAAGCCGGATTGAATTCGCGTTTTTGGATGATGTAATGCTCGGAAAACCCGATTATGAAGGCACCCTGTCACGCCTTTCCGAAGATGCGTTTTCCATTTTAATCGTCCACGAGCCTGATGCCGCTCTCAAGATAGGCGGATATCCCGTAAACCTCCAGCTGTCGGGACACACTCACGGCGGCCAGGTCCAGCTCCCGTTTTTCGGCCCTCTTATTACGCCTCCTTACGGAAAAACGTATACCGACGGCATGTATACGCTGCATGACACAGGCGTTTACGTCAATCGCGGGCTCGGTACGACAAGACTGCCGTATCGATTTTTAGCCAGACCGGAAATCACGCTGTTCACATTGAAAACCGAGCAAAAATAAGACTTTTATCCTGATGCACAGACACCCCCTCCGTAATATGTATATGGAAAAGAGCAAAAAGGAGGGTGATGAAACTGCTGACATATCAAGTGAAACAAGGAGAAACCATCTCAAGCATTGCGCAAGACTTCAGAATAAGCACTGCTGCTCTCCTTCAGGCAAATCCCTCAATCCAATCGGTCATATACGCGGGACAGCATATTATCATACCGAATCTTCCCGACCCATCCACCATTCCCTACTCCATCATCGTGTATATCGGAGCGAAGAAACTGGAGTTATACCGCCTTGGCAGGCTCATCCGTACGTATCCCATCGCAGTCGGAAAAATATTGACGACCACGCCGACCGGAGAATTTTACATCGTGAACCGCCAGCCTAAGCCCGGCGGCCCGTTCGGCGCTTATTGGCTCAGCCTCTCTAAAATTCATTACGGCATTCACGGAACAAATAATCCTTCCTCCATCGGCAAAGCGGTATCAAAAGGATGCATCCGGATGTATAATCAGGACGTCACTGAACTTGCCGCTGCCGTTCCTAATGGAACAAGGGTGACTATTATAAGATAGAAAGATCTTATTTGTTAATGGAACGAGCTGATGATAATATATTACAGTGGGACCTTTAGGGTAAGGAGCGTGTTTATGGATATATTTAAAAATCGCAATTTTGTCCGTCTCTTTTTCGCAGCACTCGCTTCTCAAATGGGAACGACTGTAGGTAATATGGCTTTCGCTTTTTACTTGCTGGACCATTTTTCAAACCAGCCGGCATACACGACTTTGGCTGAGCTGATGTATTCACTGCCGACAGTTTTCGTATTTCTGATTGTCGGTGTCGCAGCTGACCGGCTTGATAGGAAAAAGGTCGCAGAGAATTGTGACTGGATCAGAGCCGGACTGACGATCGTATTGTTTGCCGCATTATACACCGGGAGCATCCCTCTCGTGTTCTGTATTTTGTTCATCAGAAGCGCCGTGACCAAGTTCTTTTTCCCGGCGGAAGCCAGCCTTGTACAAGCTATTCTGCCTAAGGAGCATTACGCGAAAGCGGCGGGACTTAACCAGATCCTGTTCAGCATCTTCATGGTATTCGGTGTCGGTATAGGCGCGTTTATGTATAAAACGATCGGTATTCACGGAGCCATTATCCTTGATTTTGTCAGCTTTATTGTATCAGGCTTTCTGATCCGCGCGTGCCGCATTCCGAAAGAAGCCCGTCAGCCGAACGGCCCTTTTAAATGGGGAGATTCGTTTCTGAAAGACTCGGTCGCTGATTTTAAGGAAGGGATCGTATATATTGTTAAAAACAAATTGCTTGCTTCCCTTATTTTCGGCTTTTTTATCTTTGGTTTTGTCAACGGCGGCTTTGCCGTACTGCCGATGTTTACGATGAAATACGGACTGGCGCCTGATCATTACGAATCACATACTTCCATCTTCACCGTCGCACTCGGCTTCGGCCTGCTTGCAGGAAGTGTGATCGGAACGATGATCGCAAAAAAAGTCAAACCGCATCATTTGATGTCGATTCCTATTTTGGCAGCCGGACTGCTCATTTTTATCCTCGGCTATACGGATAAGCTGTGGATTTATTATGCGGCGGCTTTCGTCCTCGGCATGTGCATCGGCCCTGTCAATATCGCCATCGGCGGCTGGATGCCGAAAATCGTTCATCCGAAAATAATGGGCCGGGTCAGCGGCTGGCAGGATCCTTTTATGATGTTTGCCCAATCGATTACACTCGGACTGGTCGCCCTGTTATTTCCGAAATTCGTTACCAATATTGATTACCTTTATTACGGCATGGGAATCGTGATTTTAGCGGTATTTGTGTTCTATTTTATCGCTCTTCCGAAATACAGCGCCGAGGCAGCAGAGATCGATGTGCAGCAATCATTAAAGGCTGATTCTGAAAAACATGCGAAACCTGTCTAATAAAGGAAAAAGATGCGCCCTTTTCATCAGAAAAAGGCGTATTTTTATAATCAATATTTGCATTTCAACGCTAAAAAAGTATAATCTATATATGAACTTGATCAATGCAAAGGAGAGAAATAATGGACGACCACGCTTATTCGAAAGAGCTGCAGCCAACCATCGAGAATCTTTCAAAAGCTGTTTATACTGTGAACCGCCATGCAAAAACCGCCCCCAACCCTAAATACCTTTATCTGCTGAAAAAACGGGCATTACAAAAGCTTGTGAAAGAAGGCAAAGGGAAAAAAATAGGGCTTCACTTTTCAAATAATCCCAGGTTTAGCCAACAGCAGTCAGACGTACTTATCTCTATCGGAGACTACTATTTTCACATGCCTCCAACAAAAGAAGACTTCCAGCATCTTCCGCATTTAGGTACGTTAAATCAGTCGTACCGCAATCCTAAAGCACAAATGTCTTTGACAAAAGCGAAAAACGTATTGCAAAAATATGTGGGCTTAAAGGAAAAACCGCTTGCCGCCAACAGGCAGCAGCCCGCTTATCATAAACCCGTATTTAAAAAACTTGGTGAGAGTTATTTTTAATTCCGCCGCAAAAAAGCCGATGCGTCATGCATCGGCTTTTTTCTATTCAATCACGTACGTATCCACTTTTTTAATGAGCTCGCTGATTTCAGGCTTGCTGATCTGTTCATCCGCTCCGACGACTTCGCCCCGGTGGCGCAGGTCGTCCGTAATCAGGGACGAGAAAATCATAATCGGCACATCAGAGCTTTGCGGGTTATCCTTAAGGAGCTTCGTCAAACGATGCCCGTCCATTTTCGGCATCTCAATGTCACTGATAATCATGTCAATATGGTCTGACAGGTTTGCTCCGTTATCCGTCAGTTCCACGACGTAATCATACGCTTCTTTTCCGTTTTCAAACGTAACGATTTCACTGTACCCCGCCTCAGTCAGCTCATCCGTCAAAAGACGCATCAGAAGCGGAGAATCTTCAACGATGATCAGTTTTTTACCCGCCCGTCTTTCATCAAATCCTTCCTGATGGACATGATAAGTCTCAACTCCGGATGCCGATTCAATATCATAAATGATCTTTTCATAATCAGGCAGAAAGATCATCGTGTCTTCCAGTTTGATGATTCCCGTTAAATGCCGCTCCATGCCCTGGTTCAAGGAAGTCGGCTTTTCAATCGCCTCCCAGGACACCCTGTGGATTTGTGAAACGGAACCGACGTGAAAGACGATTTTCCGCTTGTTGAATTCCGTTACGATATATTTATCGTCTTTTGCTCCTTCGGCATCAACGCCGAAAAAGGTATACAGACTGATGACGGGAAGAATTTCGCCTCTCAGCTTAATCATCCCTTCTACGTCTTTATGAGACTGAGGCACAGATGTGACATCTACCGGCTGAATGATTTCCCGGACTTTCATCACATTTATGCCAAATGTATTGACGCCTACTTCAAATTTGACGATTTCTAATTCGTTTGTGCCTGAATCCAATAAAATATCGTATTGTTGTAAAGACAATTCAATCCCTCGCTATCCGCATTCAGTATTGTACTGTATATATCGGCTGTAAACGGAAAAAGTGAATGTATTCGATCCAACTGGCCATGAACTCTTTATAAAAAGATGCTTTTTTCTGATATCCCATTGACTTTTTGACATCGAGTGGTAAAATAGTCAAGGATTTTTCAGGAAGAAGGGTGTAATAAATGGGTACAGTAGTCATATTCGACCAAGATCAAATGACGGTGTTAGAAGATATCAGCAAAACGGCTTACCTGCAAATGAAAAAAGAGGCGAAAGAGCGTCCCGACAAGCCCGCTCCATACATCTTATGGCGGGAAGACGTCAGCTTTGAATACGGGTATTAATGACATTCGCCACATATCACAATAGATAGATCATGATACAATGAAGACAATCATTTCAGCTGGTTGTCTTATTTTTTTCTGAAAGAAGGTATGTTTTCACATATCGGACATATACTCGGGATAGTTCAATAAAAAGATGACAAATGCTCAGCTAGTGGTAAAATAGGAGAAACTCAATATATAGTATAAGGTGATGAATTATGGAACATTTGCTTAATCCGAATGTAAAAGAAATTGAAATTTCAGGAATTCGCAAATTCTCAAATCTTGTAGCTCAGCACGACAATGTCATTTCGCTTACGATCGGCCAGCCGGATTTCTTCACGCCGCACCATGTCAAAGCGGCTGCCAAAAAGGCAATCGACGAGAACGCAACGGCATATACTCCGAATGCGGGCGGCCTTGAGCTGAGACAGGCCGTACAGCTTTATATGAAGAAAAAAGCTGATTTGAATTATGAAGCTGAAACTGAAATCATCGTCACAACCGGGGCAAGCCAAGCGATTGACGCGTCTTTGCGGACGATTTTATCTCCGGGCGATGAAGTTATTCTCCCCGGACCGATATATCCGGGCTACGAACCGATCATCCGCATGTCGGGCGCCGTTCCGGTCCATGTGGATACGACGACACACGGATTTAAGCTGACGGCGCGGCTCATTGAAGAATCGCTGACACCAAAAACAAAATGCGTCATTCTTCCTTATCCGTCAAACCCGACCGGAGTGACATTGTCTGAGGAAGAGCTGCAAAACATCGCAGCCGTCCTGAAGGGCAGAAATGTTTTTGTCCTGTCTGATGAGATTTACAGCGAATTAACCTATGACAGACCGCATTATTCGATCGCGTCTTATTTGAGAGACCAGACGATCGTCATCAACGGCCTGTCAAAATCACACAGCATGACGGGCTGGAGAATCGGTTTCATTTTCGCACCGAAAGAAATTGCCAAGCACATCTTAAAAGTTCACCAATACAGTGTGACATGCGCGTCTTCAATCTCTCAGAAAGCGGCTCTTGAAGCGGTGACAAACGGTGTTGATGATGCGCTTATTATGAGAGAACAGTATAAAAAGCGGCTTGACTATGTATATGACCGTCTTGTTTCAATGGGGCTTGACGTCGTAAAGCCGTCAGGCGCATTTTATATCTTCCCTTCCATTAAGTCATTCGGAATGTCATCGTTTGATTTTAGTATGGCTCTTTTAGAGGATGCAGGTGTGGCTCTTGTGCCTGGCAGCTCGTTTTCAAAGTTGGGTGAAGGGTATGTGAGGCTGTCATTCGCATATTCACTGGATACATTGAGAGAAGGCTTGGACCGGCTGGAAGCATTTATTTTAAAAACGAGAGAATCCATGCAGACTATTTAAACAACGGCATAACGCCGTTGTTTTTTATTGTTTCGGGAATGTAATATGAAAGGCCGTGCCTCTGTCCGGTTTGCTGTCTACTTGGATAGCTCCCTGGTGGTTTTTAATAAGGTTGAATGTGACCATCAGCCCCAGGCCGGTTCCTTTTTCTTTCGTTGTCAAAAACGGTTCGCCTATTCGTTTCAGCACGTTTTCCGGTATCCCGTCACCCTCGTCTTTCACCGTCACATTAACGGAATACTCATCTTCTGTCATGATGATGTGAACCGTTCCCCCATCCGGCATCGACTCAACGGCATTTTTAATCAGATTGATAAACACCTGTTTCAGCTGATTTTGATCACCGTTAATATACATGCTGTCATGTTCGTAATCCGTTTTGATAAAAATCCCTTTAAGATTTGCCTGCGTCTCTAAAAGAGCGGTCACTTCACTTATAATTTTCTTTAAGTTTACACGCTCTTTCACGGCGTTTTGCTGAGGTTTGGCAAGCATTAAAAGCTCACTTAAAATTAATTCGATTCTGCTCAGTTCAGAAAACACAATTTCAAAGTAATGTTCGTTTTCCCCCATCGTCGGCTTCATGAGCTGTAAAAATCCTTTGATCGCCGTCAGCGGATTGCGGATTTCGTGAGCGATTCCCGCCGCCAGCTGCCCTGCGATAGACAGCTTCTCCGACTTCAGCATTAATTCCTCCGTCTGCTTCCGCTCAGAAATGTCACGCAGAATGACCTGCACGGCCGTTTCTCCGAAAAACGTCGTCGGAATGCAGACCATTTCCGTGTAGATCAGCCGGTTTTTAAAGGTAAACCACGATTGCTTAATAATTTCTGACTCGGTCTTTCGGTTGATAATATTTTGGATCCGCTGTTTCACGCCGTCATGATCACAGGGATGAAGCTGATCATAGACGTTTTTCCCGATTAAATCTTCATATGTTTCAGCCTCAAACAGCGAAATGCCCGACTCATTCATGAATACCCATTTATCATTTTGAATCACGGCGATCGTATCAATTGAATTCTGAATGAGGAGCTGATAACGCTCTCTGCTTTTTTGCAGAATCGTTTGGAATTTTTTCCGTGAAGAAATATCAATCAGAAGCAGCAATTCCGCCCGCTGATTTTTATATGTCGTCGGTGCCGCCTTTACTTCTAAATGAACGGGCGTGCCGTCGAGTCTTCTCCACGTCTGTTCGATCATTCCGACTTCCATTCCTTTTTGCATCCGCACAATTCGGTTTTTCACAATGTCGTGATACTCTTCTTCAATAAACTCATAAGAGCGCCTGCCGATTACCTCGTCTTTGCTTTCGGCTCCCAGCATGGCAAGCATCGCGTTGTTGGCGTAGGCGATTGTGCCGTTGATGCTGACATATAAAGGATTCGGCAGCATTTCGACAAGACGCTCGAATTCGCCGTTTCCAGCCGCATCTTCCGACTGTTGTTCTGCCTTTTGCTTCTTTTGTTCATACATATAAGGCCGGCGGGGCGTCTTCTCCTCAAGCACCTTGATTTTGAGGATGATTTCCCGATCCGTCCCCTCCATTTGCGGTGTGACAATTTCCACACCCGCTTCAAGCCATACGATGGTATGATCTTTTTTAATAAGACGAAAGGTGCAAGGCATCAAATGATGCTCATTATAGAAGTAACTTTCAACCAAAAATTGATCTTCTTCATGCAGGAACGTTTTGAGAAATGACCCGATCATCTCTTCCTGAGAATAACTGAAGTACGATTTGCAGTTTGCAGAAATATACATAATACGCCCGTTAGACGTCAAAACGGCATGAAGATCGGTTTTCGATTGAAACTGTTTGACATGCTGAGTATCCTGTTCCACAGAATCCCTCCTTTGCATTATACTCGCACTGCAGGCTGGACACGGACTGATATAAAAAGAAATTCCACTAGATTGATTCGCTAAAAAATGAGCATTCTCCTTCTATTCTTATTGTGAACGTCAATTTTCCTGAATGAAAGAAAGGGCGCACGAGATGTTCGGCCGCCCTTTCATTTGTTATTTTTTATTGTATTTCTTTTCAAGCTCTTTGTAAGCGTCAACTGCTCCCTTGGCAATGTTTTTGCTTACATGATCTTTATCATTTCGAACAGACGGAACGACGACGCTGAATGCCACTCTTGGATGTTCTGACGGATAATAGCCGACAAAGGTCAGGTTATACGTGTACTTCCCCCACCAGTTTTTGTTCGTGCCGTAATAGTGCGTCTCCGCGGTTCCCGTTTTTCCGGAAACATCAGCGCCGGAACCTTGGAATGTTGAATAAGCCGTTCCTTGAGGTGAGCTTGTGACCAATTTCATTCCTTTATGAACCTGATCAAAATCGCTCGGACTGTTATTTACTTTGTTCAAAATTTTAATATCTCGCTGTTCAATCGCTTTTCCAATCTTATTTTTGCTGTCCGGTTCATGAATGCTTGTGACGATCCGCGGCTGGACGCGATACCCGCCGTTTGCGATGGCTGAAATATATTGAGCCATTTGAAGCGGCGTATATGTATCAAATTGTCCGATCGCAAAGTCAAGCAGCAATCCCCCGACCATTTGCGGATTTGACTGCATGCCCGCTGATTCCTGCGGAAGATCAATCCCGGTCTTCACACCCAGGCCGAATTGGGCGTAGTAGTTGCGCATTTTCTTAATATCGTCTAATCCGGCAGGCAGCGTGCCGTGCGGGACATAGGTAATGCCCGCGATATTCATGGCCACATGAAACATATACACGTTTGAACTTCTTTGCAGCGCGGTCAGCTCAGTAATGGCTCCCATTTGTGTCCACGATTGTTTTCTCGTTTTGCCTTTAAATACAAGCGGTGCATCGACAAACGTTTTATAATGCGGGAGGCCGCTTTGGTAACCCGCGAGAACAGTCGCTCCTTTAACAGAAGAGCCCATCTCATATTGGGTCGTAAATGCTCCGATCGCAAAATCCTGTGTTTTATTTGTTTCGAGATCGATGCGTTTCCCCGCCATTGAGAGAATATCCCCGTTGTTCGGGTCCATCATGACGGCAAATCCTCTGTCAACCATAAAGTTGCCTGCGGCGCGGCTTCTTCTCAGCTCTTTTTCAATGACTTTTTCGACTTTCGACTGTAATTCCATATCGAGCGAGAGCTGAAGATCGTAGCCTCTGCTGCCTTCATCGACGGGCTTTTGGCTGACGACCTCACCTTTGCTGTTTTCCACATACTCTACTTTTTCTTTATGCGCGTTTAAATAGTCTTCATATTGATATTCGATGTAGCTTTTTCCCACTCGGTCATTCAGTGAATAGCCTCTTGTGACATAGTAATCTTTCCGTTCGCCCAACAATCCCTGTTCCGGTGTCGTCACACCGCCGAACAGAGAGTAAAGCGTTTTGTCATACGGATATTTACGCGTCCAGTCATTGATCACGTCAATGCCGGGGAGCTCTTTCAGGTGCTCGGATACGACGGAAACTTCTTCATATGTCAGGTCGCTTTTTGGTTTTTGCTTGTTGTTTTCATGCTCGTCAAGCAGTGAACCGCTGTTTCCGTTTCCGTTCAGCTTATTCGGGTCCATTGATTTGACGACTTGCGGCTGATAGGCGTTGCCGCTTGAAAAACGCGTATAAATCGCCGCGATTTCCAGCTCTTTTTTATTTTGTTTGATCGCATCAATCTCCTGCTTCGGGACGCGTTCAATCTGGCGTTTGTATACTTCTTGGGATTTCAGGCTGTTTTCTGAATCCTTCATAAGCTTTTCCGCCTTCTTCGGATGTGCGGCAAGCCAGTAATCAATGATATTTCGATCCTTCATAAATTCAGTATCAATATGAATCAGTGCGGCGAGATTTTTTGCCGTTTTCAATTTGTCCTTTGCCGAGGTTTTTGAGGTAGAAACGTATACAATTTCAGGCACAGCCTGGTTATCAACCGCCACTCTGTTCCGCTTGTCATACATCTTTCCCCGCGGTGTCGGATAATAGGCGGTTTTTGCATTTGCCTTCTCCGCATCCTGGCGGTGTTTATCCCCTTCGACAATCTGGACGATGCCGAGTTTAAAAATCAGTGCCGTAAAGAGAAGGAAAACAACTAAAAAATAGAGATTCATTCTCAGCGCTCTGTAACGTTTCGTTTTTTTCTTTGGTTCACGCGCAACTTCAGCCACTTTCTGTTACACCTCTCAAATCATTGAATATATTTACATAAACAGATTTTAATTGTAACATTTTTGTAAAAGTTGTTACAGCGAAAACGGGTAAAAAAAACTGTCAAGATCAAATTATCTTAAAATATATCTAACACTTCAAATAATTTGAAGAGATGTAACGGATTTTAAAAAATAAATACAGATCGTTTTTCCCGGTATAGAGCCATTTTTCTGCGCTCAATTACAATTATGACAAACGTTTGTTGTCAAAGGAAATGGCTGCCTGCATTATGACAAAAAAGCTGTGATAAGATTTTTCATGTAGAAAAAAACAACTTCTCTGGGAGGCTATAAACTTATGAAAAAAGCATTTCTCTTATCTGCCGCCGCGGCAGTCAGTTTGATTACATTCGGAGGCATTCAGCAGGCATCTGCCAAAGAGCTGTCATGCCAGCACGTCGTTACCGTGAAAAAAGGAAACACCGTACAGCATCTGACTCTTCAAGAGGCTATTGAAAAACTACATATGAAAACGAGCGTGAAAAAGCTGAACGTTAAAAATGAGAAAGAACTGAAACAGCAGCTGCAAAAACACGCAAAGAATTCTGATATGACAGTTAAAGACGTTCAAAAAGAAACACCGGCAAAAACGGCACCGGCAGCTGCCGAAAAACCGAAAGCCGATCAAAACCAGCAAAACCAGGCTGCTGACAATGCAAAGCAGACAAATAACACAAACAACAGCAGCGAGAAAACTCCTTCTTCTGTCAGTGCGTACGAAAAGAAAGTCGTTGAATTGACAAATGCAGAGAGACAAAAGCAAGGCTTAAAACCTCTGCAGATTGATGATAAACTAAGCAAATCAGCTCACGCAAAATCACAAGATATGAAAGACAAAAACTATTTCGATCACCAAAGCCCTACTTACGGCTCACCTTTCGATATGATGAAATCTTTCGGAATCACTTATAAAACCGCCGGTGAAAATATCGCCAAAGGCCAGCCGACTCCTGAAGCCGTTGTCAAAGCTTGGATGAACAGTGAAGGCCACAGAAAGAACATCATGAATCCTGAGTTCACTCAAATCGGTGTCGGTTACGTAGAATCAGGAAACATCTGGACACAGCAATTCATCGGAAAATAATATAAAAAAGATTGCCCCGGCGGGCAATCTTTTTTATTTCACCCAAAGCTTATAAATACTTTGAGTTCCGCTGTTTTCTTCACCTTGCGCGGAAAGCTTGTCGTATAATGATTTGGCGAGCGCCAATCCGGGCATCTCTTCTCCCATCAGTTCCGCTTCTTCAAGGGCGATTCCCATGTCTTTAATAAAGTGTTTCACGTAGAATCCTGGTGCAAAATCGCCTTTCAGCATACGGGGAGCGAGGTTGGACAATGACCAGCTTCCGGCAGCTCCGGTTGTAATGCTTTTCAGCACTTGTTCCGGGTTCAGACCGGATTTTTCAGCGTAAGCCATCGCTTCAGCCACTCCGACCATTCCCGCTGCAATCGCGATCTGATTGCACATTTTCGTATGCTGGCCGCTGCCGGCCGGCCCTTGATACTGAATGTTTTCCCCCATAACGGAGAAAAGCGGCAGGCATGCTTCAAACGCTTCTTTTTCTCCTCCGGCCATAATGGCAAGCGTTCCGTTCCTGGCGCCGATGTCTCCGCCGGAAACGGGTGCATCCAAGGCGTGAATGGACTTTTCTTTGGCCTGCTCCGCAATCTTTTTCGCCAGAGACGGTTTTGATGTCGTCATATCAATGACAAACGTCCCTTCTTTTGCGTGCCGGAGAATGCCGTTTTCGCCGAGATAGATTTCCTCGACATCACTCGGATAGCCGACCATGGTAATAATGATGTCTGCTTTCTCTGAAAGGTCTTTGACCGTCTCCTGCCAGACCGCTCCCTTATTCAGAATCTCTTCCGCTTTTTGTTTCGTCCGCGTGTAGACTAAAACAGGATAGCCCGCTTCTAAAATGTGCGATGCCATACTGTTTCCCATGACGCCTAAACCGATAAATCCGACCGTTTTGTTCACTGCGCTTTCCTCCCATGATGCGATTCATAATATCATTCTTTCATGTCTATATTACCATATTATAGGCTGATAGAGACCGCGTTACAAGGTGAATTTAGAAATCGCGCTGATCAGATCTTCGCTCGCGCTCTTTAACATGTCAGTCGATTGCTTCACTTTTTCAAGCGTAACGAGCTGTTCATCAGTAGAAGCATTCACTTCTTCCGCGGCTGCCGCAGATTCTTGAGAAATGGCGGAGATGCTTTGAATTGCTTCTTGAATTCCGGCTTGTTCTTCACTCATTTTTTGAATGTCATTGTAAATATGATCTATACCTTGAACGAGAGACTGCATTTCCGTCGTAATCAGATTGAGGACCTCACCCGTTTCATGAATGGCGCTGTTTTGTTCATCATTCATTCTGCTTGCCTCAATCATCGCGTGTGACGCTTCTTTTGTCTCAGATTGAATCAGACGGACCGTCTCACTGATATGGCCGGAAGAAAGAGCTGATTGTTCAGCAAGCTTGCGGACTTCTTCAGCGACGACGGCAAAGCCCCGGCCGCTTTCTCCCGCTCTTGCGGCTTCAATGCTCGCATTCAGCGCCAAGAGGTTCGTCTGGTCTGAAATGGCGGATATTGCCGTCACGACTTCTTCTATGTTTTTCGTTTGTTCTTCCAGGTCATTCAGCATTGCCTCTACTTTTTTCGTTTCTGAATTGGCTTCGTTTGACTTCATCAGCAGCTGCCCGAGCGCGTCCAATCCTTTGTAGCTGGCATCCTCTGAAGATTTTGAGAGTTGTTTTATGCTGCCCGCGCGATCTGCGATTCCTTTTATTTTGACCGAGAGATTTTCTGATTTTTCATTGATCGTCTCAACCTCTGACGCTTGCTCTGTCGCTCCGGCGGCGACTTCCTCTATCGCTTTTGCGATTTGTCCGCTCGTTTCATTTGTTTCTTGTGAAATGACGGTTAGCTGGTCAGATGTATCAGACACATTTTCTGAGGAGGCCTTAACCTGTTCGACCATCTCTTTCATATTTTCAACCATTTGGTTAAAGTCTTTTGTTAACTCGCCTACTTCATCTTTTGATTTCGTCTGGGCGCGGACGGTTAAATCTCCAGCTGAGACTGAATTTGTTTTGGCGATCAGCTGCTGAATCGGCCCGGTTATCGTTTTTGCTAGGAAATAGCTGAGTCCGATCGTAATCACAAGGGCGATCAGTGACATAAAAATGCTCACCGTGTTCATTTTATCGGCTACTCCCATCAGCTGATCTTTTTCAAACTGCGTTCCGACTTTCCACCCTGTTTCTTTTACCGTTTGGTAGACGACCATGTTCCCCTGCAGCTCTTTGACGCCTTCTTTATCCGTGGTGATGTCTTTTAACGTCTGATCTTCCGAAATATTTTTTCCCTGTTTTTCCGGATGCGCCAGAAGAGAGCCGTTTTCATCCGCCAAAAACGCAAATCCTTTATACGGTACCTTTTGCTCGTTGACCATGCTCTGAATGGAGGACAGCTTCAGATCTAAGCTCGCCACTCCGACGACGGTTCCGCTGTTTTGAATGGCTTTTGACGCCGTCACGATCATGTCTCCCGTCACTGCATCTTTATAAGGGTCAGTCCAGACAACCTTATCGGGTTTTTCAGCCGCCATCTTATACCACGTTCTATTTGTCGGATCATAGTCTTTGGCAAAATCGGCCTTTGGATATGTAAACATTTGTTTGTTTGCGGTTCCGACGTACGCAAGCGCGACATATTTGTCATTCTGTCCGATCTGTTTTAACTCATCGTTAAAAAGCCGCGCGGTTTCTTTGTTCCCATCTGATAGAAAAGACCGGGACAATTCACCGCCTGCTAATCTCAATAATACGGTCTCATCATTTTTCAGCTGAAGCTCAATGTTCTGACCGAGTGAATTGGTGACATTCTCTGTCGTACGTTTTGCTTCCTCCGTCATCATCGGCTTTAATGTCAAATATGAAGAAACCGTTAAAAAAACAACCGTTACGATAAGCATTGCCGATACAAACACAGCAATTTTGATATGCATTTTTTTAAACATAACCATCCCCTCCTGAGAGTTATATCGGTCTTTCGGCCATGAAAATGAATAAACCTTGAAATAAATATCAAAAATTTCCGCCATTTGGCGCAGCAAAAAAAGAGCCGTCATGCCGACAGCTCCGCCTTACGTAAAATATTCGATTTTCGCTTTCGGAAAATAGGTTTCGATATAAGATTCCAGTGTTTCCCTTAAAGCATGCTCTTCGTCTTTTTGGTATATATACTTGCCGATTCCGTAGCGTCCCCATTTGTATCTGCGCTTTTCTTCATCAAGCTCAAGCTTTGTTTTCGGATAGTTCTTCTCAATCACCCGTTTGGCTGGTTTTGTAAAACGGTGCTGGATCAGTTCAAATGTGATGTCATGCCGAACGTCTTCATCAAGCGCCGCATCCAGTTTCTCAAACAGTTCCTTATAGCCTTCCTCCCAGCCATCGTGAATATAAATCGGCGCCACGATGAAACCGAGCGGATAGCCCGCTTTAGCGACTTTCACGGCGGCTTCTATCCGTTTGTCGAGCGGAGAAGTTCCCGGTTCAAAGTTTTTAATGACATAATCCGCATTGATGCTGAATCTGAACCTAGTCTTTCCGTTATGTTTTGCATCAAGCAAATGATCGACGTGGTGAAATTTAGTCACGAATCTGAGCTGTCCCAATTCGCTTTGTCCGAAATGTTCAATGGCTCTTTTTAATGTATGTGTCAGATGATCGATTCCTACGATATCAGACGTACAAGAGGCTTCAAATCTTGTAAATTCCGGCGCCCGTTCTTTCATATACTCATCAGCCTGATCCAGAATCTCTTCCACATTGACATATGTCCGGATGTAGGGCTTTGACCCCATCGTCGTCTGCAGGTAGCAATAGTGGCAATGCCCCATACAGCCCGTCGCAAATGGAATGGCATATTCGGCGGACGGCTTTGAAGAATCGAATTTCAGTGTTTTCCGGACGCCGATTACCAATGTTGATTTCGCGTTCCGGTATTGCTGCAAGTGATTTTTCCCTGGAATATTCCGGACTTGATTATGCGATGTCGTTTCTCTGATCTCAAGCCCCATGTTTTCAAACTTATTCTTCAGCTCTTGTCCTAACGGGTATTCGAGCGCTCTCGGTTCAATATAAACAAGCTGGGGCACAAACGGCTTCAGCATAGACAGACACTCCCTTTACATATTCTCATGTTGTTACTTTCCGTTTAAAAGAGAGTGAATATGCGTTGTAAACATTTCCTTTGATCAATGATACCGGTCTTCTTCAAAAAGCTCGCTGTAAAGCGCTTCCGCTTCCTCATATGTCGAAAAGACCGCGTCATCTTCGGCCAGCGGATGATAGGTTTCGTATAAAAACAGAGACAACTCTCCCTCATGATACGGGTGATGGACGATCTCCGCCTCTTTAATATGGGCAACATTGGCGGCATGCGGATTGCGGTAAATCACATAGACCGTATCCCCCGCTGCAAATGATTTTGTCATGATAATCCCTCCTGTTGAAAGTTATTGTTCCCCCCTTTTTTCCGAATATGACAAAAACCAGACGGCTTACACCGTCTGGCTTTTGTATTACTTATTGAATGTTTCTTTAACGAATGCGACAACCTCTTCTGTCGTGCTCATAGACAAGATTGTTTCTTTGAATGATTCAGCTTCTTTTTTAGAAAGCTTGCTGATCTGCGTTCTTGCCGGAAGGATGGATGTAGCGCTCATCGAGAACTCATCTAAGCCTAAGCCGAGAAGAATCGGAATCGCAATTTCGTCTCCCGCCATTTCTCCGCACATGCCGACCCATTTGCCCTCTTTGTGAGCGGCTTCAATAACAAGGGTGATCAGACGGAGAATCGCCGGATTGTATGGCTGATACAGATAAGCTACGCGCTCGTTCATGCGGTCAGCAGCCATCGTGTATTGGATCAAGTCATTTGTTCCGATACTGAAGAAGTCAACTTCTGCGGCAAACTGATCTGCGATAACGGCTGTAGACGGAATCTCTACCATCATACCGACTTCAATATCGTCAGAAACCGCTACGCCGGCTTCGACGAGTTTTTCTTTTTCTTCGAGAAGAATCGCTTTCGCCTGTTTAAACTCGTTTACTGTCGCAATCATCGGGAACATGATTTTTAAGTTTCCGTATGTACTTGCACGAAGCAGCGCACGAAGCTGAGTTCTGAAGATTTCTTGCTCTTCAAGGCAAAGGCGGATGGCTCTGTAGCCTAAGAACGGGTTCATTTCTTTAGGTAGCTGCAGGTAAGGAAGCTCTTTGTCGCCGCCGATATCCAATGTCCGCACGACAACTGATTTTCCTTCCATACGCTCAAGAACCGTTTTATAAGCGTCAAACTGCTCGTCTTCCGTCGGAAGCTGGTCGCGTCCCATGTAAAGGAATTCCGTACGGTAAAGCCCTACAGCTTCTCCTCCGTTTTCAAGAACGCCTTTTACATCGTCCGGTGTGCCGATATTTGCGGCAAGCTCTACATGATGGCCGTCTTTAGAAACAGTCGGTTCATTGACGAGCTTCGCCCACTCAGCTTTTTGCGCCAGGTAAGCACTGTGCTTTTCTTCATATTTCTTTAACGTTTCACTGGAAGGATCGATGATCACATCACCATCGATGCCGTCTACGATTACCGTAACACCGTTTTCAATTGTCCCTGTAGCCGCTTTTGTGCCGACGACAGCCGGAATTTCAAGCGAACGGGCCATGATCGCGGAGTGTGAAGTGCGTCCGCCGATATCAGTTGTAAAACCTTTTACAAACTGACGGTTTAATTGCGCCGTAT
This sequence comes from Bacillus sp. L75, assembly GCF_003676355.1. Lineage (NCBI taxonomy): Bacteria > Bacillati > Bacillota > Bacilli > Caryophanales > Bacillaceae > Bacillus > Bacillus sp. L75. Next base: position 608,728 of record NZ_ML064902.1, read on the forward strand.
CAGACGGTGTCAAATCTTCAGCCACGATAACAACCTCTTCTGAGATCATGCTCGGGTTCGGAATTTCCACGCCCAGCAGGTGCCCTGTCACACGTTTTGTTACGTCACGGATATCCGCCGCACGCTCTTTCATGTATTCGTTATCCATTGATTCAAACATAGTAACGAACATGGAAGCTGTTTCTTTCAAAGCGAATTCAGCATTGACTGAATCTGTGCTGATTTTCTCCTTTACCGGGTTCAACAGCTCAGGATCACTCAGAACTAAAAGGTGCGCGGAGAAAATGTCAGCTTTGTCTTGTCCCAGTTCTTTTAAAGCATGCTCTTTAATTTTTTCAAGCTCTTCTTTAGAACGTACAATCGCTTCATCAAAACGGCTTACTTCAGCCGCAGCATCAGCAATGTTTTTCTTTTCAACCGTTAAGTCCGGCTCTTCAAGCCGGTATGCTTTCGCAATCGCAATTCCGGCTGAAGCGCCTATTCCTTTTAATTCTTGCATTACTCGCCGAGTCCTTCGCTTTTCATTGTTTCTTCTAAAGCGTTAAGAGCATCGTTTTCGTCAGCGCCTGAAGCGGAAATTGTGATTTCAGCGCCTTTAGCAATACCTAGAGACATAACGCCCATGATTGACTTAAGGTTTACTGTTTTGCCGTTATATTCTAAGTTTACGTCAGCATCGTATTTGCTTGCAGTCTGTACAAGAACTGTCGCAGGACGAGCGTGGATTCCGGAATCTGCTGTTACTTTAAATGTTTTTTGTGCCATGATTATCATTCTCCTTTAAATTAAAGCTATTTTACTACACAATATTATATCATACAGCCGTACTTGTCATCTGACAAGCACGGCGTATTTATATGCTTATTTTCCGATTTTCACAATATCTTTTTGTTCCCGTTTTACGGTACCTTCGGCCGAAAGGGAAATCGCTTCACCCTCGGCAAGATTTGTAAAGACAATCGGTGTCATTAATGAAGGAACATGAGGTTTAACCGCTTCAAGATCAACTTCAAGCAGCTTTTGTCCCGGTTCAACCCGGTCACCCTCAGAAACAAAAGAAGTGAATCCTTCGCCTTTCAGGCTGACTGTGTCGATTCCGAAATGAATCAGGATCTCTCTTCCGCCGTCAGACTGAAGGCCGATCGCATGTTTTGTCGGGAAAACATTCAGCACTTTTCCGCGGACAGGCGATACGACGATTCCTTCTTCAGGAAGAATCGCAAAACCGTCACCCATCATTTTTCCTGAGAACACCTGGTCAGGCACATCGGTAATCGGATGGATTTCGCCGGTGATCGGAGAAGCGAACACTTCTTCACCCTGCTCGTTTCGGAGCGGATCTGCGATAACCTCTTCAACCTGCTGGCTGACTTCTTCTTGCGCGGATACTTTCGGTTCAGGGCGCGGCGTGCGTCCGGCGATAATATCCTGCATCTGTGTTTTTAAACCGTCAGAACGCGGGCCGAAAATGGCCTGAATGTTGTTTCCGACTTCAAGAACGCCTGAGGCGCCAAGCTGTTTCAAACGAGTCTTATCCACTTTCTTCTGGTCGTTGACCGTAACGCGGAGTCTCGTGATACAAGCGTCAAGGTGCTTAATGTTTTCCTGATCACCCATTGCCTGCAGGATTTCATAAGGAAGGTCGCCGGCTTCGCCTGAGGCGCCCGCACCTTCATCCGCAGCCTCTTCTTCACGGCCCGGCGTTTTCAGATTGAACTTTCTGATAGCAAACCGGAAACCGAAGTAGTAAATGACGGCTAATCCTAAGCCGACCGGAATGACAAGCCACCAAGCCGTCCGGTTAGGCAGAATTCCGAACAGGAAGTAGTCAATCAGACCGCCTGAGAAGGTCATACCGATTTTTACATGCAGCAGCTGCATAACCATAAAGGAAAGTCCCGCGAATACGCAGTGAATCGCAAACAGGATAGGAGCCACAAACAAGAATGAGAATTCAAGCGGCTCGGTAATTCCCGTTAAGAAACTTGTCAGAGCGGCAGAACCCATGATTCCGGCTACAAGTTTTTTCTTTTCAGGCTTCGCTTCATGATAGATTGCAAGCGCTGCCGCCGGAAGACCGAACATCATAAACGGATATTTCCCCGTCATAAATGTTCCCGCCGTCAGCTGTACGCCGTCTTTGATCTGAGCCATGAAAATCCGCTGATCTCCGCGGATGATGTCTCCGGCCGCATCTTTATAGCTGAAAAATTCATACCAGAACGGCGAGTAGAAAATGTGATGAAGACCGAACGGAATCAATGACCGCTCAATCATCCCGAAAATAAAGGCCGCCAAGGTTGGATTCGCTTCCACAAGACCCGTGGAGAAGGAATTCAGACCGTGCTGGATCGGAGGCCAGATCACTAACATAATAAGACCGAGAATTAATGCGGAAATTGATGTGATAATCGGGACGAACCGCTTACCCGCAAAGAATCCGAGGTACTGCGGAAGTTCAATTTTATAAAACTTGTTGAACAATAACGCGGCCAGAACCCCGACGATAATACCGCCGAACACGCCCGTCGCCAAAGTGGGTATCCCCAGCATGTTAATATAGGCCGGATGGTTTTCCGCAAAAAACTTTGCCCGTTCAATTTTGTCAGACGGAATACTGCCGTTTGCCATAAGCACGGCGCTCATGGATACGTTCATGACCAAGTATCCGATAATAGCCGCGATTCCGGCAACACCGTCTCCGTTGGCAAGACCGATCGCAACCCCTACTGCAAAAAGAAGCGGCAGGTTGTCAAATACGATTTGGCCGGCGCTTTCCATGACATTCGCCACAAGCTGAACGTTATCATTGCTTAAGAAGTGCATGACTTGAATCATATCTTTGTTCTGCATGGCATTCCCTAACGCAAGCAAGATCCCCGCAGCCGGTAAAATCGCAACCGGAAGCATAAGAGCACGGCCGATTTTCTGGAGAACGCCGAATAATGCTTTAAACATAAAAGATGTACCTCCTCTGTTAGCTAGTGTGACCTTACAGCGAAAATTCATGACAACGAATTCACTGGCGCAAGTCTTCAGTTTAACCGTTTACATTTGCCCTTTTACACAACAAAAAAGGCATGAGTAAAAAGGGTGTGCAAAATAACGGGACCGTTCTTCCCGTTTTTTACCCTCAATCACTCATGCCTGATCGAATCAGTGACACGTTTTTAAGGTTTCAACTGAAATTATGAAATTTTATTGGTTAATCGGTACAAATGAAGCGTGAGATAAACCGCTTCCGCCTCATGAACTGGTTTTTTCAGTATTTGCTGCAAGATTTTTATCAGTTTCCAAGCAGTATTGTAGCATAGCGGGTATTCATTTTTCAATAATAACATTAACTTTTCTGGTTCTTTTGTCTGCTCTTCCCGATTAATCCTGTCTATGGTAAATCTGATATGCCGGATCAGCCGCAAATAGTGGACGCTTTCTTTATTCACTTTCATCTGGAAAGATTCCTCAATCACCTGAACGAGCCGGGACATCAGCTGTGAATGCTGATTGACCTCTGAAAGGGGCCGATTCGTCAGGGCGGAGTGGATATGCAGAGCGATAAAGCCGATCTCTCCTTCCGGAAGACAGATTCCCGTCTTTTCATTAATCATGCCGACGACTTCACGGGCAATTTGGAATTCTTCCGGATAAAGCGTTTCGGTTTCCATGAGAAACGGGTTTTTAATGTCAAAACCCTGCTGCAGCCGCTTTACCGCAAAGGCAATATGGTCAGTCAGCGCAATATGGATATGCTCATTTAACGGTTGGCTTGTCCGCTTCTTGATATGATAAATGACGTCATTGGAGATGTCGACAAGTGTCTCGTCCACATAACCGAGGAGCTTTTTAAATTGTTTTTGTTCTTTTTCATCCTTTAAGATGAACATCTTGTCATACCCTTTATCTTCAATGACATCCGCTTGTTTTTTTCCAAAGCCGATCCCTTTTCCGATTAAGACGACCTCACTGTATCTATCATGTGTTGCGATGAGCACATTGTTATTTAATACCTTTTCAACTGTAAAGGACCCCTTCATGATCCTCAGCTCCTTTGTCATTCAATACCTCATATCGTACAAAACGAACGGAAAGCGCGTCAATTCTTTTTTTAGACGGTTGATCGTTCAATAAGGCGGTAATCAAGAACTTTCCTTGCCGGAGGCCCGCCGCTGATCCGGTTCTCAAGCATGTGAAAAGCCTGCTTTCCCATTTCTTTTGTTTGTATATCTATTGTGGAAATACCTAACATCTTGCTGATATCATGATTGTCGATGCTCAAAATCGCAAGCTCTTCCGGGATGCGCGTCCCGTTTGCCTTGGCTTCAAGGTAAAGACCTGCGGATACTTGATCATTCGCCGCAAACAGCGCAGTCGGTTTGTCATCCCAGCTCTTCCATCTATGAAAAAGGGCTTTCCCGTCAAGCAGCGTCAGCGCCTTTTCCACAACCAGCTCTTCCCTGTAAGGCTGCCCGATCTTCTTCAGCGCCTCTTTGTATGCGGCAATGCGTACTTGACTGTTTTTTCCCTTTTTTCTGGCCAGGCTGATCGCTATTTTCCGGTGTCCCTTTTCTATCAGATAATCCAGACCGTGCCGAAATGCTTCCCGATGCGGATTACTGATGGAGGAAAGCCCTGCCGCATCAGTGTACTGGCAGAGGATGAGCGGTTCTTTCACGGTAAGCAGATGTTCATCAGGAATTGCTTTGGAGCAGATAATCAGGCCGTCCACTTGGCGCTCCTGTAACTGTGATAAGGCAAAACGTTCTTTTTGCTGCTGATAATCTGTCTGGTATAAAGAAAGATGCACGCCTGACGCTTCGGCAGCCTCGGCAATACCTGCAACAAGGTCTGCAAAATACGGAAGATTCACCGACGGAAGCACAACGCCGATCATATCGGAAAAACCTTTTGATAAATGCACAGCATGAATGTTGCGCGTATATCCGAGCGATTGCATCGCTTTTTTCACTCTTTCTCTTTTGTCCTTACTTACATAAGGATGATCGTTTAAAACTCTTGATACCGTTGTAACGGAAACCCCGGCAGCGCCGGCAATGTCTCTGATCGTAGCCATTGCGTCCCCCCCTTTCTTTTTTTCCCTTGATCTGGAATGCGTTTCATACAGTAAGCTAGAAACAGAAACAGCCTATTCGTTTGAAAGGAGAAGAACAGCGATGGGGATTCTTTGCTTAATCGGTTTGTGTCTCGCCATACTCGGCGGCAGTTACCTTGCCCTGCGGCCCCTGAATGAAAAGCATGACATCAAACCATTTCAGCATTTTGATGATTTTTTCATTTAAAAGGTGATAAAAAAGGACGCTGCGTTCCAGAACCGTCCTTTTTTATCACAAAGCTTTCTATTTCAGAATCGTTAATTCTTTCGGATACTGCGTTAATGCTTCGGCGCCGTCTTTTGTGACGAACACATCGTCTTCAATGCGCACGCCGCCGACATCCGGCACGTAAATCCCCGGTTCTATCGTGTACACCATGCCTTCTTTGAGGAGTGTGTCGTTCGCGCTGCTCATTGATGGATATTCGTGAACCGAAATCCCGAGTCCGTGGCCGAGGCGGTGCGGGAAATAGTCTCCGTATCCGGCTTTTTCAATAATGCCGCGGGCTTTTAAATCGAGATCGCCGATTCTGACGCCGGGTTTGCTTAATTGAAGCGCCGCCTGTTCAGCTTTAAGCACCGTTTCGTAAATCTCTTCCTGTTTCGGGCTGATTGATTGGTATGCGAATGTTCTCGTAATGTCTGAACAGTAGCCGTCAAGAATAACGCCCAGATCAAACAGAACGAAATCGCCTTTTTTCAACCGGTCTGCACCCGGATTTCCATGGGGCTGGCCAGATTTTTCCCCGAACAGCACCATCGTTGAAAATGACATGCCCTGCACGCCTTTTTTCTTCAGCTCAAACTCAATCTGCGCGAGTACTTCGGTTTCACTCACACCCTCTTTGAGCGCCGCGACACCGACTTCAACTCCGTAATCCGCAAGTTTTGCCGCTTCCCTGAGAATGCTGATTTCCTTCTCATCTTTCACGAGACGGAATTGGTTGAGCGTTTCTTCTGCCGAAACAAATGCCGCGCCCCCTGAAGCTTGTTTGAGCTGTTCTGAGCGGGAAAGAGAGATCGAATCCTTTTCAACCGCGATGGAATCAAGCCGCACATTTCGTTTTGTGAGCTCGGCTTTGATCAGCTCCCACGGATCTTCGTGATCGCCGTAGCCGATAATATCATGCTCCCACCCGGCGCTGCGGGCTTGTCCGGCTTCCATTCCCGGACAAACGAAAAACGGCTCCTGTTCCTGAAACAGGAACAATCCCATTAACCGCTCATGCGGATCCGTGTAAAAATCAGTTAAATAAAATACGTTTTCCTTTGTATGTATAAACGCCGCATCATGTCCTTCTTTTTTCAGCCAAGATGAAACACGTTCTAATCTGTTCATTTTTTGCTTTTCCTCCTTACCAAAGTGACTCTTTATTCATTCTATCAGTTTTCCGGCGTTTATGCTGTGAACGAACATTAAAAAAACAGCCGCCCGTGTGCGGCTGTCATGTTTATTTTAATAATCTCAGTCCGTTCAGAATGACCAGAATCGTGCTCCCCTCATGCCCGATCACGCCAAACGGCAGTTCCATCACCTGAAGAAAGTTGGCGCAGATCAAAAGGCAGATGACCGAGAGCGAGAAAACAATATTCTGCTTAATAATCCGGTTCATTTTCCTTGAGAGTCTGCACATTTTCACAAGCTTGTGAAGATCATTTTTCATAAGGACTAAGTCAGCCGTTTCAAGGGCCACGTCCGTTCCCCCGCCCATCGCAATACCGACGTCAGCGGTTTTCAGAGCGGGCGCGTCATTAATGCCGTCCCCCACCATGGCGATTGTGCCGTACGTTTCCTTCAGCTTCTTCACTTCTTTTGCCTTTTGGTCCGGCAGACAATCGGCAACAACCGTCGTCATGCCCGCCTCTTTTGCAATGGCAGCCGCAGTTTCAGACTGATCGCCGGTGAGCATGGCTGTTTTAATGCCCAGTGATTCAAGCTCAGCCATCACGGCTTTGGCTTCAGGTCGGATTTGATCCTTTAAGGCAAAGCAGCCCGCAATCCGGTCATCTTTTTTAACAAAGACCAGTGTAAAACCTTTATCCTTTAATTCTTTTCCCGATGTTTGCAAAAAAGCATCTGCCGCATCTTCACCTGCAAACCCCGCTTTTCCGACCATCCATTTGACACCTTCTATTTCAGCCTGAACACCGAATCCGGACGTCTCGTCAATCGATAGATGTCCTGCGGGCGCGGCGCCCCGGCTTTCGGCAAATTCAGCTATCGCTTTTGCAAGCGGGTGGCTTGATTGCTTTTCCATGGCATACACCGCCTGCATGATCTCATCTTCACTCACATGTTCCGCAGCTTGAAATGCCGCGACTGCCGGCTGTCCCTTAGTGACCGTGCCGGTTTTGTCAAATGCGATCATCCATACGCTTCCCAGCTGCTCTAAAAACACACTTCCTTTAACCAATAATCCGTTGCGGGCCCCATTTGAGATAAGGGAAAGCGCAGCGGGCATAATAGAAGCGACAAGTGCGCACGGGGAGGCGACCACCATAAACACCATCGCCCTGTAAAAGGTTTCACTCCAGCTCCAGCCTAAAGCGAAATGAGGAATGAATAAAAGCAAAGCCACGGCTAACAGCACGCCTTTGACATAGACACTTTCGAACCGCTCAATAAATGCCTGAGCCGGTGACACGCTGTTTTGGGCTGATTCCACCAGCCGGATGATTTTTCTGAATAAAGACTGTTCATTTGTTTTCGTCACACGGACCGTTAAGGAGCCGTTTCCGTTTACCGTTCCTGTAAACACAGAATCTCCGGCTGTTTTTTCCGCCGGCATCGCTTCACCCGTAAGCGCCGATTCATCGAGGCTCGTCACGCCAGACTCAATGATCCCGTCTGCTGCTACGCGTTCGCCCGGCTTAATGACGATCATGTCACCGATCTTAAGTTCAGCAGCCGGCACCCGCTTTTCCCGTCCGTCCGCAAGCAGTGTCGCTTCCTCCGGTTCCAGTTTCATTAAAGATGTTAAATCACGGCTGCTTTTATTCATCGTATATGTTTCGAGCGCGCCGCTTAACGAAAAAATAAAGATAAGAACAGCGCCTTCAGCCCAATAACCGATCAGGGCGGAGCCGACAGCCGCAAAAATCATCAGCAGTTCCACATTTAACGCCTTCGTCTCAATGGTATCCTCAATTCCCTCTTTCGCTTTTGCAAATCCCCCGATCAGGAAGGCAAGGATATACAAAGTGACGGACAGGCCTTTTGTTTCGGTAAAAAACCAGGCCGCAAGAATAAGGACGCCGGATACGAGCGCCGCAATGAGTTCTGCATGCTGGAGCCACTTTTTTCCGGCCCGCTCTTCTTGTATGTGCTGTTGTGAATGGGTTTGTGTCATCACTTGTTCATTCATTATGAATTCTCCTCTCTAATTGAGAACGCAAATCATCTTCAATTCCCCGATAAAAGCAAAACAGCCGCCTGACAGGCAGCATTTTCACAGTGTTATCGCAGTGTTTCCTTTATTATAGCATGCCGGCGGAAGATTTCAATTATAATTGTTTTAATTTCTTTTTGATAATAATTATCATTAGTGTTTCTTCAGCTGTTCATTATATGCAAAAAAGGTGCGGGAGGAATTCCTCCCGCACCTTTTTATTTCTCTGACCATTCTTTTAATTGTGAGGCGGTCATCGGACCGACGATCTTTTTTTCGATTTCTCCTTTTTCATTCAGCAGAAATGACGTGGGAATCGTCATGACATCGTATTCCTTCATAAGCTCGCCTTTCGTGTCAAGAACAATCGGGAAAGTGAGATGGTGCTGACTGACAAAGTTTTGAACGGTATTTTTGTTTCGCTCGGCATTCATCAAATTTACCGTTACAAGGCTTACATCATCGGACTGATGCTGTTCATAATACGTTTGGAACTGAGGCAGTTCTTTTTTGCACGGCGGACACCACGATGTCCAAAAATGCAAAATCGTTTTCTGCCCTTTATTCGGAATCGATATCTCGTCTCCTTCAATCGTCTTCATCAGAAACACGGCGGGAACTGCCTGTTTTTCTGATGAGGCTTTTGCTTCAGGCATCCAGACGGCGGCAGCTATCAAAAGGACTGCACATACAATTAGGCGGTTTTTATGCATATGATCTTCCTTTCACGCGTTTCGGATAGCTTGCCCTTCCTTATTGAAATGTATCAGCCTTTTCAGCTTTCGATCCGGGGCGCTGTTCTTCCGCCGCCCGTCAAAAACACGGAGACACCGAGGTCTTTGCAGATCGTCGCGTAATGTAAACTTGTCAGAAGAATCATGCCGGTATTCATGCCGAGTATAATGCCGAGCATTTGCAATTCCGGCATAGAACCGAGCACATACATCATCGAAAGCCCTACAATGCTGCTCCATACGTTATGATAAAACGCCGTTTTCACGTGGCCGATACCGATCAGACAGGCCTGAAGCGGCATCACAAACAGATGAAAAAGAAAAAACGGCCACAAAAGCTGCAAATAATACTGCGCTTCCGGAGACTGAAAAAACAAATGGGTCAGCGGGCCCGCGAACTGAAACATGACCCAGACTGCCGGAATGCCGTAGCCGAATGTAATAAAAATCGCTTGTCTCAGCCGTTTCAGCACAATATCATATTGGGACAGCGCATACGCTTCTGAAATGCTGGGAATCATGACGACCATCAGCGAATGGGCGATAAATGCGGGAAACGAACCGATTGTCATCGCAACACCGGCAAGCATGCCGTATTGATCAATCGCGGCTGTCCCGGCTGCCCCGGACGCCAGCAGCGCTCCTTTCACTAAAAAGGGTTCAATGGCGTTCGTCACCGCATGAAATATACGAAGTCCCGTTGTCGGGATGGATACGGCCAGGAGGCGTTTCCGCACGTCCTTGCCGCGAAGATGAATGTGCTGATGGCCGGAAAGCGCCCTCCGTGCCAAAATAAACTGCGTATACAAGTAAACGAACACCACGACATCGCTTGCGACCAGCACAAATAATGAAATGAGCACGGCCATATCAATTTCAAAAGAGTACCATTGAAAAAAGATAAACAGACAAAGCACTTGAATGATTTTTTTCATGACATTCGCAACCGCGATTTTTCCCATTTGCTGCACACCCATAAAATAACCTCTGGCGATGGATGTAAAAGCGACGACTGGAATCAGCCCGATGACAATCCCTTTAATAAACGGGTGATACGTATCGAATACAGGAATGAACGGCAGCGCGATGCTTGCGGCCGCGGTTGAAAACGCGGTAAAAACGGCGGTCATTCTGAAGGCATGCCGGAGCATGCTTTCATGCAGCTTCTGATTGGATTCCGCGATGAATTTTGAAATGGAGATCGGAAGCTCCAGACTGGCGATGACGATAATTAAAAAAATGGTGGGCAGAATGCTCATGTAAAGTCCCATCCCATGCTCGCCAAGCTCCCGCGCCAGTATCATATTCACGACAAATTCCAGACATTCCGCGAAAAAGGCGGCGATGGATAAAAGAATGATCCCTTTCACAAATCGATTCATGGTGTCTCTCCTTGTCTCTCGTTCTTCCATCATCATATGAGACAAGTTCTGAAAATATTTTCGATTTCTCAAAATTGAAAAAAGCATAGCCGGGATATTTTTGATCCCGCTATGCTTACATCGCAAATACGTGTCTGCCGATCCGTTCGATAATTTTTCGGGAACGGATCCAGTGGTCAGATGCCGTTTTCGGATTGTAGAAAAACAACGCGTCCGTTTCTCTGCCCGGATGGTCAAGCGCCTCATTTGCGGCGGCGATGGAATCCTTATCCGGCTTTTGATTAATGCTTCCGTTTGCTACCGGTTCAAATGCATTCCTTTGATAGATCACGCCCCGAATGGTATCCGGGAAGCCGTTTTTTTCAGTCCGGTTCAGCACTACGCTGGCTACCGCAACCTTCCCTTTATAAGACTCACCCTTCGCTTCTGCGTGAACGAGCCGTGACAGAAGTTGTCTGTCAGCGCGGGAATACGTTTTTTTCGGCGGCTGATAAGCCGTCTCTTCCGGTTCTGCTTTCTTCTCTTGGTGAGATGACAGCTTTATCGGTTGGATAGAATGCTTATGATCCGTTTTTGAAAGCTTCGGAACCGAGCTTTTTTTATTTAAATCAGCAACCAGTGTGCTGGGTTCTTGCTTTGGCTTCTTCGCAAAAGTAAACAGAGCTTCTGTATGTTCAATTTTTGATGCAGGCATAAAACATAGAAAAAAGACAGCCAAGGCAGCAAATTTTGTCGTCATACGATTTCCTCCTTAAATACTTCACTACCTTAACAAGAGCTGTGCGCAAATTCACGGTTAAAGATTTTCCAGTGCTCCCAATCAGCTTTTATGATGGAAGAAGTTCGTTAACAGCCTTGTTATTGGCAGGAAAACAGCCGTCATTTTCACAACATTAACCAAATAGCAGTAAAAGTATCCATCGGAGGGATTTTACATTTTGTTTACATCTGTTACAGCCAGATGAAATGAGAAACTAAGAAACAAAAAAAGACTCCTCAAGTGCGAGGAGCCGTCAGCTTCTTGGCTGTTCTAAATACTGGAAAACAACATCTCCGCCCTGCTGTGCAATACCGCGGAAATGCTTAAAATCTTCCTGCTTCGATAAAACTGCTCGAAATGCAAGAAAATGTTCTTTCTGCACCCTGAATTCTTTGATTTCCCCGGTGCGCATTTGGTTGATACATTCTGAAATTTCCTCAGGCAGCAACGAACACAGCCTCCTTTTCTCGGCTTTTTCCCGAAAATCAATATATCATCTTTCCCCCGCCGGGACAATGATTGAGCGGGCTGATACCCATATCGCTTTACTTCTTAAAGAAAATACTGCAAAATATTTTCAAACAGGATTTATGATAAAGGAGAGGAAGCTCGTGAAAATTGCTAAGGTTGGAAACGTCATTGAATTTAAAAACGGATTAACCGGTATTGTTGAAAAAGTAAATGAAAACTCCGTCATCGTTGATGTAACCATCATGGATAATTATCGTGACCTTGAATTAGATTCCCTCACTGTCGTCAATCATAAGAATTATAAAATCATCAGAGACTCCTATTAAACCCCCCGAACAATCCGAACCATTTACATATCCCGCACAAAAGCTGCCGCCCGGCAGCTTTTTCAAATGAATTCAGATCTCGGTCATTTCTACAAAAAAATCACCTGTCTCATCTTTATTGTAAAGATTAGTGACGGATGTATAGTAGTTGGTTATTTTACCGCGGAATTCAAGCCCACGCTCGGGCGCCTTGATATCAAATGTTTTTTCATACAAAAGAACGGCAATATCATGATACGTTTCAGAGGTCACCTTCAATATAAATGAAATCATGCGGCCGTTTTCACCCGCACTTTCTTTACAATCATACATTTTCAGTCTTACACCGTTTAACTCTAACGGCTCCATAACGAACACTCCTTCTTTTTACAGGACATGCTATCATGCTGACCATTCCTTGACAATTGATCCGCTCCGAATGAGAAAAAACAGCGCAGGCCTTTACAAACATACGTTCCCTATTTTATAATGAAACAGACGAGCTGCCATCCAGCACCCGTCTTTTCATTAGAAAGCGGCGAGTGGAATTCCCCCCGGATTCGCTCGTCTTTTTTATGTAAAACCCCCTCATTTCTGAGGAGAAACTATATGGTCGATTATCAACAAGTCATGGTTCTCCACGTACCTTGGCGCCTTGAATTTCCCCATCCTTTAATGAGAGTGGTCAATCAATTCTCATCATGTTTTTTAGATAAACCAGCATCCATTCAGGATAGAGATTCATTGCAATTATCTTCGAATTTTGCTTTGAACTATAAATCATTATATATTTTTAAACACTGTATTCCAGACTGACGCATCCTCTTGTCCAAGACTCCAGCTGCCAAGACCTTTCAGATTATATTTTTGAGCGAGTTTTATTTTTGCTCTGAGTGACTGTTCATTTTCAAACCATAATGTATATGTTCCCGAAGGCAACAGCCCCTTGTTATCCTGATTGACAGTAAAAATAGCTTTTGGAGATTGACTCTTTGTGTCAAAAATAATTGTCCCGTTATGCCTTTTTACTAATGAGTCAACAAGGTAAAGGGGAATGGCTTGAGAGGCAGATTGGCCTTTCATCCAACAGCGGCCATAGAATGGCAATCCTAAAACTAGTTTTTCAGGAGAGATTTTTTGGGTCAGAGCATATTGAATGGACTTTTCCACCCATCCTACACTTGCAGTAGGTCCAGCAAGGTGGCTTGCATCGTAGGCCATAATCATAAGGTAATCTGCATATTTAGCTAAATACTCGTAATCATATGATCCGTGCCAGCCCTTCGTCCAGCCAAAAGGATTTGCCGCCACTGCAACTGATACTTCTTTATGTCTAGGAATACTTTTCCTTACCAATCTAACAAAATCTGTAAATAAATTCCGATCTTTTTCTGTAAGGTTTTCTATATCGATATTAACTCCGTCCAAATCCAGTTCTTCTATTGCATGAGAAATTTGTTTAGCTAAAAGAACTCGGTTCATTAATGAAAATCGCCCCAAATCCTGATCCCAATGATTGCTTAGAAAAGGAACTACTTTTAATTTTCTTCTATGAAGAGCTTTAATCACATCGGGATTAGCTGAACGGAGAAGTAATGATCCATCTTTTCTGATATAGAAAAAATCAGGAGACACAACATTTAATACTCCGTTCGTTTGATCAACGTGTTGAATAAAATCCCATCCTAATCCAGAATAGAAATAGCTCATTTGAAACATCTCATAACCCCTTCATCCCCAAAAATATCAAGTTCCCCACAAATAAAAAAATGAGGATTGTCATTTCAATTTGATTCGTTTCCGAAACCTCAAAGATTATCTTTCTCTTATCTTTATAATTTGTCCAGGATAAATTCTATCTGAAGAAAGCTTATTAAGATTTATAAGTTGTTGTACCGGGATATTGAAGGATTTAGAAATCGTCCATAATGTATCGCCGGATTCCACATGATATACTTCGTATGTCACGGGAAATTCCATATAACGAGGCGTTCTTTTTACTTTATTCGCTTGATTTCTTATTTTAGGTATTTTCCCCTTCATTCATATTACTCTCCTTTAGAAAAATTTGTTATCAATATTTCTAAACAGTTTCTCTCTAATCTTAATGATTTGTCCAGCATATATTTGATCTGATTTGAAATGATTAAGCTCCATGAGTTGCTGCAGGGAAACATTATACTTCCTGGCAATTATTGATAATGTTTCACCGGGAGTAACATGATGGATCACGTATTTTTCTTTGAGAACATCTACATAATGAATGGTTTTCCCTAAGTTTCTTATAATTCCTCTGCTTTTTAGCACCTCAAGCATTCTCTCGGCTCTATGCAGATAGGAATCATTCTTTACAGCCTTTTTACCGTTTATCTGAATCTTTTTTCTCTCGCTATCATGATTCAAATAGTATTTAACCTTTTCCAATGTTTCTTTTGGGGAGGAAGAAACGATGAGATCGCGGCCAGGTTTGAATTTACCTCGAACTGCTGGTGTATCCGATGTCAATAAAACCCCCCCGGAACCAAGAATCTCATAGGTGCGTTGCGTAAGTTGGCTTTCACAGTTTTGCAAACCGATAACGACTTTTGCTGAACTGTAGACTTTATATGCTTCAGTATAATCAAGGTATCCATGGATCCAATTGCGGGGAATTTCTCTTCCTATATATTTACTCATTTTTTCCCAGTTTCTCCCCCAAAAATCAATGCGAATACCCTTCCGTATAAGAGGACGAATAAGCGTTTTTAAAGAGGACGAACGGAACACTTCCGGATGTTCTTCAAGAAAATTAGGGTAAGCATTAGCCACCACTGCTATATCACAACTGTATTTTGCTAATGGTTTAATCTGGTGATGTATACTTTCGTGAAATGCAAAGTCTAAGTGAGCTGCTTTAATCCCCATGCTTTCATAAGTTTTACACAGAGAAGGCGTAACCGTGAAAACAAAATCTGGTTTCACCTTTTTAATTAACGGGATAGTAAAGTTTTGAGTGTGCAGCGGGTCTTCAGTTGCCCAATAAACGAGAGGGATATTCACCTTTTTAGTAGCGTTGCGAATCCAGGCCTGCTTTTCCCTTGAATGCTCTGGTGTCCATCCCATAGATACTATTAGATCTGGTTTAAATTCGTCTATCATTTCAGTGATATTTTCCCGACTTACAGGACCGGAAATCATTACGGTATGTCCTGCTTCCCTAAACCCATTTGGTAAACCATAGAGCCACATGGGATGACTCTCGAGGAAAAGAATTTTCACACATTTTCGCCCTCTCTTTCACTTTCTAATGTCTACTTTATTGGTATGTAGAAGAGAAATAATTTGTCGCGGTACCAGTCTATAAAAAATGTTCAAGTGCAAGATAACGTGATTGGATATGGTGCCCCACAAAAAAAGAAAGCAATCTACAACATATTTTCCTTTGATTTTGTTAGCCTTTCTGCCAAAATACTTTCGTTAATAAATTGTTTTTGTGCTTAAAAGAAAAAGACGTACACATTTGTACGTCTTACATTACCTCTGCAATAGCAATTTATTTGCATAAAAGTCATAATAGGCACGCTTTTATAGTGATTAACGATTATCAATCGTCTCCGGATACATATCATGATTCATCATCCGAT